>JALZFC010000018.1 GCA_030861725.1 Actinomycetota bacterium | reverse complement strand
CTCGTGCGGGGGCTGGACGCGGCGGCCGGAGACGCACCCGCGATCGAAGTACGCACGGCGGCTGCCGCGGCCTGGTTCCCGGACGGCACCGCCGTCGGGCGGCGCGGCGCGGTGGTCGGACGGCTCGGCGCGGGGGGTGACGTCGTGGAGGGCGACGGGACGGTCGTGCGGCTCGACCGCGCTGCGCCGGACCTCACCGGGCGGATCGTCGTCGCGGCCGGCGTCGTCGTGGACTCGGCGCCTCTGCTGTTGAAATCCGAGATCGTCGCGCCCGCATTCGACGTCCTCGTCCGCGGGCCGGCGGGGGAGGGAGAGTCGTATCGCGGCGTGACGATCGGCCACGACGCGACGCACGACCGTTCGTTCGAGAGCGCGCTCACGCGTCGCCCGTCGGCGCTGCTGACGGCGGAGCCGCTCGACAAGTCGACGGCGCTGCGCCTGCAGGCGGGACGGTCGAGGTGGCGGTATCTCGATTGCCTGGTCGCGCGCTTCGACGCGACGGAGTTCGGGAGCGGCGTGTTCGGAGTGGGGCCGTGCGGCGAGAGAGGCGTGTTCGACGTCAGCAGGTTCGTCGGCTCACGCGAGGCGGCGTGGTGGTCCGGCCGCGCTGCGGTCGTCCGCGCCACCGCGGGCGACGAGGACTGGGACCTGTCACTGTTCGATTCGGCGACCGCGCCGGCCGGGGCGACCGCGGAGGTCTCCTTCTCGTGGAGCCGCCGCGCGGCGGGGACGTTCGCCGTCAACCTGCCCCCCGACCTCCACCCCCGCTTCGGCGCGCGCTTCAACCTCGGCCGCTTCTCGAAGCCGGGGGACGAGCCGGAGTCGTACGTCGCCGCGGTCACGGAGCCCGAAGACGACGAGCGCTTCCTCGCGAAGCTGATCAACGAGGGCCACCCCGGCCCGCCCCCCGCGGCGGCGCAGCCGTCCGACCTCGTCACCGCCTCGGTGGAGACGCTCGTCCCGCTCGGCTGGAGCGCGGTCCCCATGCCGTTCCGCAAGCCGCGGAAGCTGACGCTCGGCGGCGCCGGCTCGCCGGCGCGCATCTACCTGAGCGAGGAGGGACTCGGCGGCGCGTTCCTGAAGATCGAGGCGAAGGAGGAGGGGACGTGGGGGAACGACATATCGATCTCGGCGCGGACGTCGGGACCGGCACGGTTCGACGTCACGATCGCGCTGCAGTCGGCGCGCTTCGAGAACGCCCGGGTGGCCGTTCTCGGCGACCCCCCTCCGGTGCGCGCCGCGGACCTCGCCGGAGCGAGCCGCGTGGGCCTGCTGCAGGCGAAGGCCGCAGGCGTGCACGCCGGCGCCACGCGTGACCCATCACCCGGCTCCACGACGACGACGGACGAAGAAGGGAGAGGGACATGACCGACGACGCGCCGTACATCCCGCGCAACCCGGGGGACCCGATCACGGCCGAGGACTGGAACGCGATGCAGGTCGAGGTGAAGAAGCACATCTCGGCCTGCGTCGAAGCGGCGAAAGAGGAGATCCGCAAGACCGGCGTCGACCGGGCAGGCAACAGCGACAAGTTCGCGACCCGGTCGGACACCGACTGGGAGCAGCGCCTGGACGAGCGCTACGCGGGAAAGTTGCACGAGCACGAGGGTCCGAGTGTCTATCGCCGTTACATCAAGCGCTTCGCCGGCAAGGAGGGCATGAAAGAGGTCTTCCTCGAGCACGACATCGGCAGGTTCCCGCTCGTCGACGCCTACGAGCTCCTGACCGTCACCGACACGCCGCCGCACGAGACGTGCAAGGTCCTCTTCTATTACGGGCACGAAGACCGCGACAAATACTCGCTCGACGTCTCGTACGGACGTGACGAGCACCAGCTCGGGCTGCGGTTCGAGGCCTTCCTCCAGGAGCTCGGCGTCGTGTACGACGGGGACGACTCGATCTCGGACGTCGTCCAGGACATGTGGAGCGCGTTCGCGAAGGACCCGAACGACGAGATCGAGCACTGCCAGACGGACTGGATCGACGGCTGCTGCCGGGAGAACAGGACCGTCGACGAGCTGAAGCGCGCGGACCAGTGGGAGGACCTGTACGTGGCGATCAAGCCGCGGAAGTGCGAGCTCACCTGCGGCATCCCCGCGTCCTCGGCCCCGCGTGAGACCCCCCAGGGCCGTCGGGCACCCGCGGCCAAGGAAACGGAAGCGCGCGAGATGGAAGCGGCGCAGCCCGAGGAAAGAGGGGATTCGGGAACCGGCGGAGTGCCGGCCGCGCAGCGCATCGTGGTCACGCACGTCAACTACGACACGCTGCACCTGGCCATGCCCAACGTCGACCACGTCGTGGACCTGATGGTCCTCCTGAGGGCCTGACGACCCGGCGCCCGCTAGACAGCGCATGCGACTGACGGCGGCCCGGCGGGCCGGCCCTGCGCCCTTCGAGGGCGACCTCACCCTGCACCTGCACGGGTTGCCGCCGGACGCCGTCGTCACGGCGGCGACGGTGACGATCACGCCGTCACCTCCGGTCGCCGGCGTGGAGCCGTTCACGTACATGGTCCTGCCGGGGGATCCCGGCGCGCTCGGATGCACGGTCGTCTCCGGAAACGGCTTCGTCGAGGTCGACCTCCATGCGCGCAGGACGCTCCGCTGCATAAGGGGGACGGACCTCGCAGGCGCGACACTGCAGGCCGACGCCGGCGGGGTGTTCCTGAAGATCGCGCCGAACGGCACGATCGCGGGCCCCGAGGACCCGGAGCTCGAGCTTGGCGAAGACCCGGCGGACGTTCCCGGTCTGACCGTCTCGAGGTTCCGCCTGTCCGGGGTCGGTGACGGCGCGGTCGTGAGCTCGGTCACCGTCCGCTCCGTTCCGACGAACGTCTCGGTGCGCGCCGGGATGCTGCCGCCGTTCTGGACGCGCGTGGGCGAGCTGGCGTCCGAGGAGACGACGCCGGACTTCGCGGCGGTGCTCCAGGAGGCGCTGCGCACCGCCGAGGTGGTGAACGGATCCGCGGAGGTCGCGGTGACGGTCCACTCCGACGCGCTGTGCCGTCTCGACGTCACGTGCACGGTCGAGTACCTGCGGACGCAGGAGGCCTTGCCCCCCGGGCTGCCGGAGGCGACGTTCGCGTTCGACCACTCGTCGCTCGCCACCGGCGCGCCCGCGGTGTTGTCGGTCGACCTTCCCGCGGGGGCGGTCGTCGCGCCGGGTGGGACCCTCGGCCGCGTCACCGGCTCTTTCGAGTCCAGCCGCGTCGCGCGCGGAGCGCTGGGCGAGGTGACACCGCCGTTCTTCGTCGCGGTCGCCGCGGACCGGTCGCAGGCGCACCCGGTGGAGGCGCTCGTCGACGAGCGGATCTCGGGCGTGGACCTGCTCCTGCTCCCGGCCCCCGGAGGCGCGAGCCTCGGTCTCACGCTGGTGTCCGACGCGGACGGGAAGCCGTGGGACCAGCCGCTCCTCGCGCAGCCCGTGAACGTGCGGGTGTCGAGAGACCCCGGTGGCCGCCCGGCGTGGGTGAACGTCCCGCTGCCGGCGGAGGTCCGCCTCGACGCGGGCAGGAGGTACTGGGTGGTGTTGCAGTGCCTCGAGGGCGCGGCCGAGTGGGCCGCCGAGCCCTCTTCGCCCGAAGGTCCCGGTGTCCAGACGTCGCTGGACGCGGGGCTGTCGTGGCGCCCCGCGACCGCGGTCGGCGCGACGGACCCGCTGGAGGCGTTCGTCCGGCTCCGGAAGGTCCCCGAGGCGTTCGAGATGCCCGTACGGGTCGAGGTGGGAGCCCCCGGGAGGATCGATCTCGCGCCGGGGGCCGTGGCGAGATCGGCCGGGCCCGCGAACCTGGTGACGCTCGACCGGTTCGCGCCTCTGGGCCGGCTGGAGCTCGAGCTCGACCTCCCCGAGCTGGGGGACGCCCTCGGCTCGGTCGTGACGAGGGCAGCGGCGGCGGCCTCGCCGTGCCCCGACGTCGAGCATCTGTCGAACGGCGGCTTCTCCTCGTGGGCCACGGGGATGCGCCCGGACGGCGAAGGCACCGTCGACGTGCTGGAGCACTGGGTGGTGACGGCGGGGAACGTCCAGCCCTACCCGCGCACCGAGGCTGCAGGTGCACGTCTCGGCTCGGAGGAGGCGCGCACGGGGCTGTCACAGGTGGTAGGGGCCGCCGCCGGTTGCCGCTACGAGGCGGAGGTGGTCACGCGCCGCGGCCCCCCGAGGCCGGAGGACGCGGTCCTCGAGCTGCTGTGGATCGGCGACGAGACGCTGCGGATCGACCGCGTCGAGATCGGCGGCGGGACGCCGGCGAAGGCCGAGGAGCCCGTCGCGGTCGAGGGACGCGGCTTCGAGATGGCCGCTCCCGAAGGCGGCACCCCGCCCGCGATGACCCAGGAGCCCGGCCGCGTCGCCGTCCACGGCCTCGACGTGATCGCTCCCGGAGGCACGACACAGGTCGAGGTCAGGCTCGACGTCGCGCGCGGCGCGTTTCTCCTGGTCGACCAGGTGTCGCTGCGGGCGACTGCGGGCGGCCTGGTCAACGGCGGCCTTAGAAGGAGCGGACCGGACGGCGTCCCCTCGGGATGGTCTCTCGCCGCGGGCGCGACCTACGAGCTGGCGGTCGAGGTGGGAGCCGGAGGAGCCGTCCTCGGCAACGACGGCAGCGCCGAGGCGCGGTTGCTGCAGCGGGTCCCCGCGGAGGCCGGCGCCGCGTTCGAGCTCGAGCTGGAAGCGGACGTGCCCGCCGACGTCGCGGCCCCCGCTCGTCTCGAGGTCGAATGGCTCGACGCCGGGGACGTTCCGGTGGCTCCGCCGATCGTGCAACCGCTCACCCCCGGCGCGTTCGACCCCCGCGTCGTTCGATCGACCGTTCCCGCAGGAGCCGCCGCGGCCGCGGTCGTCTTCGTCCTGCCGCCTGGCGAGCCGGAGGTCGTCGAAGTCCGGCGCCTGGCGCTGCGCTTCCCCTCGACCGTCACCGTCCCCCTGACGTTCGTCGCCGACGCGCCGGGGGAGCTCACGGTGTCGGAGCCGCGCGTCGCGTACGACGTCGCTCCGCCGCAGCTCCCGCCGGTGCCTCCGGGTGGTCTGTGGCCGGCCACGCCTCCGGGGCGCCATCCCGTCCCACCCGCGCCGGCATCGGAGTGCCCTCCGCACGAGGCCCACCCGCACGGCCGGCCTCTCCCCGGAGACCGCATGACGGTTCCGCCGCGCGGGGGAGCGGCGGTCGCTACTTCGTCGGTGTACGGGATCGGGCCGCAGCGGGAGCGAGCTCTCGCCGCCGCCGGGATCGCGTCCGTGGACGAGCTCGCTCGCGCCGAGCCGGAGACGATCACTGCCGCGCTGCGGGTCGGGGGACCGTCCGTCCGCGCGATCGTCGCGGAGGCGCGGCGGGTCGCCGCGCGCGGGACGGAGGTCCGGTGGGTAGACAAACCGTTTCGGTTCGACCCCCGCCGGCGGATCCTCGCCGTCGGCGGCGTCGAGCCGGACGGAGGTCACTGGCGCCTGACGCAGGAGCAGGCGATCGCGGGCATCGAGGCCGGCGAGCTGTCGCTCTACGTCGAGGCCCCGGTGGGGGACCGCGTCCCCGTCGTCGTCGCGCGCCGGGGCAACCGTAAGTACCTGAAGACCGAGGCGGACGGGGACCTGCCCAACAATCTGCTGTCGCTCCCGGGGTTCCCCGCCGAAGCCAAGACCGAGATCCGCCGGCGCTGCGCGAGCGAGAGCTGACGCGTCCGGGACTTCGGGTGCTGCGGCGCTCGTTCCGGCCGCGCAGCACCGCCTGATCTCGAACGGATCGCCGGCAGTCTCCGCTACGATCCAGGCGATGGATCTGCGCTCTCGTGTGGGGCTCGTGCTGGTCGCGCTGGCGGGCCTGCTGGCCGGGCACGCGGCCTCCTATTTCGTCGTCGCCCCGGACACGCACGACCGCGCCGCGCTCCTGGCGATGACGGGTCACTCGCAGCACGGGCCGCTCGGCACCCTCGCCGTCGCCGCGGCGTTCGCGGGCGTCATCGGGATCGTCATGGGATGCGTTCGGGCGCGCTGCAGCGTCGCCGGGCCCGGCGTCTCCCGGGTTCGCGTGGCGGCGCTCCTGTGGGCGGTGCAGACGGCCGGCTTCGTGGTCCTCGAGGCATGGGAACGGGGGCACGGCGCTGCCGGCCTCCTCCAGGAGCCGGCGTTCCTGATCGGCCTCGTCGTCCAGCTCGTCGTCGCGCTCGTCGCGACCGCGCTGGTGATGCTCGTCCGCGTCACCGTCGACGCACTGCTCCGCCTCTTCGCCGCACCCCCTAGCGAGGCGAGCGCGCCGCTCTTGCCCGCTACGCGGCGGGCGGCCGTTCCTGCGACGTCCGTCGGCCGCGCGGCGTGGAACCTCCGCGGTCCCCCGTCTCCAGCCGGTTCTCCGAGCTGACCCGGCCGCGGGATCCCGCGGCCCTCGAGATGGGAGACACACATGAGAAGAGCTCTATTGGGCGCGCTCACAGGTGCGGTCGTCGCGGGCTTTGCTTCGGCCGCCGTCGCGCACGTGACCGTGCAGCCGAACGAGGCGATCGCCGGGACGTTCTCCCGGTTCGTCGTCCGGGTACCCAACGAGAGGCCCGACGCCGACACCACGAAGGTCGTCGTGAAGATGCCTCCGCTGACATTCGTCACCTTCGAGCCGAAGGACGGTTGGAAGCGGAAGGTGAAGATGGTCGAGCTCGCCGAGCCGATCGACGCGTTCGGCCAGGAGATCACCGAGGCCGTCGGCCGCGTGACGTGGTCCGGCGGACGTATTCGGCCCGGCGAGTTCCTCGAGTTCGGTTTCTCCGCGCGCGTGCCCGACGGCGAGGAGACCCTCGTGTTCCAGGCGCTACAGATCTACTCCGGCGGCGAGGTCGTGCGCTGGACCGGTGAGGCCGACTCGGAGACGCCGGCCGCGACCCTGACCACTTACGACCTGGGGCTGGACGAGGGCGAGGGGCAGATCGCGGCGCTTGCGGAGCTGCGCGCCGGGGGCGCGGAGGCTCCGGACGACGACGCCGAAGACGACGACGAAGACGAGGGCACCGGCACCGCGACGATCCTCGGCGGCCTCGCTCTCGTGCTCGCGCTGATCGCTCTCGTGCTCGCGCTGAGGCGTCCCGGCACGGTGAGGTCCGTATGAGAGCGGCGGCGCTCGTCGCCGCGACGATGGTCCTCGGGCTCGCGCAGGCCGGTCCTGCGCGAGCCCACGCCGAGCGCTCCGCGTCGTCTCCGAAGGAGGGGGCGACGCTGGGCGCGGCACCCGACGAGCTGCAGGTCACGTTCACCGAGCCTCCGACGGGCGACGCTGCCGTCACGGTCGTCGACGGGTGCGGGCGCGACGTCGTGGCGGACGTCGAGGTGCAGAACTTCGACCTGACCGTTCCGCTCGCGGCGGGTCAGCCCGGCAAGTGGAACGTCGAGACGAACGTGATCTCGGCGGTCGACGGCCACGACACGCGCGACCGCTGGACGTTCAGGGTCCGTGGCGAGCGCGACTGCTCGGCGCCGGAATCGGCCCCGCCCGGCGCGGCCGCGGACGACGACGACGACGGAGGCATCCCGATGCCGCTCCTGGCGTTGGGAGGGGCCACGGTCGCGCTGGTGGCGCTGGGTCTGATGCTGCGCGGCCGCGGGGGCTGATCACCGGCGCGCAAGAGGGGTCAAGATGGGCGGGATCGAAGTTCTTCGAAAGGATCAGACGATGAAGAGTTTCCGGCTCCTGGTGGTAGCGGCCGTGGCGTCGTCGGTGCTCCTTGTGCCGGCTGCTCCGGCGCAGGCGCGGTGCCACCCCGACTTCGCCGTCGTATGCCGCGTGATCGTGACCGTGTGCGACGCGCTCGACAGGCCCTGCGCGGCCTAGATCCCGACGGCTCCCGTTTCCGCCGCGCTCCATCGCGGTAGACCAGCGGGATGACACAGAAACACGACCGGGAGCTCATCGAGCTCCTGAACGAGCTGCGCGTCGCGTTGCCCGGCGTCCAGGTCCTGTTCGCGTTCCTGCTCGTCGTGCCCTTCAGCCAGGACTTCGGGCGGGTGACGTCGACGCAGAAGGGCGTCTACTTCGCCGCGTTCCTGTGCACCACGGTCGCAACGGTGCTGTTGATCGCGCCGACGACCTATCACCGATTGCGGTGGCGGGAGCACGACAAGGAGCAGATGCTCGCCACCGGGAACAAGATGGTCATCGCCGGCATGACGTTCCTCGCGCTGGCGATGTCGTGCGTCGTGTTCTTCATCACCGACTTCCTGTACCCGGGGACGACCGCGCTCGTGACCGCGCTGGCCGCGGGATCGTTCGGGTTCTTCTGGTTCGCGCTGCCGCTATACAGACACTTCACGAGATCCGAGTGACGACGGCCGTCGGCGGCGGCCGACGACGTCGAGCGACGAGGGATCGACGTCGGGGCGGGATGGCTTGCGATCCCGCTAGGAGTCAGCCCAGGTAGTAGCCCTCGAGCGCGGCAACGGGATGAGCGGTCAGCGCAGGGATGACGGGCGAGGAGCACACGGGACAGGAACCGGTCTCGTTCTCTTCGAGGTAGACGGTTCGCTCGCAGTTGACGCAGATCGCGGTGCTTGCCATTCGCCCTCCCTAAGCCGCCCATGGCTGGAAGGCTGCCTCTCAACCCGTTCGGCCATTGTGCCCGTTTCGGAACCCCCTGTCGAGGTGCTTTTGCGCCAAAAGGGCATACTTGTCCGGTTCGGGGGAGCGCGCCTTTGCGCGCGGAGGTGGATGGAGGTCGCCCATGAGACAGAACCGTCGGTCGCCGAGCGCGGTCCTCGTCGCCGGCGCAGTGGCCGCCGGCGTCTTCGCCGGGCCGCCACGCGTGCCGGCAAGCGCGCGGCCGGGCGGCGAGCCGGTGCCCCCGGCTACGGCGCTCGACCTCCCGCGTTCGGTCGAGACCTTCCTCGCCGAGGCGCAGCAGCAGTTCGACACCGCGAACCTGATGCTGGCGCAGTTCGTGCGGCCCCGTCACAAGGGCTACGACTGGACCGTCCTCGCATTCAAGCAGAACGCGTCCGCCCGGACGAACCTCAGCATCTCGTTCGCGCGCACGACCGTGGAAGGGACGCAGACGCAGACGAGCACGTTCGGGTGGACGCTCCCGAAGGGCGCGCTGCGCATGGACCGCGACCTCAAGCCGTCTTCGCTGTCCACCGGAAGGGGTATGGGGAGCAACGGCCGGATCTCGATGAGGCTCTCCGGCGAGAGCCAGTTCGTCAGAGCGCGGGACCCGGCGAACTGCAGCGGCTCCGTCTCGTACCGCGCCGGCTGGTTCCGGGGGACGTTCCGGTTCGACGCGCGCGACGAGTACTTCGGGAAGATCAGGTTCCCGCGTACACGCGTCGTGCTGTACCGCGCGAACAACCTCCGTTGCGAGGGGCAGCCGGGGCAGGCACCGTGCCCGGATCACCTGTCGTTCTCGGCGATCGACGCGGACACGGGTGTCGGCGTGGGCGCGTTCAAGACCGACGAGGGGAAGGTCGACCAGAGCGTCCTCGTCGTGGGTTCCTCGGGGAAGGCGCGGACCGCGCATCGGATATCGGTCACCGTCGCGACCCCCGCGGCGTTCGAGGCGTCGGACGATCTGACCACTGCGAGCGTGGACGGCGACGTCGCGGCTCCCTTGCTCAGCGGCGACCTCGACTACCTCGCCCCGCCCCCGGCGGCACCCGGAGCGGACGACTGCGGGGGCTACCAGTCGACGTCGGGGATCGCGACCGGTGACTACACCGCCCACTTCGACTCGATCGGCCCCGTCACGCCGGCGTCGGCCGGGATCACGGCGACGCTGCGCCGCGAGGACCCTTAGGGTTGGCGGCATGAGGTCTCTTCGATGGGTCGCGCTCTTCGTCGCGTTGCTCCTGCTCGCCGCCGCCTGCGGTGACGACTCGCCGTCCGGGGAGAGCGGGGGCGGTGATGACGCCGGCGGTTGCGAGGAGGGTCAGACCGTCACGACCGACTCCGGCCTCGAGTACGAGGAGCTCGAATGCGGTGACGGCGACGAGGTCGCGCGCGGCGACACGATCGTCGTCCACTACACGGGCACGCTCGAGAACGGTGACGAGTTCGACTCGTCGCGCGGCGGCGAGCCCGTTTCGTTCGCGCTCGAGTCCGGCAACCTCATCGAAGGATGGGTCGAGGGGATCCCCGGGATGAGGGAGGGGGGCCGGCGCAAGCTGACGATCCCGCCCGAGCTCGGCTACGGCGCGGCAGGCAACCCGCCGGTGATCCCGGCGAACGCGACGTTGATATTCGACGTCGAGGTGATCGAGGTGCAGGAGCCCTAGGCGCAGCCGCTGTTCGAGGTTCGGCCACGGACTGCCGAGGTCACGTCGCCTCGGTGTCTGAGACGATCCGGATCTGTCTCACGTGTCGAGCACTGAAGCTCGCGACCGGCCGTTCCTGGTCCCAAAACGTTACGAGGGAATGCTCACCGAAATTGGTGTTGTACATCCAGGCAGTGATCCTCACGGTGCGGACCTCGTCCTCAACCTCGAGCTCGACTTCATAGACGACGTTCCTGCGGGACTCCGCTTGAGCCTCGACGGCAGCCGTCCAGGCTGAGTCAGAGAATTTGTCGCCATCGGGGTGCCTTGTCATCCTCGTCTTATCCTACGAGCGCGTTTGCCGGTTGACTCACGATCCCTGGGTCGTGTCTGCATCTTAAGGCGAGCGCGCTGCGCCTGTCTGCGTCTTTGGGATCAGCGCAAGCGTGGTGTGAGGAGCTGAGGAATCTCGACCGAGCAAGAGGAGGCCGTCCATCCGCGGTATTCCAGAGCGAAAGGATCCGAAGAAAGGTCTCTTACCCGCTTGCCCAAGAGCCAACCTGTCGCAGTCGCCTTGCTCTGAGCCTCCAACCGGGGCAGAGTGTCGGGTGCCGATCCTGTGCAGTAGGAGTCGCGCGGTGAATACATGCCGAGGGAGCTACTGAACTTCCAAAGGACAGAGCTGTGACGAACATTGTCCAGATCAACGCGAATGGTCGACGCATTCGAGTTGAAGGATGCTGAGCGGCCGTCGAACCCGCGCTCTCGCGTGATTGTGCAGTCGAAATAGGAAGGCTCGATTTCCTCGCACTGTCCTTGCTGAACCAAGACGTCGAGTGAAGCATCGCCACCGGTCGCTCGCTCATACCGTGTCGCTTGAATGGCAAGGAGGTCGTATGACGAACCGTGTACATGAGTCAGCCAGGTAGCGGTTGCGCCCTCGTACTTCTGAAGTATGGGCGCGGGCGCCGGTGTCGCGCCGGCGCTTGGCATCGTCGCTGCCACGAGAACGACCAAAAGGACTGCAGCACGCGAACTTCTGGTCACTCGCTACCGGCCTTGGTTATGCGAAATTCAACCGTGAACAGACAATGCAATTCTGGCGTGGCCCATCCCAGGCAGTGTTGATCTGAACCGAACCAGACCCCTCCCGCACTAGTGAGAGTGAACTCATGAGCAACTTGATAGCGAACTCCGTTGAAGACTGGATGGGGCTTAGCAGTGGCGCGCGCATTATTGTTGCATGGGATGCAAAGGTACGGAAGGCTCTGGTCATGGATAACGAATAACGCGTTATCTGGATCGTTGGGCTGGTCTATGTGAACGTCAAGGCGGGCGCTACCAGTCCCGAGGACAGTGGGAGGCGCAGATCCGACGCAAATGATCCCCGCGCCGAATGTAAGAAATTTTGGGCCGGGGCCCGGCGGCCACGTTGCGTGTTCCCGATGCCCGCAGTACACCAAGGGTGTCGCCGGGCCGCCGTCGGTGGTCGCCATGAGATAGAAACCGCCGTTGGGCTGATCCACCCCAATGGCCGCCGTCATCCCTAGAAGGCGTTGACGCATCTCCTCGACGCAGTCGAGGAGGGGTTCGGCGGACACAAAACAACCGGGGCCAGCTTGCTCCGCCACATCCAAGCAAGCTTCCTGCCACTGTGCCGTCACGCTGGCACACGTTGATTCGAGCTCCTTAACCACAAACTCTTCGCACGTCTGGCCGGTGTTATCGGGATCGCATGCGTCCGTCGACTGGACCACTTCGGCAACTCTGTCTTCGCACGTCTGGTCGATGATGTCCTGGCACGGCTCCGTCGACTGGACCAGCTCGGCAACCTTCTCGTCACACATCTGTCCCGTGCTCTCGTAGCAAGGGTCCGAGACGGTGTTGGATGATTCCGTCTCGCCGTCGAGCGCAGGAAGGGGCGGAGCACTCGCGGGAGGGGCTAGTGGTTGTCTCGGCGCGTCGGAGAAATCTGCCGCAGGCGCCTGCACGAACGCTCCGGCGGCATGCGCCAGGGGAGTCGGACGTGTGACCCCCACGAGGAGGCTGCTGGTCTCGTCTATGCTCGAGTACGAAAACGTTTCTTCGTTGATCGTCCCGGGTTCGAACACGGCGTTCCCGGCCGAAGGAAATGCCGAGACGTCTAGCACCGCGACGGAGGCTTCCGAACCGACGACCTCGGATGGGACGTCTTCAGCCAGTTCGCTTCCCGGAGGTTGAGCCGTGGACACGGCCGTCTGGGCGAACAGGGCTGCTACCAGAATGAGAACGAGCAGTGCGCCGCGCTGGAGCCGCCCACGGTTCATCTTGTCCGCCCCTCGCCCGCAAACGGTTCGCGCCGCTTGATCTGTCAGGAGTATGACTAGGCATTGACAATTAGTCAAGCCCCGTTTCAAGCCGGTACCGTGGATGCGACGCTTCAACGATTGGCACGGAGACGAACTTGTCCCGGAAGGTAGCGCTCAGTTTGGGCGATCAGTCCGGGCGCGCACTTTTCTCAGCTTCGGTCGAACGAACACCACGTAGAGAATCGTCATCACGCCGGGCACAATCAGCAGATACGCGGGAGCCAGATCGTCCTGCGATATCCGGCACCCGCCCACGCCCACTCCGGGATGGCTCTCGCTTCGAACCACACCGCAAGATGAAAACCCACTACGAGAACGAGCGTCGGTATCCCTAGCTCCATCTCAGTCCCATCTCTACGCGCTCACCCTAGATCCAGCACCATCCGCTCGGGGGGCCCCCGCTCTGGCCCTCGCTCGTCATGATCCGCTCGACCTTCTTCCCGCTCACGGTCTCGGTGACGGTGTAGGTCGACTTCTCCGGCTCCGGGACGTCGCAGTCGTCGAACGCGCGGATCCGCGCCCGCCACGCTTCCTCCGTAAGCGGCACGTTCGCGAGCACCGGGTAGTAGAAGACGAACAACAGCGCCGCGCCCGTCGAGAAGAGGCCGATCGCAGCCTTCGCCTCCCACGTCCACCCGATGCGCGTCGCGACCCACGCGAGCGCGAGGCACATGAACGGGATCGTCGTGAGGAAGTAGAAGAGGAACACCGCCTCGCGGTCGTAGGTCAGCACAGCCCACGGCAGGTAGGTCAGCAGGAAGCCCGCGACGACGAGCCCATCCGGGCCTCTCCACGAGACGTCCCGCCGGCGCACCCACCGCCACGACGCGTAGAGCACCGCGAGGATCGACGCCCCCCACACGAAGGGGCTTCCGGTCGCGAGGACCTCCTTCACCTCGCCGCTCGGCAGGTGCGGGTCGCAGGAGGCCCCCCCGCAGTACGCGTACGACACCGGGCGCTTGAGCAGGATCCAGGACCACCAGGGGGACTGGTAGCTGTGCGTGGCGTCGAGGTCGTCGTGGAAGTTCGCCATCTCGAACTGCTGGTTCCAGACGTTGTTGACCCACGCGTCCTCCGTCCACGGCAGAGCGGTGTACGACCCGCCGATGCGTCCCGCGTACGTCAGGCCGTAGAGGACGATCGGCACGATCACGAGCCACACCGCGATCGACTGCAGCTCCTCCCGAAAGAACCGCGCGAACGGGAACTCGTGGCCGTCGCGATATCGGGAGGAGATCTCCCACGCGACCGTGAGCAGGATCACGATCAACAGGATCGTCCCGCCCGACCACTTCGAAGCGACCGCGGCCGCACCCGCGACGCCCGCAGCGAGCCTCCACGGCCGGTCGAGCAGCCCGTGCGGGCGCTCTTCGGGAGGTCTGCCGGCGAATCTCATCATGCGGTCCCGGTCGTAGGCCACGAACAGGACGGCCGCGACGCCGAACATCGGGATGAAGAT
This sequence comes from Actinomycetota bacterium, assembly GCA_030861725.1. Lineage (GTDB taxonomy): Bacteria > Actinomycetota > CADDZG01 > CADDZG01 > WHSQ01 > JALZEG01. Next base: position 47,085 of record JALZFC010000018.1, on the reverse strand, counting down.
GTCGAGCATCGCGGTACGTGACTGGACGAAGTGGAGGAAGTCGATGCCGAGCAAGCCGGCCGCGAGGAGCGCGCCGAGCGTCGAGCGGAGGATCTTCCGCGCGAGGAGGTACAGAAGAGCGACGGTGACGGTCCCCGCGACCGCGGCGGCCACCCTCCAGCCGAACGAGTCGTAGCCGAAGATCCTGATCCCGATAGCGATCAGCCACTTCGACATCGGCGGGTGGACCATCGTGGTCTCGCCGCTGATGCCGCACACCGACGGAGACGCGAAGACGTACCAGCACGCGTCGCGGGCGTAGTAGACCTCGTCGAACACGAGGTGCTTCGGGTCGCCCAGGCGGGCGAACCGCAGGAGGCCGCTCCCGAGAGTGACCGAGAGCAGCGCGATCCAGTCGTGACCCGTCCACCCCGGCCGGTTGCCCGACGGGTCTTCCTCCGGTGGGACGCCGGCGCGCTCTTCGCCTTGGGCCTCTGCCACGGAACGGGAGCATAGTTAGTCTGCACGCCTGTGCGAACGATCCTGGCGGGCCTCACAACGCTGCGCGAGGCGCCGCTGGCGTTGGCGCCGCTCGCGGCCGAGGGCGTGATCGCCGCGGCCCTCGTCGTGACCGGAGCGTTCCCCGGCAACGGCTCGGCTGCCGCGAGCGCGGCCGTCTTCCCTCTGGATGTCTTCTTCGACGCTAAGCAGGCGCTCGCCCACGGGCGCGGCTGGCCGTGGTTCGCGGCCGCGGCCGTGCTGTCGGTGCTCCTCCGCGGAGGCGTCCTGGCGGCGACCCTGTGGCTGAAGGACGGGCGGCCGGTTGCGTTCGAGGTCGCGTGGTGGCGCTGCCTGCGTCTCGTCGCGTTCGCCTTCGTGGCGATGCTCCCGAGCGCCGTCCTGTTCTTCGCGGGCGTTGCGATCCGCTACGCGCCGTTCGTGTGGGCGGCGGCGTTGCTGGGCTTCGTCCCCGCGGTCTACTGCGCGCGGCGCGCTGCCGCGCTCGACGTCGGAGCGGGATCACCTGCCGGGAAGGGCGTTCCCGAGATCGGCACTTTCCTCGGGTACGCCTTCGTGGTCACGACGCTCGCCGCGGCGATGTCGGTGCTCGGCGGGACGGGGCGCTGGGCGACGGCCCTGTTGCTCGCGTGCACCGGTCCGCTGCACGCGCTCTATCTCCTCGGCTGGCGCAGCCATCTCGAAGAGGAGACGTATCCGGCGGGTGGAGCGGTCGCGGTCGCGGTGACGATCGTGACCGTCCTCGCGCTGGGCGCCGCGACGCTCTTCGACCGGTACGTGCGTGAGGCCCCGCCCGCAGGACGGGCCCCCGCCGAAGGAACGCTCGCGCTCCTCGGCGGCGCCGACTCGACGAGCGAGACCGGCGCGCTGTCGGAGATCGATCCCCGCGACTTCGGCTTCGTCGCCTCCGACACCGTCGTGCTCTCGTACGCGAGAGCCGCGCGCCGTTACTCGGCCGAAGACACACACGGTTCTCTGGACGCGATCGCCGAGACGGTCGGCGCGCAGCTACAGGTTCTCGATCCTCCGATCGTCGTGCTCGGGCACTCGCAGGCGGCGGGAATCCTCGACCGCCTCCCGGACGGGGCGTTCCCCGACGCGGCCGTCGTGGTCGCCCCGCCTCCGCGCGCGGGCCCGCCCGTCGAAGTGCCGGCGCCGGGGGAGCGGGGTCCGGGCAAGCCCGGCGGTGACGCGGCGCGCATCCTCGCGGCGGCTCTCGACGGGATCGGCCTTCCCGGGTTCGACGTCGACGCTCCCGCGGCCCCCGTGCACCTCGACGACCGCCCCGGCGCGCCCCGAAGAGGCACGAGGCGCCTCGCGGTGTGGGCCCTGGGGGACTCCGTGTGGCTTCAGGGCGACTGGCGGAGGCCCGGCGAGGTCAACGTCGTCGCGATCTCCGACCATGTCGGCGCCGTCAACGACGAGCGCGCGGTCTCCGCGGCGCGCCGCTTCTTCGCGGGTGCGCCGGTGTCGTCGGACTCGGCTTCCTGGCGCGGAGCGCTCGCGGCAGCGTTGCGCTATGCCTTCGAGCCGTGGCGGCCGGGATGACGGCCGAGGCCGGCAAGAGGGGACGCCTGGTGCTGTGCGGCACCCCGATCGGCAACCTCGACGACATGTCGCCCCGAGCGGTTGCCGCGCTGCGCGACGCAGACCTGATCGCGTGCGAGGACACGCGGCGCACGCGCAAGCTCCTGTCGCACTTCGGGATCGCGGGGCGCGACATGGTGGTCCTCAACGACGCGACGGAGCGCCGCAAAGCGCCCGAGGTGGTCGCGGAGGTGCTGCGGGGGCGAAGGGTCGTGCTCGTCTCCGACGCCGGCATGCCGGGACTCTCGGATCCCGGCTACCGGCTCGTCCGCGCCTGCATCGACGCGGGCGTCGAGGTCGGCGTCGTCCCGGGGCCGAGCGCGGTCGTCACCGCTCTCGCCCTCAGCGGCCTCGCGCCGGGGCGCTTCGTTTTCGAGGGGTTCCTTCCCCGAAAGCCGGGTGACCGCCGGAAGCGCATCGAGTCGCTCGCCGCGGAGCCGCGCACGATCGTGCTGTTCGAATCGCCGCACCGGATCGACGCGACTCTCGAGGACCTGCAAGACGTGCTGGGCGACCGCCGCGTGAGCCTCGCGCGCGAGCTCACCAAGCTCTACGAGGAGGTGCTGCGCGGCTCCCTCGGCGAGGTCGCGGCGGCATTGAAGGAGAAGCCCGCGCGCGGAGAGATCACGCTCGTGGTCGAGGGGGCCGTGCACGAGCACAGACCGGACCCGTCACCGTCGGCGCTGGCCGCGCGGGCGCGCGCCCTGATGGAGGAGGGTGTCGACCGTAAGGACGCGATGGCGCAGGTCGCCCGTGAGGCAGGCGTGGCCCGGCGCAAGGTCTTCGACGCCCTGCTCGAGGAATGAAGCGCGTTCCGGCTCCGCGGTAAAGAGAGACTCTCCGCCTCTTCGGTACCGAAAGGTGCGGTCGCTCCTCCTATCGGGTGATTACCTCGTCCTCCGGGAGGCGGACCTCGATGCGACCGAGCTTGCCCAGCTCACCCGCGCACGTCTCGCAGACGCGCCGTTCCTTGAACTCGACCGAGGGGTTCGCGGCGCCGCAGAACAGGCACAGGTCCTGCCTCTTCTGCAGGATGACCTTGTCTCCGTCGACGCTGATCTCGAGCTCGTCGCCCTCGCGGATCCCGAAGACCCTGCGCAGCTCCGACGGAAGTACGATGCGCCCGAGCTCGTCGATCTTGCGGACTACCCCGGTAGACTTCATCCTAGTCAGACCCCTTGCTTCCCCAGGCTCCCAGCGCTCCGCCACAGCGTGCACCGCTCCCAACGGTGCAGGCAGTTACTGGTAAGTAATGGATATCTTGAACGCCCGTACGGCGGAAGTCAAACATCAAACCGGTCAATCCGGTCACCGATTTGTCCGCTCGACCCCGCTTTGGCAGTATTTGGGAAAGCCCAAAATGGAGATTCCTGGGATGAATCGCGAAACCTTTTCGCCGCGGAGGGCGCTCCCGGACGTCCGCGGGGCTCCCGAGCCGGATCCCGGCCGCGTCGCCGGCTCCCGCTAGCCATGTGGTTCGACTCGCACTGTCACCTCTTCGACGTGGAGGGGGAGCCGGCGGACGTCGTCGCACGTGCCGCCGCCGCAGGCGTGACGGAGATGCTCGTATGCGGCACCGACCACCCCACGTCGGCCCGCGCGGCAGAGCTGGCCCGGCTTCCGGGGGTGTGGGCCGCGGTGGGCCTCCATCCGACGTCGGCGAAGGAATGGACGGACGACGTCGCGGCCCGGATCGAGACGCTCCTGGCGCACGATCGCGTCGTGGCGGTCGGCGAGAGCGGCCTCGACATGCACTGGGACACGTCCTATCTCGACGTGCAGCGGGCGGTGTTCGAGGCTCACGTCGCGTGGGCGAACGAGCACGACAAGGCGCTGGTCATCCACACGAGGAGCTCCGTCGACGAGGCGCTGCAGACGCTGGAGGACGTGACTCCGCCGGAGCGCTTCGTCTTCCACTGCTGGTCCGGCGACTCCGCGCAGCTCGAGCGCGCCGTCGGGCTCGGCGCGTTCGTGTCGTTCGCGGGGAACGTGACGTTCAAGAGCGCTTCCGCTCTGCGCGAGCTCGCCGCCCGCGTGCCGGAGGAGCGGCTGCTGGTCGAGACGGACTCGCCGTACCTCGCGCCGGTGCCGCACCGGGGCAACCCGAACGAGCCGGCGCATTGCGCGCTCGTCGGCGCAGCCGTCGCAGAAGCCCGGGGCGAACCGCTGGAGCGGGTCGCGGAGACGACGACGCTCAATGCCCGGCGACTGTTGGGGCTGGTCTAGCTGGAGCTCCTGGGCGCACGCCGGCTCCGGGAGCTCCTGGACGAGCACGGCGTCCGGCCCTCGAAGTCGCTGGGACAGAACTTCGTCATCGACCCCAACACGATCCGCAAGGTCGTCGCGGTCGCCGGCGTCGGGCCGGACGACCACGTGCTCGAGATCGGAGCGGGAGCCGGCTCTCTGACGCTCGGGCTCGCGGGGGCCGCGGGAAGGGTGACGGCCGTCGAGTTCGACCGCTCGTTGCACCCGGTCCTCGCGGCGACGCTCGGTGATGCCGGCAACGTGGAGGTCGTGCACGCGGACGCGACGAAGCTCGACTGGGGAGCGGTCGAGGCGAACGCGCTCGTCGCGAACCTCCCGTACAACATCGCGACGCCGCTCGTGCTCGACGCCCTCGCCGGCGCGCCCGCGGTGAGGACCATCACCGTGATGACGCAGCGGGAGCCCGGCGAGCGCCTGGCCGCGGCCCCCGGGTCGAAGGCGTACGGCCACGTGAGCGTCGTCGCCGCCTATTACGCGGCCGCGACGGTGGCGGCGGCCATCTCGCGCAAGGTGTTCTTCCCGGAGCCGAACGTCGACTCGGTGCTCGTGCGCCTCGTCCGGTACGAGTCCGTGGGCCGCGCGGACCCGGCGCGGCTCTTCGGGATCACCCGCGCGGCGTTCGCGCAGCGGAGGAAGACGCTGCGCAACTCGCTCGCCGCAGTCGCCGGCGGCACCGGCCGCGTCGAGGACGCGCTGCGGGCGGTGGGAGTGGCCCCCACCGCCCGTCCGGAAGAGCTCGGGATAGAGGAGTGGCTAGCTCTGGAGAGCCAGCTCTTCGCCTAGCTGCCCCGACATGATCTCGAGGTTCTGCGCCGTGGCGAGCTCCTCATCGAGGTTCTGCTGGAGGAGGTCGACGACCTCGGGCTCGCCGATCTGCCCGGCGAGCTTGATGAGGCCGGCGTACGAGACGATCTCGTAGTGCTCCGCCTTCAGCGCGGCCTCGGTCGTGAAGACGTTCAGCACCTTGTCGCCCGGCCCCTGGCCGGTGAAGTCCTTGAACTCCTTGACGAGCCCGATGACGCCCGCGCACGCCTCCTTCTGAGGGGCCTCGCCGATCGCTTCGAAGACGCTCTCGAGGCGCTTGATGTGACCCTGCGTCTCCTCCCGGTGCTCGCGCAGCGCCTCGGCGAGCTTCGGGTCCGACACCTTCTCCGCCATCTCGGTCAGCGCCTGCGCCTGGCGGAACTCGGCGTCGTACAGGTCCTTCAGCTCGTGCTTGAACAGGTCGGCTCCGGTGTTCACGGGCATCCCTCCCCAATAGGTGGTCGGTAGGGGTCAAGTACCCACGGGCGGGCGGCGCGAACCAGGGCCGCGAAGCTTGGTCCAGCGTTTACCGTGTCCGGCGATGGATGCGGAGCAAGCACCCCCACACGTCCGGATAAAGACCCACGCGAAGCTGAATCTGTTCCTGCGCGTGCTGGGCCGGCGCGCCGACGGCTATCACGAGGTCGAGACGATTCTCCACGGGATCGAGATGGGCGACGAGATCGAGGTCGCGCTCACCGACAGCGGGAAGATCGAGGTCGAGATGATGCTCGCGGACTCGGTGAGCGAGCTGCTGCCTCCGTCGGAGCAGAACACCGTCTGGCACGCGGCCCAGCGCCTGGTCGAGCACGGCGCCCGCAACGAGGGCGTGGTCATCAAGATCGTCAAGCGGATCCCGATCGGCGCCGGGCTCGGGGGCGGGAGCGGCAACGCGGCGGGCGTGCTGGTCGCGTTGAACGAGCTGTGGAAGACCGAGCTGAACCGCGACGGCCTCGTCGGCGTGGCGGGCCGCGTCGGTTCCGACGTCCCCTATTGCATCTCGGGCGGCACCGCCCTCGCGACCGCCCGCGGCGAGAGCCTCACGCCCCTGCCGTCCCCCGCGACGCTCTGGTTCGTCCTGGGGATCTCGCACGACCCTCTGCTGACGCGCGACGTCTACGCCGTGTGGGAGCCGGATCGCGGCACCGACCCCGTCGGGAGCGCCGAGATGACGCTCGCGCTGGGGGCGCAAGACGTGGAGGAGGTGGCCGCGCTCCTCTACAACGACCTCGAACGGCCGGCGTTCTCGCTGCGGCCCGAGCTCGCCGGGAAGAAGAAGGCGCTGATCGAGGCGGGCGCGCTGGGGGCCGTGATGTCGGGGTCGGGACCCACGCTGTTCGGGATCGCGTCGGACGAGGCGCATGCCCGGGAGGTCGCCGCGGGCGTGGAGGACCACTTCGACAAGGTCGTCGTGACCAGCTCGCGCCCGGAGTGCATCGAGCGCCTGAGCTAACGACCGGTCGCCTCGGCAACCGGCCAAGAAGAGACGACCGGTCGCCTCGGCGAGCGGCCAAGAAGAGACGACCGGTCGCCTCGGCGAGCGGCCAAGAAAGGCGAGCGACCGAGAAAGGCGACTAGCATGAACGGGCACCGTGCGTGCGGTGCCCCGTGGGGTAAGTGGCAGCCCGAGGGATTTTGGTTCCCTAAGTTCTGGTTCGAGTCCAGGCGGGGCAGCGGTCCGTCCTGAAAGGGGGAGTCATCGACGTCAGCGCGATCGTCCTCGCGGCGGGTGACGGCAAGCGCCTGAAGTCGCGGCTGCCGAAGGTCCTCCACCACGCGGCAGGCCGTCCGCTGCTCGGGCACGTGCTCGCCGCCCTCGCGCCGCTCCCGCTGCAGCGCCGCGTGGTCGTCGTGTCCCGGCGGGGTGACGAGATCGTGCAGGCGCTGTCCGCGTCGGGGTTCTCCGAAGACCTCGAGCTCGTCGTGCAGGCGCCGCCGCGGGGGACGGGAGACGCGGTCCGGGTGGGGCTCGGGGCGGGGATCGAGGAGGGGACCGTCCTGGTGGTGCCCGGGGACTCGCCGTTGCTGACGCCCGAGACGATGCAGGCGGTGCTCGAGACGCACGCCGCGGCGGGTGCAAGCGTCACCGTCCTCACGGCCGAGATGCCGGATCCGAGCGGCTACGGGCGCGTGATCAGGAGCGAGGGCGCCGGGATCGAGCGGATCGTCGAAGACCGGGACGCGTCGCCGGACGAGCTGGCGATCCGGGAGGTCAACGGAGGGGTCTACGCCTTCGACACGTCCGCACTGCTGGACGTGGTGGGGGCGATCGGCAACGACAACGCGCAGGGCGAGTACTACCTGGGCGACGTGCTCGAGCTGATCGCGCGCCGGGGAGGCCGCGTCGTGGCGCATCCGACGGCGGCCGAGGAGGTCGCAGGCGTGAACTCGCGGGCGCAGCTCGCCGACGCGGGGGCCGCGCTGCGCCGGCGCGCCGCGCTCCACTGGATGTCACAGGGCGTCACGATCGTCGACCCCGCCACGACCTACATCGACGCGGGGGTCGAGATAGGCGCCGACGCCACGATCCACCCGTTCACGTTCCTCGAGGGCGCGACCGTCGTCGGACCGGGTGCACAGGTCGGCCCCCAGACGCGCCTCGTGGACTCGACGGTCGAAGACGGCGCCACCATCACTTTCTCCGTCGTCCGCGGCTCGGTCGTGGGGCCGGAGGCCTCGGTGGGGCCGTTCGCGTCGCTCCGCCCGGGGACGAGGCTCGAGCGCGGCGCCCGCGCGGGGACCTTCGTCGAGACGAAGAACGCGACGATCGGGGAGGAGAGCAAGGCCAACCACCTCGCGTACCTGGGCGACGCCGAGATCGGCCGGGGCGTGAATGTCGGCGCCGGGACGATCACCTGCAACTGGGACGGGCGCGAAAAGCACAAGACCGTGATCGAGGACGAGGCGTACATCGGCTCCGACACGATGCTGGTCGCGCCGACCAGGATCGGCAAGAGGGCGGCCACCGGCGCCGGCTCGGTCGTCCGCGGCGACGTCCCCGACGGCGCGCTGGCGGTCGGCGCCCCGGCCCGGATCATCGAGGGCAAGGGCAACAAGATGGAGCCGAAGCCGGACCCCGAGTAGCGCCGGCATTTGAGCAGCGGCCCCCGAGCGGACATAATGGCTCCTTCGCCCGCGGCCCTACCGGGCTGGGCGACCCCCGGGAGCCCGTGGCTTTCGGCGCGGCTACCGGCCGCCTCGGCGGGCGGTGCGGGATGTACGACACGACTCGTGAACTAGCGATGGAGGCTCTCGATGGCTGAGGTCAGGCTGAAGGCAAGCAGGCGCCAGGACGCCGGGAAGGGCTCCGCCCGCAGGACCCGGGCCGCGGGGCGCGTGCCCGCCGTCGTCTACGGCCGCGGGATGGACCCGGTCGCGATCTCGGTCGACCGCCGCGAGTTCGTCACCGCGCTGCTCTCGGACAGCGGGATGAACACGCTGCTCGACATCGAGATCGACGGCGACACGACGCTCGCGCTCACGAAGGAGCTCCAGCGCGACCCGGTCCGCGGCACGCTGCTCCACGCCGACTTCGTCAAGGTCGACCGCACGGTCGAGGTCGAGGTCGAGGTGCCGGTCCACGTCGTCGGCGAGGCCCCCGGAGCCCGCGAGGGCGGCGTCCTCGAGCACCCGCTCTTCACGGTCCACGTCCGTAGCCTGCCCGGCGACGTGCCCGAGGTCATCGAGGCGGACGTGTCGCACCTGAACATCGGCGACATCATGCGCGTGTCCGATCTCGCGGAGGGCCGCGCGTTCACGATCCTCGACGACCCCGAGACCGTAGTCGCGACCGTCGTCGCCCCGATCTCCGAGGAGGCGCTGGAGGCGCTCGAGGCGGAGGCCGGCATCGGCGACGCGGACGCGCGCCTCGCCGCCGAAGGAGCGACCGCCGAAGAGATCGAGGAGGGCGACGCCGGCGGAGCCGCGGCCGCCGAGTAGTTGCCGCTCTGGCGCCGCTCGCCGGGGGAGGCGAGCCGCGAGGACCGTCGTCTCGTCGTGGGCCTCGGCAACCCCGGGGCGCGCTACGCCGGCACGCGCCACAACGCCGGCGCGCTCACGATCGACCTCCTGCTCGAGCGGACCGGCGGCTCGTTCAAGAGCCACAAGAGCGGCTGTCTCGTCGCAGAGGGGTCGCTCGCGGGCGCGCGCGTCGTCCTCGCCCGGCCGACGTCGTACATGAACGAGTCCGGCCGCCCCGTCGGTGCGCTGCTGCGGTGGTACAAGCAGCCCCCGGCGAACCTCGTGGTCGTCCACGACGAGCTTGACATCCCGTTCGGAGAGGTCCGCGTGAAGGCGGGCGGAGGGACCGCCGGCCACAACGGTCTCGGCTCGATCGTGAACCACCTCGGCACCAAGGACTTCACGAGGGTCCGTGTCGGGATCGGCCGCCCGCCGGGGTTCAAGGGCGCCGTCGGCCACGTCCTCGACGGCTTCTCCGCCGCCGAACGGAAGGAGCTCCCGTTCGTCCTCGCGGACGCCGCCGACGCGGTGGAGACGATCGTGTCGCAGGGGGTCGAGCGGGCGATGAACGAGTTCAATACGCGCGCCAAACCCTGAGAAAATAGGGACTCCTTGGCTTCTCTCGCACCTCTGCTCGACTTCCTCCCCGACGAGCGCGTTCAGGCGCTCCTGAACGCGCGCGGCGCGATCACCGTCCCCGACCCCGCGCGGCCGTTCGTCCTCGCGTCGCTCGTGAGGCACCTCGACGCGCCGGTGCTCGCGATCGCGGCGCGCGGCGAGGAGGCCGAGCAGCTGGCCCGCGACGTCCACGCGTTCCTCGGCCGCGACGGGGCCGAGGTGTTCCCGGGATGGGAGGTGCTCCCGGGCGAGCCGATGGCGCCGTCGACCGACACGATGGGACGCCGGCTGCACGCGCTGGCACGGCTCGAAGCGGGACACCGGTTCGTCGTCGCCACCACCGCGCAGGGCGTGACGCAGCTCGTGGCGCCGCCGGGGGAGCTCGAGCTCGTCGAGCTCCGCGCCGGCACGACCGTCGACCTCGACGCCATGTCGGGGCGCCTCGTCGAGATGGGATACGAGCACAACTACATCGTCGAGCGACGCGGCGAGTTCGCGATCCGCGGCGGGATCCTCGACGTCTTCCCGCCGTCGTCGGACCGTCCGGTGCGCGCCGAGCTGTGGGGCGATGAGGTGTCGTCGTTGCGGCAGTTCGCGCTCGCGTCGCAGCGGTCGCGCGAGGAGATCGAGTCGGTCTCGATCTCGCCCTGCGTCGAGAGGGCTCCCGAGGGCGACGGCGTGACGCTGGCCGCCCTCCTCCCGGACGATGCCCCCGCAGTGGTCCTCGAGCCCAAGAGGGTGCGGGACCGCGCCGCCGAGGTCCTCGACCAGGTGACGGAATGGGCCGAGCTGTCGGGCGTCGGTGAGAGGCACTACGTCCCGCTGGACGAGGCGCTGGCGCCGGCGCGGGCGGTGACGCTGATGACGGCCTTTGCCGAGCCGGGGGCCGAGTCGCTCGCCGCGGATACGTGGACGGCCGCGGCCGGACGCCCGGAGGTCCTCGTCGACGCGTTGAAGTCCCACGTGAAGCGGGGATTCCGAGCGGTCGTCGCGGCGTCGCTCGACGAGACGGCCACGCGGCTCGCCGGCAACCTGTCGTCGTCCGGCCTGCCGGCGACGGTCGTGCCGGAGGCGCCCGACCTCGAGGCTCCGCCGGGCGCGTACGTCGTGACCGCCGAGCTCGCGCGCGGGTTCGTGCTGCCGTCGGCGCGGCTCGCGCTCGTCGCGGAGTCCGATTTGACCGGGCGCCGTTCGAGCGCGGCGCGGCGCCGCATCCAGTCGCGGCGCCGCCAGGTCTCCGGCCCCCTCGACCTCGCGGAAGGCGACCTCGTCGTGCACGAGGTCCACGGCATCGGGCGGTACACGGGGATGGTCGAGCGCGAGCTGCTCGGGGTCCACCGCGAGTACCTCGTGATCCAGTACCTGAAGGACGACAAGCTGTACGTCCCGAGCGACCAGGTCGATCTCGTGTCGAAGTACGTCGGCGGCGAGGCCCCCAAGATGTCGCGCCTCGGCTCGTCCGAGTGGGGCAAGGCGAAGTCGAGGGTGCGCCGCCGGGCACGCGAGATCGCGCAGGAGCTCGTCCAGCTCTACGCGTCGCGGCTCCGGGCGAAGGGCCACGCGTACGGCCCCGACACCCCCTGGCAGCGGGAGCTGGAGGAGGCTTTCCCCTACGAGGAGACGCCGGACCAGCTACGCGCGGTCGACGAGGTGAAAGACGACATGGAGCGGCCGGTTCCGATGGACCGGCTCGTGTGCGGCGACGTCGGCTACGGCAAGACCGAGATCGCGGTGCGTGCCGCGTTCAAGGCCGTCGCCGCCGGCAAGCAGGTCGCGGTCCTGGTGCCGACGACGATCCTCGCCCAGCAGCACCATTCCACGTTCGTCGAACGCTTCCGCTCGTTCCCCGTCCGGGTGGAGATGCTGTCCCGGTTCCTGTCGCCCGCGGAGTCGAAGAAGGTGATCACCGGGCTCGCGGAGGGCAAGGTGGACGTGGTCGTCGGGACGCACAAGCTGTTGCAGCCCGACGTGAAGTTCGGCGACCTGGGGCTCGTGATCGTCGACGAGGAGCAGCGCTTCGGCGTCGACCAGAAGGAGAAGCTGAAGAAGCTGCGCGCGAGCGTCGACGTCCTCACGCTGACGGCGACACCGATCCCGCGGACGCTCGAGATGGCGATGTCGGGGATACGAGACGTCTCGATCGTCGACACGCCGCCGGAGGACCGCCACCCCGTGATGACTTACGTCGGGGAGTACGACGAGCAGATGGTCGGCTCGGCGATCCGGCGCGAGCTGCTGCGCGACGGCCAGGTCTTCTACGTCCACCACCGCGTCGACACGATCTCCCACGCGGCCAAGAGGATCCAGGAGCTCGTGCCCGACGCCCGTGTCGGCCTCGCGCACGGGCAGATGGACGAGCGCGCGCTCGAGGAGACGATGCTCGACTTCGGCGACGCGAAGACGAACGTGCTCGTGTGCACGACGATAATCGAGTCCGGCCTCGACATCCCGACGTGCAACACGCTGGTCGTCGAGCGCGCCGACCTCCTCGGGCTCTCGCAGATGTACCAGCTGCGGGGCCGCGTCGGGCGCGCGCACGAACGCGCCTACGCGTACCTCTTCTGGCCGCCCGAGCGCTCGATCACGGAGGGTGCGCACGAGCGCCTGAAGACGATCTCGGAGCACACGGGACTCGGCTCCGGCTTCCGCATCGCGATGAGGGACCTGGAGATCCGCGGCGCCGGGAACATGCTCGGCGCCGAGCAGCACGGACACATCGCGGAGATCGGCTTCGACCTGTACGTGAAGCTCATGTCGGCGGCCGTCGACGAGGCGAAGGGCCTGCCGTGGCACGAGGACGGCGAGGTCCGTATCGACCTGCCGCTGAACGCGTTCATCCCGAAGAGCTACATCGCCGACGAGAACCTGCGCCTCGAGGCCTACCGCCGGATCGCGTCGGCTACGGGGGCCGAGGAGCTCGAGGAGGCGAAGGGCGAGCTGCTCGACCGTTACGGCGCGCCGCTGCCGGAGCCGGTCGAGGCGCTGTTCGAGGTCGCGGCGCTGCGGCGTCTCATGACGAGCGCCGGCATCACCGAGGCCGCGACGATCGCGAAGATGCTGCGGATCAAGCCGATCGAGCTCGAGGACTCGCGGCAGCTGCGGCTGCAGAGACTGTTGCCCGACGCGGAGTGGCGCCCCGCGACGCAGACGTTGTTGATCCCGATGCGCTCGGTCCCTTCGAGCGGCGTCGTCGCATGGGTGACCGATCTGCTGCAGCAGTTAACCTCGAACGCATGAGAAAGGCCCTCCTGGCTCTCGCGGTGCTCGCCGCCGCGCCCGCGTGCGGGAACCTCCTCGACCCGGCCGCCGCCGTCGTCCACGGAGAGAAGATCCCGATGGACGAGGTGCAGGCGCTGCTCGACGACTACGTAGAGAGCCGCTCTTTCGAGCAGCTCGCGCAGCAGGGCGATGCCGGCGCGCTGAAGCGCGAGTACGAGCAGGGCAGGTTGTCGGCGCTCATCCTGCGCGCGATCCTCCGGCCCGCGGCGGAGGAACGTGACATCGAGGTCACCGGCGACGAGGTGGACGAGCAGATCGCCTCGATCATCGAGTCGGAGTTCGAGAACGAGAGCCAGTTCCGCGAAGAGCTGAAGGAGCAGGGGCTGACGCACGCCGAGCTCGAGGAGATCGTGCGCGACCGTCTGATCGAAGAGGAGCTGCGTGCGGCCGTCGTCGCCGAGGCCGCTCCCGCGGAGGACGACCTCCGCGCCTACTACCAGGAGAATCTCCAGGAGTTCGAGCTGACGCGTTCGCAGCACATCCTCGTCGGGAAGCGACGCCTCGCCGAACGTCTGGCGCGGCGCCTGCAGGTGGCGCCGGAGGCCAAGCTCGACAAGCTCTTCGCGACGCTCGTTCGCAAGCACTCGACGGACCCGTCGGCCGAAGAGAACGGCGGCGACCTCGGTTTCCAGCCCCCCGGCAGCTTCGTCGAGCCGTTCGAGAACGCCGCGGCCGGGCTCGAGGAGGGCGAGGTCTCCGACCCGGTCCAGACCGAGTTCGGGTGGCACGTCATCCGCGTGAGGGCGCGCCGGACCGCCACGTTCGAGCAGGCCCGGCCGCGGATCGAGTCGCGGCTCGCCGGCGTCGCGCAGGACGAGGCCTGGCAGGCCTTCCTGCGCGACCTCTACGAGGAGGCCGACGTCGAGGTGAACCCGCGCTACGGCGTGTGGGACGAGTCGCTCGGCCGCGTGGTCGACCCGGACGCAAGCGACATCCCCGCGGGCGAGGCGCCGGAGGCGTCGCCTTCGCCGAGCGTCCCGATGTTCCCCGCGCCGCAACCGTCGCCCGGTTAGCGCGCTATGAGACCGGCGCTCGTCGTCGTGCCCCTCGCCCCCGGCGAGTGGGAGTGGCTGACGCTGCACGAGTGGGACCTGCTGGCGTCGTCCGACCGGGTGCTCTTCGAGCGCCCCGACCATCCCCTCGTCGCGCGCCTCGCGGCCGCGGGGGTGCCGGCGGGGCCGTTCGACGACGAGCCGGACGCGACGCGGGCGGCGTGGGCGCTCGTCACCGACCCCGGATCCCCGCGCGTCCGCGAGCTCGCCGCAGCCGGCGCGACCGTCACCTCCGGCTCGTCTTCGGCCCCCGACGCAGTCACCGCGGCGCAGGGCGCTGGGATAGGGCGTCGTGCGGCGGCGACGTTCGGGTCCCTCGCGCTCGTGATGGCGCGGCTGAGGGGGTCCGGTGGGTGCCCGTGGGACGCCGAGCAGACGCACGAGTCGCTGCGGGTGCACCTGCTGGAGGAGGCGCACGAGGTGCTCGAGGCGATCGACGGAGGTGCTCTCGGCGACGAGCTGGAAGAGGAGCTGGGCGACCTGCTCCTCCAGGTCGTGTTCCACGCACAGCTCGCCGCGGACGACGGCCGTTTCGACGTCGCCGGCGTGGCCGAGCGGATCGTCGCAAAGCTCCTGCACCGTCACCCGCACGTCTTCGGTGACGTGGTCGTAGCCGGCGCCGCCGACGTGGTCGCGAACTGGGAGGCGATCAAGGCGAAGGAAAAGGAGGACCGGCCGGGACCGTTCGACGGGATCCCCGCTTCTCTTCCGGGCCTGCTGGCGACCTACAAGACGCAGAAGCGCGCCGCCGCGCTCGGCTTCCGGGCGGACCCGGAGACCGCGCGCCGGAGGGTCGAGGAGGCGCTCGCGGCTCCGGCAGGTCCGGAGGCGATCGGCGAGGCGCTGTTCTGGCTCGTGGCGGTCGCTCGTTCGGCCGGCGTCGACCCGGAGGGGGCGCTTGCCAGGGCAACGCTGAGGTTCCGACAGTCCCTGTAGCTCCTGCGCTAAGTTGTTACGGCTGTGAAAGGAGTCAACCACTGTGAGTGAGATCGTCCTCGTGCGTGCCCGCGAGGTCCTGGACTCCCGAGGCAATCCGACCGTCGAGGTCGAGGTCGCGCTGGATTCGGGCGCGTCCGGTCGGGCGGCCGTGCCGTCCGGCGCGTCGACCGGCGCCGGTGAGGCCCTCGAGCTGCGCGACGGCGGGGACCGCTACGGCGGCAAGGGCGTCCAGAAGGCCGTCGCGAACGTCACCGACCGGATCGGCCCGACCCTGCTCGGCAGCGACGCGCTCGACCAGCGCTCGATCGACACGACGATGCGCGATCTCGACGGCACCGACGACAAGTCGGGCCTCGGCGCGAACGCGATGCTCGGTGCCTCGCTCGCGGTCGCGCATGCGGCCGCGGACGAGCTGGGCGTCGCGCTCTTCCGCTATCTCGGGGGTCCCGACGCCCACCTGCTGCCGGTCCCGATGCTGAACGTGCTGAACGGCGGCGCGCACGCCGACAACTCGGTCGACCTCCAGGAGTTCATGCTCGCGCCGGTCGGGGCCGGGACGTTCGCCGAAGCGCTCGAGTGGGGGAGCCGCACCTATCACGCGCTGAAGAAGATCCTCGACTCGAAAAGTCTCTCGACGGGCGTCGGGGACGAGGGTGGTTTCGCGCCCGACCTCGGCGCGAACTCCGAGGCCGTCGAGCTCCTGCTCGACGCGATCGAGGCCGCGGGGTTCACGCCGGGCGACGACATCGCGCTCGCGCTCGATCCCGCGACGTCCGAGATCCGCCGGGGGGACGACTACTTCCTCGCGTCGGAGGACCGCAGGCTCTCGAGCGACGAGATGGTCGGCTTCTGGGCAGATTGGGTCGACCGCTACCCGATCGTCTCGATCGAGGACGGGATGGCCGAGGACGACTGGGACGGCTGGGTCGCGCTCACGCAGAGGATCGGCGACCGCCTCCAGCTCGTCGGCGACGACCTCTTCGTGACGAATCCCGAGGTGCTCCGGCGCGGCATCGGCCTCGGCGCCGGTAACGCGATCCTGATCAAGCCGAACCAGATCGGGACGCTGACCGAGACGCTCGAGTGCGTCCGCATCGCCCACCGCGCGGGGTACGAGACGGTGATCTCGCATCGCTCTGGCGAGACCGAGGACGCGACGATCGCCGACGTCGCGGTCGCGACGAACGCGGGACAGATCAAGACGGGGGCCCCGGCGCGCGGGGAGCGCACCGCGAAGTACAACCAGCTCCTGCGCATCGAGGACGCCCTCGGAGACTCCGCGCGCTACGCCGGCCGCGCCGCCTTCCGGAGGTCGCCGCCACCGTGAACCCGCTCCAGCGGCTCCCGTTCGTCGGCCCCGGCCTCGTGGTCTTCCTGCTCGTTGCCGGGCTGCTCGCGGCCATGGCGATCGAACCCACGCGCGAGCTGACCCAGCAGAACGAGCGGATCGCGCGGATGAAGGCGGAGCTGCGCGAGATCGAGACGACGAACGAGCGGCTCGAGCGCCGCATCGCGCGGCTCGACGACCCCGACTTCCTCGAGCAGAAGGCGCGGGAGCAGATCGGGCTCGTGCGGCCCGGCGAGACCGCGTACCTTGTCGTGCCCCCGGGACGCGAGCGCGCCGCCGACAGACGCAAGGAGCGGGAGGTCGCGCCCCCGCTCCCGCCGGAGCCCGGCTTCGCCGAGAGACTCCTCCAATTCGTGGGGTTTTAAAACCTAGCTTTGGCACCAGGTGGTACATAAGAGCTGACAACGGCCACAGCTAGGTTTTAGGGGGTACGCTGTAGGCATGGCAGTAGAGGTCGGGGCAGTCGTCGAAGGCACCATCCAGAAGGTGATGGACTACGGCGCGTTCGTCGAGCTCGACTCGGGCGAGAGCGGGATGGTGCACATCTCCCAAGTCGACAAGAACTACGTCCGCGACATCCGCGAGCACATCCGCGAGGGCGACCGCGTGACCGTCAAGGTCGTCGGCCAGAAGGAAGACGGCAAGATCGACCTGTCGATCAAGCAGGCCGAACCCGGCTACGAGGAGCGGCCCACGCGCAAGGGCGGGCGCGATCCGGAGTTCGAGCAGAAGCTCAAGAAGTTCATGCACCAGAGCCAGGAGCGTCTGGTCGACCTCAAGCGCCACAAGGAAGGCGGCAAGAAGTAGCTTCGCTCCGCCATTCCCCCGAGGACCGAGCGGTCGTCGAGGCGCAACTCGAGCGGCCGGTGCGAGGCTCCTGGGCTGTCGCCGCACGGTGCCACCTCGGCGTCCCGATGGTCGTCGAGAGCCATCCGTTGATGGAGGACGGCTCCCCCTTCCCCACGACGTTCTGGTTGACCTGCCCGATCCTCGTGAAGCGCGCGAGCCGGCTCGAGGCGACCGGCACGATGGCCGCGCTGACCGAGACGCTCGCGCGCGACGGAGAGCTGCGCTCCCGACTCGAAGACGCCCTCCGTCGCTATCGCGAGCGGCGCGACCGGCATCTCGTGATCGTCGAGTCCGGCGGCCCTCCGGGAGGAGGGCCGGAGCGCGTCAAGTGCCTGCACGCGCACCTCGCGCACGAGCTCGCCGACCCCCCCAACCCGATCGGCGCGCGGACGCTGGCCGCGACCGAGTGGCCGGACTGCGTCGTTCCCTGTGTAGTGGTGGAGGAGTAGCGGCGTGCGCGTCGCCGCGATCGACGTCGGCACGAACTCGACGCGGCTGCTGGTCGCGGAGGAGCTGGCCGGCGGGTTCCGCGCGCTCGAGCGGCGGCTGACGATCACGCGGCTCGGCCAGGACGTCGACAAGCGCCGCGTCCTCGCGCCCGACGCCCTCCAGCGGACGCTCCAGACGATCGCGGAGTACGCCGCGACCTGCGGCGAGTACGAGGTCACGAAGCTGCGCGTCACGGGGACGTCGGCCGTGCGGGACGCTCGCAACCGCGCCGACTTCTTCGACGGCGTCCGGCGCCTGACCGGCACCGAGGCCGAGCTGCTGACGGGCGAGGCCGAGGCGTGCGCGACGTTCCTCGGCGCGCTGTCCGACCTACCGGCCGGCGGTCCCGTCCTGGTCGTAGACATCGGCGGCGGGTCGACGGAGCTGGTGAGCGGCGTCGACGAGCCCGAGCACCTCGTGTCCCTGGACGTGGGGTCGGTGCGGATGATGGAGAAGCACCTGGCTTCCGACCCGCCTGCGCCCGAAGAGCTCGAGGCGCTGAGGGCCGAGGTGTCGAGCGCGCTGGACGAGGTCAAGGGGGAGCTCGCCGTCCCCGCCGGGGCGCGCCTGATCGGCGTCGCCGGCACGGTCACGCAGCTAGCCGCGCTGAAGGCGGGAGTGCCGGTGTACGACCCCGACGTCACCCACCACGCGGTCCTCTCGCACGGCGACGTCCGGCGCCTCGTTCGCCGGCTCGCCTCACTGCCCTACGAGAAGCGCAGGAGGGTGCGGGGGCTCCAACCGGGGCGCGTGGACGTGATCGTCCCGGGGGCCGAGATCCTCCTGGCCGTCATGGAGGCCTTCGACGCCCCCGAGGTCCTCGTCTCGGAGAAGGACATCCTGGACGGTCTGGTCATACAGCTCCTGGGGGCTGATCCATGAACGTGTCAGCCGCATGACACCTTGACTGTGGGGTCGCAATGCTTAATGTGACGAAGCGGCCGGACCAATCGAAAGGGGTTTCACTTGAGACGCAGCAGGATCACGGCAGCATTGGCGGCAACCGCTCTGGCGGCAGGTCTTCTGTCGGCAGGTCCGACGGCTTCCGCGGGGCACGCGGCGATCTCGATCCAGGTGGGTGCCCAGCTCGGGGGCCGGAGCCTGCCGGCCGAGTCGATGCGGTTCGCCGGCCCCGACACGATCACCGTCCACACCGGCGACAGGATCACGTTCGAGTTCCGGGGCTTCCACACGGCAACGATGCTGCCGGCGGGCGCCGGCGCAGACGACTGGCTCGCGGATAACGCGTCCACCACAGGGCCGTTCGGCTTCGCCGCGACCGATCCCGACGACGGCGCGAACGAGTTCAAGGACAATTTCCCCGCCGTCGTGACGCCGTCGCAGCAGGACTGTGGCGGCGAGGGCCAGAACCCGTGCAACTACACCGGCGACGCCGTCTTGAACTCGGGCGCACCGTTCGAGCTGCCGGGATCGTTCACCGCGACGGTCAACGCCCAGCCCGGAACGACCTTCTGGGTCGTGTGTCTGATCCACCACAACATGCGCAAGCGGATCAGGGTCGTGGAGGACCCCGCGTCCGCGACGCCGCAGTCGGCGATCGACGACGTGCGCCGGCACCAGCTGGCGCGCGACCTCGATTGGGCGCAGGCGACGCACGCGAAGTACAGTGACCGCCGCACGTCGCACGAGACCGCCGGAGGGGGGCGTGTCTGGGATGCGTGGGCGGGCGTCGACAGCAGGTTCGTCTCGCTGCTCGCGTTCTACCCGAAGAAGCTGTCCATCAATAGGGGCGACTCCGTGAGGTGGCGCTTCGACTCGCTCGTGTCCGAGGATCACACGGTGTCGATGCCGGATCCGCAGATCTTCTTCCGCCTCCAGTTCGATGAGGCTATGTGCGATCCGGACGGTGACCAGGGGGCCGGGCCCGATACGCCGGCGGAGAGCGATGCCGAGACCGGAGAGCCGATCTGTCCGGAAGGGTCCACGTTGGAGTTCGACGTCTCCCATCAGTTCTGGGGAGGGACCGGGAACGGCACGCTGTCGGGGCCGAACGACGTGGAGCACTCGGGCATCCGCGGCTCGCAGGCGGAGGATCTAACACCGCCGGCAGCCGGGATTGACTCGTTCCAGGTCAAGTTCGGCGCGAGGAGCGGCAACAAGCCCTTCAAGTACTTCTGCTTCCTGCACCCGATGCAGGGGCGTATCACCGTGAACGAAGAAGGCGTCCGGTAGCAGTCACGCGTTTCCGGCAAAGAGGCGGTCCTTTGGGCCGCCTCTTTGCGTTGTGGGCTCGCGATAGCCTGCACCGATGACCGATTTCGCCTGGACTCCCACGGACGAGCACATCGAGCGCGCCGCGGTGACGCGCCTCATGCGCCGTCACGGGATCGATACCTACGCCGAGCTCGTCCGCAGGTCCTCCGACGACGTCGTGTGGTTCTGGGAGGCCGTGATCGAGGACCTCGGCATCGACTTCTTCCGTCCATACGAGACCTTGCTCGACGCGTCGCGCGGCCCGCAGTGGCCGCGCTGGTTCACGGGGGGGCGCATCAACCTCACCTTCAACTGCGTCGACCGCCACGCCGCCTCCGCGGAGCGCAGCGGAGAGCGCGCGCTCGTGTGGGAGGGAGAGGACGGTGCCGTCCGCACGCTGACGTACGCGGACCTCGCGGCGGAGGTGAGCCGGGTCGCGAACGGCCTCGCGGATCTCGGAGTCGTCGAGGGTGACGCCGTCGGCGTCTACATGCCGATGGTCCCCGAGGCCGTCGTCGCGGCCTACGCCTGCGCGAAGCTCGGCGCGATATACCTGCCGATCTTCTCCGGGTTCGGCGCGCCGGCCGTCGCGACGCGCCTCCAGGACGCGGGCGCGAAGGTCCTGTTCACCGCGGACGCGTTCTACCGGCGCGGGTCGAAGGTCCCGATGAAGGCGACCGCCGACGAGGCCGTCGCGGCGTCGCCGTCGATCGAGAGCGTGGTCGTCTACCGGCGGTTCCCGGGCGACGAGCTCACGCTGAACGACCGCGACGTCGAATGGGACGCAGCTTTCGGCGCGCAACCCACCGAACGCGAGGCGGCCGAGCTCGATCCCGAGGCGCCGCTGATGATCGCGTACACGTCGGGCACGACCGGGCATCCGAAGGGCAGCGTCCACGTCCACGGAGGCTTCCTCGTGAAGGTCGCGTCGGAGGCGGCCTACCAGTTCGACATGGCTCCCGGCGAGGTCCTTTACTGGGTCACGGACATGGGCTGGATCATGGGGCCGTTCGAGATGGTGGGCGGCCACGCGAACGGCGCGTGCGTGCTCATGTACGAGGGCGCGCCGAACTACCCCGATCCCGGACGGATCTGGGCGATGTGCGAGCGCCACGGCGTGACGGTCCTCGGGATCTCCCCGACGCTCGTCCGCGCGCTGATGCCTGCAGGCGAGGCGCCCGTGAAGGCGCACGACCTCTCGAAGCTCCGCCTGCTTGGCTCCACGGGCGAGCCGTGGAACCCGGAGCCCTATCGCTGGTTCTCCGAGGTCGTCGGCGGCGGACGGTGCCCGGTCGTCAACATCTCCGGGGGCACCGAGATCGGCGCGTGCTTCCTCGGACAGGCCCCCGTCATCCCGACGAAGGCATGCTCCCTCGGTGCACCGTGGCTCGGGATGGCGATCGACGTCTTCGGTCCCGACGGGAAGCCCGTGCGCGGCGAGGTCGGCGAGCTCGTCTGCACCAAGCCGTGGCCGGCGCAGACGCGCGGCTTCTGGAAGAACCCTCAGCGCTACGTCGACACGTATTGGTCGCGCTGGCCGGACGTGTGGGTGCACGGCGACTGGGCGTCGGTCGACGAGGACGGCTACTGGTTCCTGCACGGGCGCAGCGACGACACTTTGAACGTCGCCGGCAAGCGCATCGGCCCGGCCGAGTTCGAGTCGGCCGCGGTCGACCACCCTGCCGTCGTCGAATGTGCCGCAGTCGGCATCCCCGACGAGGTGAAGGGTGAGGCCGTGTGGTGCTTCTGCATCCTGCGTCCCGGCGCCGAGCCGGCGGACGCGCTCGCGGCCGAGATCAAGGCGACGATCGCGGCGCAGCTCGGCAAGGCGTTCACGCCCGCTGCGATCCGCTTCGTCGAGGAGCTCCCGAAGACGCGCTCGGCGAAGATCCTGCGGCGCGCGATCCGCGCGCAGGTGCTCGGCGAGGATCCGGGGGACCTCTCGTCCCTCGAGAACCCCAGCGCGCTCGAGGCGGTGCAGAAGTCGCTCGCATGACGACCCTATGGCTCGTGCGGCACGGCGTCACCTCCCATACCGGCCACAAGCTGTCGGGCTGGATGCCCGACGTCCACCTGACGGACGAGGGCCGCGCCCAGGCCGAGGCGGCGGCCGAGCTGCTGTCGCGCATCGAGCTCGAGGCGGTCTACTCGAGCCCGATCGACCGCACCCGCGAGACCGCAGCCGCGATAGCCGCGCGCCAGGGGCTGGCGGTGCGGACGCGGCGAACGATCGGCGAGGTCGAGTACGGCAGGTGGACGAACCGGTCGCTGAAGGTGCTCGCGCGCCAGAAGCTGTGGGGCGTCGTGCAGAGGTGGCCCTCGGCGGCTCGTTTCCCGGACGGCGAGACCCTGCGCGAGGTGCAGAGCCGCGCGCTCGGCGAGATCGAGAAGATCCACGAGCAGCATCCCCGCGGCCCCGTCTGCGTCGTCTCTCACGGCGACGTGATCAAGCTCGTCCTCGCGCACTTCCTCGGCGTGCACATCGACCTCTTCCAGAGGATCGTCGTCGCCGCCGGGTCCGTAAGCGCGGTGACGTTGCTTCCGGACGGGCCGCGGGTGCTGTCGGTGAACGTGTCGCCGATGCTGCTCTCGAGGGACGGCTGAACGTGCAGTTCGACGTGACGCCCGACGTCTTCACCGCCGACTTCACCGGCCGCCCCGGCGAGCGCATCTTCTACGTGCAGGCGCGCAGCAGCTCCGGCGTCCACTCTTTCCTCATCGAGAAGCAGCAGGTCGCGGTCCTGGCGGAGAAGCTGCAGGAAATGCTGCTGATGATCGACGCGGACGACACGATCAAGTCCGCGGCGCCGCAGCGCGACCCCGCGCTCGCGCTGCAGGAGCCGGTCGAGCCCGAGTGGAGGATCGGGACCATCGGGCTCCTCTACGACGAGGGCCGCGAGCTCGTCGTGATCCTGCTGCAGGAGATACGGCCCGACGACGAGGAGGAAGAGCCCGGCGACGAATCCGGCTACAGGTTCTTCCTGCGCAAGGACCAGGTCCGCGCTCTGATCCTGCACGCGCTCGCGGCCGTGGGGGAAGGACGGCCCCTGTGCCAGCTCTGCGGGCTGCCCATGGATCCCGACGGGCACATCTGCCCCGCGTCGAACGGCCATAGACCGAGTGGATGACGAGCAGACGCTCGAGCTCCTCCGTACGGGCGACGTCGAGGTCCTGGGCCTCCTCCCGTACTCCTCGAACTACACCTTCCTGACGCGGCTGACGGACGAGGTCCTGGCCGTCTACAAGCCGCGCCGCGGGGAGCGGCCGCTGTGGGACTTCCCGCACGGGACACTGGCGGGACGCGAGGTCGCGGCATACCTCGTGAGCGAGGCCGCCGGATGGCGGATCGTCCCGCCGACCGTGCTGCGGGAGGACGCGCCGCTCGGCCCCGGGTCACTCCAGCTGTTCGTCGAGCACGACCCCGAGCGTCACTACTTCGTGATCATGGAGGAGCGTTCCGAGGACCTCGTCCCGTTCGCCGCGTTCGACGTCGTGATCAACAACGCCGACCGCAAGTCCGGCCACGTCATCGAGGACTCGTCCGGGCGGTTGTGGGCGGTGGACCACGGCGTGACGTTCCACCTCGAGGACAAGCTGCGCACGGTGATCTGGGCCTACGCGGGGCTGCCGCTGGACCGGAAGACGATCTCGGAGCTGGAGACGCTGGGGGCCGCGCTCGCCGAGCCGGGGGGCCTGTCGGCGCGCCTGGAGGAGCTCCTGTCGCCGGCCGAGGTGGCGGCGACGCTTGGACGGACGGAGTCGCTGCTGATCGAGGGCCGCTTCCCGGAGCCCCCTGCGGACCGGCCCTTGCCGTGGCCGCTCGTCTAGGCTTCACCCACGGCGAGCCCCCGTACTCCAACCGGCAGAGAGAAGGGTCTTAAAAACCCCACAGTGTGGGTTCGACTCCCACCGGGGGCACCTTCGAGACAGGACGCCCCTTCTCGGCTCAGCAGGTCGGCGACAACCAGCAGAACACGTACCACGCGGCGCCCGCGGGGTCGTGGGGGCCGTATTCGCATAGCTGTATGAACGTCTCGCTGATGCCGTGGTCCTCCTCGAAGATGCCTGGATCGGCACAACGGTGACTCGCGTTCGCCGGAGCCGCCGACCCTCCCAGCAACGATGCCGCCACCAACCCGACGAGAAGTAGCCTCATCGCTTTCATGCCGCACCTCCGTCCGTCGCCAAAACGCCGTCGCCCAGTCTAGGTCGTGTCCTCGGGGTTAGCGGCAGTACCAGTGGAAGTGGGCGGGCTTCTCGTAGCCGAACTGCCACTGGCAGTTCTCGCTGTAGCACGGCCCCCCGTCGGGGGCCTGGCACCCCACGTGCGAGCTCACCGGCACGACGTTGCCCGTCCACGACAGATTGACGACGACCGCCGTCACGACCACCAGCACGCGCCGCATCACGCTTCTCATGACGTCCTCCTGCTCCGTCCCCACGAAGGTCTCGGTTCAGGCTTCGAGGTCCGCGGCCCCCACTCCTCCAAAAGGCGCCCGTCAGCCGCGCGGTCCTCCCCGAACGAATGTATCTCCGGGGGATCGTCTGTCGAGGCAACGCGGGCTTAGGCTGAACGCGTGACTACTGCCGAGCCGAGCCTCTGGGCGCGGATCATCGACGCCGAGAACGGCATCTACGGCTCCCACGAAGGCCATCGCTCGGTCCATTCCAAGGGCACGCTCTGTGCAGGGACGTTCACCGCGACTTCCGTCGCCTCGAAGCTCACGCGCGCCCCGCACCTCCAGGGCGACCCGATCCGTACGCACGTGCGGTTCTCGAACGCAGGAGGGGATCCGACGAAGCGGGACGGGACGAACGAGCCGCGCGGCATGGCCGTGAAGTTCTACCTTCCGGACGGGAGCACGACCGACATCTCGGCGGCGACGATCCCCGTCTTCGTGGCCCGGACCCCGGAAGACGTCCTGGAGCTCGCGCTCGCGCGGCAACCCGACCCCGAGACGGGTCAGCCCGACCTCGGCAAGATCGGTACCTACCTCGAGTCGCACCCGGAGGCGGTCCCCGCGGTCGAGGCGGCGATGCTCGCCCAGCCGCCCGCGAGCTTCCTGCAATGCAGCTACTTCGCGCTTCACGCGTTCAAGCTCGTCGCCGCCGACGGCAGCGAGCGTTGGGTGCGCTACCGGTGGGAGCCCGATGCCGGCGAAGCCTGGCTCGATCACGCGGAGGCCAAGCAGCGCGATCCCGACTATCTACGTGCCGATCTCGAGGAACGTCTCGGTCGGGGACGTCAGGGGTTCCGGTTGTGGGCGGAGATCGCGGAGGAAGACGACCCGGTCGACGATCCCACCGTGCGGTGGCCCGACGAGCGCGAGAAGGTCGAGCTCGGCCACCTGGAGATCGTCGCGCTCGCGTTCGATCGCGAGCAGGACGGAGACGTCCTCGTGTTCGACCCCACGCGGGTACCCGACGGCATCAAGCTGTCCAACGACCTCATCCTCCATGCTCGCCCGCACGCGTACGCCGAATCGGTGTATCGCCGAACCGGCGTGCGGAGGGACGCGTAACCCCTCGACGAGTATCGTCATCGACGCCGCTCAGCCCTCGCATCCGTCGAACGCCGCGCCCGACAGGCGCAGCCGCGTCCCCAACCAACGCGTGGCGTCGCATCTCGCAACGGTGCCGAGATCGTGGCCTCCCGCGTACCACCTGACGTCTTTGGGTTCGCTCCCGCGGGCGACGAGCGGATCCACCGCTCTGCGGAGGTCGACGACGAGCTGGATCTGCTCACGACTGTCCCGGCCGGTGAACGTCACGGGTGTTTCCTGACCCCCCGGCCTGCGCGCGAAGGGAGCGTCGATGCTCACGGTCATGACTCCCGCGCGGGCGAAGACCTTCGCGATGCGAAGCGTATCTATGCGGGAGCCCGGAAGACCGTGCTGCAGGATGACCGCGGGCATGGCTTTCTGCCCGCGCGGCCGCAGAAGCGTCGCCCGCCACGGTTGGAACGCTCGATACGAACCGATTCTTGGAGGCGGTCGGCTCTCTAGGCGCGGCGCCGGGGCAGAGATCCGACGAGTTCTCGGGCCGGATGCCGGCCTCGCTCGCGCAGTCGACCGGCCCCTGGCCGCCGATGTACATGATCCCCCAGATCAGGAGGACTCCGGCGGCCAGGAGCATCCACAACCACCACAGCCGTCGCACTTGCTACGCGCTTACCGCCGCGGGCGTCGACTCGGCCGAAGTCCTCTCGTTCCACAGATGTGTCCCGAGCCACACCCATCCCGCGTCGAACAGGCCGTACCCGAAGAACATCGCGGCGTACCCGGTGTCGACGCCGGCGACGCTCCCGCCGAACCCGACGATCACGGCGAGAACGAAGCCCGTCGCCCACACGACGAGCGGGCCGCGTGGGACGACGTCCGCGCGGAGCGCGCCGACCAGATAGAAGCCGGTGCCCGCCACGAGCATGGCCAGTGCGACGGCTCCGCCGGGAGCGAACCACAGCATGCTGCTCCCGAAGCCGACGACCAGGCCGCCGGCGATCGTTCTGAATCCGACGCGGGCGTAGCGACCGAGCTTGCCCCGGAGCCTCATGTAAAGGGCGACCATTCCGGCGGCCAAGAACGCGCCGAAGGTGAGAGCGACTTCCGCGGCCCACCCGATGGAGAAGCTCCAGGAGATCTCCGACCACACCATGGCGGCGGAGAACCCCAGCGCACCTACTATTCCTGCGAGCCCGCCGAAGCGGGTGAAGTTGGTAACCACACCGATGCCTTTCGACTCGGCCCAACTATTGATCACGACCTGTGGCGGACCGAAGTCCTCGATCGCGGCGCGCTGCGCTGCCTCCGCGTCCATGCCGTTGCTCAGATAGCGCTCGGCCTTCTCTTCGAGGTGGCCTCGGACCTCTTCGGCGATTCGTCTGCGCGTGCGAGCGCGGCCGACCAGGTCGGGTTGTAGCTGGGCGACATAGGAGCACACGGCTTCGAGACCGTCTTCGGCTCTAGCCATGCGCGCCGTCCAATACGGATGTGATCGCGCTGCGGAAGCCGCGCCATTCCGTCCGTTTCGCCTCCAGCGCCTTCCGCCCGGCGCGCGTCAGCTCGTAGACGCGGCGTCTGCGGCCGTGGCTGTCGTCCCAGCGGCTCGACAGGTAGCCGAGCCGTTCGAGACGATGAAGGGCCGGATAGACGGTTCCTTCGGGAAGGTCGAACTCACCCTGGCTGCGGCGCCGCAGCTCGTCGATGATTGCGTAGCCGTGCAACGGGCCCTGCTCCACGACTGCCATCACGAGGGGGTCGAGATGACCCTTGATGAGGTCGCTTCCCATACCTAGGAAACCTAGGCCTTCAGGGGCCGATGGTCAATATGACAAAAGCCACACCTGGCTTCGGGTTAGGCCTCGGCGTCCTGCGCCGTCAGCACCCACTCGGGGCGCAGGGTCCCGTCTCCTCTCCGCAGGCCAACGTCGTGTAGTGGTGGGCACAGAGGTAGTCCTTCAGCGGGCGAACGCTGACGATGTCGGGATCGCCTCCCGTGATCTCGGCCAGCTCCTCGATGAAGAGCTCACGGAACCATTTGCGGTCGGTGTCCACTTCGTCCCCTTTCTCCTGGTCGCGCCTATGTGTCGCGCTCCTCGCCCTCTACGTCAAGCAGGGCGTGTGCTTCGGTCGGCTCAGGCGAGGCAGTCGAGGCCGTTCTCGCCGCCCTCGTTGACGTACACCCTGAAGAGGCACTCAACGCGCTCGACGATGCCGGAGTCGACCAGAGGATCCGTCTCCCGTGCGGGGGCTGCGGAAGCAGTCGCTGCGACCGTCGTCAGAGCGAGGACCATGACGGCAAAGGACCTCTTGATCATCTTTTCCACCTTCCTGGGGCCGGTTTCGGGGCATTCTGGCACCAATCCGGGCATTTCGCCGATTTTTCCTCGCGCCTTGAAGGAATGCAACGGGGGCGGGCGAATAGTTGCGCCGGGTGCTACCGGAGTGACAACTCCAGTAACGCTCTCCACGCAGGCCGAAGGTTTGGGCGGAGGCCGGGGTGGAGCAATGGGGCAAGCAGTTAGGCGGTGAGGACCAGCGTCGGTTCTCTCAAATTGGAGGTTTGGATGAAGCTCAGCAAGACTCGTAGCATTCTGGTGTCGGCCGCTGCGGCGGCCGTCGCAATCGTTCCCTTTGCTCCTGCCCAGGCGGCGGGGGCTCCCATCGTCTCGCCGGTACAGGCGGACGTCGCGTACGGCATCGACGGCGCTCATGTCGCCATCGGCACGTGCGAGGGCGTAGGCACGACGACCGGGCGGAGCCTGAAGGTGACCTGGACCGGCACCGCGAAGGCCACCGGGGCCATCGCAGTCGGAATCATGTGCGGCGTCGTCCAGGACGGCTATGTGGTGGCGTCTTCGAGCCACGCGCTTCCGGGCTCGGCCGGTGCTACGGCCGGCTCCGACGATGTCGCCGTGAAGGAGTACTCGATGTGCGCCAACGTGTTCGCCGTCTTCACGGACGGCCGGATCGTCGAGCAGAACAACTGCCCGTAGAAACACCCTAGTAGGAAGACCCTGAAGATGTCCCACGCCTTTCCTTGCTCTACGCCCGAAAACAAGGTGACGATCCTTCGTCTGAAGGGGCTGGCGGTCGCTGCGGTGGCCGCCAGCCTCGTCACCGCTCTGCTCCCGACCCACGCCGGCGCTGCGAAGCCCCGCCAGACCGGCCCGGTGGTCCTGGGAGCAGACAACGTGATATCCGGCACCACCGGGTACACGGCCGTCACGATCCCGAAGGGCGCCCACTTCCCCGCTAAGACCGGCGAGAACCCGTACTTCCGGATCTCCGGACGGGGCCGGTTCGTCGGCGCGCTGCTCGTCCAGGCGGGCAACGGCCTGCTCAGGGACGGGGTCAGCCTCTTCGTCGGCCGCTACTCCTTCTGCGACGCTCCGGCCTGTGACCCCGTGGAGCCGACTCAGGTTCTCATCACGCGGGGGACCGACAGGGAGGGCACCCTCCCTCCGGGCGATTACCGGCTGTACCTGATCACCGACGGTGCCCCCGCGTCCGTCGCGATGCGCTTCGACGGCCTGACCGGGAAGACGAAGATCGTCCCGGACGTCCGTCTGGACGCGGAGGTGACCGAACCCGCCACGAACATCGCCGCGCCCGGCAACCTCGCCCACTCGTACGCGAGGTCCTACGACTTCAAGGGCGTGAAGGGGTTCACCTTCAAGGTGCTCTCGATCAAGGGCGACGCGTGGGCGGCCGGACGCTACGGCGACTGCATCTACGGGTCGGACCCGTTGCTGCCCGCACCGGTCGGGTACATAGCGCCGGAATGCCCGGGGGGGCTCGGCATCTGGACGCTCGATGCCACCGTCCGGCCGTCGAGGTTCCGGATCGACAACTACTCACAGACGATCTACGACCCGGGGGAGTGGAAGGTCTCGTCGTTCTACGAGGCGGCGGGGCTGATAACGGGCGCAGACGCGCTGGACGTCACGCTCGACATCCCTTCGCATTGACACAGCCCGGCTGCAGAGCCGGGCCTCGTGCTATTCGAAAAAAAGGAGACATGACTTTGAGATTGCGCGCAGCTTCAGCGTTCCTGGCCGCCGTCGGCGTCTTCAGCGCCGCGGGGGTCGTCCCCGCGGGGGCCTCGGATCCCCTCACCACCGTCAAGGCGCGGAGCCGTTTCGTGCACGCGGCCGGCGAGTGGACGTATTCGCTCAACTCCGACGGCACTCAGGCGATCGAGTACGCCTGCGTGGGCGTATCGGGCGTCGACTCGGCCGCGACGGTCGTCACCGAGTGCTCGATCTGGGTCAACGGCACGATGTACGGCGACTTCCCAGCAGGTGATCCCGGCAACGTCGCAGTCTCGGCGGGGCGCTTCAACGTGCCTCTCGGGCTCGCGAGGCTTTGCTACCAGGCGCGCGCCTACTACACCGACGGGTCGTACAAGGACTCGATCCGGGGTTGCTCCTAGGCGCATCCTTTCCGCGATGAGGGGCCGCGCGGGTGCCGCGCGGCCCCCTCTTCCGATGGCGGCGGCGATACTGAACGGCCATGGACGATCTCGTCGTCGCCGGTGGTGACCTGTCGATCCGCCGGCTCCGTCCGGTCGACGAGGACCTGCAGCTGCTCGTGCGGTGGCGCTCCGCACCTCACGTGCGGCCGTGGTGGGACCCCGACCTGCCCCCGCTCGACCTCGAGGGCGCGCGCGATGAGTACCTCCCGGACCTGGGACCGGACTCGACGACGACCCTCTGCATCATCGAACAGGGCGGGGCGCCGATCGGCTTCGTCCAGTTCTACCGGTGGGCCGACGAAGCCGCCGCGGCCGAGGAGGTCGGGATCCCGTTCGACGAGGCGACGTGGGGCATCGACGTGATGATCGGCGAGGAGCGTCTGGTGGACCGGGGGCTCGGCTCGGCTGCGGTGGCTCTTCTGTGCGACCACCTTGCTGCCGTCCGGGGCGCGACCGCGGTCGTCCTGACGACGGACGTGGAGAACGGTCGGGCGATCCGGTCGTACGAGAAGGCCGGCTTCGAGCGCCGGGGCAGGGTCCTCGACACAGACACGAAGGACGGCGAGCGGGTGCCGAGCTGGCTGATGGTCCGGGAGACCCGCGGGGGCTGAGGTCCCGTTCGTCGCCGGGGGTTGCCCCGGCATGGAGCGGTGCGATAAGAGTGGGCCGAGGCGATAGGGCGAAAGTCGAGGCGGATGCGAGACAGTGGTGACGCGGGGCGCCGTCCTGCGGCCGAGGAACGGGTGCCGGGGCTGACGCCGGTGCGCGCGTTCTTCCTCCTGGGAGCGGTGGCGACGGTAGTGCCCCTGACGATCCTGGCGACGCGCCCGGAAGCCGCGCCGACGCCGGCCCCGACACGGAGCCCGGACTTCTCGCTAACGGACGCAGAAGCGATAGCCGAGTTCGAACGCCTGAACGCGTCGCTGACGGCCGCCTACCGGACGAGAGACATCACTTTGGTCAAGGCGTTTGCCGCTCCTGGATCGCCCATTGCCGCGCGCGTGGAGAGGGAAATCCGTGCGCTACTGCACGATGGCGTGATTGATCGCACTGTAACGAGGCAGATCTCAGCGACCGTGGTCGAGAACAACGCAGACGAGATTCGGATTGAGCAAGTAGTACTTGATCGTGCTCGTTTTCTAGATGCTGCGTCAGGTCGCAGTGTGACCCTAGACAGCCACTGGCAACGCCAAGTCGTCCTATGGTCGCTGAAGCTGATTGACTCCGATTGGCGGCTTGAGGATGCCGTCATCACGGCCTCCCGCCCTGCATCGAGGCCGCAAAGTTGATCGCCCGTGGAGGGGTGGTTGTGGGCATCGTCGCCGCCATCATCTTGGGTGTTGTCGCGGAGGCTCAGACGGGCGGGAGGGCGCGAATCATTTCGCACGGAAAGACGATCGCGCCTGGCGTCGAGGCCGTCTCTGCAGCATATCGGCCACCGTCGCCGCAAGGTCGAGGGACTGGTCCAGGTGAGACGTCATCGAGGGTCGGGATATTGCCAGCCCCCGCGGCCCCCGTTCCGATCGCTATCTCCGCCCACAACTGTGTCCCGCGGCTCGATGCTCGGGGCGTCTCGCTCTCGCTCTCATTCTCCGAGGGCCTCGCCGACTGCATCAGCTTCGTCTCCCCGGCCCCCGCCCCCGCGGCCGCCCGCGATAGACCACGACGATCGGCCCGCCGGCCCGACCCCGAGGCCCTCGCGCTCGCCGCATACGAGCGCGTGATCTCGCTCGCCCCCCGGCCCGAGATCGGGCTCGCCCCTGCACGGGTCGGGCTCACCGGGCTCGACTCCTTCTTCTGGGTCGCCGACGAGCTCCGCCCTATTAGCGCGACGGCGCGGGCGCCGGGGCTCACGGTGACCGCCGAGGCCCGGCCCGTCCGGTATCTCTGGGACTTCGGCGACGGCAGCGAGGCGAGCACGAACCACCCAGGGCGCCCCTGGACCCGCAAGCGACCGGGCAACGTCGCCCACCTCTACGAGACGAAGGCGCGGTACTCCCCGCGAGTAGAGACGATCTGGGCGGCCCGCTGGCGGTCGAACGGCGGCCCCTGGCGCGCCCTCGGCTACTTCTCGACGACCGGCTCCGCTTCCTACCCGGTCCGCGAGGTCGTCGCGACCCTCGTGCGCGGCCGGTAGACCGGAAAAACCCAAGAAAGACCCGCGAGGTTCGGTCGATTCCTCCCGCTTGGCGGGAGAAAGCGCCCGAAGAGGCGCGGCAGGAACCCCAGGCCCCCGGTCGAACAACTAAAGCAACCCTCCCGCAGGGCCGAAGCCAGAGGCAGGAAGCAAGCCAGTCGTACCGCAACCCGCACCTCCGCGCCCCGGCGTAAATCGGCGCCGGCGGCCGGGGAATCTCTCTGCAGCCGTCTATTCGACGCGCCGCGTATGGGGATGAACCGGGCGGCTCGGGGTAAGTGGTCATCCACGGGAAATCGACCGACCGGAGGACTTGGGAACGTGAGCGAGCGCAAGATGACCCTGAAGGTTCTTCGCCGCATGCGTTCGATCACGATCACGGCCTTCGTCGGCCTCGTCGCTTTCCTCGCCCTCGGCAACCTCGCGATCTTCTCGGCGATGGTGTGGGCGAAGACGACCGCGCCGGCGCAGACGGTCTCGGCCCCCGGCGGCATCATGAACTTCCAGGTCGTTGACGACCGCGTCCTGCGTGGCTCTTATCCGAAGAACGACACGTTGCGCGCCCTCGCCCGGCGCGGCGTGACGACGATCGTCGACCTCCGCGCGGAGGAGAACCTCCACGTCGACGAGGAGACTCTCGACAAGGCCGGTCTCACCCGGTTCAACATCCCGCTGCGCGACGGCCAGATCCCGAGCGAGGCGCAGGTCGCCCAGTTCCTCTCGATCATCGAGAACAGCAAGGGCAAGGTCTACGTGCATTGCATGGCCGGCGTCGGACGAACCGGAGCCATGATCGCCGCGTACCTCGTCGCCACCGGGCAGGAGTCGGCCGCAGGAGCATTGCGGCGCAACCTGTCGGTGGGCCCGCCGTCGCTCGAGCAGCTCGCGTTCGTCGCCGACCTCACCGCCACCGAGGCGGACCGCCCGAACCCGATCGTCACCGGCCTGAGCCGCGTCCTCGACGCCCCCCGCCGGATCTGGTCGAACATCAACTAGTCGGCGCCGAAGCTCTCCACGGTTTGGACCCGCGCCTGGACCTCGTCCAGCGTGGTGTCGTTCAGACATCCCGTCAGCCGCCGCTGCGTGTGCTCGCCGAGCGCGGGCTGCGTGACGATCAGGGCCTTGCCGCTGCCGAGCGCCGCGATCTTCGGCGTGTCGACGTAGCCCGGAACCGTCCCCGCGCAGGCGGACCACAGGCGCGACGCGGTATCGACCGAAGAGGAGTCCGCGGCGCGCGTCTTGATCTCGACGACGAGCGTGCTGCTCGTTCCCGGAAGTGCGCGGTCCGGACGGTTCTGCGTGAGGTCGCCGAGAGCGTCGATCCCCAGCGAGAGGGCCGCGGCGACCGCGATCGTGATCAGGGCGTGCTTGACGCGTGTCTTCGTCCGTGAGGGCCGCGGCGCGAGCGCGGGGACGCCGCCGCCGACGAACCCGCCTTCGGGAAGCGACAGCGGGACGAGCCTCCATGCGAGGCCGCGCTCCATCGCCGGGCGCGCGGTCGCGTGGGCAAACCGCTCGACCAGCCACGCGATGCCCGAGACGACGAAGCCGGCGCCCATGAGCACGGGCACGAAGACGCCCATGCCGTCGGTCGGTGTGAGCCACTTGAAGCCGGCCTTCGGCTCCGGCGCGGTCTCCTGGATCGCCGCGAGCGCGGGAGGCTCGGCGGGCGCGGCCGACATGCGCGACTCCATCTTCTTCAGCCGCTCGAGGATCGCGGCACCGACGAGCCCTATCTCCGCGGCGACGAAGAACAGCCCCGCGATCAGGGTCCGGTTCCACTCCCACCGGTAGAGGTAGACGAACATGTACGCACCCGACGCGGTGAGGACGACGGTCATGACGGCGTATGCAAGCCGCTTCGCGCTCACGACGGGTCCCCCTCGACGAGCTTGACCTCACCGGTGGTCCCGTCGACCGATACGCGGGAGCCTACGGGGAAACGGGCGACGGCGTCGGGGACGCCGACGACGGCGGGTACGCCGTACTCGCGCGCCATGATCGCGAGGTGCGACAGCACGCTGCCGGTCTCGGAGACGAGGGCGGCGAGCCTCGGCAGAAGCGTCGCGAGGTCGGGGTCGAGCGTCGACACCACGAGCACCTCGCCCCGCTGCGGCACGCCCTCGCCGTTGTGCACGATCCCTTCGGCGCGCCCCGCGCTCGCGCCGGTCCCGTCGCTCGCGGGCTGCTTGCGGCGCGGCCGGTAGGCCATGACGGCGCCGTCGCCCGTAAGGCGGAACGCGGTCGGGAGAGGCGGGGCGACGGCGGTGGCGCGCTCGGCGAGGTCCGGCGGCACCGCGCCGAGCGTCGCGGCGGTCTCGAGCTCCGCAAGGTTCATCGCCGTCACGTGCGCCGGGTCCGTCACGCGATCGTTCGCCCGCAGACGCGCTCCCAGCTCGCGCACGGCCCGCGCGCTCAGCTCCTGCACCCAGCGCGCCCGCAGACGCAGCGCCTCGCGCTGCGGGAGGGACGCGTCGCCGTCGTGGCTGCGCAGGAGCGACGCGGACGTCTCCGGAAGCACGATGCTGCCTCCGATCGACGGCGGGACGAGCGCCAGCACCTCGGGGCGCATGGCGAGGATCGCTTCGTCCTCGAACCCCTCCGTCCGCGCGGCCGCCAGATGCCTCAGCCCCAGCGACGCCGCAGTCACCGTGTACTCCTCGTGCGCGAGGAGACCGAACATGACCTCGTGCGCGTGCAGCGACACGAGGCCCTGCCGCGCGCGGTGCAGCAGCGCCACGAGCTCGGGGGCCGACAGCTCGCCGAGCTGCGGGACCGCGGCGAGGTCGTTATCCACCCGCTCCACCACCGAAGCGGCGATCGAGGGGAGCGCCGCGCGGAGGCGTCCGGTCCGCCACGCAGCGGCGAGACGCCGCGCGGGCGGCCGCGGGTCGATCCTCTCGAAGAACGTCTTGCGGTTCGGGAACGCGCCGAGCAGGCGGAGGTCCGCGGCGACGCGGCCCCCGACCGTCGTCACCACCGGCGACTTCGCGAGGGCGTGCCGTGAGGCCGCCCCCGTCAGAAGGAGGACCTCGGCGACCGCGACCCGCAGAGGCTCGACCCAGAGGTCGATCTCGAGCGTCGCCAGCGGCTTCGGGAACGTCTCGGCGACGGGTCCCGGACCCAGCACCGGGCCGGTCGCGGTGCGGGGGTCGGCCACGGCCGTGACGGGCCGCGCCTGGAGCACGATGAGCTCGTCGGCCCTCAGCGCCCACTCGACGTCCTGGGCACCGCCGAAGTGCTCCGCGGCACGCTCGGAGAGCTTCGTGAGGCGTCGCAGCGCCGCGGGCGGGAGGCCGCGCGACGGCTCCGACCTCTCGACGACCCGGGCGCGGTGGGTGAGGACGTAGCGGTGGCCCGCGACCGTCCCGCCGACGAGCGAGTCGGGACGCCCGGGCACCGCTGCGACGACGAGGTGATCGGTCCTGCCGGTGACGGGGTCGATGCCGAAGAGCACGCCGCCCCACTCGGGGTCGAGCTGGGGCTGCACGAGCACGGCCATCGGCGAGAGCGTCTCGGTCTCGTCGACGAGGTCGATGATCCGTGCCGATTCGACGACCGTCTGCATCGCCGTGCGGAAGTCGGCCCAGGTGCTCACGTCGAGCACCGACGTGAACATCCCGGCCATGGCGGAGTCGTGGCCGTCTTCGGCGCTGGACGACGAGCGGACGACGAGCGGGCGCGTCCCCTCGTGCGACAGCGCCGCCCACCTCTTCTTCAGGAGCTTCTCGAGGTCGCGGCCCACCTGCCGGGCGCGCTGGGTCGAGAACACGCGCGTGCCTTCCACGGTGACGACGAACCCGTCGAGGACGGTGAACCCACCCTGCTTCGCGCGGGCCAGGTTGGCGGCCTTCGCGCCGGCTACCTCCGGGTCGAGCGTGCGCTTGTCGCCGAGCCCGAGGACGAGGGGAGGGAGATCCGCGGCAGGGGGCAGGACGACGTGCCGCGAGGCATCCTGCGGCTGCGACGGTGAGACGTGCTGTTCGATCTTGCCCATAAATCGTTCTCCTGTTGTTCCTCGGAACGTCACGCTATGTCCGCGAATTCCACCGAAGCAAGGTCGATGTCCCGATTTGGCGATAAATGAGCCAGGTGGACTAGTAACGGACGATTGCTCTCGTTCACTGCACCGGCTCCAGAGCGTCGTTCGCCGCCGCCAGGTGGATGAGGAACGTCGTCCCGCCGCTCCGCCGGACGTCGACCTCGATCTCGGCCCCCATGAGCCCGCAGACGCCGCGGGCGAGGTAGAGCCCGATCCCCAGCCCGCCGACGCTGCGCGTCATCGGCTCCTCCGCCTGCACGAAGGGGTCGAAGATCCGGTGCAGGACCTCCGGCGCGATCCCCGGCCCGTGGTCCGAGATCTCGATCCGGACGCCGTCGCGTGCGCGGGTCGCTCGGATGTCGACCTCCGCTTCCTCGCCGGCGTGCTTCCACGCGTTGTCGAGGAGGATCCGCAGGACCTGCACGAGCCGGTTCGGGTCCACCGCCACGAGGGGCAGCCCGGCCTCGACGTCGATCGCGAGCGCGAGGCTCGGCGGTGCGTCGCTCGCAGCTCTCGAGACGATGCTTCTCAGCGAGGTCGGGATCGGGGTCACGGTCAGCGTCCCGCTGCGGAGGCGCGACATGTCGAAGAGGTCCGCGATGAGCCTCTCCAGGCGGTGCCCCGCGGCGACCGTCCTGCGGCTCAGGTCCTCTACGACGGCGGCGTCGAGGTCCGGCGCCTTCGCGGCCATCGTCTCGGCGCAGCCGAGGACGACCGCGAGCGGCGTCCGCAGCTCGTGTGCGACGACCGACATGAAGTCCCCGTCGATCATCTCCGAGATACTCGCCGGCTCGCGCGCCGCTCCGGCCGCGGTCTCGGCGTTCCGTATCGCGATCGCGACGGACGGGGCCAGGAGGACCGCGGACTCGATCTGGTCGCGGGAGAAAGCGCGCGGCTGCGACGATCCCAGCTCTAGGACGCCCAGGAAGCCGTCGCCGTCCGCCAGCGCGATGCCGAGGTAGGACCGGACGCCGGCTTCGGCGGCGAGCGCTCGGACCGAGGGATCGGCGGCTTGCTCCGCGGTGACGTCCGCGACGTAGACGGGATCGACGGAGGACACGACGGTCCCGGCCAGGCCGGCGTCGGCGGGGGAGCGCACCTGCACCGCGTCGTCGCCCTGCGGCGTGACGGCTGCCGTCAGCAGGGCGCCGTCCTGCAGCAGCCTGATCAACGCCGCCTCGAACGGGACCACGCGCCGGAACGCCTCGATGCTCCGCGCGAAGACCTCCCGCAGCTCTAGCGTCGCGACGACGTGGCGGCTCAGCTCCAGGAGCAGGCGCGGATGCTCTGCCCGCAGCGCCGGGCTTCGGGGCATCTCCATCGCCAAAGGGTGACGGCGGTGCCTGCCACCGTCTATCCGTATTAGGTCGTACGCCTGACGCGGAGTTGAGCCCGCTGTTGGGGCGCGCCGGCGCGGACACGCCCCGCCTAT
Source organism: Actinomycetota bacterium (assembly GCA_030861725.1). Taxonomy (GTDB): domain Bacteria; phylum Actinomycetota; class CADDZG01; order CADDZG01; family WHSQ01; genus JALZEG01. The sequence goes on along the minus strand of JALZFC010000018.1, from coordinate 9,597 downwards.
GCGGATACGGCCCGCCTAGTAATGGGTCGGTATGAAGGGAGTCCTCGGCGGCGGGTGGTGGGTTCCCTGGAGCTTCGGAGCAGTCAACGGGGCAAGACCGGACCGGCGATGACTTATGGACGTGGTGCTTGTACGTGACAACCAGACTTGCCCTCCTATCCCTTGAGGGCGAGTGGACAGGGTAAGAACAGGGACGGAAGGTGAATTGCACGCATGGTGTTTCTTGGGAATGGGATAATGGGACATCTGGGTGTCTCTCACCGCCGAGAAGAAGGAGCCCTACGTGGAGCAAATCTTGATCGGCGTTGGTGCAGTCGTTGGCGGCGCGGCCGTTGGGAGCGCTCTAGTGGAGCTGACTTGGGAGGCTGCAAGGCGGCGTTACGAAGAACAGGATCAGAAGAGGTCCCGGCGGCAACCCGACCACTAAGGACAAGGTGGTCTACAACAATAAGCATCCTGCCGGTGCTTAGGGCTTCGGGTCCCTCGTGTGACCGTAGAGCGTGATGCAGCCGCCAACGACCCCTCCCATCGCGACGAGACCCCCTATCCAGAACTGCGGCCTCCGCGTGACCACGCCGTAAGCGAAGGTCCCCCCGGCGGCGAGGAACAGCATGGCGAGGCCGACTATGCAAACCCACCAAAGCACGTTCCTCTTCTTCTGCTCGCTCACCGGGTATGGCCTTTGCTCACGCCCGGGTGGTCAAGCAGACCCTGTGGCCTGAACCAGCTCGCCACGTCCATCGTGGGACAGGTCGCCGATGGAGCTCCTGCCGAACTCGAGAGGGAGAAGGATTCCGCCGCCGTCGAGCTGGGCCGGAGGGGCGGGCTGAAGGGCGGCAAGGCCCGCGCCGTCAAGCTCACTGCCGAGCAGCGATCGGAAATCGCTAGGAAAGCGGCTGCGGCAAGACGGCGCAAAAACGGCTCCTGAGCAGGTAAAATGACTTGCCCCACGAGGGGAGGGGAAACGCGAAAGTCCCGCCTGCCACCGTTGGGGCCCACCAACCGAGCCAGACGCACGGACGGCTCGACGTGCACACATTACCCCATCCCCGCGGAAGCGTGGAGAATTTCATCCTACGGTACGCCGCTGCGATAGAAGTTCGATTAGCAGAACCTAGAGTTGACCTCCAACTCCAATATCTCTACACTTCTCTATGGAACAGAGGAGATAGGAGTAGAGATGTCGAGTCCGGGGTGGCCCAAGAATGATCTCGACGCATCGCTCGAGGTCGCCAATACGATTATTGAGAACGGCGGGCAGCTCGACTCTCGTCAGCTCGCTCAGTTCCTGGGTTATACAAGCCCTTCTAGCGGCACGTTTTCGAACAGGATCGCGGCCGCGAAACTATTCGGGCTGATCGAAGGTCAGTCTCCCCGAATTCGGGCGACAGCGTTGGCCCAGCAGATTCTGCAACCCGTGGAGCCATACGACGAAGGCGCTGGACGTGTGGATGCGTTCCTAAGCGTCCCACTGTTCCAGGCTTTTTTCGCGGAGTTCGAGGGAAAGCCCCTACCCTCTGGTAAACAGGGGTTGGATAATGCTCTAACGACTCGATTTGGTGTGGAGACGAAGAACGTTGCCAGAGCGCGAGCTAGGTTGCTCAACTCGGCCGACCAAGCTGGCCTATTTGACGTCGCTGGCGGCCGAACCAAGATGATTCGCCCCTTGCCTGGGCGGGGTTCCCAAGAAGTGGAGCGTCCCGACCCCCGGATTACCACCCCCGCTATCGCTCCACTCAGGTCGGTCCCTAAGGTGGTTCAGGGAGCCCTGGAGACCGTGCCATGGGATGTGCCCCTGAAGGATCAACAGATAGAGGAAGTAGCAAACTTCGTAAAGAGCGCTATGAAACTCCACTTCGGCTTTCTGTTGACTAACAAGGAAGAACAGCCCGAGAGCTGACTTTTAAGGGCTAGCATGCCTGCCTTCATGCACGTCATCTTCTCCCAATTTCCGCCAGCCGCTGAAGATTACTCCCGCGGTTGCAGCGGGGATCGGGTCGATCGCGGAACCTCTCCGGCTCTTGGAGGGACCCTCCCCTAAGCAGGAGCAGGCGAATTCACTGACCCACTACTCGCCGCCTAGAGCTTGAAGTCGCCGGGCGTCGCGTCGGAGGCCGTGGGCGGCGCGGGGGCCGGCGTGGCTTCCGCGGTGCCCTCCTGGGGCGGCCCCTCGGGGGCTTCCTCGGCGGCCATCTGGGCTTCGAGGTCGGTGATCTCCTGGACGAGCCGGTCGGCGTCGTCGCCTCCGGGGGCCCCGCCGGTGCGCTCCTTGTGCACGAGATAGCCGAGCTGCTTGGCGGCCGCGTCCGCCTTCTTGCGGAGCTGCATGTCGCCGACCTTGTCCTGTGCCTGTGCGGTCGCCTTCTTGGCCTCGGCCGCGACGTTCTGCGCCTGCGCCTTGACTTTGTCTAACAGTCCCATGCAGTGCCCCTTTCTCTCTAGCGGGATCGCAAGCGACCCCGCCCTATGCGGATTCCTCTTCTCCTGGCTTCGTCGCCTTCGGCGACGGGTGGGTTAGTCGGTGCCTCCCCCAAGGATGCCCCGGATCGATCCGGAAGTCCCCTCGGTCGAGGCCTGTCCGGCGGCCCCCATCAGCGTCCGGGCGAGCGCGACCATCGAGACGGACTGCAGGATCACCGTGCCGTTGCCCTCGAGGGTCGCGAGCGAGAAGCTCTCGCCCCCGAAGAACGCCGTCTTCATCCCCTGCGCGTTGAGCTTGCCGATGTGCTCGACGCCGTACGAGATGCCGTCGTCGAACGCGACCACGCACCCGGTGTCTACCTGGAGCTTGCCGCCGTAGTCGGCGGGATTCAGGTCGATGAAGTTCCCCGCCCCCGCGATGAACAGCGAGCCCGTGCCGGTGAACTTCTCGAGCACGAAGCCCTCGCCGCCGCGGCGCCCGGCCGTGAACCCGGCGAACTGGATGTCGAACTTGACGGTGTTCTCGGCGGCGACGAATGCGTCCTTCTCCGCCGTCCACGTCTTCGTGCCGTCGAGCGCGATCTCCCTCATCTCCCCGGGCAGCGTCCCGGCGAACGAGACGAGGCCGGACCCGCCCGCGGGCGTGAAGTACTGGAACGCGAGCGACTCCCCGGCGAGCTGGCGCTTGCCGACCTCCACGGCGGTCGACAGCGCCTTGCCGAACAGGCCCTTGCTCTTGTTCTGCTCCTCCTGGTCGGGCGTCGTGAAGCGCGTCTCCAGGCCGACGTTCGCCGTTTTCCACAGGAACTTCCCGGCCTCGCAGTACATCGTCTGCCCGGGATCGAGCTGGCACACCGCCATCTGGTTCACGGTGCCCTTGATCTCGTGCTTGATCGCCATTCGGCTCACCTCTCTCTTCGGTCGGCTTCCCACGCTAGAGAGCGCGCGAAGATGCGGTCAAGATGGTTGGCGACGACGACGACGGCCGAGGGCGCACATCCAGGGCGTATTTCCTCGCGATCGGGCTCGTCGCCGGGATCGCGAGCGGGCTGCTCGGCGTCGGCGGCGGGACCGTCATCGTCCCGCTCCTCGTGGGCGTGCTCGCGTTCTCGCAGCACCGCGCCCACGCGACCTCGCTCGCGGCAATCGTCCCGATCGCGGCGGTTGCCGTCGTCGTCTTCGCAGCCGACGGAGCGGTCGAGTACGACACCGCCGCGCTGCTCGCGCTCGGCGCGGTCGCCGGGGCGCCGTTGGGGGCGCGGGCGATGGCCGCGGTGGGGGAGCGCTCGCTCGAGGCGGCGTTCGGGGTCTTCCTCGTGGCCGTCGGGGTAGCGATGGCCGCCGGATGACCCTCGTCGTCCTGTCGACCGGGGTCCTGGTCGGTGTCTTCTCCGCCCTCTTCGGCGTCGGGGGCAGCGTGCTGATGGTCCCGTTCATGACGCTCGCGCTCGGGCTCGGGCAGCACACGTCGGAGGGGACCGCGCTCCTGGTCGTGGTGCCGACGGCCGTGGTGGGCGCCTTCGCGCACTCGCGGCGGGGGTACGTCGACTTCAGGGGCGCCGCGCTGCTCGGTGCGGGCGGGATCGCCGGCGCCTACGCGGGGGCCCGGCTCGCGCTCGAGGTCCCGGGGGAGACGCTGAAGGTCTGCTTCGGCATCTTCCTGGTCCTCGTCGGGGCGCGCCTCGTGGTGCACGGCCTTCGCCGGGACCGGCGCGCGAACCGCACTGCGTAAGCTGTCCGCCTCGTGACCTCCCCACGGCGGCTGCGCGTCGCCCTCCTGACGTACAGAGGACACCCCCACGTGGGGGGGCAGGGCGTCTACGTGCACTACCTGAGCCGTGCGCTGGCGGAGCTGGGACATTCGGTCGAGGTCTTCTCGGGACAGCCGTACCCCGAGCTCGCGGAGGGCGTCGGGCTGACGCGCGTCCCGAGCCTCGACCTCTACCGTCCGGACGACCCGTTCCGCCGTCCGCGGCGCGCCGAGCTGCGGGGGCCGGCGGACGTGCTCGAGTACGGCCTGATGTGCTGCGGCTCGTTCCCGGAGCCGCTGACGTTCAGCCTCCGCGTGGCACTGGCGCTGGCGGCGCGGCGCGGCGACTTCGACGTCGTGCACGACAACCAGTGCCTCGGCTACGGGCTGTTGAGCGTCGCCCGCGACGTGCCGTTGGTCGCGACCGTCCACCACCCGATCACCGTCGACCGCGACCTCGCGGTCGCCGCGGCGCCCGATGCCCTCGAGCGGTCGCGGCTGCGCCGCTGGTACGGGTTCACGCGGATGCAGGGGCGCGTCGCGCGGAGGCTCCCGCGGCTGCTCGCGGTCTCGGCCGCGTCCCGGGCGGACGTGGCGCGCGCGTTCGGCTGTCCCGAGCACGCGATCGGCGTCGTCCACAACGGCGTCGACCCCGGCCTCTTCCGACCGCTGGACGAGGTGCGCCGCGTTCCCGGCCGCGTGATCGCGATGGTCAGCGCGGACCTGCCGATGAAAGGCGTCGTCCACCTCGTGGAGGCTCTGGCGAAGGTGCGGACGGAGCGTCCGGCCGACCTCGTGCTCGCCGGCAAGGGCGCAGACTCGCCCGCCATCCGCGCGGCGGCGCGCCGCTACGGGGTCGAGGATGCCATCCGGTTCGCGGGGCGCGTCGACAAGCTCGAGCTCGTGGGGCTTTATGCCGAGTCGCAGGTGGCGGTCGTCCCGTCTCTGTACGAGGGCTTCTCCTTTCCCGCCGTGGAGGCGATGTCGTGCGGCGTGCCGCTCGTCGCGACGACCGGCGGGGCGCTGCCGGAGGTCGCCGGGACGGGTGGCGAGACGGCGTTGCTCGTCGCGCCGGGTGACGCGGGCGCGCTCGCGTCGGCGATAGGGCGGCTGCTCGACGACGAGCGTCTGCGCGCGCGGCTCGCCCGCGCGGGCCGCGCGCGCGTGCTCGAGCGCTTCACCTGGCGCTCCGCTGCGGAGGCGACGGTCGACGAGTACCGCAGGGTGCCGGCTAGGTGCTGACGTTCGACTACGACCGCCTCGGGATCGGGCCCGGGGTCAGGGTCCTCGACGCGGGCTGCGGGATGGGCCGGCACGCCTTCGAGGCGTTGCGCCGCGGGGCACACGTCGTCGCCGCCGATCTCGACGAGCGCGCTCTACGGGAGGTCGCGGCGATCGCGGCCGCGATGACGGACGAGGGTGAGGTCCCCGCCGGCGCCTCGTTCGAAGCGGTGCGCGCCGACGTGCTGAGGCTCCCCTTCGCCGACGGCGCCTTCGACAGGGTCATCGCGTCGGAGACGCTCGAGCACATCTCCGCGGACTCCGTCGCCATGGCGGAGCTGAACCGTGTGCTTGCGCCGGGGGGCCGCGCGGTCGTGACGGTCCCGCGCTTCTGGCCCGAGCGCGTCTGCTGGGCTCTGTCGCGCGAGTACCACTCGAACGCAGGAGGGCACGTGCGGATCTACCGGACGGCGGAGCTGACCGGCCGGCTCGCCGCCTCCGGCTTCGAGATCGGCGGCGTCGGCCACGCGCACGCTCTGCACGCGCCGTACTGGTGGATCAAGTGCGCGGTCGGCCCCAACCGCGAGTCGTTCCTGCCGAAGCTCTACCACCGGTTCCTCGTGTGGGACATGACGGCGCGGCCTTCGTTCACCCGCGTGCTGGAGCGCGCGCTCAACCCCCTGCTCGGCAAGAGCGTCGTCGTCTACGCGTCGAAGCCGGACGGCGCGGAGCCGAACCGCGTTGCTTGACGCCTCGCTCGTGCAGGCGACCGCGAGCGCGATCGAGCGGGTGCAGCGGCGCGACGGCTCGATCCCCTGGTATCCCGGCGGCCACGTCGACCCCTGGAACATGGTCGAGGCGGCGATGGGCCTCGACGCCGCGCGCCGTCACGGCGCGGCGGAGGCGGCGTACCGGTGGCTCGCGGCGACGCAGCGTCCCGACGGGTCGTGGGCGGCCGCGTACCGCGACGGGATCGTCGAGGACGCGACGCTCGACGCGAACTTCTGCGCGTACTTCGCCGCCGGCGCGTGGCACCACTACGTGGCAACCGGGGACCTCGACTTCCTCGCCGCGTGCCGGCCGGTCGTCGACCGCTCGATGGGGTTCGTCCTCCGTCTCCAGATGGCCGGCGGCGCGGTCGCCTGGGCGCGCGACGCCGCGTACCGGCCGTGGCCGGGCGCGCTGCTGACGTCGTCGGCCTGCATCAACCTGAGCCTCGGCGCGGCCCTTGCCGTCGCCGACGAGCTGGGGCTCGAGCGGCTCGAGTGGGAGCTCGCGCGCTCCGCGCTCGCCGCCGCCGTCGCCGCCGGCCCCGCGGGCTTCGAGGCCAAGGAGCGCTTCTCGATGGACTGGTACTACCCGGTGCTGGGCGGCGTCCTCACCGGTGCCGCGGCCCGCGTTCAGCTCGCGGCGCGGTGGGACGAGTTCGTCGTCGAGGGCCGCGGAGCCCGCTGTGTCTCGGACCGGCCCTGGGTGACGACGGGGGAGACGTGCGAGCTGGTCCTGGCGCTCGACGCCGCGGGAGACCGAGAGCGCGCCGCCGAGCTCTTCTCGTGGGTCCAGCACCTGCGGCGTGCTTCCGGTGACTACTGGACCGGCGCCACGTGGCCCGAGGACGTCGTGTGGCCGCGCGAGACGACGACGTGGGGTGCGGGTGCGGCCTTGCTCGCGGCGGACGCGCTCCATGGTTCGAGCGCCACGTCCGCGTTCTTTCACCCCACCCGCTTCAGCACGCGCAGCGACCCGGTCCGCGACGTCTCCGCGAACGCGCCCGATTCGATCGCGCGCCTGTAGACGATGTACGGCGGCCGCCCGCCCTCGGCGGGATCCTCGAACACGTCGTGGATCGCGAGGAGCCCGTCCGGCACGACGTGCGGCGACCAGCTCGCGTAGTCGGCGTCCGCCGCGGCCCGGCTGTGACCTCCGTCGACGAACAGCAGGGACAGAGGTGTCGCCCAGCCGCTCGCCGCGACCGCGGAGCGGGCGACGACCGGGACGACGACGTCCGTGAGGCCCGCGCGCTCGATCGTGCGGCGGAGCTCGGGGAGCGTGTCGACCCGCCCGTCCGCGTCGACGAGCTCGGGGTCGTGGTACTCCTCGCCCGGCTGGTGCTCCTCGGAGCCGCGGTGGTGGTCGACGGAGTAGAGGACCGTCCCGGCTTCGGCCGCGGCCGCGCCGAGGTAGACCGCGGACTTCCCGCAATAGCTGCCGATCTCGAGGAAGGGGCCGGGCGGCGCCGTGAGGGCGGCCTCGTAGAGGGCGAGCCCCTCCGCAGGGGGCATGAACCCGCGGGCTGCTTCGGCGACGAGGCGCAGGCGATCGTCCACGTCAGGCGGGCGTCAACGCCTCGACGGCTGCGATCACCCGTCGCGACCTCTCGGCGGCGTCGTCGGCGAACGACATCGGGAGCAGGACCGGCGTCGTGACGCCGGCCGCCCGCAGCTCCTCGAGCCGGTCGCGGCATCGGTCGACGCCGGTGACGAAGAGCTCGTCGATCATCTCGTCGGTGACGAGCTCGGTCGCGCGGCGGCGGTCTCCCACGCCCCAGGCCTCCCGGATCGCCGCGATCTCCGCGCCGAAGCCCTGGCCCGCGAGCGAACGGGCGTAGACGTCCACCGGCGCGTACGACAGCAGCAGCCGGCGCGCCGCGACCGCGACCACGTCGGGCTCGTCGTCGACGAGCAGCGGGATGCGCATGACGCACTCGAAGCGGTCCCTTACAGGGCTCGCCCACTCGAGCGCGCAGCGCACTCCATCCGGCGTCTTCAAGAAGAAGATGACGCCGTCCGCGACCTCTCCGGCGAGCGCGCACGCGGTCGGCCCGAGCGCGGCGAGATGAACCGGCACGGGAGCCCCGGGATCGTGCTGGATCCGGAAGCCGTCGACACGCGTGGTCAATCCGTTGAACTCGACCTTGCCGCCTTGAAGGCACGCGCGGATCACCTCGACGTACTCGCGCAGGCGCGTGAGCGGCCGCGTGAACGAGCCGCCCATCCATCGTTCGACGATGACGTCCGAGGACGTGCCGAGGCCGAGCACGAAGCGTCCGCCGCTCAGGTCCTGCAGCGCGGCTGCACTCATCGCGAGCAGCGCCGGGGGCCGCGTGAATACCGGGAGGATCGCCGTGCCCAGCCGCGCCGAGCGCGTCCGCGACGCGAGCGCAGCCAGGGGGGTCAGGCCGTCCGCTCCTCCGACCTCCGCGGTCCACAGGTCGGTGTAGCCGAGCTCCTCGGCGCGGCTGCAGAGGTCGACGACCGAACGAAGCCCCGCCCCCTCCAGACCGATCGTCAGCCCGAGCCTCTGCATCCCGGGATGTTAGGCGGAGTTGCTACAGAGAAGGTCGTGGCGCGAACCGTCTGCTCGTGCTGAGCCATACCCCCGCCGCCACCGTGGCCCCTCCCGTGAGATCTGTCGCCGTGAGCGACTCGCCCAGCACGACGGCGAGCCCGAGCCCGATGATCGGCACGAGGTTGACATAGGGCGCGGCCACCGAGGCGTCCACGTGCTCGAGCGCGAAGTTCCAGAGCGCGTACGCCGCGGCGGAGGCACCAATGCCGAGGTAGAGCAGGCCGACGACGTCCTGCGCGCCGACCGCGGGCAGCGGCCGCCCCCAGCTCTCCACCAGGGCCCACGGCATCAGGAACAGCAGGGCCGCGCCGGTTCCCGCGGTGGTGCCGACGATCGCCGGGACCCGCACCGACATCCTCTTCCCCTGGACCGTGTAGACGCCCCAGGCGACGACGCCGCCGAACACCAGCAGGTTCCCGAGCGTCTCGAGCGCGGCTTCGCCGCTCGGCGGCCTGCTCACGAGAGCGACACCCAGGACCGACAGCGCGACGCCCGCGAGGCGGGGCCGCGGAAGGGACTCACCGAGGAAGACCCGCGAGAGCACGACCGTCACCGCGGGGATCCCTCCGATGATCAGCGCCGCGCTGCCGGGGGAGGTGTAGCGCAGCCCCAACGTCTCGAGGCCGTTGTGCAGGACGATCCCCGTCAGGCCGAACAGGACGAACTCGCGGCGGAACAGGTGCGCCGGCCGGAAGCCGCTGCGGTACGCGAATGGGGCGAGACAAAGGAACGCTACGAGGAACCGGACGCTCAGCAGCGCCGCGGGGCCGAGACCCTCCAGCAGTGACTTCGTGACGACGAGCGTGCCGCCCCAGATGAGCATCGCAAGGAGGAGCGCGGCCGGCCCGGGGTTCGTG
>JALZFC010000017.1 GCA_030861725.1 Actinomycetota bacterium | reverse complement strand
CCTCTAGACGATCTCGCGGTCGCGTATGACCGTCCGGTCCTCGGTGCGCCGGAACGGCGCGAAGCTGCTCCAGAAGAGCATCGACATGACGAGCCCGATGCTCCCGACGACCAGAAGGATGATGCCGATGGTCTCGAGCTCGAGCCCGGACACCTCGACCTCTACGGCCCACGCCAGGATCGCACCGACGGCGATCAGGAAGAGGCTTGCACCTATACCCATGGTTTTCGTCTCACCTCCCCCGGCACGCGTCGAGCCTGCAATCGTCCGCTTCCACCGATCCGGGGATACCCGCAGCGCACTGCAGCCAAACCGCTGCCGTGCGTGAGCGGCGCTATCTCGCGGGGACCAGGCCCGCGCCGGAGCCCGCCGCCACCAGGTCCTCGAGCACCGTGCGCGCCGCGTTGCGGCCGGGCGCGCCGCATACGCCCCCGCCGGGGTGGGCGCCCGACCCGCAGAGGTAGAGGCCGGCGACCGGCCAGCGGTGCCTGTGCCACGTCGCCGCCGGGCGCTTGTCGAAGAGCCAGTCCGGCAGGATCTCGCCGTGGAAGATGTTGCCCCCGGTGAGGCCGAAGCGCTCTTCGAGGTCGGGGGGGCCGAGGACCATGCGGCCCTCGACGAGGCTCGTCAGCCCGGGCGCGTAACGCTCGAGCGCGGCGAGCACCAGGTCACCGATCTCCTCACGCCGTTCCGCCCACGTGCCCTCCGCCAGCGCGTACGGCGCGTACTGCGCGAACACCGACAGCGTGTGCTTGCCCGATGGCGCCAGGTCCGGTTCCGACGCCGTCTGGATCCACGCCTCGCAGAACATCTCCCGCGCGGGACGTCCCGCGGCCGCGTCGTCGCAGGCGCGTTCGAGGTAGTCGATCGACGGCGAGATCGTGATCGTCCCTAGGTGCTCCGGCCCGGGCGACGTCGCGTCGCCCATCCCGGTGAACCGAGGCAGCGCCCCGAGCGCGCAGTTCACCTTCACGACCGTTCCCTCGGTCGGGAGCAGATCGACGTCTTCGAGGAACTCCGGGGGCAGCGCGGCGTCGGCGAGCAGCGACAGCGTCCGCTTCGGGTCGGCGTTCGAGCACACGGTACGGGCCTCGATCTCCTCGCCCGATTCGAGCACGACCCCGGCCACGCGGCGCCGCGCCTCGAACTTCACTCGGTCGACCGGGGCCTCCGTGCGGATGGCGCCGCCCGCCGCCCGCACCGCGTCCGCGAGCGCCGCCGTGATCGCGCCCATGCCCCCGCGCACGAAACCCCACGCGCCCGGCTCGCCCGCCGCGAGACCGAACGCGTGGTGCAGGTAGATGTACGCGGTGCCGGGCGTGCGGGGGCCGGCGGCGGATCCGATGATCCCCTGCGACGCCGTCAGCCCCTGCATGAGCTCCGACTCGAAGTAGTCCTCGCACGCGTCGGCGATCGGCCCGTCGACGGTCCGCGCGAACAGGTCCTCGACATCCGACTGGCGGAACGCGCGGCGCGCCTGCTTGCGCGTCGCGGGGTACGAGAGCAGCGGGCGGAGCCGGCGCGACGCCTCCTCGAAGAGCTCGACGAAGCGCGGGTACGCGTCCGCGTCGGCAGGCGAGACGCGCGCGATCGCGTCGCGGCGCGCGGTGGGGTCCAACGGGAGGACCAGCCCGCCGCCGTCGGGGAACGGCGCGAACAGCTCCGGGTCCTTCACGCGCACGTCGAGGTCGAGCCCCAGCTCCGCGACGATCCCCGGGTCGAGCAGCGACAGCGAGTACGACGCCGTCGAGATCCGGAACCCGGGCCACGGTTCCTCGGTGACGCACGCGCCGCCGATGCGGTCGGTCCTCTCCAAGACGAGCACGGCGAGCCCTGCGCGGGCGAGGTAGGCCGCGCACGTGAGCCCGTTGTGGCCGGCGCCGATGACGATCGCGTCGTAGCTCGCCAACCGCGTTCCTCCCATTTAATGCAAAAGTCGCACTACCGACCGAGGCAGGCTACCTTTCCCGTATGGCGTTAGCGGGCTTCTGCACGATCTGTCAACGCACGGTGTACGTGGAGGCGGAAGCGACTCCTATCTGCCCCGTGTGCTCGTCCCCCCTGCTCGAGACCGCGCCGACCGCGGACGAGGAGACTCCGCCCGACGACGCCGCTCAGGAGTCCGTGCCCGCCGAAAAGTAAGAAGCGGACAGCACGACGCCGTTCTCGAGCTTCATCGACGTGACGGAGCCCGTCTCGCACGGCGCCCCCGCCAGCCACGGCGGCACCCTCCGCCGCGCCAGCGCGAGCCGCGCGACCAGCACCGGCGTCTGGTGCGACACGATCGCGACGTCGCGGCCCTCGGCCCCGGCGGCGGCCTCGCGGACCGCTTCCATCATCCGCTTCCGTATCTCGCCGAACGATTCCCCCCACGACGGTTTGAGCGGGTTGCGGAACCGCCACCAGTGCGCGGGGTTGCTGATCAGATGCCACACGGTCTGGCCGACGCCCTCGAACGTGTTGCCGCTCTCGATCAGCCGCTCGTCGGTGACGACCTCGAGCCCGTGCGGCTCGACTATCGCGGCCGCGGTCTCCTGCGCGCGCTCCAACGGGCTCGCCCACACCGCGGCGAGGTCCGCGCCTTCGAGATGGCGCGCGGCCGCGGCCGCCTGCCGCTGCCCGCGCTCCGAGAGGTGGTATCCCGGCAACCGTCCGTAGATGACCCCCTTCGGGTTCTCGACCTCGCCATGCCGCACGAGGTGAACGGTGACGGCCATGGGGACAAGGGTAGGCTTGAAAAACATGCCAGGCATCCTGCTGTTCGGCGCCACCGGCTACACCGGAAAGCTCACCGCGGCGGCGCTCGCCGCGCGCGGGGCGGACTTCGTGGTCGCCGGACGCAACCCCGACAAGCTCGCCCGTCTCGCGGACGAGACCGGCGCGGCCGGGACACGCCTCGTCGAAGCGGGAGACGTCGAGGGCCTTACGAACACGCTGCACGACGTGAAGGTCCTCGTCACCTGCGTGGGTCCGTTCCTGGAGCTCGGCGACACCGCGGTCGAGGCTGCGCTCCGCGCCGGCGTGCACTACGTCGACTCCGCGGGCGAAGGGCCGTTCGTCGAGAAGCTGATCCGCGAGCGGGACGAGGACGCGCTGCGCGCGGGGATCGCGATGGCGCCTGCGATGGGGTTCGACGAGGTCCCCGGCGACGTCGCCACGGCGCTCGCGGCCGAGGGGCTCGATCTCCCCGACGTCGTCCTCACGTACGCGTTCCCGAGCCAGGCTTCCGCGGGGACGCTGCGCTCCGTCCTCGGGATCGTCCCCGCGAAGGGCCGCTGGACCGTCGACGGCCGGACGCGGTGGGTCCGCGCCGGCGAGGAGACGCGCTGGGCCCCCATGCCCCCGCCGCTGGGCCCGCAGGCGAGCGTCGCGTTCCCACTGGCCATCTGTCACCTCGCGCCCCTGCACGTCAAGCTCAACGGCTTCCGGACGTACTCGACCGCCGGGACGTGGCAGAGGATCGGGATGCGCGCGGCGATGCCCGCGCTGAGCGCCCTTCTGTCGTCTCGCCGGGTGCGAGACCTCGCGAGGAAGGCGATGTCTCGCTTGCCGGAAGGCCCCGGCGAGGCGGCGCGTGCGAAGGGGAAGTGGACGATCCTCGCCGAGGCGACCACGCCCGAGGGCGAGTGGAGGAACGTCGCGCTCAACGGGACCGACGTCTACGGGTTGACCGGGCACCTGCTCGCCGCCGCGGCGGTGACGATGTCCCGCGACGACTACTCGGGCAAGGGTGTGCTCGCGCCGGTGCAGGCGGTGGGCGTGGATACTCTGCGCCGCGAGCTCGAGAGCTTCGGAACGCAGGTCCGGGAGTTCGGCGTCAAGCGATAGGGGGACGATGGGAGCGCGACTGCAGTACGCGAAGGTGATCGACCGGGAGCTGTTCATGTCCCGCGGCGGGAAGCTGCATCCGCACCTGGAGAACCAGGTGTTCCTGCACGACGAGCCGGGACGAGCCGGCGCGTTCCTCGTCATGCGCGGCTGGACCGACGATCACGGGACCTTCACGGAGCAGTGGCGGCTCGAGGGGCCCGGCGGAGGCGTCGTGTACGAGAGCCTCCCGCGCGAGCTCCATATCGCGACGAGGTCGCATGTCGAACGGCTCGAGGACGAGGTCGCGGATCTCGACTTCCAGTACTCCGCCGACAACTACCGCGTCGTGTTCACGCTCGACGACCACGAGGTCGCACGCGTCAACTTCCCGGTCAGCGTCCAATCGGACGGGCGGGCATAGCAAGAAAGAAGACGACCGGTCGCCTCGGCGAGCGGCCAGAAAGAAGACGACCGGTCGCCCGAGGCGAGCGGCCAGAAAGAAGACGACCGGTCGCCTCGGCGAGCGGCCAGAAAAAAGAGGGCGGGGATCTCCGACGCGCGGGCAGTGCGTCGGATGGCTGCGGCGGCGAATGCGACTGGACCCCCGCCCTAATCCGCAGTTTGCCCCTCTCCCCCGTGCAAGCCAATAGTCCCTTCGGGCTATTTTGCGCTCCGCCGGGCGGGCGCGGTCGGGGGCTTCTTGTAACCCCGCGCGCGCGACCGGCGTCCAACGTCTCGCACAGGGCGGAGAGGCCGTCCTGAGAAGCGGAGGTGCAAGGTGTACGAGTTCGCGATCGTGGTTCTGCTCGGGATCGGGACCTTCAAGCTCGTCGACATGGTGACCGAGTACGTCGACCTGTCGAAGGTCGTGTCGATCCTGACGCTGGCCGTCGGAGCGCTCGTCGCGTGGGCGCTCGAGTTCTCGCTCTTCGCCCAGTGGGGTATCCCCGTACGGTCTGAGGTCATGGCCTACATCGGCACCGGCCTGATGATCTCCGCCGCCGGCTACGCCACGCCGAAGGTCTTCGAGCACATCGCCGAGATCTTCGGTCACTCCAGCGAGCGGACGGTGCGCCGGGCCGCGTAGGTTGGGACGAAGCGGACATCAGAGGCCCCCGGGAGACCGGGGGCCTCTTTCTTTGTCCTCCGTTCGGGCCGATACTCACTGCGTGGGCAGGTTGACCGACTTGCGGCGCCTGGAGAAGGGGATGACGCGCGTCCGGTGGTTCGGCGCGGTCTTCGGCGCGGCGTCGATCGCGCTGCAGGAGTCGTATCCCAGCCGGGCCACCGAGATAGCCGCATGGGCCTTCATCGGGCTCCTCGCGGCCGGGAACCTCGTGATCTGGGGCGTGCAGGGCCGGATCCAGACGGCGCAGAGCCAAGCCCGTCTCGGGCACGCGGCGTTCGCGTTCGACGGGCTCGTGATCGCGGGGATCGTCTGGGTGTTCTCGTTCGAGGACCCCTACGTCACCTGGGCGCTGCTGTTCGTGTTCCCGATGGAAGGCGCGCTCCGCTACCGCTTCAAGGGCGCGCTGGCGGCCGCCGGCGCGGTCGCGGTGTTCTCCGCCGTGCAGTCGGTGCACGTGGCGGATCTCCGCGGCGAGACGCTCGACCTCTCCACGTACGTCTTCGTGATGTGCCTCTCGTTCCTGATCGCGGGCGTCACCGGCTCGATGGCCGACAACTGGTTCGTGCAGAGCGAGGCCGTGAGGCGCCAGAGCGTCAAGCTCGCGGAGCTCGACCGCCTGAAGGACCGCTTCCTCGCCGTGACGTCGCACGAGATCCGCGGCCCCCTCACCGCGATCATCGCGGGCCTCGACACCGTGCGGAAGAGAGGTGACCGCCTCACGCCCGACCAGAACGCGGGGCTGCTGGACATGGCGTCGCAGCAGGGGACGCAGCTCGCGCGGCTCGTCGACGACCTGCTGGTGACGTCGCAGCTCCAGGGCGGCAAGCTGACGCTCCACCCCCACACGTGCGATCTCCAGGAGACGATCCGGAGCGCGGTCGACGCCGCTGCTCCGAAGCGCAGCGAGCACACGCTCGAGGTGTTCGTCGAGCCGCTGAGCTGCGTCCTCGACGCGGCGCGCGTCGCCCAGGTCGTGCGCAACCTCGTGGAGAACGCCTACAAGTACACGCCGAGCCGTTCGACGGTCACGGTGACCGCGGCAGCCGAGGCGGGTGGCGTCGAGGTGAAGGTCGAGGACGACGGTCCCGGGATTCCCGCCGACAGGCGCGGCGAGCTGTTCGAGGCGTTCAGCCGCGTCGAGGAGACGGCGTCGGCGCGTGACGGCGTCGGGCTCGGGCTGTTCGTCGTCGCCCAGCTCGTCGAGGTGATGAAGGGCCGGATCGACGTCGCGTCGTCGTCTGCCGGGACGTGCTTCACGATCCACGTCCCGTGCGAGTACACGGCGGTGTCGAAGCCGCGGCTCTCGGTAGTCGACCCGAAGCGGTCCGCAGGCGGCTGAGAGCCACCCCGGCCTCCCGGGACTATCCTCGCACCACACCCACCCAGCCATCCGGGAGGCTCTCATGCCCAGCATCACCGTCGACTCGCGGCGTATCGAGTACCTGGACACCGGCGGCGCCGGGACCCCCGTGCTGCTCGTCCACGCGTTCCCGCTGCGCGCGCAGATGTGGGAGCCCCAGATGGAGTCGCTCGGTGACCGCTGGCGGTTCATCGCCCCCGACCTGATGGGCTTCGGCGGCTCGCACGCTCCGGAGGACGCAGCCGGCTACTCGGTCGACTCGTTCGCCGGCGACCTCAAAGCGGTCCTGGACGAGCTCGGGATCGACCGCGTCGTCCTCGTGGGCCTGTCGCTCGGCGGGTACGTGGCGCTGGCGTTCCTTCGCAAGTACCGGTCCGCCGTGACGGCGCTGGTGCTCGCGGACACGCGCGCCGAGGCGGACGCGCCGGAGAACATCGCCAAGCGCACGAGCCAGCAGGGCATCGTGCGCGAGCAGGGCATCGGCGCGCTGACCGAGGGGCTGATCGGCGCGCTCCTCGGCGAGCCGACGCGGGAGAAGAAGCCCGACGTCGTCGAGACCGTGCGGGGGCTGATGGAGAATCCCGCCGCCGGGTACGCCGGCGCGCTCGAGGCCATGAAGGGCCGGCCCGACTCGACGCCCGACCTGACCTCGATCGACGTCCCGACGCTGATCGTGGTGGGCGAGAACGACACGCTCAGCCCGCCGGAGCTCTCCCGGAAGATGCACGAGCACATCGGCGCGTCCCGCCTCGTCGTCATCCCCGAGGCCGGACACCTCTCGAACCTCGAGGCTCCCGAGGCGTTCAACGGGGCGCTCGCGGAGTTCCTCTCCTCGCTCTAGACGCACCTCGGAAATCCGCGTTCGTGACGGGGGGCGGTCCTAGGGTTTGCTGAGGATGGAGCAGGCCCTACTCAAGCTGTCGCCGTCGAGCGCCACCGACTTCAAGAGCTGCCCGCAGCTATTCAAGTACCGGGCGATCGACCGGCTGCCCGAACCGGTGAGCGGAGCCGCAGCGCGCGGCTCCCTCGTCCACGCGGTGCTCGAGCGGCTGTTCGCCGAGCCGCCGGGGACGCGGACGCCCTCGCGCGCGGTCGACCTGCTCGAGGCCCTGTGGGCGCAAGTGAAGGACGACCCGGAGTTCCGGCCCGACGGGATGGCGGATCCCCAGGAAGATGCGTGGCTCGACGAGAGCAAGCGGCTCCTGCGCAACTACTTCAAGCTCGAGGACCCCCGGCTCCTGAACGCGAGCCGGCTGGAGTGGTGGGTCGAGTACGAGCTCACCGACATCCACCTGCGCGGCGTCGTCGACCGGCTCGAGGAGCGTCCCGACGGGACCTGGGTGCTGACCGACTACAAGACCGGACGAGTGCCGGGGGAGTCGCGGGAGCTGTCGGCGTTCTTCGGGCTGCGGTTCTACGCGCTCGTGTGCTGGCGGGCGTTCGGCGTGATCCCGCGGGAGATCCGGCTCGTCTACCTCGCGGACCCCGCGGTGCTGACGCTGAGCCCGAACGAGCGGATGCTCGTCGCCTTCGAGCGGCAGATGCTCGCCCTTGCCGGAGCGATCCGGCGGGCCGTCGACCGGGACGACTGGCGGACGCGGCCCTCGCCCTTCTGCATGAGCTGCTCGTTCCACGACCGGTGTCCCGCGTGGGGCGGTATGCCGGACTGCTGATCGATCCGGAGATCGAAAGACGGGAGGCACGCGCAGAGGGGGCCGGTTCGTCCGGCCCCCTCTCTTGCTCCCAGCGTGCGCCGCTCTGGCCGAGGCGCCGCTTGGCGGCTAGCGTTTGCGTGCGGCGATGATGCCGAGACCGGTGAGGATGAGCCCGGCGCCGGCGAAGGCGAGGAGGCTCGCTCCGGTGAACGGCAGGACCCCTCCAGCGAGCGGCTGCGTCGACGGTTGACGGGCGGCCAAGGTCACCGGCTGCTCGGTGCGCTCGGTGCGCTCGCCGAGGACGTCGGTGTCGACCTCGGGGCGAGCCGGGTGCGAGATCACGTCGGGCAGCACGTCGGGCTTGGTGGCGCCGGGCGTGCACGGCTGCGTGCCGGGCATAGTGGCGTCGGCGTCGCACGGCTTCGAGTCGTCGCCCTTCACGCACGGCTGCGTGCCGGGCATCGTGGCGTCGGCGTCGCAGGGACCGGCCGGCGTGACGGCCTGGGCGGGCTTCGGCGGCTTGCCGCACCAGCCCTCGTTGTCGTCTTCGAAGTCGTCGTCGTTGCCACAGCCGTTGTTGCCGTCCTGGTCGGCCTTGTCGACGCCGCCGGAGCCGTTGGGCTTGTCGGGGCCGCCGTTGGAGCGGTCGGGGCCGCGGCCGTCGTCGTCGGGGTCGGACTCGGAGCTGCCCTGGTTGCCGGAGCCGCCGTTCTCGACGGAGCGGTCCTTGCCCGAGGGGTGGGCGTTGTCGCCGTCGTCGGGGACGTTGTTGGGGGTGTTGCCGTCGTTGGTGTCGTCGTCCTCGGTGTACGCCGTGCCGGAGTCGGAGTCGGCGTCGCCGTCGTTGTCCTTGGCGTCCTGCGACGCCTCGGAGCCTTTGCCCTCGTCCTCGGAAGCCGAGGCCGGGCCCTGCGAGTGCTGGTCCTTGTGGTGCGCGGATGCCGGGACGGCCCCCGCGAGCATCAGAGCGAAGACGGCCGCCAGGACCACCAGAGCCCCGGAAGCGATCGAGATGCGCTTGCTCATGTTTCCCTCCTCTTGGCTACGTTCCGTGTTCGTATGACTACGGTTAGCCATATCGGGGGAGATTCCTGCCAGGTAAGCAAATATTTTCCAGTAGTCGGTCGTGACCCCTCTGGCTCGGAAGAGACCGGTGCAGCCGGTGCAGCCGGTGCAGGTTGCACCGCATGTACCGCGTGCACAGCATGCACAGCACGTTCGGGGAGATCACTACTCGGGGCGGCGGCCCGCCGCTAGCTGCGGGAGCGGGAGGTCCTCACGGCGCGGCGGAACTCCTCGGACGTGAAGCGGCCGGGCTGGACCTCCGCCGCGTGGGCGAGAGCAGCCTCCAGGCCGTCCCCCGCCGCCGCCACGAGGGCCCTCTTGTTCGCGACGACACCCGCCGGCGGGTGGGCCAGGATCCGCGCCGCGAGCGCCCGCGCCCGGTCCATCAGCTCGTCCCTCGGGCACACCTCGTTGACCAACCCGGCTGCGAGTGCCTCCTGCGCCCCGACGAGCTGACCCGTGAGGAGGAGCTGCGCCGCCCTGCCGGGCCCGGCCAGATGCTGCGTGAGCCACGCGCCCCCGGTCCCGGGTATGACGCCGAGTCGCACCCACACCTGACCGAGGCGCGCGCTGTCGGCTGCGATGCGGAGGTCGCACGCGAGCGCCAGGTCCATCCCGGCCCCCACGGCCGCGCCGTTGATCGCCGCGATCACGACCGCGTCGGACCTGCGGATCGAGCGGATCATGGCCTGGAACGACTCGTAGAGCGTCGAGCCGATCTCGCCGGGCTCGAGATCGCTCCAGCGCTCGAGCTCGTCGAGGTCGCCGCCGGCCGAGAACGCGTCGCCGGCGCCGGTGAGGATCAGCACACGGGCGCCGCGGGCTCCGTCCTCGACGGCGGAGGCGACGGCGCGAGCGTCACGGGAGCCGAGCGCGTTGCGCCGCCCGGGCCGGTCGATCGTGAGGACGGCGAGGTCGTCTTCTCGTTCGATCCTGACGGAGCTCACGGGCTGCGAGCCTACGGGCACTCGCCGGCGCCCCCGACACGGAGCAGGGCGCGACGAGGGCCGCCCCGGAGGACGGCCCGCCGACGGAGATCCGTTCGCTACGACGCGCTCTTGGGGAGCATCCGTGTCATCTTGGTGCCGCACACGGGGCACTGCCCCTGCGCCGCCTTCGAGCCGTTCGCCAGCTCGATCACCTCACCCTCGAAATCCCGCTTCTCGCGGCACTTCACGCAATAGCCGTTGTAGGTGTCGGCCATCCCTGACTCTCCTCTCCTAAGACCTGCCCGGCGTATCCAGTCGCTCGCCGCTATCGTGCCACCTCGGGGCGCTCGTGATGGGATTTCCCGCTACGCTGAGTGATCTTCAGGGGGCGCCGCCGGGGCTTTATCGGCATTTTCGCGACTCTCCGCTGTTGAGGCGTCGAAACCTTGCGGCGGCGCGGCCCAGCGCGGCGGCGCGCCGCGGTAGCGGGCGAGGAAGTAGAGGGACACGAGGACGACCGACAGCGCCAGGAGCTGGCTGCCGGTAAGGCCGAGATAGCGCCTGTCGACTCGCAGGAAATCGGTGATCACGCGCATCGTCCCGTACCAGACGACGAACACGAGCGTCATCAGCCCGGGCCTCCTGACGGCGCGCCCGACGTAGAGCAGGACGCCCAAGAGCAGCATCGTCGAGAAGAAGTCGTAGAGCGCCGTCTGGTGCAGCACGACGTCGAAGCAGCCGAGCGACGGCGGGGACGACTCCGCAAGCCGCTCGTACGCCTCGGCGGACGCCGGCGGAATCCCCCCGGTCTCGCCCGTGCACCTCCACCCGAGGGCGAACGTCGTCCGGTCGCCGAGGTGGTCGCCGATGACGAGGTCGCCGATGCGGCCGACGACGATGCCGAGGGCGAGGCCCGGCGCCGCCAGGTCCGTCATCCGCCAGAAGCCCATCTTCTTGCGGATCACGTACGGGAGCGCCGCGAGGACGGCGCCGGTGATCCCGCCGAGCAGCGAGATGCCGCCCTCGTAGATCTTGAACACGCCCAGCAGGTCGTCACCGCCGTCGGTCACGTCGCTGAGGTGACCGAACACGTAACCGAGCCGCGCGCCGACGATCGCGCCGACGAGCGCGTAGAAGAGCGCGTTCCAGATGTCGCTCTCGTCGGGGCCGCCGAACCTCCTCGCCCGGCGGACCATCAGCTGCGCGCCGGCGAGGTAGCCCAGGGCGATGCCGATGCCGTGCGGCGAGACGCTGAGGCCTCCGACGTCGATGCTCGGCGTGATCCCCCACTCGAGCGGGTCGATCCCGAGCTTGAACGGGAGCGCGCGACCGGCGGCCTCGGCCGTCAGCCACGAAGCGACAATCACGGAGAGCGCCGGCCGAACTCCACGAAGCACTCGTGGGTGAGGGGCATCTTCTCGGCGAACAGGCGCTCGACCGCGTCGGCGTAGACACGGATCTCGTACTGGGCCGCCGTCGCGTTGCGGAGCGACAGGAAGTTCATCAGCGAGCGCGCGTTCAGCGTCCAGTAGAACTGCGTGTAGATGCCGAACGGGAGGACCGCGCGGGCGAGCTCCTTCGCCACGCCCTTCTCGATGAGCCCCTCGTACTCGGCGAAGAGGTCCTTGTAGATGCGCTTGAACGTGTCGATGGTCTCGTCGGCGATGCGCTCGTCCACGGGCTCGAACGAATAGGAGCCGGGCCTGCCGACCTGGGTGCGGACGGCCTCGGGGGCCGGGACGTAGAAGTCGTCGCTCAGCTTGTGGTACCTCGCGGACTCCTCATTGAACGACCCGACACGGTGTCTGAACCATTCGCGGGCCACGAAGATCGGCGTCCTTATGTGGAACCGGAACGAGTTGTGCTCGAACGGCGTGCCGTGGCGCTCGCGCATCAGGAACTTGATCAGCCCCTTGTCCCGATCGTCCATCTCCTCGCGCCTCACCGCGAAGCTCACGCGGGCGGAGTTGACCACCGACAGGTCGCTCGCCATCGCGGCGTCGAGCCGGACGAAGCCGTGGTCGAAGACCAGCAGCTCGTGAGGCTTGTCGCCGGGCCGGACTTCTGCTCGGGGCGGCTCGCCGTGGCGACCCGTCCGGTCGCTCACAGGTATCCCGGCGCCGGCGGGGGCGGGACGGCGTCCTCGGCCCCCTCGACGTAGAGGCGCCCGCCGAAGCTGGACTTGATCTCGTCGTCGAACCGGTTCGCCGTCTCGATCACCGCGGCGATCGTCGCCTCGAGCTCCTCGGGCGCGAGGAAGCCCCCCAGCAGGTTGTGGTTGAACCACACCGCACCGTTCTCGACGTCGAGGGCGAACGCGCCGAAGACGAACTCGAGGTTCTTCGCCAGGAGCCAGCGCGTCAGCTCGGCCGTCACCGGCACGCCGAGGTTCGTGATCGCGAACACGCGCACGACCGTCATCCCGTTCTCGAGCCATGTCGGGACGACGAACGAGCGCGCGCTCTGGAGACCGACGACGTAGTTCCCGTGCTGGTCGACCAGGTACGTGCCGGCGATCTCGGACAGCTTCTTCTCGATCAGCTCCCGCAGGGCGACGACGCCCTCGGGCTCGCCCTCCGGCCGCGGCTTCGGGAGCGTCGCCGCAGGGGCGGCGGCGGGCACGTCATCGGGGGCCGGAGCGGGGGCGGGGTCGTCTGGCACGGGGCGCAGTATAAGGAACACCATGCACGGAAACGCGGAGCCGATCGCGCCGGGAAGCCGCGCGCCGCGGGGGCCGGAGATCTCCTGCCGCGGATGGCCGCAGGAGGCGGCGCTGCGGATGCTCGTGAACAACCTCGACCCCGAGGTGGCCGAGCGCCCCGAGGACCTGGTCGTCTACGGAGGTTCCGGCCGGGCCGCCCGCAGCGTCGAGGCCTTCCACGCGCTCGTGCGCGAGCTGCGCCGCCTCGGCGACGACGAGACGCTCCTGGTCCAGTCCGGCAAACCCGTAGCGGTCTTCCGCACCCACGACCGTGCTCCCCGGGTGCTGATCTCGAACTCGATGCTCGTGCCGGCGTGGGCGACGTGGGACGAGTTCCACCGGCTCGAGGGGATGGGGCTGACGATGTACGGCCAGATGACGGCCGGCTCGTGGATCTACATCGGGACGCAGGGGATCCTCCAGGGGACGTACGAGACCCTCGCCGAGCTCGCGGCACGCTCCTTCTCCGGTCCCACCGGCCCCGGCAGCCTGAAGGGCCGGATCGTCCTCACCGCGGGCCTCGGGGGCATGGGCGGCGCGCAGCCGCTCGCGGTCACGATGAACGAGGGCGTCGCGCTGTGCGTCGAGGTCGACCCGAGCCGGATCGAGAGGCGCCTGCGCACACGGTACGTCGACCGCTCGACCGACGACCTGGACCAGGCGCGGACGTGGGCCGAGGAGGCACGGGCCGAGGGGCGGGCGGAGTCGATCGCGTTGCTCGGCAACGCGGCAGAGGTGCTCCCCCGGCTCCTCGAGGCCGGTCTCGCCCCCGACGTCGTGACCGACCAGACCTCGGCGCACGACCTGCTGGACGGATACGTGCCGGCGGGGCTGTCACTGGAAGACGCGAGCGAGCTGCGGCGGAGCGACCCCGATACGTACGTCAAGCGGTCGCTCGAGTCGGTGGCCGCTCACGTCGAGGCGTGGCTCGGCTTCCAGCGCGCCGGCGCTGTCTGCGTCGAGTACGGCAACAACATCCGCAACCAGGCCCGGACCGCCGGCGTCGAGCGGGCGTTCGAGATCCCCGGGTTCGTGGAGGCGTACGTCCGGCCCCTGTTCTGTGAGGGCAAGGGGCCGTTCCGCTGGGCCGCTCTCTCGGGGGACCCGGCCGACATCGCCGCGACCGACGAGACGATCCTCGGCCTCTTCCCCGGCGACGAGCGATTGGGCCGCTGGATCCGGATGGCGGCGGAACGGGTGGCATTCCAGGGCCTCCCCGCGCGCATCTGCTGGCTCGGCTACGGGGAACGAGCGCGCGCCGGCCTCGCGTTCAACGAGCTCGTGCGGTCGGGCCGTGTGGCGGGTCCCATCGTGATCGGGCGCGACCACCTCGACGCGGGGTCGGTCGCCTCTCCCTACCGGGAGACCGAGGGAATGATCGACGGCTCCGACGCGATAGCCGACTGGCCGGTCCTGAACGCGCTGTTGAACACCGCCGCGGGCGCGCACTGGGTGTCGGTGCACCACGGGGGCGGCGTCGGCATCGGCTACTCGATCCATGCGGGGATGGTCGTCGTCGCCGACGGGAGCGACGACGCGGCCGCGCGCCTGGAACGCGTGCTCGACACCGACCCAGGCATGGGCGTGGTCAGGCACGTCGACGCGGGCTACAGCCGCGCGATCGAGGTCGCGAGCGAGCGCGGGGTCCACGTGCCGATGGAGGCAGTGCCCCGCGATTAGCTCCAGCGCGCGGCGACCTCGGTGACGCGCCGTCTGAGCTCTCTCTCGTCCACGCTCACCGGACGCCGCGCGTCGACGACGACGCGCCCTTCGACCATCACCTTCACGATCGCCGTCTGCTGGATCGAGTTGACGATCTGCTTGCGCAACGTCGCGAGCGGCCACAGCGACGGGTCGGTGAGGTCGAGCGCGACCAGGTCGGCGCGGCGGCCGGGCGCGAGTGCCCCCACCGGCAACCCCAGCACGTCGGCGCCTCCCGCGGTGCCGAGCGCGAACGCGGTCTCCGCCGATACGGCCGCGCCGTCCGTCAGCCTCGCCTTCGCCATCAGCGCGCCTTGCCGCATCTCGTCGAAGACGCTCTGGCGGTTGTTGGCGCAGCCCCCGTCCGGGCCGAGCGCGACGCGGATGCCGCGCCGGAGCATCTCCGGAAGGAGCGCGATCCCGTCGCCGAGGAACGCGTTCGCGCCCGGGCAGTGCACGACCGCGGCCCCCGCCTCCGCGAGCAGGTCCAGCTCCTCCTCGTCCGCCCACACGGTATGGACCGTCACGAGCCGAGGCCCGAGCAGCCCCTCGCGCGCCAGCAGCCGGACGGGCGTCGTGCCGTAACGGTCCGCCACCTGCTCCCTCTCGTAGCGCGCCTCGGCCAGGTGCAGGTGGCACGGCACGCCGAGCTCGTCCGCGACCGCGAGCGCGGCCGCGACGGTCTCGGGCGTGGCGGCATGCAGCGAGTGAGGAGCGGGCTGCACCGAGACCATCGGGTCGCCCCCGTGCGCGGCGGCCAGCGCGCGGCATCTCGCCGCAGCGTCCGCCGCCGCCTCCCGGTATCGCGCGGGCGCCTTCGTCGGCGCGTCAAGGTCGTAGAACGCGCGAGCGAAGACGAGCCGGATCCCGGCGTCGCGGGCGGCGCGCAGGACCTCCTCGGCGTTCGCATTCCCGTCGTCGTGGAGGTAGAAGAAGTCCACGGTCGTGGTGACGCCGGCGCGCAGCGCCTCGGTGAACGCGAACAGCGCGCCGGTGTACACGTCGCCCGCGCGCAGGTCCTCCGAGAACGGGTAGAGGACGTCGTCGCGCCACGACTCGAACCGGCGGTCGTCGGCGAAGCCCTTCAGGAGGTTCTGGAACGCGTGCCCGTGGGCGTTGACCGTGCCCGGGACGAGGGCGACGTCTCCCCAGTCCGCCGAGTCGAGACCGGCGGGAAGATCCGCGGACGCGACGACCGCGGCGATCGCGCCACCGTCGACGACGACGGCGGAGTCCTCGGCGAACCCCGACTCCGTGAGCACGAGCGCTGCCCTGATCGCTTCCACGAACACCCCTTCGACCGGCCGCCGGAGAAGCCCTTTAGGCTCCCGTCCGTGACCGTACACATCGGGAAGCCACTCTCGTTCGCGGACGTCGTCGCGGTGGCGCGCGACGGCGAGCCGGTCGCGATCCTGCCGGACGTCGCCACCGCCATGGCCCCGGCACGCGCGGTGGTCGAGGACGCCGTCGCCGCCGGCGAGACCGTCTACGGGGTCTCGACCGGGATCGGCGACCTCGCGAACGTGAGGATCGACACCGGTCTCGCCCTCGAGCTGCAGCGCGGCATCGTCCGGTCGCACGCGACGGCGATCGGGCCGCCTCTGCCCCGGGAGGTCGTGAGGGCGATGCTGCTGCTGCGCGCCCGCACGTTCGCGTTCGGCGTCTCCGGCGTCCGCTTCGACATCGTCGAGAGGCTCGTCGCGCTGCTCAACGCCGGCGTGCACCCCGTAGTCCCGTCGCAGGGGTCGCTCGGCGCGTCCGGCGACCTCGCCCCGCTCGCGCACCTGGCGCTGCCGCTGCTCGGCGAGGGGGCCGCGGAGACCGGGGGCCGCGTGGTCCCGGGCGCGGAGGCGCTGGCCGAGGCGGGGATCGAGCCGCTCACGCTCTCGTACAAGGAGGGGCTCGCGCTCGTCAACGGGACCGAGATGATGCTCGCCCTCGGCATCCTCGTGCTCGACGGCGCCCGGCGTGTCACGCGGGTCGCCGACGTGACCGGTGCGATGACGCTCGAGGCGTGCCTCGGGACCGACGCCGCGTTCCGGGAGGACCTCGTAGCGCTGCGCAAACACCCCGGCGCACAGGTGTCGGCGGCGAACCTCAGGCGCCTGCTGGAGGGAAGCGAGATCGTCGCCTCGCACCGCGAGTCCGACCACCTGGTGCAGGACGCGTACTCGCTGCGGTGCATGCCTCAGGTACACGGCGCGTACCGCGACGCGCTGCGCTACGTGGCAGACACCCTCGAAGCGGAGCTCGCCTCCGCGATCGACAACCCCACGGTCATGCCCGCGGACGGGACGCTGCTGTCGGGCGGGAACTTCCACGGCGAGGCGCTCGGCCTGGCGCTGGACCACCTCGGGCTCTGCCTGACGGGATTCGCGACGATCGCGGAGCGCCGGATCGCGCGCCTCGTCGACCCCGGGCTCAACAACGGCCTTCCGGCGTTCCTCACGCGCGAGCCCGGCCGCCGGTCGGGCTTCATGATCGTCCAGTACACCGCGGCGTCGCTCGTCTCCGAGAACCGGTCGCTGTGCTGGCCCGCGTCGGCGGACTCGATCCCGTCTTCGGCGGGACAGGAGGACCACGTCAGCATGGGCGCGACATCGGGGCGCAAGGCCGCGTCGATGCTCGCGAACACCGAGCACGTACTGGCGATCGAGGGTCTGGCGGCGGCCCAGGGGCTCGACCTCAGGGGGCCTCTGGCACCCGCCCCCGCGACGGGAGCCGCGCGCGCGGCGGTCCGGGAGGTGTCGCCGTCGCTCGAGGAGGACCGGCCCCTCTCCGCCGACATCGCCGACGTCCGCGACCTGATGTCGTCGAACGCGTTCCTCGATGCCGTGGAAGAGGTGACCGGCCCCCTCGGGTAGCCGGCGCGGCGGCTACGCGGGGCTCGCGCTCCTCGCGACGGCGCAGTCCCATACCTGCCCCATCTTCTTGCTGGGGAAGGCGGCCTCGAACAGCCTCTCCCGCCGCCGCTCGAGGTACTCGGCCGGGACGCCGTCCGTCGACTCCATGTTGTCGCCGATCGTGTAGCCGAGCACGTACTCCGCCATCTCCGCGATCGTCACGTCCGCGTCCCTCTGGACATCGCGGTCCACCCACAGCCCGACCGGCCGCTCGCCGTCGAACAGCCTCTCGTACGAGGTCCCGAAGCGCCGCGCGATGTCCTTCTGCAACGGCGTGATGCCGATCGGCCACGCGTCGATCGCCTCCGCGCTCGGCTGCTGGCCGTGGTCGGCGGTGAGCACGAGCACCCACTTCCGCTCGCCGACCTTCCGGTCGAGCCAGCGCGTCAGGTCCTCGAGCGCGGCGTCGGAGTACTTCAGGACCTCCCGCATCTGCGGCTCGACCATGTTGTAGTCGTGGCCCACGTCGTCGACCTGCTTGTAGTTCGTGAAGAAGAGGTCGGTGACGCGGTTGGCGCCGAAGTTCTCGCGCGCGATGAGCTCCTTGATCAGCCGGGTCTGGTACAGCGTCCACACCGGGCTGTGCCGGACCTCCGTCGGGTCCGTCAGGTCCCCCTCCCTCATCCAGCGGGAGTCGAGCTTGCCGTCCTTCACGTCGACGGCGCGGAGGTCCTCCTCCCAGCCCGGGACGTTGTCGAGGTAGTACGGGAGCTTGTAGAGGTCCCGGTTCGTGATCAGGCGGCCCGGCCCCGTGACCCTGTTCCCGCGCTCGCGTGCCGCGATCGCCGCGAAGTCGCGGTCGGCGCCGTCGAGCATCGCTCCGTGGCCCATCATCCCGAGATGGAAGTACCGGTAGGTGAGGGCTCCGACCTTCGGCCTGTTGTCGTTGCGCCGGTCGAAGACGTCGGCCACCGTCGAGAGCTCGAGCTCGTGCGGCGGCTGGCCGTTCAGCGCGCCCTTGACCTCCCCCTCGGCGTTGCGCATGTAGATGTCGACGACGCCGTGCCCGCGCGGGAACTCACCGGTGCCCATCGTGGCGTGGATCGCGGGCGTCACCGAGGGGGACGAGCCGACCTCGACGTCCGCCACCGACGTCCCGCCTTCCATCAGCGACCGGAGATAGGGCCACGCGGTCGGCCACCGGTTCAGCACGTTCCACCCGCCGCCGTCCCACACGACCTGCACGACCAGCCGAGGCGCGCGTGGCCGTTCCTCCTCCGGGACGAGGGCCTCCTTCACCGCTCGGCCCGAGCGCTCTTTCGGCCACCCCATCCGCAGCAGCCGCGCCGTCGTGGGAGCGAGGTCGGCGAGCGTCACCCTGCGGCGGAGGTCGAGCGTCCCCTGAGGCTCCACGAAACCGGGGCCGTAGAGGACGAGCGGGACCTCCTGCACGTAATCCCACGGGCCGGAGTGCGTCGTGCTGAAGAACCTTCCGAAGAAGTGCGGCTCCCGCGGGACGAGGAAGAGATCCGGCGAGCGGCCGCGGTAGTAGCCGCGCTTGATGCGCCTCAAGTGCTCGAGCGGCAGCCCGCACGCGGACTCGAGCCAGGCCGGCCGCTCTCGCATCGCCACCGGCGGCTGCGTCGCGACGGGCGCGAGCGGTTCGGGCTCCGCCGGGTAGTCCCCCGTCGCCTGGGACGCGGTGGAGCACGCGGCCGCGGCCAGACACAGGGCGAGCCACATCGATCGGAGCTTCATCGAAGACCGGCCGCTGGCCGAGCCCACCGGCCTCGAAGACCGGCCGCTGGCCGAGCCCACCGGCCTCGAAGACCGGCCGCTGGCCGAGCCCACCGGCCTCGAAGACCGGCCGCTGGCCGAGCCCACCGGCCTCATGGGCAAGTCAGCCCCGAGCAGGTGCGGTCGCGTTCGAGCTGGGCCTCGAGCGACCTGATCAGGACCGGGCTGGGATCGTTGCTCTCGTCGGCGTCACCGAGCAGGTTGTTCGTCTGCCACGGGTCGTTCGTCAGGTCGTAGTACTCGCGGAACCTGAGCTCTTCGCCGTCCTTGAAGTAGTACTCGATGTACTGGTAGTCGTGCGTGCGGATCGACGCCCACGTCGGGCGGTTCGCGGACCAGCTTCCCCATTGCTCGGTCAGGAAACGGGTGCGCTCGCGGGGGCCGAAGAGCGACCGCCCGTCCTGCTCGAGGCTCACCTCCGGGGACACGCCCGCGACGTCCAGCACCGTCGGCGCGATGTCGATGTTGCCGACGAGCCGGTCGTCGGTGGCGCCGGCGTCCACCCGCCCGGGCCACCGGACGAAGAACGGCACGTGGATCGACTCGGTGTACGGGAGCCTCTTCGCGTAGAGGCCGTGCTCGCCGAGGATCATGCCGTTGTCCGACAGGAAGATCGCGAGCGTGTCCTGGTCCTCACCGAGCTCGGCCAGCTTGTCGAACAGCGCCCCCACGACGTCGTCGGCGGACATCAGCGTCCTCAGCTGCTCCTGGTAGATCGCCTCCCCCTCCTCCTTCGTGAAGCCGACGTTCGCGACGAAGCCGGCCTTGTCGCCGAGGTTGTCCTCCTCCAGCGCCGGGTTCGTCTCCCGCGCGGGCACCTCGGCGTCCGCGTACGCGCCGGACGGGTAGAAGGGGTAGTGCGGCGCGCTCACGGTCACGTACATCAGCCAGGGCTGCTGGTCGTCCTCGGCGTCGAACTCCTCCAGGAACGACAGGCTCTGCTCGCCGACGAAGTCCGTCGCGTACCGGTCGACGTCGGTGAGCTCGCCGTTGACGTTGAACTCGTTGTCGTAGTACCCGGCGCGGAAGATCGCCCACTTGTCGAAGAACGGCGGATTCTGCGCGGTGTCCCAGGCGTTCAGGTACCTCCCGGCGATCGCCGTCCTGTAGCCGGCCCTCTGCTGGAGGTAGCGCTGCAGGGTCACCATCTGGTTCATCTGCTCGCCGTCCTGGTTGCGCCTGACGCCGTGGTTGTGGGCGTAGCGCCCGGTGAAGATCGAGGCTCGCGAGGGGCAGCACTGGGGGGTCGACGCGAACGCGTGCGTGAACCGGGTGCCCTCCACGCCGAAGAGCTGCAGCGTCTTCGGCATGACGATCATCTGGTCCCGCTCGCGCTGGTCGTCCGTGATGACGATCAGCACGTTGGGCCGGTCGTCCTGCGAGGACGCCGGCTCCGCCACGTAGATCCCGAAGGTGACCACGCCTACCCAGCACACCGCCAAGAGGACCAGTCGGACTTTTTGCACGGCCACATCATCCCCTCTTTAAAACCTGGCTTTGGACCACTCGCACGGGCCGATCATCCAAGTCCCCCTCCAAAGCGAGGTTTGCCAGGTTTCACGCGCCCCTCGTGGCCGGGGGCGACGTGAGCGAGGCGTCCCTCGCATACGACCGCGGCAACCGGATTCCGGTCCGGGCGGTAGGCGAGGTGATCGAGCGACGGCATGTCGAGGACGACCGCGTCGGCGCGGTACCCGGGAGCAAGGCGACCGACCTCCTCGGCGAGACCCAGCGCGGCCGCGCCGTTGACGGTGACCGCCGCCAGTGCCTCGACCGGACGGAACCCGTACAGCCGGCATGCGAGCGCGATGACGAAAGGGATCGAGTGCACCGGCGAGGTCCCCGGATTGAGGTCGCTGCCGAGCGCGACGATCGCTCCGCGCGACAGGAGGTCCCGCGCGGGCGGCTTCTTCGCCTGACGAAGTGTGAACGTGGCCGCCGGCAGCAGCACCGCGACGGTGTCGGACTGCGCCAGGTCCCCGACGGCCTGGGACGAGGCGTAGTTCAGATGGTCGGCGGTATCGAAGCCCCAGCGGGCGGCAAACGCACCGGTCTGCCCGTCGGAGAGCTGGTCGGCATGGACCCGCATGCGCATGCCGAGGGAGCGCGCGGTCTCGTTCAGCCGCGCGGCGTGCTCGAGCGCGAACGCGATCGTCTCGACGTAGAGGTCGCATGCACCGGCGAGCCCCTCGGACGAGACGGCCGGTAGCAGCTCTTCCGACGCGATCCCGATCCATTCCCCCTCCGACCGCTCCGGAGGGACCGCGTGCGCTGCGAGGCACGTCGTCGTCACGTGCTGTCGCACCGTCCGCCACAGCTCCCGCGCGATACGAAGCTGTCGCAGCTCGCCCTCTACGCTCAGGCCGTAGCCCGACTTCGTCTCGAACGTAGTGGTGCCCTTCTTCAGCATCTCGCCCGCGAGCCTGCTCGAGAACTCCAGCACCTCCTCGTCGGAGGCTCCCGCGAGGAGGCGGGCGGAACGGAAGATCCCACCCTTTTGCCCGTGCAGAGACTCGTACCGGGCACCCGAGAGACGTGCGGCGTCCTCGTCGGCCCGCCAGCCGAAGAAAGGCAGGTGGGTGTGGCAGTCCACGAAACCGGGCACCACGGTGCAGCCGGTGGCGTCGAACGTGACCTCCGCGTCCGCAGCCTCGCCGCCGGCGACGAAGCCGTTCCGGTCGGCCAGGAGCAGGCCGTCCTCCCGCACCTCGGGGGCCGCGACCTCGTCCCCACGCACCGGCCCCGTGCCGGGCCAGGTCACGTGGCTCCCGCCGCGGACCGCCAGCCGGGTCACTCGTCCACCTCGACGGGGGCGCGGCGCCGCGCCACCTTCTTGTAGAGGAACGTCCCGTCCCCGGACTCGATCCGCTCGACCTCACTCCTCGCGCGGAGGTAGGCGAGGTGGGCGAGGGCTTCGCCGAGCGCGAGCCTCCGCTCGAAGTGCAGCAGCGTGGAGCCGAAGACCTCGTCGACGATGTCGCTCGCGCTGCGCGGCTCGTGCCGGACGACCTGGAGGATGTTCCCGAGGCGCCTGTCGTGGTGCCGCGCTATCACCCGCGCGCGCTCGGCCCCCTCGAGGAAAGGCCGCCCGTGCCCCGGGAGGACCATCTTCGGGTCGAGGTCCTCGACCTTCTCCAGCGACTCGAGGAACTCGCCGAGCGGGTCCTCCTCGCCGCCGCGCTCGAAGTCGATGTGCGGGGTGATCGTCGGCAGGAGATGGTCGCCGGACACGAGGAGGCCGTCGCCCTCGCTCCAGAGACAGATGTGGGAGCGCGCGTGCCCGGGGGTGGCGACGACCGTCCACGTCCGGCCGCCCGCCTCGAACGACTCGCCGCCGTCGACCGCATGCGTGGCGTCGACGACGCCCGAGACGAACGGGCGCCAGTCCTCGAACTGCGTCAGCTCGTCCAGCTCCTCCGGGCTTGCGCCGTGGTCTGCAAGCAGGCCGCGCAGGTTCGCCTTCGCGCCGTCCGGGTCCCGGTACAGCTCGAGGTCCTCGTGCGCGCACGTGTGCATCCACAGCTCGCACCCGGTCTCCTCGACGATGCGTCCGGCCATCCCGTAGTGGTCGACGTGCGTGTGCGTGATCACGAGCCGCTCCACCGAACCGATCTCGCCTCCCGCGGCCGCGAACGCACCGAGCACGTCGGCCCAGCCGTGGTCTCCTTCGGGGGCCGGGTTCCGGATGCCACAGTCGACGAGCGTCGACCCGCTGGTCCCGGCGCCCTTCATCAGGAACGCGTTCACCGCGCTCAGCCCCGGGAACGGCAGCGGCAGGACGAGCCGGAAGACGCCGGGCGCGGGCTCGCGCCGTCGATGCTCCACGTGTTGTCCCTTACTCGTGGAGTTGCTCTTTGATCTCGAAGCTCACGCGCACGAGCACGCGGTACACGACCTCGCCGTCCTGGACCAAGCCCTCGATACGTTCGACCTCGAACGACGTGAGGCCCTTCAGCGTCAGGCTCGCCCGGTGGACCGCGCTGCCGACGGCCTCTTCGATCGTCGAGCCGGTGGCGGTGAGGTCGATCGACTTCTCGACGGACACGTGACCTCCTGGGACCTCTGGCAGACGGACGCGCCCTTTATACGAGAAAAAACAAAGCTCCCGGCCAGTTCGGGAGCTTTGTTCGTCCTGCCAGAGGAGGTGCAGGGTGTTGCCGTGGGAGGGTGGTGCCGGTGGAGCTATGAATCCTTCTGCAACGGCGAGACGAAGGTGGGGGTCCGGTGGCAGATCACCGACGGACGGGCCCGGGAGGTCATCCTCCGGTAGTCCTTGGCGATCACGTCCCGGGAGATCGCCAGCCACCACTTCACGGCCGGCACGCTGAGCGACGCATCCTTGGGGCCTGACATCCAGGCACAAGATCGTTCGCTCATCGCTCCCTTACCTTTCGGTCTCGATGGTGCTGTGTTGCTGGGGGTCCACTGCATTCGCTAGTCGGGGATTTCGTCATCCCGCGCCGCACTCCTGCCCTTCCCGGTCAGAAAAAACACCCGCTGAGCAGCCCTAACGTCAGGAATGCCCGAATTCGTCTCATAAATTCCCGTCTTAGGTTCCCGCCGCCCGGCGGGTTAAACGAAACCGCGCAACTTGTCCGCGTCGGCGACGCGCTCCACTGCGATGTCGAAGGCCGCGTCCCGGAGCGAGGTGCCGTCCTCGGACGCCCGTGTGAAGACGTGGGTGGTCGCCTTCGTCATCTTCTTCTTGAGCTGGAAGTTGACGTCGTCGACCTCCCACCGGAACTGCTGGATGTTCTGCACCCACTCGAAGTAGGAGACGGTCACGCCGCCGGAGTTCGCGAGGATGTCGGGGACGACGGTCACGCCGCGCCCGCCCAGCATCTCGTCGGCGGCAGGCGTCGTCGGGCCGTTCGCCGCCTCCACGACGATGCGCGCCTTGACGTCTCCCGCGTTCGCGGTGTTGATCACGCCCTGGATCGCCGCGGGTATCAGGATGTCGCACTCGAGCTCGAGCAGGTCCTCGTTCGACACCTCGATCCCGCCCGGGAAGCTCGCGACGGACACGGCCTCCGCGCGGTGCCGCGAGACCTGCTCGAGGTCGAGCCCGTTCGGGTTGTAGGTCCCGCCGCCGACGTCGGATACCGCGACGACCCTCGCGCCGGCTTCCGCCGCGAGCGCGGCCGTCCAGTATCCGACGTTCCCGAAGCCCTGCACGGCGACGCGCGCGTCGCGGAAGCTCATCCCCAACCTCTTCGCCGACTCGCGTGCGCAGATGACGACGCCGCGACCGGTCGCCTCCTCGCGCCCGGGTGAGCCGCCGAGCTCGACGGGCTTCCCCGTGACGATCCCGGGCGTGTAGCCGTTCTTCTTGCCGTACTCGTCCATCATCCACGCCATCGTCTGCGCGTTCGTCCCCATGTCGGGGGCGGGGATGTCGCGGTTGACGCCGATCAGGTGCGAGATCATCCCGGTGAAGCGGCGCGTGAGCCGCTGCAGCTCGGACTCCGACATCACACCCGGCTCACACTGCACGCCGCCTTTCGCGCCGCCGAAGGGGACGTCGATGAGCGCGTTCTTCCACGTCATCAGCGCGGCCAGCGCGCGCACCTCGTCGAGGTCGGCGGACTCGTGGAAGCGGATGCCGCCCTTGTACGGGCCGCGCGCTCCGTTGTGCTGGATGCGGAACCCACGGAACACGGTCACTCGCCCGTCGTCCATCCGGATGGGGATCTGCACCGCGAGCTCGCGGTAGGAGCTTGCGAGCACCTCGCGCATGTGACCGGGCAGCTTGACGCGGTCTGCGGAGCGGTGGAAGAAATGGCTCGCCGCCTCGAACGGCGTCATCGCGTCGGTCACCTCGACCCGGCGCCTCGGCGGCCCGATGGGGTCGGCCGCCTCCTTCAGCTTGATGTTCTTGGCCTCGATCTGAGCCACAGCGCCCCCGTTCCTGATGTCGCCGTCCGCCGGCGGATTCAGCCGCGACCTTACTTCGCGGGGGAGATCGCCTCCACGACGCCCGCCGCGTAGCTCTGCACGACCGCGTCGCGGCGCCCGGAGAGGAACCGCATCGTGTGCTCGTAGCCGCTCTCGATCAGCTTCTCGGTGTACTGCATGGACGAGAACGGGACGTAGAAGTCGAGCGACGGCGTCGGCACCATCACGAGCTTGACCTTGTCCGCGAGGAACGTCTGCTCGAGCGTCATGCGCTGCGAGCGCGCGAGCGAGAACGCGTGCAGCAGGTAGTCGATGGGGCGGTTCAGCGGCCGCCGCTGGTGGCTGTGGGAGGTGGAGTTCATCACGTAGATCGTCTTCGCGCCGAGGGCGATCGCCGGCGCGATCGGGACGTTGTTCGCGACGCCACCGTCGATGTAGCGCACGCCGTCGATCTCGACCGGCGCGTAGATGCTCGGCATCGCCGTGGATGCGAGCAACGCTTCGATCACAGGACCGGACGAGAAGACCTTCTCGGCCCCCGTGTCGAGCTCGGTCGCGACGATCGCCAGCGGCACCCGCGCGTCTTCGAACCCCGGCGTCCCGATCCGGCGCTCGACCATCCGCCGGATCCCCGCGTTGTCGAAGACGTGGTCACCCCGCGCGAGGAAGCGGGCCCAGGGGGCGCGGAACCGTCCCGGCGGGAACAGCTGCGCCTCGGTCATCGAGAGCCAGAGCTTCTCCATCTCGAGGGGACCTTCCCGTCCCGGGTTGAAGGCGAGGAAGGTGGCGTTGATCGCGCCCACGCTCGTGCCGACGAGGAGGTCCGGGACGACGTTGTGCTCGGAGAGAGCCTTTACGGCGCCGACCTGGAGGGCGCCGAGGGGGCCGCCGCCGGAGAGGACGAACGCCACCCGGTCCTGCCGGCGCGCGGCGAGGCGGCGCAACCACTGTGCTCGCGAGGGCTGAGACCGGCCTGGAAAAGTCACCCTCTAATGATCGGTCACGCCGGGGTGTTAAGTAAGCGGAGCTCGAGCTAGCGGGAGGCCTTTTTCCGGGCGGTCTTGGCGGTCGAGGCGCTCTTGGCCTTCGCGGTCTTGGCGGCTGCCGCCCCCGAAGCCTTGGCCGAAGACGTCGCCACCTTCGCCGCCTTCTTCGTCGCGTCGGCGGCTCTGCGGCTGGACGACTTCAGGTTCTTCATCTCTTTCGACTTCTTGACCGCGCCGGCCCCCTTGCCGGCGGTCTTCACGGCGGTCTTGACGAGGGCGGTCCCGGCGCCGGCGGCGGCCTTCACGGCCTCCTTGGCGACCTTCGTCTGCCTCTTGGCGCGCTTCGCGTCCTTGGTCTTGGCCACCTCCTTGGCGGTCTTGCCGGCCTGCGCCACCGCCTTGGTGCCGACGGCCTTCAGGCTCTCGGCCGCCTTCCCGATCTGCTTGCGTGCGTCGGCGACCTGCTTGGCCGGTTTACGCGCCATGCTCGCGACCTCCCTCGTGTCCTCGGTGTCCTGCCCGTTTCTCCCCTTCGGCGAGGGTACCCGTTGGGAGGGCGCGAAGCGCCATCGCTCTTCGCGCAGGCCGCTTACCGCGATCCGGCAGCGTAGGACGTTCTGAGCCCGGGCAATACGTCACGGGCAAGTCGCTCGATCTGTTCGTCGGGCGCGTCTCCGGAGGGGCTGAAGTTCATCGCGCTGAAGCCGAGATCCCCGAAGCTCGTCAGCCGTTCGGCGATCTTCTCCGGCGATCCGGTCACGACCCCGGGCTCCTGGACGGCGTTGTCGTCTATGCGGAAGTCGACGTTGTAGACGAGGGTGATCTCGTCGGGGTCTCGCCCGGCCGAACGAGCAGCTTCGAAGATCCGTTCCCGCATCGCGGGGACCTCCTCAGGCCCCGCCATCGAGAACGTCGGGATCCAGCCGTCGGCCACGCGTCCCGTCACCTCGAGCGAGCGCCGCCCGAAGGTCCCCAACCAGATCGGGATGTGGTGAGCGGGCTTGGGTTCGACCTCCGCTCGGTCGGTACGGTGATGCTTGCCCCCGAAAGTGAAGCGAGGAGAGCTCCACAGGCCCCGGATTATCTGCACCGCTTCCTCCAGGCCCTCGATCTTCTCCTTCGGCGAAGGAACACGCAGCCCGAAAGCCCGGAACTCCTCGTCGGAGTACCCGCCGCCCACGCCGAGGATGAGCCGGCCGTTCGAGAACCGGCTCAACGATTCGGCCATCTTCGCGACCATTGCCGGGGCCCGGTAGGGGACACCCAGGACGCGGCTTGCCACCTTGATCCGGGTCGTCTTCGCCGCTATCCACGTGAGCATCGTCCACAGCTCGTAGTTCGGTCGACTGCCACCGGGGTGGTCGTTGGCCGAGACGAAGTCGTATCCGAGGGCTTCGGCGCGCAGCGCGTCCGCCACCGGATCCGCGCCCTCCTGCGCGGACGTCGAGACGTTTACGCCCAGCAGTAACCCGTTCGCCCGCGACCCCATCAGACCCACCCGCCTCTGTTCATGCCGAGGCTCCGGAACGAGAGGTTTATCGCAGGGCCGATCGAGACGGCGAAGACGAGGGTGCCGATGCCGGCTGCCCCGCCCAGCGCGACGCCT
Source organism: Actinomycetota bacterium (assembly GCA_030861725.1). Lineage (GTDB taxonomy): Bacteria > Actinomycetota > CADDZG01 > CADDZG01 > WHSQ01 > JALZEG01. The sequence goes on along the minus strand of JALZFC010000017.1, from coordinate 34,436 downwards.
ACGGCCAGGGCCGAGAGCTCGATCGCGGCCCGCCCCGCTCCGGGGGAGATCCCGCCCCGCCTGGCCACCGCCAGCATGAGGCTGTCTCGAGGGCCCGCCCCCAGGTCGGCTCCGATGTACAGCGCCGTTCCGAACGCGATGGCCGCTACGCCTCCGACAAGGACGGCGAGCCGGACGACGAGTTCGTTCGAGTAGACCTGGGCTCCGAGTGACGTCGCGAGCAGCGCGTCGGTGAAGGCTCCGATCAGGACGACGTTGGCGACCGTTCCCGGACCGGGCTTGATGCCGAGTGCCAGGCTCGCGAGGACCACCACGACCGATACCCCGATCACTGCCTCCCCGAAGGTGAGAGGAGAGATCAGGCGCAGGGCGTCGTGCAGCACGTCCCACGACGACAACCCCAGATCGGCTCGCACCATGAGCGCGAGGCCGGCGGCGAACACACCCAGTCCAGCGACGAGGCGCAGCCATCTTGCCGCCACGTCGCTGGCGGCGGATCGCCGGGGTCGAATCGATGCCACGAGCGGTGGTGATGCGGGTCTCATGGCCTCATCCTTGACCCTCGAACCGTTAAGGACAAGCGAATTCCTCTTCAGGTCCATTAAGTAATGCTGTAGGATCTTCGCATGTTGGACGTCCGTCGCCTGCAGGTTCTGAGAGCCGTCGTCGAGGAGGGCTCGGTCACCGCGGCCGCAGCGGTGTTGGGTTACAGCCCTTCCGCGGTCAGCCAAAGCCTCGCCGCTCTCGAGCGTGAGGCAAAGATGCCCCTGTTCGAAAAGGCGGGCCGCGGCCTCCGGCCGACGGAGGCAGGGCTGCTGCTCGCCGAACGAGCCGGCGCCGTTAGAGACCAGCTCGTGGAGGCCGAGGCGGCCCTGCAAGCCCTTCGAGCCGGCGACGCCGGCCACCTCCGCCTTGCCGCGTTCGCAACCGCCGGTGCCGCCCTCGTCCCGCGTGCCCTGGCGGAGTTCAGGAACGAGCATCCGGGAGTGGAGCTGGACCTATCCATCGCAGAGACCGACGATGCTCTCGCTCACCTCCGCTCGGCGAAGATCGATCTGGCAGTCATCGCGGAGCATTCCACGGTCTCCGACGACCCCGAGGACGGGTTGACCTACGTCGGGCTGCTCGACGATCCCTACCGCGTGGTCCTGCCGCGGAATCACCCCGCCGCAGCTCGACGGACCGTAGCCCTCGAAGACCTCGCCGATGAACCGTGGATCGCGACGGCCTCTGCTCGGTGCAACTGTCTCCAGACGGTGACGACCGCATGCGCGCGCGCAGGATTCGTCCCGCACTTCGCTATCGAGGCCGACGAGTTCGCGACCACGATCGGGTTCGTGACGGCAGGCCTCGGAGTCGCGATGGTCCCGATGCTGGCACTCAGCTCATTGCCCGACACGGTCGTATCTCGCCGGATCAGGGCGCACGAGCCGCTCCGGCACGTCTATGCGGGGTTCAGACGAGCACGTGCCGGCCACCCGTTGGTGAGCACGATGCTGGCCGCGCTGCAGGTCTCGGCCGGCTCCTATCTCAAAGCCGTTGCCTGACGCGAGACGCTAGCGGTCCAGGTGCACGCGCAGCCACGTCCGCTTGCCGCAGGACGGGCACCGGAACCACGAGAAGTGGTAGCGCAGCAACGGCACGTGGAAGTGCACGGGGAACATGAGCGCCGCCAGCTCCAGGTAGCTCACCCGCGTCTCCTCGCGACACGACGAGCATTCCACCGTGCACGACAGGGGCCGCTTCTCCTCCGCCGCGCTGTAGAGCGCGTACTTCCCCGGCGTCGAGGATCCGGGACCGGTGGTCATGCGGCGGCCGGAGATTCCAGATACGCCGCGTGCGCGCGGTACGCATCGGCCCCCGGGTGCGACGGCGCGAACGAGATGATCGACCGCCCCGCCTGTGACGCCTCCGCGAACCGGATCGACTTCTTCACCGGCGGCTCGAGGACCGTGACGCCGTAGCGCGTGCCGACGTCGGCGAGCACCTGCTGCGCATGGCGCGTGCGGCCGTCGTAGAGCGTGGGGATCACGCCGGTCACCTTGAGGCCGTCGTTCGTGAAGTGCCGGATGTCCTCGATCGTCTCGAGGAGCTGCCCGACGCCGCGGTGCGAGAGCGCCTCGCACTGGAGCGGGATAACGACCTCGCCCGCGGCGGTCAGCGCGTTGATCGTCAGGATCCCGAGCGACGGCGGGCAGTCCACCAGCACGTAGTCGTACCGGCCCTCGATCTCGCGGAGCGCACGCTGCAGCGCGTACTCACGCCCCGTCTTCGCGAGCAGGACCGCCTCCGCCCCCGCGAGGTCGATGTTCGAGGGCACGAGGTCGACCTCGCGCGCGATCACGACCTTCTCCGGTGGGAGCCGTCGTACGAGCACGTCGTTCACGGTCTCGTCGAGCTCGTCCGGGTCGACGCCGAGCGAGTACGTCAGGGCCGCCTGCGGGTCCATGTCGACGGCTAAGACGCTCCGGCCGCGCTCGGCGAGGGCGGCCGCGATCGACAGCGTGGACGTCGACTTCGCCACGCCCCCCTTCTGGTTCGCGAAGGCGATGACGCGCATCAGGATCGGGGAGGGGGAGACCCCGCGCCGTCGCCCGAGGCGTCGTCGCCGGAACCGTCGTCGTCGTCGGCGCCCGGGAGCTGCAGCCCGACCGCCGCGAGCATGCCCTTGACCTCGTCGACCCTCCACCCCCGGTCACGCAGCTCGAGGATGATCCGGTTCGTCAGGTCGCCGATCTCCTCCTCCTCGAACGACTCGTACCCGTCGAGGAAGCCGCGCGCGTAGTCCCAGGAGACGTACTCGTGAGGGTCGGGGTTGAAGGCCGGCTCGTGCACGGGCGACTCGCCCTCTTCGAGCAGCTCCTTGAGGTTGCCGGCGAGGAGGTCCCAGCCGAGGAAGTGGTCCTCGTCGCAGTCGGGGCAGAAGAACACCGCGCCCTTCAGCCCCCGAGGGCCGAGGAGCTCCTTCAACACCTGGACGTCGGTGAGGTCCTGCTGGAGGAGCTCGCGCTCCTCCTCGTTGATCGGCGCGCCCTCCTCGTCGCCCGAATACTCCTCGTTCTCCATGTGCTCATCGTAAGCCCGCCGGTCGCGGACGACCGTCGGCGCGAAGGCCGGCCGCCGCGGTTATCCGGCGGTCGACTAGGTGTTTCTGCTTACGGCCAAATAGCTCTTTCGGTTCATTCCGTCGGAGCGCCGCTCGTGCGACCGTGGGACACAAGCAACTCGACCATCGGAGCGCGCTCGATGACAACCCCCGCAGTTCGCACGAAGACGAAGCCGCTCGTCCTGGTCGTCGACGACGACCCCGACCTGCGGGCCCTGGCGAACGTCCAACTCGGCGACGGGGGCTTCGACGTCCTCCAGGCGTCGAACGGGCGCGAGTGCCTCGCTCTTGCCTCGACCCATTCTCCCGACGTGATCCTGCTCGACATCATGATGCCGGGCATGAACGGGAGCGAGGTCCTCACCGCGCTCGCGGGCGATCCGGTCACGAAGGACATCCCGGTCGTGTTCGTCTCCGCGCTCGCCACACCGGAGGACAAGGTGCGGGGGCTCGAGGACGGCGCGGTCGACTACATCACGAAGCCCGTGGAGACCAGGGAGTTCGTCGCCCGCGTCGGCGCCGCCGCGCGCACCCGGCGCCGCGCGCAGGAGGACGCCGTCTCGGGTGTCGGCAGGCGCAACGACTTCGAGTCGAAGCTCCGGGAAGAGGTAGCGCGGTCGTCGCGCAGCTCTTCGCCGCTCGCCGTCCTGATCGTCGACGCGGACGAGCTCGGTCGCGTGAACGAGACGCACGGTCTCGCCGCGGGAGACGCCGTGCTCGCCGAGATCCGCTCGGCCCTCGGGGGGACGCTGCGGCTGTCGGACTCGCTCTACCGCTACGGTAGTGACGAGTTCGCCATCGTGCTGCCGGACACCGACCTCCCCACGGCTGCGGTCGTCGCCGAACGGTGCCGCGACGCGGTGGCCGCGACGCGGTGGATGGCCGGCCGCGTGACCGTCTCGATCGGCGTGGCGGAGCTTCAGTCCGGTCACGCGGCGGAAGACGTCGTCGCACGGGCGCAGACGGCCCTTCACCGCGCGAAGGAGTCCGGCGGCAACCAGCTGTGGCGGGCGGACGACCCGCGGCGTCACGGGCTCGGCCCGACGTCGCTGGCGCGGGAGCTGACCGAGAGGGAGTGGGACATCCTCCTCCACCTGTCGCACCGGCGTACCGAGCAGGACATCGCACGGCGCCTCGGCATCCGGCCCGGCACCGTGCGGAGCCACAAGGCACGTATCCGCCGGAAGCTCCACGTGACGCCGGACATCCGCCTGTCGGAGTACGTGCGGACCCACTTCAAGGACCTCGGCCAGGACGCGGAGCAGAACGCGGTCTAGAGCAGCCCGAGATACGCGTCGACCAGCGGCTCGCCGGCGAACAGCGCGAGCACGGTCCCGAGCACGAGGAACGGCCCGAACGGCACCTCGGTCCTCCGGTCACCGCCGGCGACCTTGATGACCACCACCCCGATCACGGCGCCGCTCAGGAACGCCATGAACATGGCCATCGGGACGAGTGCCAGCCGTGCGTACCCGAGGAAGGTCCCGAGGACGAACGCGAGCTTGACGTCGCCGAGACCCATCGCGGTCTTCTTGTAGACGATCTCGCCGGCGAAGCTCACGAGGAAGAGGAGCCCGCCGAAGATCGCCGCGCCGGCGGCCGCGTCCAGCAGCCTCGCGGTGTCGTCCTCCACTATGGCCGCCGCCGTCAGGCCGGCCCACCCCAGGACGAACGACGGATACACGATGCGGTTCGGAAGGAGCTTGTGGTCGACGTCGATCGACGTCAGGACGACGAGGACCCAGAAGAACGCGGCGTAGACGAACGTCTCGACCGACCATCCGAACTTCGCGGCGCTCAGCGCGAAGAGGGCGCCGGTCGCGAGCTCCGTCAGCGGGTACCGGACCGAGATCGGGTTCCCGCAGCTGCGGCAGCGCCCGCGCAGCACCAACCAGCTCACCACCGGGATGTTGTCGAACGCACGGATCGTCGCACCACAGCGCGGGCAACGGCTGCGGCCGGTGACGATGCTCTCGCGCCGCGGGATACGCCACGCGGCGACGGTGCCGAAGCTTCCGAAGATGAGCCCGAGGATGCCGGTGAACGTTACGAGCAGCGCCGTCAAGCGCGTTACTCGGGGTCGCCTATGTGCTGGCGGATCCGTCCCAGCAGGGTGTCGGCCTCGAACGGTTTCATGATCACGTTGTCGGGGCCGATCTGGTCGTCGAAGATCTCGTGTGCGTCGGGCTTGCCGGTGACGACGATGATCGGGATCCCGGAGGTGGCGGGATGCTGCATCATCTCGTCGTACATACGGCCGCCCGACACGTCGGGCATCATGAGGTCGAGCAGGATGATGTCGGGCTTGCGGAACTCCGCCTTGGCGAGACCCTCCAGGCCGTCGCGGGCTTCCATCACCTCGTAGCCCTGCGTCTCGAGGATGAACTTCTCGAGCTCCCTGACGGCCTCTTCGTCTTCAACGATCAGCACGCGTTTTGTCATGGGGGAAAGGTACCAAGCCGGGCCGGGCGCGCGGTCGATCTCATGTGGAGGTCCGGCTTCATTCCCACAGCCCCCGGACGGGGGCCGCGGGCGGCCGCCTCCCCATCACGGCCTCGACCATCCGAACGGTCCTCACGGTCGCGCGGACGTCGTGGACGCGGACGATCGCGGCGCCGCCGAGGACCGACAGCGCGACGAGCGCGAGCGTCCCCTCGAGCCTCTGGTCCGGGGGCAGGTCCAGGGTCTCGCCCACGACGTCCTTGCGCGACGCAGCCACCAGCAGCGGATAGCCGAGCACGGTCAGCTCGTGCGTCCGCCGGACGAGCTCGAGCGAGTGCCAGGTGTTCTTTCCGAAGTCGAGCCCGGCGTCTACGACGATCCGGTCCCGCGGCACGCCCGCGGCATGCGCCGCGTCCGCGTACGCGAGCAGCTGCCCGCGCACGGCCACCACGACGTCGTCGTAGCGCGGGTTGCGCGGGCGTCCCCTGATCTGTCCGCCGTGGTGCATGACGACGAGCTTCGCCTCGGAGGCGGCGACGACGCCGGCGAGGTCGGGGTCCGACAGCCCGGTGACGTCGTTGACGATCCTCGCTCCCGCCGCGATCGCAGCGCGCGCGACGTCCGCCCGGTGCGTCTCGACCGACAGCGGCACCGCTACCTCGGACGCGAGCGCCTCGACGAGCGGCAGCAGGCGGTCGGTCTCCTCTGCCTCGCCCACCGCGGCCCCCGGCCCCGCGCTGACACCGCCCAGGTCCAGGACGTCCGCCCCCTCGGCGACGAGCCGCAGCGCGTGCTCGACCGCCGGGCCGAGCCCCATCCGGCCCCCGTCGAAGAAGGAGTCCGGCGTGCGGTTGACGATGCCCATGACGAGGCACCGCTCGACGGCGGCGGTCATTCCACGATCACTGCGGGCTCGCCCCGGGAGGTCGAGACCATGTAGATGCCGGCGAGGATCGCGCCGCCCCCCGGGTAGAGCAGCCACGACGGGACTTCGTCGAACAAGACGAACGCGAGCGCCGTCGCGATCACGGGCTCAGCCATGATCGTCACCGAGACCGTCGTCGCGTCTATGTCCGAGAGCGTGAGGTTGATGACCGTGTGCCCGAGGAGCTGCGGGCCGATGACCAGCCCCGTGATAGCGAGCCACGTCCCCGCGGGATAACCCGTCAGCGCCACGCCCTTCACGACGCAGACGATCGCCAGCAGCGTCCCCGCGACGGCGTACGTCACCACCGCGTACTCGAGGATTCCCTGCGTGCGCCGCGCGATCCCGCCGGCGAGGACGTACCCGCCCGCCGTCGCGGCCCCCGCGACCGCCAGCAGGTTCCCGTCCATGCTCGAGCCGCTCAACGATCCCCCGCCGACTGCGGCGGCTCCGCCGGTGGCAAGCACGATCCCCACCCACGCGACACCCGGCAGCCGTTCCCTGTAGAGGAGGAGCGCCGCGACCGCGACGAACACGGGCGTCGTCGAGACCAGCAGCACCGAGGCCGCGACCGTGGTGAGGGTGACGGACGTCATCCAGGTCCCGAAGTGCAGCGCCAGGAAGATCCCCGCGACCAGCGGAGCACGGAGCTGCGCGCGTCCGCCGCTGCGGATCCTTCCGGCGGCGAACGGAAGCAGCGCGGCGGCGCCCGCGGCGCAGCGCCAGAACGACTGCGCGAGAGGGTCGGCACCGTCCGCGTAACGCACGAAGATCGCCGACACCGAAGCGGCTCCCACGCCGACCGCGAGCAGCGCCCATGGGAGCCACGGCGCACGCTCCCCGAGAAGCGGCTGCCGTCTCGTCCGGTCGGGCGCGGCGTCCACGGCGCCTACCCTAGGCTCCGGCACCGGCGAGGGAGGACGAGCTGGCACCGCAGATAGCCGTCGGCGCGGTCGTCGTGGACGACGGTCGCCTGTTGATGATCCGGAGACGGAACGAGCCCGGGGCGGCACTGTGGTCGCTTCCGGGGGGCCGCGTCGAGCACGGCGAATATCTCGCGGACGCGCTGCAGCGCGAGGTCGCAGAGGAGACGGGGCTGACGATCGAGGTCCGGGATCTCGTCGGGATCCTCGAGGTCGTCGGCGACCCCCACTACGTGATCCTCGACTTCTACGCAGAGGCCGAGGCCGGCGGCGATCCCGTCGCGGCGGGCGACGTCTCGGACGCGCGCTGGGTGCCGCTCGACGAGGTCGCGCACCTTCCGTGCACGCCTCGGTTCGTGGAGACGCTGCGCGGGTGGGGGGTGTTGCCGGGCTAGCAGGTGAAGACGTCTACGAGGTCGTGCTCGCGCACGGTGCTGCCGCCGAGCGGCTGCGTCTCGTGGACGATCGTCCCGCCTCCCCCGCACGACTGCACGACGTTCACGCGCAGCCCCAGCCGCTGGAGGCGCGCCGTCGCCGCGTCGATCGACATCCCGCGGACGTCCGGCATCGTGAGCTCGTCGTACTTCGGCCCCTGCGACACCGCGACGTCGACGCGGCTTCCCTCGGGAGCGCTGCTCCCGCCGGCAGGGGTCGTGTAGACGACGTCACCGAGGGGGACTTCGTCGGAGTAGACCGGGACCGCGATCGGCTCGAAGCCCGCGCGCTGGAGCACCTTCAGCGCCTTCTCCGCGGGTTCGCCCGCGACGTCCGGGATCCCGATCGACTCGGGCCCCTTGCTGACGACGACCTCGATCTTCGAGCCGAACGCGACCCGGCCGTCTGCGGGCGCCTGCGAGAGGACCGTCCCGGCCTCCTCGGTCGAGAACTCCTCGCCCGCAACGACGAGCTCGTGCCCGTGGACGCGCGCCCTCGTCCGCGCGACGTCCAGCTGCAGGCCGGCGAGGTCGACTGCCGGGAACGTGGGAAGGCCCGACGACACGACGACCGACACGGTCTTGCCCTCGAGCAGGATCCCGCCGGCGGGATCCTGCGAGATGATCCGGCCGCGCGCGACGTCGAAGCTCGCGACCTTCCTGCCGGCGACGTCGAGCTTCAGCCCCGCCTCCTCGACCTCGGCCCGCGCCGCGCCGCGCGACAGCCCCACGAGATCCGGTACGTCCACCCGCGCCGGCGCCGCCAGCAGCGACACGGCCTTCGTGCCGCCTGCGCCCACGAGCGCGAGCGCCACGAGGATCGCGACGAGTTTCAGCCGCGGGGCGCGGCGGTGCCTCTTCGGCTTCGAGAACGTCGTGCGCTGCTGGTCCGGGAGGCGGATCACGCCCGTGACGTCGTCGAGCAGCGTGTCGACCGGCGGCGCGTCCGGCAGCGACCGCACCGCGGCGCGGCGCAGCGCCTGCGCCATCTCCGACGCGTCGGGGAACCGGTCCGCCGGCTCGAGCGCGCACGCCCGCAGGACGATCTCGTCGAGCGCCGCGGGCAGCGTCGGGTCGAGCGCCGAGGGAGCGGCCGCGGGCTCGACGGACCGCCTCCGCAGGAGGTCGGCGCCGGAGCCCTGCTGAGGGGGCCGCCCGGTGAGGAGCTCGGCGAGCACGGCGCCCGCCGCCCATACGTCCGAGGCCGCCGACGCCTCCTGACCCGCGGCCTGCTCGGGCGACAGGTAGCGAAGCGTGCCGGGGATGCCGCCGCCGGGCATCGTGCGGTCGGCGTCGGCGACCACGGCGATGCCGAAGTCGGCGACCTTGACCTTGCCGCTGCGCGCGATGAGCACGTTCTCCGGCTTCACGTCGCGGTGGACGACGCCCGCGGCGTGTGCGGCGGCCAGCGCGTCGCATACCGACGCCATGATCTCGGCCGCCTGCGCGGGGGCGAGCGACCCCCTGCCCACGAGGAGATCGCGGAGGTCCGTCCCGGGGACGAACTCCATGACCATGTAGTACGTGTACGGGTCGGCCTCTCCCCAGTCGTGGACGGCGACGATGTTCGGGTGCGTGAGCCGGGCCGCGGCCCGCGCCTCGTCCTTGAACCGTTCCACGAGCTCGGGATCCGCCGCGAGCGACGGCTGCAGGATCTTCACGGCGACCGCGCGGTCGAGGAGGACGTCGTGCCCCCGATAGACCTCGCCCATCCCGCCGCCTGCGATCCGTGCGATGAGCCGGTAGCGGCCCGACAGCGTCTCGCCGACGACGTCCCTCATCAAGCGCATCTATCCGCCTCCGTGGTACCGGCGCAGGTGGTAGTCGTAGCGGTTGTCGAGGAGGGAGAGGTCCCGCGCCGCCTGCTCGGCCCGGGCGAGGGCGGCGTCGGCGTTCGCGGCAGCCTCGCCCGCACCCGCCCGTACGTCTTCGAGCGACTCGCGCAGCTTCGCGAGCGACCCCCACAGGCGTTTCGAGACCTTGTCGAGGCGCGCCGACAGGTCGTCCGCCGCGTCGAGGTCGTCCTCGAGCCCCTCGAGCCGCCCTTCCAGGTCGTCGACCGCGTCGACGGCATCGGCCGCGGCCGCCCGGGCGTCGTCGAGTCGTTCCCGGGCTGCGGGATCGAGGCTTTGCGCGCGTGCGCAGCCCGCGAACGTCCCCGCCGCCAGCACCAGAGCGGCAGCTTTCCTCATGATGGAAATGCTCACATGAGCCTCCCCGGCCCCCGCGGCAATCTCGAAAGCGCTTCTACCTCAGAAGTTAACAGAAACCTCAGACGTAACAAAGAGGCGCTTGTGTCACTCCCGGCGCTCGAGGTCCGCCGTCAGGGCGGGGTGGTCGGAGGCGCGGCTCCTGAACGTGCTGGTCGAGGTCACGGCGAGGCCGCGCCCGGCGAGGACGTGGTCGATCCGCCCGCTCAGCAGGCGCGGCCGGGAACGCGGCCCGTCCGAGAGCCCGGCGCCGAAGAGGGGCCCGAGGCCGGCGCGGCGCTCGTTGAGGTCGCCCATCAGGACGACGGGCGGGTCCACCTCCCTGGCGAGGGCCGCCAGCGCCTCGATCTGAGCCGCCCGCGCGGCGCGGGACCGGGAGAGGTGGGTCGCGATCAGGGTCGAGTCCCGCCACCGTGCGACGATCGCAGCCCGAGGCTCCTCGCTCCCCAGCCGCGGAAGGTCCACCTTGTCGCCGCCGAGAGGGGCGGGGGCCGCGAGCGCGATCCCGTACCGCCCGTCTTCGAGCTCGAGCACGGGATGGAACTCGATGGTCAAGCCGGTCAGCCGCGCGAGCTCGGCGGGTTGGTCGACGCGGCCGGTCCGCTCGAGCCCGGCGTCGAGCTCCTGCAGCGCGACTACGTCCGCGCCGAGCCGGGCGACGACGCTCGCGACCCGCTGGAGGTCGATCCTGCGGTCGGTGCCCTCGCAGTGGTGGACGTTGAACGTCGCTACGCGCATACCGGCAGGATAGGGACTCGCGACCGGTCGCCTCGGCGAGCGGCCAAGAGCAAGCGACCGGTCGCCTCGGCGAGCGGCCAGGAGCACTTGTGCGAGCATTGCCCCCGTGACGGACCAGACCCCGGCGCCGGTCGGCCAGGAGCAGGAGACCTACTGCTACGGCCATCCGAACCGGCCGACGAAGCTGCAGTGCACGCGCTGCGACCGCTACATCTGCGGCCAGTGCGCGATCCAGGCGTCGGTAGGACAGCACTGTCCCGAGTGCGTCGCCGAGGCGAAGAAGAGCGCGCCGAAGGTGCGTACGGCGATGGCCGTGAACGCCCCGGCGGTGCGGGCGATCATCGCCGTCACCGTCGGCGTCTACGTGCTGCAGGTCTTCACCGGCGAGGCGCTGATCGACCGCTTCGCGTCGAACAGCATCGCGATCTGGAGCGGCGAGGTCTACCGGCTGCTCACGTCGATCTTCCTGCACTCCCCCCTGCGGAGCGGGTTCTCGATCCTGCACATCGCCTTCAACATGTACATCCTGTCGATCTACGGCCCCCAGGTCGAGCAGGCGTTCGGGACGAAGCGCTTCGTCTTCCTCTACTTCGCGACGGGCTTCGTCGCGAGCGCGGTGTCGTACAACCTCAACGACTGCATCAGGGGCTACGGCGCGTCGGGAGCGGTGTTCGGCGTCGTCGGGATCCTCCTCGTCTACCTCTACAACCGGAGGACCTCCGCGTTCGCCGGGCTCTACATGAGGGACATCGGGATCTTCATCGCGCTGAACCTCATGCTCGGGTTCTCGCTGAGGGGGGTCGACAACTTCGCGCACATCGGGGGCCTCGTCGCGGGCATGGCGCTGGCGCAGGGGTTCGACCGGCGTCAGACGGCGGAGGCGACGGCGCCGGTCGCGCTGCAGGTGGTGACGGCGACCGCCGTCGTGGGCGCGGGCGTCCTCCTCGTGGCGCAGCGGACGGCGACGTTCTCCTGCTGAGCCCGGCGGGTCAGGCCCGTACCTCCACGATCCCGTTGCGGATCACCGCGACGCCGTCGGGGTTGTACGTCTCGAAGCCGTAGGTGGCGATCCCCGCGGCGTCCGCCTCTTTCCACAGGCGCGTGGTCAGCTCCTGGCCCGGCAGCACCGGTTTCGACAGCCTGACGCCGACGCGGGCGATCCGGGTCGGGTCACCGCCGGCGAGGCCGTTGACGGCAGCCTTCGACGCCATCGCCATCGTGCACATCCCGTGCAGGATGATCCCGGGAAGGCCGGCCATCTTCGCCGTGTCCGGGTCGATGTGGATCGGGTTGTGGTCACCCGACGCGTCGGCGTAGCGGTAAGTCTGGTCGTCGTCGACCTTCGTCGTCTCCTCGTACACCACGTCCCGCGCGGCCTCGGACGGAGCCGCGCTGCGCGACCCGGAGCCGGAGCCGCGGATGAACATCGTCCCGCGCACCTCGGCGGCGACCTCGCCGTCCTGGTTCGTCTCGGTCCCCTTGACGGTGAACGTCTCGCCGGTCTCCTTCTGCTCGACGGACTCGAGCACCGACGTGACGGTGAGGACGTCACCGGCGCGGATCGGCTTGTGGAACACGTGCTCCTCGGCCGCGTGGACCAACCGGAGGAGATCGGCGCCGAGCTCGGGGTCCATCGTCGCGGTCATGAACGCGTTGAACGCGGGGACGACCGGGAACACCGGCGGGGCGACGACGTCGGTCCCGCCGAGGTAGCGCTCGTTCTCGTCGTTCGTCGCGCGCGCGTAGCGCTCGATGTGGTCGGCGGTGACCTCGAAGGTCGCGTTCGGGTATTGCTTGCCTACGAGCTGGGTGTTGAGTCCCATCGCTCCTCCTTGGAGTGGCTAGTGCGGAAGCTCGACGTCGGCCTCGCCGACGATCGCCGTCTCCTCGTCCGGAAGGTCCAGCCCCTCGGGTCCCGGCCCCCGGCGCCGCGCCTCGACCGTCGCCTTCACGAGGCCGCCCTCGATCGACAGGACGCGGCCGGTGCACACGATCTCGTCGCCCGGCCACACCCGCGTCGTGAACCTGACCTTGAAGCGCCGGAGGTTCTGCGGCCCGCCGAACCAGTCGGCGACCGCGTGAGCGAGGTACCCCGCGGGCAGCATCCCCATGGCGAACACCGTCGACGCGCCCGTCGCCTGCGCGTAGCCCTCGTCGGTGTGGATCGGGTTGAAGTCGCCCGACGCGCCGGCGTACTTGACGATGTCGACGCGTGCGAGGGGGCCGAACACCACCTCGCCGAAGTCCATGCCCGGCGTGATGCCGTCCCTCGTGATCGTCTGCGGCTCGCTCATCGTCCGGGATCCTTCGCCGTCTCGATCAACGTGTAGTAGGCGGTCAGGACCTCTTCGCCCTCGGCGTCGGTGAACACGGACTCGTACGTCACGAACCGCATCGAGCCGCCGCGCCGGCCCTCCTTCGTGAAGTCCTTCGAGATCCGCATCTGGCCCTTCAGCACCTCGCCCGCGAACGGCAGGCGCTTGTAGACGAACTCCTGCTCGCCGTGGAGGACGCGGCCGTAGTCGAGGTTCGCGCCGAGCCGCTCCTCGCGTTCCTCCCGCGACACCTGCCAGATCTGCGTCACGGTGAACGTCGGCGGCGCGACGACGTCCGGGAACCCGTGCAGCCGCGCCGCCTCGGGGTCGAGGTGGATCGGGTTGTCCTCGCCGACCGCGAGCGCGAACTCGCGCACCTTGCCGCGCTCGACCGGGAGGACGAACTCGAGCATGTCCTCAGGCAAGGGGGCTACCTCCTCCGATGGCTTTCGACAGCATGGTCATCATGCCCTCGGGGGCCGCGCCCTGCGGGAACCTCTCCTTCAGCGCGGCGGCGAGCTCGTCGGGGTCCCACGGCCCGTCCTTGCTGAGCGACTCGCCGAGGTCCCACGGCTTCAGGACGTTGATCGTGCCCCCGTAGACGAAGAAGCACTGCCCGGTGACGACCCGGGCCTCGTCGGTGCAGAGGGCGACGACGACCGGGGAGATGTTGGACGGGTCGAGGGGGTCGAAGTCCCCGGCCGGCGTGTCCGTCCCGAAGATGTCCTCGGTCATCCGCGTGCGGGCGTTCGGCGCCAGGCAGTTCACCGTTACGCCGTACCGGCCGAGCTCCTGCGCCGCGATGACGGTGAACGCCGCGATGCCGGCCTTCGCGGCGCCGTAGTTCGTCTGTCCGACGTTGCCGAACACGCCGGACGGGCTGGACGTGTTGATCACGCGCGCGTTCACCTCGTTGCCCTCTTTCGACTGGACCCGCCAGTACGCCGCGGCGTGGTGCGTCGGAGCGAAGTGCCCCTTCAGATGCACCTCGATCACCGCGTCCCACTCGGCCTCCGACATGCTCACGAGCATGCGATCGCGCAGGATGCCGGCGTTGTTGACGAGGATGTCCAGGCGCCCGAAGTCGCCGACCGCCTGCTTGATCATCGTCTCGGCGCCCTGGAAGTCGGCGACGTTGTCGTAGTTGGCCGTCGCCTCGCCGCCTGCGGCCTTGATCTCGTCGGCGACCTGCTGCGCCGGCGTCTGGTCCTGTCCCTCGCCGGCGGTGGAGCCTCCCAGGTCGTTCACGACCACCCTGGCGCCGGCGGCCGCCAGCGCGAGCGCGTGCTCGCGGCCGATCCCGCGCCCTGCGCCTGTTACGACCGCTACCTTCCCATCGAGTGACGGCATCCGGGCTCCTCCTTGGGGGACGAGACTAATCGAGCGACGTGTTCGCCAGAGGTCTTGACCGCGCGGTCAATTAGCCGCCGAGTATATCGGCGCACGATCGCGGCGAGCCTGCCGAAAAAAACCGTCCGGCCGCGAATTCGCCCCCGAAAAGTGCGCGACTAAGTAAACCGCTGTGTTTTTATTTCGATACGTGAGAAAGGAGGTGGTCCAGACTTGTTACCTAGTTTCGACGGACCTCACGAGGTGACCGGCTGCTAGTGGTCCAAGCCTCACAGTAGGGTTCTGGCCACCTGGGTTAAGGCCACTGGCGGAATCCACACCGGTTCACCGACGCCACCTGTCCCAGTTTGGTCCTCTGGGCGTCGCGTCGCCACCAAGCAAGGGGCGCGACGAGCAGCGGGGGGTGCAGAGCCGAAGATCGAACCGGCGCAGGGACTCCCTGCGCCGGTTTCTTTTTGCTTGCTAGGGCCGCAGACGCGCCGGCACGAGGTCGAGCCACGGCTGCGCGGCCGGGTCGAGCACCAGCGGAGCCCACCACGTGTCGAGACGCGGGGCGGTGCAGCACCGGCCGCGGCCGGGGGCCTCTCCGGGGGCGGCCTCTCTCGTGACGAGCTCGCACCGCCGGAGGATCTCGCCGGAACGGCACTCGTCGTCCGCCGGGCCCCCGTCCAGGCGGTCGCGGCCGTCGCCGCCGACGAGGACGTCGGCGCCCCACTCCTCCTCGCTCGCGGAGTCCCAGTGCGCCCTGTCGACCCACGGCCAGAACGGGCCGTCGCCGGCGATGACGTCGTTCCCGCCCGCGCCGTCGAGGACGTCGTCGCCTCCGCCGCCGAACAGGCGGTTCGTGAGGTCGCTCCCGGTGACGAGGTCGTCGCCCCGGCCGCCGATCACGTCCTCGATCCCGGCGATCCGGTCCGGCGACCCGCTGTCGCCGCGCGGTGAGACGGTGCCGTCCTCGAGATCCACCTCGACCGCGTCGTTGGTCGCGACCAGGATCCCGTCGCGCGTGCCGCCGGAGCCACCGTCCAGGAACGCCCCGCTGGTCGTCGCCAGCAGCAGGTCGGCGCCACCCTCCCCGTAGACGACGTCGGTCCCGAAGATCCCCGAGAGCACGTTCGGCCCCTCGTTGCCGACGATCACGTCGGCGTAGATCCCGCCGAACGCGTTCTCTATCGACGACAGCGTGTTGATATCCCCGCGCGTCGACGTCGTATGGCCGGTCGTGAGGTCGACGACGATAGGGCTGAAGGTGAACAGGCCGAGGAACGTGTCGCGCCCGTCGCCGCCGTCCAGGAGGTCGTTCGCGCCGTCGTCACCGATGAGGTCGTCGCCCGGGCCGCCGTGGAACTCGTCGTCGGAGGAATCGCCGACGTACACGAACGCGCCGCCCCCCGAGCCCTCCGGCAGAGACGTCTCCAGGAACAGGTCGTCGCCGCCCTCGCCGAAGACCACGTCCGCGCCGCGCAGGGCCTCGATGAGGTCGAGGCCGGGACCTGCATGCACGCGGTCGTCGCCGTCCCCCGCGCAGATGAAGTCGGTGCCGGCCGCGCCGCGGACGGTGTCGTCACCCTCGAGAGCCGAGATGACGTCGAAGCCATGCGTCCCCCGGATGACGTCGTCCCCGGAGGTGCCCGTGATCGTCGGGTCGATCCCGAAGCAGTCCTCGTCCTCGCCGACCTGCGCGCGGCCGAGCGCCGCCGGTCCGGCCGGCAGGAGCGCCGAGGCCAGGCACAAGACTGCGACGGCGCGAAGGGCAACGCCTGCCCTGTTTCCCACGGGGAAGCCTTCGAGGGCGCCGGGAGCTTCTCCTGCCGGTCGGGGGAACCGGCGTGGCCGGGGTGGGCCTGGCGTTGCGCATCCGCTCGGGGCCGCTACCGGCCCAGGAGCTTCTCGAACGCCTTCTCGTCGAGCATCTCGATGCCGAGCTCCTGCGCCTTGGCGAACTTCGACGCGCCGGGACTCTCGCCGACGACGACGTAGTCGGTCTTCTTCGAGACGCTGCCGGTGACCTTCCCCCCCCGCGACTCGATCGCCTGCTCGGCGGCGGCGCGCGAGAACCCCTCGAGCGTCCCCGTGATCACGAACGACTTGCCGTCGAGGGGACCGCCCTTCTGCTTCGGCGCCTGCTTCGGGTCGACGCCGGCCGCTGCCAGGCGGTCGATCACGTCGAGATTCCGGGGCTGGGAGAAGAACGCCGTGATCGAGCGCGCGATGACCTCGCCGATGCCCGGCATCGCCAGGAAGTCCTCCTCCGTCATCTCGCGCAACCGGTCGAGCGAGCCGGCCTCGGCGGCGATGTCGAACGCACGGCCCCCCACGTGCGGGATCCCGAGCGCGATCAGCAGGTTGCCGAGCGGGCGCTTCTTCGAACGCTCGATCGCGTCCATCAGGTTGCCTATCGAGATCTCGCCCCAGCCCTCGTGCCCCTCGAAGTGCGACGGCTTCAGGCTGTAGACGTCGGCCACGTCCTTCAGCAGCTTGCGCTCCTCGGCTAGCCAGATGATCGTCTTGTAGCCGAGTCCCTCGATGTCCATCGCGCCGCGGGACGCGAAGTGGAACAGGCTCTCCACGAGCTGCGACGGGCATTCGAGATTGACGCACCTCGTCGCGGCTTCACCTTCCGCCCGCACGAGGGGCTGGTGGCACGAGGGGCACGTCTTCGGCATGACGAACGGTCTCGACCCCTTCGGGCGGAGCGAGAGGACCGGGCCGACTATCTCGGGGATCACGTCGCCGGCGCGCCGGACGGTCACGGTGTCGCCCTTCCGTACGTCCTTGCGCCTCACCTCGTCCTCGTTGTGGAGCGTCGCGGTCGAGATCGTGACACCGCCGACGAAGACGGGATCCAGCCGCGCCCACGGCGTGGCCACACCGGTGCGGCCCACGTGGACGCTGATGTCGAGCAGCTTCGTCGTGCGCTCCTCGGGCGGGAACTTGTACGCGATCGCCCAGCGGGGGGCCTTCGCGGTGAAGCCGAGCTCTTCCTGCTGGTCGATCGAGTCGACCTTCACGACGACGCCGTCGATCTCGTACGGGACGTCGTGGCGGTGCTCCTGCCAGTGCGTGCAGAACTCGTAGACCGCGTCGAGGTCTTCGACGCGCCGGTTGTAGGCGTTCGTCCGGAGGCCGAGCTCGCGCAACGTCTCGAGGGCGTCCCAGTGCGCCTTGAAGCGCCGTCCCTCCGCATAGCCGATCCCGTGGCAGACGACCGAGAGGCTCCGCTGGGCGGTGACCTTCGGGTCCTTCTGGCGCAGCGATCCCGCCGCAGCATTGCGGGGGTTGGCGAAGACCTTTCCCTCCTGTTCGCCCAGCCGCTCGTTGAGCTTCCGGAAGTGCGCCGCGGTCATGTAGACCTCGCCGCGCACCTCGATGATCTTCGGCGCATCGCCGCGCAGCCGCAGCGGGACCGCCGCGATCGTCTTCAGGTTCCCCGTGATGTCCTCGCCCGTGCGGCCGTCACCGCGCGTCGCGCCCTTGACGAAGACGCCGTCCTCGAAGATCAGATTGACCGCGACGCCGTCCATCTTGTGCTCGACGACGAACCCGTCGGCCGCGCCGATCCCGCGCTCGACGCGCTTGCCCCACGCCTGCAGCTCCTCCAGCGAGAAGCAGTTGTCCAACGACATCATCGGAGTCCGGTGCTCGACCGGCGCGAACAGGTCCGAGGGCGGCGCGCCCACGCGCTGGGTCGGCGAGTCGGGGGTGACGAGGTCGGGGAACGCCTCCTCGAGCTCGATCAGCTCGCGGCTCAGGGCGTCGTACTCGACGTCGGCGATCTCCGGCGCGTCCAGGACGTGGTACCGGTACGAGTGGTAGTCGATCGCCTCGCGGAGCTCCGCGATCCGCGCGGCAGCAGCCTGCTTCTTCGTCGCCACGTCTACCTCCCGGCGAGGAGCATGAGGCGGCGGCGCGTGAAGACCCAGTCGTCGCCCTCGCGCTCGAAACGCATGCCGGTCTCGGGCCCGATCTTCCCGATGAGGTCGCCCACGGCACCGATGCGCTCCTCCGGGAACTCGCCCGGCCACATCCAGGTCGACAGCCGCTGCTCGGACTCGACCACCCTCTCGTCGAGGATCTCGAGCCCGGCCGCGCGGGCGATCATCCGGTACGCGGACGGGGGCCGCGACACCGCGTGTGACGGGTCGCGCGCGCTCTCCAGCCGGGTCATCATCAAGGCCTCTTCGTATCTCTCCGTCGCGACCTGGTCGACGATCAGCACGCGGCCCCCGGGCCGCGTCACCCGGCGCAACTCCTTCACGACCGTCGCCGGGTCGTGGACGTGGTGGAGGGCCTGCGCGCTCGTCACGAGGTCCGCGCAGCCCGACCTCAGCGGCAGCCGGCGACCATCCCCGGCGACGAGGTGGAGCGCGCCGTGACGGCGCGCCTCCGCGAGCATCGCCGGCGTCAGGTCGACTGCGACGAGCCGGGCAGCAGCATCCCGGAACAACGCGAGGAAGTTGCCGGTTCCCGCCCCCACCTCGACAACGGTGTCGCCGGCGCTCGCTCCGGAGAACGCGACGACGTCCATGTGGTCGAAGCGCCCCCTCGTGCGCTCGACGAAGTGACCCGCGGCGCGGGCGAACTCCTGCCGGATGACGTCCTCGTGGCCGCCGTTGCCGCCGTCAGCCAACGGGAGCGGCACGGGCGGGAACGACCGACTCGACGATGCCGCCTCCGAGCAGCTCGGAAGGGTCGGTGGCGGAGTAGAGCGCGGCGGATTGGCCGGGCGCGACCGCCTCGACGGGGGCCGCGAAGCGGACGCGATCGCCCTCGATCACCGCCGGGTACGCCTCGCCGTGCGCGCGGTACTGGACCAGGACCTCCGTTCCGTCCTGCAGCGGCCCGCCGACGAAGCTCGTCTCCGTCAGGGTCGCGGACGCGGCCGCGAGATCGCGCCGGTCCCCCACCCGCAGAGAGTTCGACGCGGCGTCGATCGACGTCACGAACACCGGTCTGCCGAGAGCGATGCCGAGGCCCTTGCGCTGCCCCACGGTGTAGCGGCCGATCCCGCGGTGGGTCCCGACGACGGTGCCGCCGGCGTCGACGATCGGCCCCGGCACGGCGGCCGCCGGGAGGCTCTCGCCCACGTAGGCGTCGAAGTCGCCGTCGCGCACGAAGCA
Source organism: Actinomycetota bacterium (assembly GCA_030861725.1). GTDB lineage: Bacteria > Actinomycetota > CADDZG01 > CADDZG01 > WHSQ01 > JALZEG01. The sequence continues at coordinate 14,873 of JALZFC010000017.1, read as the reverse complement.
GATCTCCTGCGAGTCGGGCTTGTGCGCCGTTCGCAGGCCGAGAGCGGCCGCCAGCGCGCGCGTCGTCGTCTTGTCCTGCGACCCGACGGGGAAGAGGCAGCGAGACAGCTGCCGCTGGGTCAGCATCCACAGCACGTACGACTGGTCCTTCGCGGGATCGAGACCCCGGTGCAGCCGGTACGCCCCGTCGCGCTCGGCGACGCGCGCGTAGTGGCCGGTCGCCAGCACGTCCGCGCCGAGCGCGGCCGCCTTGTCGAGCAGCGCGTCGAATTTTACCCAGTGGTTGCACCGCACGCACGGGTTCGGCGTCCGGCCGGCGAGGTACTGCTCGTGGAAGTCGCGCCGGACGGTTGCCTCGAAGTGGTCGGCGAAGTTCCAGACGTAGAACGGGATCCCGAGCACGTCGGCCACGCGGCGCGCGTCGTCGGCGGCGCCGACGTTGCAGCACCCGGAGCTCGAGTTCGCGGCGTCGCCCTTCCACAGCTTCAGCATCACACCGGTGACGTCGTAGCCCTGCTCTACGAGCAGCGCCGCGGCGACCGAAGAGTCGACGCCGCCCGACAGCGCGACGAGCGCCTTGCGGCGGGTCATGCGACCTTCCGCGCTCGGGTGACCACGCCGGGCAGAGCGGCGAGCACCGCGTCGACGTCGGCGCGGGTGGACGTCCGGCCGAGCGAGAACCGGAGGCTCCCCTTCGCGAGCCTCTTCGGGACACCGAGGGCGAGCAGGACGTGCGACGGGTCAAGGGCCCCCGAGGCGCACGCCGAACCCGACGAGCAGGCGATCCCCGCCTGGTCAAGGAGCAACAGCATCGTCTCGCCGTCGGTGCCGGGGATGCACACGTTGAGGTTGCCGGCGACGCGCTGGTCGAGCCGGCCGTTCACGACGACGTCGGGGACGATGGCCTCGATCCCGGCGAGCAGCGCGCCGCGCAGCGCGAGCAGCCGTTCCGACTTCTCGTAGACCTCCTTCGCCGCGACCTCGGCGGCGACGCCGAAGCCCGCGATCCCCGCGACGTTGTGCGTGCCGGAACGCAGCCCCCGCTCCTGGCCGCCACCGTGCAGGACGGGCTCGACCGCGACGGACGAGCGGACGAAGAGCGCGCCCACGCCCTTGGGGCCGCCGGCCTTGTGCGCGGCGAACGCGGCGAGATCGACGCCCCACGCGTGGACGTCCACGGGGACGTTGCCGAGCGCCTGGACCGCGTCGCTATGGACGAGCGTCCGCGGGTTCGCGGCCTTCACCGCCTCGGTGATCGCGGGGATGTCCTGGACGGTGCCGATCTCGTTGTTGACGGCCATCACCGACGCCAGCACGGTCGAGGGACGCACGGCGTCTGCCACCCGGGCGGGATCGACGGAGCCGTCGGGCTCGACCGGCACCTTCGTGACCTCGAAGCCGCCCTGCGCGAGGGCGTGGGCCGCGTCGAGCACGGCGTGATGCTCGAAGGCCGTGACGACGACGTGGTTCCCGTCCCCGCGGCGCTTGTGCGCGGCCCCCTTGATCGCGAGGTTGTCCGCTTCTGTGCCGCCCCCGGTGAAGACGATCTCGGACGGCCCCGCGCCGACGGCCGCGGCGACGCGGTCGCGGGCGTCTTCGACGACCGCGCGGGCGCGGCGTCCGGCGGCGTGGACCGAGGAGGGGTTGCCGAAGTCCTCCGCCAGGGCCCGCGCCGTCGCCTCGGCCGCCTCGGGCAGCACGGGGGTCGTGGCGGCGTGGTCGAGGTAGTGCATGAGCCCAGGATAAGAGGTGAGTGTGACGGATCCGGCCGGTGCCGCTACTTCGCCGGGCTCTCCCCGGGTCCCTCTTCCTTCAGGCGCCGCTCCAGCTCCTCGATCTCCGCGTCGAGGGCCCCCGCGTCGATCGTGCGGCGCCGTCGCTCGAAGTCGCGCATCCGTTTCGGGTAGCCGATGACCTGGGCGTCGTAGACCGGGATCCCGTGGCCCTCGCAGAACGCGACGGCGTCGTCGGGCTCGCGCACCGGCGCGCGCAGGTGGTCGCCGTCGCGGTCGACGAGCAGCAGCGTCGTCGGGCTCGTCGGCGTCTGGGGCTCGATGTAGCCCTCGAGGCCCTTGCGCTCGGCGACGAACACGTCGAGCTCCTTCAGCCCGGGGTTGTTCTTCTTCGAGAAGAAAGCCCTGATCCGGTCGCCGAGTGACACGCTTTCACCCCTTGCGGGACTTCACCTCGTCGATGAGCTGCGGCAGGATCTTCAACGCGTCGCCGACGACGCCGAGGTCGGCGACCTGGAAGATCGGCGCCTCCTCGTCCTTGTTGATCGCGACGATCCTCTTCGCCCCCTTCATACCCACGATGTGCTGGGTGGCGCCGCTGATCCCGACGGCGATGTATACGCCCGGCTTCACGGTCTTGCCGGTCTGGCCGATCTGGTACGCGTACGGGACCCAGCCCGAGTCGACGACCGCCCGCGTCGCGCCGACCGCCGCGTTGCCGATCAGGCCGGCGAGCTCGTCGAGCAGCTTGAAGTTGTCCGCTTCGCCGAGGCCGCGCCCCCCGGAGATGACGACCGGCGCCTCTTCGAGCCGCGGCCCGCTCGCCTCCTCCTCGTGACGCTCGACGCGCCGCGCCTTGCAGAGATCCTCGTCGATGTCGGCGTCGACCTCGACCACCTCGGCCTCGCCGCCCGACGGCTCGGCCACGAACGACTTGGGCCTCACGAGGACGAGCTTCGGCTCGCCCTGGAGCTCGACGTCGACGAGCGTCGCGCCGCCGAAGATCGCCGTCTGCGCCTTGTCCACCGAATGGAGGCCGGTCGCGTTGCTCATGAGCGTCGACCCGGTCTTGGCCGACAGCCTCCCCGCGATGTCCCGGGAGTCGTAGTCCGTCGCGAACAGGATCAGGTCCGGGGAATGCTCCTGGACGAGCTCGTACAGCGCCTGTGCGGCGGGCTGCGCGACGTAGTCCGCGTACACGTCGTCGTCGCTCGCGTACACGGTCGCCGCGCCGTACTCGCCGAGCTTTCCCGCGGCGTCGGTCGCGCCGGGCCCGAGAGCCACCGCGGCTACTTCGTCACCCAGCTCGCGCGCTTTGGTCAGCAGCTCGAGAGCCGCCGTGTCGACGCCGCCGTCCGGCGTCACCTCTGCGTACACCCAGATGGTCGACATCTCAGATCACCTTCGCTTCTTCGAGGAACGCCGCGATGCGCGCGGCAGCGGAGCCGTCGTCCTGGATCACTTCGCCGGCTTTGCGCTCCTCGGCCGCGGCTATCTCCACGATGCTCTGCTTGATCGCGACGTCGTCGCCGGAGAGGCCGAGGTCTGCGACCGAGAGCGTCTCGACCGGCTTCTTCTTCGCGGCCATGATGCCCTTGAACGACGCGTAGCGTGGCTCGTTCACACCGGCGGTGACCGTGATGAGCGCCGGCAGCTCGCACTCGACGACGTGATAGCCGTCGGCGGTCTGACGGTTGATCGTCACGCTGCTCTCGGACGGGTCGATCGTCTTCGCGAACGTCACCTGCGGAACGCCGAGGAACTCGGCCAGCGTGGACGTCATCGTGCCGGTGTAGCCGTCGGTCGACTCGACGCCGCCTATGACGATGTCGAACGGGTTCCGCGCGATCGCGGCTGCGAGGACGCGCGCGGTGACGAGCGCGTCGGCCCCCTGTAACGAGTCGTCGCTGACCAGCACGCCCTTGTCCGCGCCCATCGAGAGCGCACGCTTGATCGCATCCATCGCGGGGGCCGGGCCCATCGAGACGACGGTGACGTTCCCGCCGTGGGCCTCCTTCATCTGGAGCCCGGCCTCGACGCCGAACTCGTCACCCGGGTCCAGCACGCCCTGGACGCCCTCGCGCTTCAGACGGTGGCCGTCCATCTCGGGCGGGATGTTCGGGTCGGGGATGTGTTTTACGCACACCGCTATCTCCAACGGGACCTCCTACGAAGAGCTCTGTGTGGGCGGCGCGGTGCCGCCAAGGGGTGCTTGCAATAGCAAGCAGCAAACATACCGCTACTGGGCGGCGAGGTAATAGGTGACGCCGTCGCGTTCCTCGACCACTGCAGTGCCGTCGTGCACGACCAGGTCCAGGTGGGCGACGATCTCCGAAACCGCCAGGAACGTGTCGTAGCCGGTGACGTGCGGGTAGACCTCGGCCGAGAGCTCGTACGGCGTCTTCCCGTCGGGACCGAGAAGCCGGGCGACCGTCGCCTTTCGCTTGAGGTGATGCTCGATCGTCGACTCGATCAATCTCTGCGGGTCCGTGACCGGGTCGCCATGGCCCGGATAGGCGAGGGCGATCCGCGTCGCCGCCATCCTCTCGAGCGAGCGCAGGTACTCCTCCAGAGAGCGGCGGCGCTGCCCCGGCTCGTCGAGCGAGGGCTCGAGCAGGGGGTTCGGCGACACGTCCGGGAGCAGCTGATCGCCGGCGAACATCGTCCGCGTCGTGGGCTCGAAGTAGACGACGTGGCCGCCGGTGTGGCCCGGCATCAGGAGCGCGTGCAGCTCGAAGGTGCGGCCGTCCTGCATCGTGAACCCGAACGTGTCGCCGTCTCTCACCGGGACGACCTCTTCATGAGGAACCCTGGGGGCCGGATCGTTCTTGCGCTGCTGGTCCATCTTGAACAGGAGCTCCAGCGGCATCCCGGCCTCGAGGAGGAGTCGGCCGACCTCGAAGAGCATCTGCCGGTCGCGCACGCGCGCGATCTCTCGCTCCGGGAAGTAGACGGTGGCGCCGGAGATCTCCTGGAGGTAGGGGACGAGGCCGTAGTGGTCGGGGTGGGCGTGCGTGATGAGGATGCGCTCGAGTGACTCGACGAAGTAGCCGGCGGCGGTCAGCGCGAGCACGAGCGCGTTCCGGCCCTCGCGGGTGTTGATGCCGGTGTCGACGAGCGTGAGGGGCTCGGCCTCGACGAGGTACGCGTTGACGGGCCCGACGGGATACGGAGTATCCATGACGATTTGGCGTACGGGAAGGCGACTCATAGCGCCGGAGGCTACCCGGCGGCCCGGGACCGCAGCATCGAGACTACCTCAAGCCTCGTTGACGTTCGACAATCAAACTGCGACATGTCTGCAACGCGATCCCGAACGACAGACCACCTCTGACCTGCGGCTTTGCGTATCTCCGCAGGCGTGATAATCCGGCCGTGAACTCTCCGCCTCAAGGAGAGTGCCGGTAACCGGCCGGAGGTGACTCGTTTTCCGCACGTCTTGGCTGTGAGGCCGATGACCTCTGACCTGACTCGTCCCTCCGGCCGGGACCGGACTAGCGGAAGTGACTTGATAGAAGGGTGCTCGAGACCCCACGCCTGCGTGTCCTCCCGCTGGTCACATCGTAGGTCGGCTGGCGAAAGGAGGCCAGGATGGGTGTGACGGTGGGGATCGACTCGCACAAGAGCTCCCTCGCGGTGGCCGTGCTCGATGATCTCGGGCGGCCCCTGGGCGTGCGGGAGTTCGCCAACAACCCGAAAGAACACGAGAACCTGAGGCGGTGGATCGCGTCTCAGGGCGACGACCGGCTGATCGGAGTCGAAGGTTCCGGCAACTTCGGCGCAGCGCTGACTCGACACCTGCTGGAAAACGGTGAGGACGTCCATGAGGTGCCGGCGTTCCTGAGTCATCGTGAGCGCAAGAAGACTCCTGCACGTGGGAAGTCAGATCCCCAAGACGCACTCGCCATCGCTCGCGTCGCAGCACGCGGCGAGGTCTCTCGGCGCCGCAGCGGACGGAGCTCTTTCAGGACCTGAAGCTGCTCAGCGAGCACCGTGACCAGCTGGTTCGCACCAGGACCCAGCTCATCAACCGGACTCACAAGAACCTCGTCGTCTCGCACCCGGGCTACGAGGTGCGGATCCCGAAACTGACGACGAAGAGGAGCCTCCAGACGGCGATGGTCATGTTGCGCAGTGACCGTTCCGTGCGTGCAGACCTCATCCGCGACCGCATCGCAGAGATCCGCCGGATCAACGAAAGGATCGCGACGGTGGAGAAGCAGCTCGCCGCCAAGGTGGTCGAGTCGGGCACGGGATTGACGCAGCTGCGCGGCATCGGGTTCATCGCCGCGGCCAAGATCCTCGGAGAGGTGGGAGATCTCCGCCGGCTGCGTTCCAAAGCCTCATTCGCGATGTTCACCGGGACGGCTCCATTGGAAGCGTCATCTGGCCGCACGGTGCGCCATCGGCTCAATCGAGGGGGGAACCGCCAGCTCAAACTACGCACTGCACATGATGGCGATCGCCCGGCGCCGCGGGGACCTCGACACTCAGCTCTACATGGAGCGCCAGAAGACAGCAGGCAAGTCGGACAAGGAGGCGATGCGCTGTCTCAAGCGGCAACTATCCAACGTCGTCTTCCGCCAGCTCATGACCGAGGCCGAGGCCTCGATCCGGGCCGCTTGACAACATAGAAGGTCAGGTCACAGGCTCTGTATTGAACGGATTAAAAGTCCGGAGTCGAACAGGTCGCGCAACGCCTGGCCGAGCTCCGAATCCTCGTGCTCCACGTCCCCCTGCGCGTCGAGCAGAGCGGGGCCGAAGGGGTAGCGGCCGCAGGTGTAGAGGTAGGCCGGAGGCGCCGACGGGCTCGGTGAAGGGTCGAGCTTGCTATCCGCGTCGGGCGCGGGCGAGCCGGACCAGAATCCGCCCCTGCACCATCGAACGAGTAGACCGCACCCGGACCGGTAGCGGGTGTAAAGGATTGAGCAGACGCCGCCGTCCGCATGGGGTGATCCTGGACCCATGAGAACGGAGAGCCTCGTCACTGTAGCGGCAGGCACCCTCGTCGCAGCCCTACTCCTGCCCCTCCCCGCTCACGCACGCGTGACCTGCTTCGGCCGCGTCGCAACCATCGTCGGCACGAACGGTCCCGACCGGATCCACGGGACCGACGGCATCGACGTGATCGCTGCGCTCGGCGGGCGCGACTACGTCTTCGGCAGGGGCGGCGACGACCTCCTCTGCGGAGGCGGGGGCCGGGGTCATCCCGAACACGGGGGCGAGGCCCTCCGCGGGGGGCCGGGGAACGACCGGATCCGAGGTGAAGAAGGGCCCGACTTCGTCGGTGGCGGGCCCGGCGAGGACGTGCTGAGCGGTGGCCCCGGCGCCGACGGGATGGCTGGGGAGGACGGCCGGGACGTGCTGCGCGGAGGGGAAGGGTCCGACTGGGGCAGCGGTGGCCCCGGGACCGACCGCCTCGACGGCGGCCCCGGTGACGACTGGGCGCTGTCGGGCGGGGGCGGGGACGACTTCGTGGCCGGTGGCGACGGGGAGGACCATCTCTACGCCGACGACGGTGGGTACCCCGGCGACGACGCCGTCGGCTCCGACGTGCTGGACGGCGGCGCCGGGAGCGACTGGTACAACGCGCCTAGGGGCGGCGCGTTCCCGGCCGCACCCGGCGTGACCGTCGACATCGCGGCCGGCACGGCTACGGGAGCGAGCGTGGGGACCGACGCCTTGTACGCGATCGAGAACGCGAGCGGCACGGATGCCGAGGACGTCCTGCTGGGAGACAGGTCCTCGAATCACTTCATCGGCTACAGCGCGAACGACCGCATCGACGGACGCGCCGGGGATGACGTGCTCGAGGGTTGGTCCGGGATCGACGACGCCATCGGTGGGCTCGGCGACGACACGTTCTTCATCGGCGGGCTGGACCCACACGACGAGGTGGACGGCGGGGACGGCAACGACACGCTGAACGTCCACACGTTCACGTCGCACCTCCCCCACCATGCGCCCTGCTACCCCGGCGAGCCCGGATGGACGATCGACCTCGCGGTGGGGCTTGCGCGCAGCACTTCGCCCGCCCGCGACGCCGCAGCAAGCTTCTCGGACATCGAGAACGCCATTGGCTCCCGCGCGGACGACGTCATCTCCGGCGACGACGGCGTCAACGTCCTGCACGGCGAGTGCGGCAACGACACCCTCGACGGCCGCCAGGGCGTCGATCATCTCGCCGGCGGCAAGGACACGGACGTGTGCGCGAACGGGGAGACCGTGGAGGGCTGCGAGCCGTAGACCGGCCCCCTTCGCCACATCGGCCCTCGCCCGCCAGATGCGGCACGAACACGTCCTCGTCGAAGTCCAGCGTGTCGCCCGATGCGACGTCGAGCACCGCGAAGCCGCGCCGGTCGCTGAAACCGAAGGCGACCTTGCCCAAGACCCGCCCCTGCCCCATCGAGCAAGTAGACCGCACCCGGACCGGTAGTGGGGTGTAAAGGATTGGGCAGACAGGGCCGCCGGCGCGCCCATGCTGGGAGCAGATGCCGCACGCCGTACTCGTCCTATCGTTCGTGGAGGGATGGAAGCTTGCTCAAGCGGCGAAGCGGCTGAACATGTCGGAGCGTCAGATGTCGCGGGAGCGCACGCGGGCGATTGGTCTTCTACGGGACGCGCTGACGGCGTTCCCCGCCGACGCTCCTGACACAGAGACGGAACCCACAACCTTGGCCGAGCTAGTCGCCCAACTAGCGCGAATCGAGACGGCAGTTAAGACGCTTGGGCGGCGCGCGGGAGACTCGAACACGTACTAGCTCGCAGTACCCTTACAGGCGGGACCTAAGACGGCGGAGGCAACAACGATGACCATTCAGCGATTGATTGGCGGACTATTTGTTCTGTGTCTGCCTATCGGCTGTGCTCAGGACCCGGAGACAACCGCAGCGTGTCAGTCGGCGGTTGACGCGGCATACAACTACCCCGCCTACTACAGCGATGACCAAATAGGTGAGGTTCAGGATCAGGCGCTGCGCGACTGCGAAACGGTCGAGGACTTCTCTGAGGGGGTCAAGAGGAACCTAGGCGGAGAGACTTCCGACGAGTTGGCCCACGACGTTCTCGCCGCATTTTGTACGGGTCCCCTCGACCGCTCACTCGCAGACGCGCCAGTCTGTCAACACCTTCGCGAAGTAGACCCGGACGCGTTCGACCGCATCTAGGTCACTGGAACACGACTGAACAGATGCGAAGCCGTCGTCTGGGCCGACGCCGATACGCGCGGCATGGCTGACCGTTCCTCTCTACATGCGCGACGCGCTCGTGATCCCCAGCGCTTCCCTGCCGCCGATCACGAGTTGACAGACGAGGAGATAGAGACGGCTTATGGACGCTTCATGGACGCAGCCCCTCAACCATTCAGAGTCGATGCCTCCTACGTCTTGGCAATGCACGAGGGGGCGGAACGGCTCGACCTCAGGCGGCGTGCGAGCCGTCAAGCAGTCGAGACGAGACAACGCGGGCGCAGAAATTCGATGCCACCAGGAAGCAACTCCGGGAACGAAGCGTTTCATAGTGCATGAGCACATCCCGCGTCTTTACGTCCGTCAAGCCGAATGACTTTTTCGTTGCATCGTACCTTCTTTTATGGAGGCGACGCGTGAAAGACCAGAAACCTCATACGGGCTATCGCGCGATGCCTTGGTACAGCTAGTTGCCGACAGCCGCCAGAAGCAGGGACTCCCGCCGAAGGTTGAGGATGCAACAACACTCAACCGAGTTGCGACGCTCCTAAGCCCGCCAAACGAAGTCAATCCGAGACGGGTCGAAGACGTTCCGGCCCCGAGTCTTCGCACGCGACATGACGACACGGTCTAGGACTGCACCGATCACCGCTCGCTTCCACCCAAGGTCTCGGTTGTCCCACTCCTTGCGAAGCGTCTCAGCATCCGACGGAAGTGTCGCCAGAACCTTCGACCCCGTCGAGTTCTTGAGCCGCCGCTCTGCCTTCGCCTTGGCCTTCTCGATGGCGTCCCGCGCAGCGAGTACTCGGAGCGCGAGATGACACGATCGGCGTAGGGGTCTCTAGCGAGTTGTTCGAGCCGTAGGTCGGTCTCACGGATGGAGTTCACAAGCGCGGCTTGGTCTTCGTCGTCACCGAGAACAGCCTTCAACGCTCCAGCAAGGTTCGGCCCGGTGAGCGCGTCAATGACGGCATCTGACGGGGCCGACGGCGTACGGGGTGGGGATCCGAAGCGGCCGGCCCGGCACGTCGCCGGAGAGGCCCCCGCGCCGTCGAGTCGCGTTCCGGGGGACGTCATCGCCCGATTATCCAGGCCCTATGCCCTCCTCGGCGACCGAGACAGCTCCCGCTTGGCCCGCTCCTTCTTCGTAACCTCCGGCAGCGCGGCGGGATATTCCACTCCCTTGCCGGCGACGATGTCGGCCACCGTCAGCAGCTGGATCCGCGGGTACCACCTCTTGCCGTCGGTGTACTCCCCCGCCTCGGAGGCGACCTTGCGCATCGCCGGCGTCGGCTTGCCGCGCGTCACGAGGACGCCTATCTCGACGTTCTGGGCCTGGACGTCACCGAGAAGCGTGGCAACGTGCGAGCGGGTCGGTTTGGCCCCCGCCTTCACCTGGACGATCGCCTCCGGCAGACGTCCGCCGAGGCGTTCACCGCGCAGGACGAGGCGGCCGTCTACTCCCGCGTCGGCGCCCTTCCTGTAGTCGATCTCCCGCGCTCCCAGACGCCGCAGGGCCCACCACTGGAACTGGTAGGGGTGTTCGTCCGCAAGGGCGATCGCGTCGGATTCCGATTCCGGATCGCCCCAGATCTCGTAGTCGCCGCGCCGGACGCTCAGACCCGCGTCCGCGAGACGGTTGCGGATGATGCGGATCGCGTCGTGCGCGATGTCGATGCCCATCCACTTCCGCCCGAGGTTCTGCGCCGCCGCTACCGTGGTGCCGCAGCCGCAGAAGGGATCGAGCACGGTGTCGCCCTCGTTGCTGCTCGCCGCGACGATCCGTTCGAGCAGCGCCAGGGGCTTCTGCGTCGGATACCCCTGACGTTGCGCGGCCTTGTGGGCGATCGGAGGTATGTCCGTTATCACGGACGACACCGGCGTTCCCTGTTGCTCGTGCAGGTACCGCTTGAGGTAAGGCCTGCCCGACGTCCCCCACTCGATACGGTCGTCCGCATCGAGGGCTTCGATCTTCTCCTTCACCATCCTCCAACCCCACTCCGGCGTGTAGCCCCTGTGCTCGTAGACGAGGTTGGGCCGCGGCCCCATCGAGGCGGAGCGGATGACGTTGTCGAGCCGGTACAGCCCGCGCTCGTCGCGGTGGCGATAGAACTTCTTCACGTAGTCGGGGTCGTGGGGGAGGAAGACGGGATTCCACGTGAAGCCCTCACCCGCGTAGAAGAGGATCGAGTCGTGCACCTGCGCCCACTTGCGGCTGTCGTTGTGGCTGCTCGTCCGCTTCCAGACGAGCTCGTTCCTGAAGCTCTCGGGGCCGAACACCCCGTCCATCAGCATCTTGAGGTAATGACTCGCGGCGGCGTCGCAGTGGAGGTAGATCGAGCCGTGAGGACGCAGCACGCGCCGGAGCTCCACGAGCCTCGGCGCCATCATGCAGAGGTAGGCGAACATCTTCGTTCGGTCGAGCATCGTCCGGAACGCCTCGATCCGGCGACGTACTGCCATCGGAGCGTTCTCCATGACGTCGTGGTAGGCGGCTCTTGCGGCGTCTCCCCACTCCCACGAATCCTCGAACGCGCGAACCTGCGCCGCGCCCCCGCTGTCGCTGCGCGGACGGAACAAGACGTTGTATTTCTCGTTCGGCTTGAACGGCGGGTCGAGGTAGATCAAGTCCACGGACTCGTCCCTGAAGAACGGGGACTCGCGGAGGACCCTCAGGTTGTCGCCGTAGACGAGCAGGTTGCCCGAGAGCAGCCTGGGGTGTGAACGCGCCGCCCGCTGCCGCGCCATCTCTGCACCTCCTCGGGGAAGGAAGGGGATGTGTTACCTCTGTGGTTAAAGCGATCGGTGTCGCAGTCTGCCGCAGAAGGCACGGAAGGTGAAGCGATCCACGGGAACTACGGCGTAGTAATTCGGCCCCCGCGACCACCTACCGCAGTCGAGGCCGCGGGCCTTGTTACCGCCGCCCGCTCCCACTCGTAGTCGAGAAGAGACACACCTGCTACGAGGAGGAAGAGACATGAGCCGTGTCGCAAAGGCGCTCGTCCCTGCATTGACGTTGTCGGTACTGGCGACGGCTCCCGCGGCCGGAGGCCCGCGCGAGCGGACCGAGATCGTGCCTTACGACTCGCCGGCGGTCCACGTGCTGGACGTCGTGTGGGTGGAGGTAAGCGGGGCAGCCGAGGCGATGCCGGCGCGCGGCGAGAAGCGGGTCTCGGTCGTCCTGCAGGACGACTCCGGGCGTCCCGTCGCCGCAGTGCTCCATCAGGGCAACCGCACGCTCGCCGAGTTCTGCGGCGCGATGGACGAGCCGGTGCGGCTGGTCACGAGAGAGGCGGTGCACGTGCACGTCTATTCGGGCCCGGGCTGCTCCGACGTGAGCGTGGCGACGAAGGGAACCGCGACGTTCACGTTCACCGGATGAAGCTCGCTACAGCTCCCGCAGCCCTCGGTCCATCGCCGACGACAGCGCCGTAAGGACGTAGGCACTGCCCAGCAGGAGGAACGTCGAGCGGAGCCCGATCCAACCGATGAGTGCTCCGCCGGCGAGCCCGCCCAACGGGATCGCCATCCACGAGAGGGCGGTCCCCCCACGCAGCGAAGGCCAGCGATCCCGCGGCCGCACCGACTCCGATCACGCCGAGGAGGAGGCCCAAGGTCGGCGGGCTCTCGAGCACGCGCTCCACGAAGACCGGAAGGGCCACGAACGCCAGCCCGGAGTCAAGCGCGTTCATCGCTGCGATGAGGGCGATGATCGACATCAGCGCGGCGTCCCGCCGTACGAATGCCGGGGCCGCGTCGGACGAAGCTACATGTAGCCGAGCGTCGAGAGCGTCTCGGTGAAGCGCGTGATCGACTCACCGATCGCCTGGTCGCTGCCGCCGGCGCACAGCGTGACCTCGAAGCTCTCGACGACCGCGGCGGCTTCGGCCATCAACCTCAGGTTCTCGTCGGCGATCTGGATCTTCTGGAGCTCCTCGATCTCACCGTCGACGACCATGAACCCGGCACGCGTCTGCGAGTTGCCGGTCAGACAGAAGTACTCGCGGTGCCCGTGGATCCGGCCCTCCTTCGCGAGCCCTTCGAAGTAGCCGAGGGCCTTGCCGAAAGCCTCGAGGCTCGTGGCCTCGCGTCCCGGGACGGGTTGCCCCAGCTGATCAGCAGCGCGCCCTGCATGCGGCCTCCTCTCTCGTGCCGCAGCCGGTTCCGGTCTATCACCGGAGCCGCGCGCGTCAAGGGCCTTCCGTCGAACTCGCAGGCGTTTTCCGGACAAATCGGAAACGCGTCGGCAGCTGCTGGACAACGGCGCGAGAATCGCCCGGACCAGTTGAGCTTCTCGAAGGGAGTACGTCTTGCGCAAGCGCGTCTCGTTGCTTCTCGCCGTAGGTCTGATCGTGGGGGCCGCCAGCCTCGGCGACGGCACCGCCCTCGCCAACCACAGTGGCAACCTCACGATCCAGGTGTCGGCCGGTCTCCAGGGCGTCCCCGGCGAGTCACTCAGGTTCCTCGCGCCGTACACGGTCAGGGTCCACCGCGGCGACACGGTCACGTTCGACCTCTTCAACGCGCACACGGCGGCATTGCTGCCGGCCGACACGAGCGCTCAGGACTGGCTCGACGAGAACTGGTACGGGCCGAACGCGCCGTACTCCCCGCTGCAGGCGGACGACGAGCCGGGAGCGTTCGTCGACAACTTCGACGCGCTGGACACCCCCTCCGACGCATCCTGTGGCAACACCGGCGAGCCTGCCTGCGACTACGACGGCAGGGCGCTGGTCTACTCGGGTTCGATCTTCTCGCAGCCGCCTCCGGGTGAGGGGCAGGAGCTTCCCGAGTCCATGCCGTTCACGACCACGATCGACGCACAGCAGGGCGACCGGATCTGGGTCGTCAACCTCGTCTTCCCCGGGGAGCGGATGAAGATCGTCGTCGTTCCGAACAACGAGCCCGCGACGACACAGGCCGAGATCGACACGGCGCGGGCCGCGTTGCTCGCGGCGGACCAGGAGTGGGCCGACGCGATGCACGCAAAGATGCTCGCGAAGCGCACGAGCCACGTCGGACAGGACGGGACGAGGGTGTGGGATGCCTGGGCCGGCATGGACAGCGAGCACGCCTCGCTCAACCAGTTCTACCCGCGCAAGCTGTCGGTGAAGAAGGGCCAGAAGATCAGGTGGCACTTCTCGCAGATCATCAACCAGATCCACACCGTCTCGCTGTCGGTGCCGGCGATCTTCGGGTTGCCGCAGGAGTTCTTCGGGACCTTCGAGTGCGACTCGCCCGACGCGGCCGACACACCCGCACCGCCGCCGCCCTCGCCTGAAGCCGAGCCGGAGTGTCCCGCAGGCACCACCCGCGAGTTCGAGTTCGGTCAGTTCTTGACCGGCGCCGGAAACAACACCTGGACGGGCATGGACGACGTCGAGCACACGGGCATCCAGGGAGCGGACCTGCAGGGCCTCACGCCGCCGCTTCGGGGCAAGGACCCGTTCACGGTCAAGATGAACAAGACGACGGGCAAGCGCCCGCTGCAGTACGTCTGCTTCATCCACGAGCGGATGTTCGGAAAGATCGCCGTCAAGTCGTAGAGCAGAGCCGATCGAGCGGCGGCTTCCCCCGCGGAGGCCGCCGCTCTTTCGCGTCCGGCTACGGGTTCAGGACGAAGTCGAAGATCCGGGTTCTTACCTCGGGGCGCAGGACGAGGTCCCAGTGGCCGAGCCCCGGGAAATAGTCGGAATCGATCCCGTAGTGTGCCGCGATCGCACGACCGCGTTCGCGCTCGAACGCGTCGCCGAAGACGACGAGGGATCGCGCCGGAAGGGCCCGGACGGAGATCCCGCGCTTGCGGTGGGCGCGGGCACGGGCGGATTCGGCACGCGCCGTGACTCCGTCGGGGAACGCGCCGTATACGTGCTCGGGGTCGAACGTCCCGCGTTCGTCGGCCGCGTCCGCGAAGCCCTGCACCTCTGCCGGCGCGCTCGGCTCCATCAGCACG
>JALZFC010000055.1 GCA_030861725.1 Actinomycetota bacterium | reverse complement strand
CACGCGCTGCGCCGCGACGACCGCGGCCGGCCGCGGTTGCCGGAACTACGCGCTGCCCGGCAGCGACTACTGCAGCATCCACGACGGCGACGCGCCCGCGCGGGGGCGCCATCGCTCCGACGACACCGGCGCGCGCGCGGCGGGGTCGCTTCCCGAGCCCGCGCAGGGGTTGTTCGACGGCATCGCCGACTTCCTCCGGCGACGCCTGAACGGCGATTACCCGATCGACGACTTCGGCTACGACGAGCAGCTGCACCGCGAGGTGCTCCTGCAGATCGGCCGGCCGCTGTACGAGCGGTACTTCCGCGTCAGGACGCGCGGCGTCGACAGGATCCCCGCCGAGGGGGCCGCGCTGCTAGTCGGCAACCACTCCGGGACGATCCCGCTCGACGCGGTGATGGTGCAGCACGCGGTCGCGACCGAGCATCCGCAGCGGCGGATCGTGCGCAACGTCGCGGCCGATCTCGCGTTCCGGATGCCGTTCGTCGGCCCCCTCGCGCGCAAGAGCGGCAACGCGGTCGCGTGCGACGAGGACACGTTCGAGCTGTTGCGCCGCGGCGAGCTCGTCGGCGTCTATCCGGAGGGGTACAAGGGCGTCGGCAAGGGGTGGAAGGAGCGCTACAAGCTGCAGCGTTTCGGGCGCGGCGGCTTCATCGAGGTCGCGCTCCGCACGCGCACGCCGATCGTGCCCGTCGCGGTCGTGGGGGCCGAGGAGGCGTTCCCGATGATCGCGAACGCGCGCGTGCTGGCGCGCGCGTTCGGGTTCCCGTACTTCCCGATCACGCCCACGTTCCCGCTGCTCGGCCCCCTCGGGCTGCTCCCGTTGCCGTCGCGCTGGCTGATCGAGTTCGGCGAGCCGATCCCGATGGACGACTACCCGGACGACGCGGCCGAGGACGCGATGCTCGTGTTCGACCTCTCGGACCGGATCCGCGACACGATCCAGCAGATGCTCTACCGGAACCTGACCCTCAGGGGCCGGGCGTTCGTCTAGCCCCCGAGCTGGTAGATCCGCATCACGCCGAGGATCCCGGCCACCGTGATCGCAGCGAGCAGCAGCATGATGGCGTAGAGGGTGTTCCGTCGCATGAAGCGTCAATCCTAGGGTCGGCGGGGCGACGCCCGCGACGTGCTGCTCAGCCCTCGGCGGGAGACCTCACGCTCGGGTGCCCTCCGGTGTCTCCGAAGTCCCGGCACAGCTCGGTGATGTGCCGCTCGAGCTGGTTCAGGCCCTCGACCTTGCCGACGCAGAGAGCGACGCCGGCATCCCGCGCCTCCTTCTCGAGCGTCTGGTCCAGGTATGCCGTGTAGAGGATGATCGCCTGCGACGGGCGGGTCTCGCGGATCGCCCGCGCCGCCGAGAGGCCGTCCATCTCCGGCATCTTGTAGTCCATGACGATGACGTCGGGCCCGTGCGCGGTCGCGGATACGACGGCCTCGGCCCCCGAGGCCGCTTCGCCGACGACGTCGAAGCCGTCGAGCTCCAGCATGTCCACGAGCATCGACCGGACGTGGTCGGTGTCGTCCACTACGAGCACCTTCACGGTCACTTAGAACGTCCTCCCAGTCGACGCGGCCCGGCTCCGGCGGAGGCGGCTCTGTCCTCCCGCGGCAGGCCCTTCGACACGCGCGTTTTCCTGAAGAGCCTGTCCTCCACGTACTGCCTGTTTCTTCGAAGCGTCGGGACCAGCTCTTTAGGGCTCTCGACGAATCGGCTGACCGACAGCTCGAGCGAGACGGCTCCCCCGTACCCGGTCCTGCGGAGCTCCGTCAGGAACCGGTCGATCGGGAGGATGCCGTCGCCGAGCGAGAGATGGCCGTCGCGGCCGTCGCCGGCGTTGTCGGACAGGTGGACGTGCACGAGCTTCGGCGCGAGGACCTCGTACGCGTCGAGGATGTCCCCGCGGGCCACGGTGACGTGGCTGGTGTCCATGACCACGCGGTGGCAGGCACGGACGAGCTCGCGGGGGTCGAGCCACCGGTACGCCCGCAGCTTCCGTCCCGCCATCCACACCGGGTACATCGTCTCGACCGCGACGGTGACCCCCGTCTGCGCCTCGAAGACCTCGGCTTGCTTGTCCACCCAGCGGGTGTATTCGCGCTCCCAGAAGTACGGGGGGTGCACGATCATCGTGTCCGCACCGACGGCCTTGCACATCTCGGCGCCGCGTTTGATCTTGCCGACCGGGTCGAGCCCCCACACGTTCTTGGTGACCAGGAGAAACGGCCCGTGGACGGAGGCGATCCGCAGCCCCCGCTCCTCGGCCAGACGGAGGGGGATGGCGGGGTCCTGCGTCCTCGGATCGCGGGTGACCATCAGCTCGATCTCGTGGAATCCGGCCTCGGCCAGCGAATCCATCGCCACCTCGAGCGAGAACGCCCAGAACGGGCCGGTGGAGCACTGCACGCGGGGTGTCATCCCACAGATCGTCCCACGGCAGCGGACGCGAAGACGCCCCCGCTCAGAGCGGGGGCGTCATCGTGGAGCTGAAGCCGGTGGGCCGGCTTGGGGCGGGCTGGGAGGCTCGAGACACGATCCGGCGTGAGGATCGTGCGGTCCTAACGTCCCACCGTCATTCAGCTCCAAGGTAATGGTCGGCGTTCGCGGGGTTTACTTGAGCGACCTTCCAGGAAATTCCTTCGCGCTCCGCAGCGGCGGGCCGTCGCCCCAGGCGGCGACGCCGCGCGCCCGTGGTTCCCATGGGCGGAACCGGTTGCGATCCCGCTGGGACGACGAGAGGCTAGCTCGCCGCTAGCTAATGCTTGCAGAAGTTTGCAGCCGGCGGCGCCAGGGGAGAGAATGTGACGATGAACGTAGCGGACCTGCTCCTGGCGTCTTCCCGGAACCACCCGGCCAAGGCGGCGCTGATCGTCCCGTCGGGGGAGAGCGTCGCGTTCTCCCAGGTCGCCCGCAGCGCGGCAGCGATCGCGCGGGAGCTGGCCTCCGCCGGCGTCTCCCCGGGCGACAGGGTGGGGATCGCGATCGGCAACGCCCCCGAGTTCGTCTACTCGTATTTCGGCGTCCTCGCCGCGGGGGCCGTCGTGGTGCCGCTGAACCCGATGCTGACCGCGCCCGAGGTCGCGCGGATCCTCGCCGACTCCGGGACCACGCTCGTCCTCGGCGTACCTCCCGCGGGTGACGCCGCCGAGCGGGCCGCGGGGGCGGCCGGTGTCCGGTACGTCGGGGCGAGTGAATGGGCGGCTGGCGCCGGCGAGCTCGCTCCGGCGGAGGTCTCCGGTGACGACCTCGCCGTGCTCGCGTACACGTCGGGGACGACCGGCGATCCGAAGGGCGCCATGCTCAGCCACGGCAACCTCCTCGCGAACGTCGAGCAGCAGATGTCGATCGACGCCCGCGTCGAACCGTCCGACGTGCTGTTGCTGTCGCTGCCGCTGTTCCACATCTTCGGTCTGAACGTCACGCTCGGGCTCCTGGCGAAGACCGGAGCGAGCGGCGTCCTCACCGAGCGGTTCGAGCCGGTCGAGTGCCTGCGCCTGATCCAGCAGCACGGCGTGACGGTGATCTTCGGCGCCCCCACGATGTACACCGCTCTCGTGGGCACGCCGGGCGCCGGCGGCTACGACCTCTCGAGCGTCCGCCTAGCGATCTCGGGGGCGGCCCCGCTTCCCGCCGAGATCCTCCGCCGGTTCAAGGAGCTCTTCGGCGTCGACGTCTACGAGGGCTACGGCCTCACCGAGACCGCTCCGACGCTCACCTCGAACCGCATGGCGGCCGCGCCGCGCCCCGGCTCGATCGGCAAGCCGCTGCCGGGGGTGGAGATCAGGTTGGTCGACGAGGCGGGAGAGGACGTCGAGCTCGGCGACCCCGGCGAGATCGTGGCGCGGGGGCCGAACGTCTTCGGCGGGTACTGGCACAAGGAAGAGGAGACGCGCCGCGCGTTCACGCCCGACGGCTGGTTCCGGACCGGCGACGTCGCGGTGCAGGACGAGGACGGCTACCTCTACATCGTCGACCGCAAGCGCGACATGGTCATCGTCTCGGGCTTCAACGTCTTTCCCTCGGAGGTCGAGCAGGCGCTGGTCGCGCTCCCGAAGGTCGCCGAGGCGGCCGTGATCGGCGTCCCGCACCCTTATTCGGGAGAGGCCGTGAAGGCGTTCGTCGTGCTCGAGCCGGGGGCCGAGGCGACGGAGGACGACCTCCTCGCCGACGTGCAGGACCACCTCGCGCGGTTCAAGTGCCCGCGCGAGATCGAGATCGTCGACGAGCTCCCGCACCTTCTCACCGGGAAGGTCCTGCGCCGCGCCCTGCGCACCTGAGCGCGCGCAACACGTCCGGCCGCCTGATCCGCAGCGTCCTTCCCTCGTAGTCGACGGTGCCCTGCGACTTCCACCGTCGCAGCGTCTTGCACGCGCTCTCGCGGCACATCCCCGCGAGCCCGCCGAGGTCGCGCTGGGGGAACGGCAGCTCGATCTCGATGTAGCTCTCCCGCGGCCGCCCGATGAGGTCGGCGAGCTCGAGCAGCCTCCCGGCGAGGCGTGCGGCGACTCCCGCCGAGGTGCGCTCCTGCGCCGCGTCGCACAGCCACCGGACCCGCGCCGCGAGGACGCGAACGAGCGCGAGGCACGCTGCCGGGTTCTGCTCGAGCACGTGCGCGAACACGTCTGCGTCGAAGCCCACGACCGCTGCCCGCGTCGCCGCCACGCAGTCGTAGGGCTCCGCGGCGCCGTCGAACGCGCCGGCTGCGCCGGCGAGGTCACCCGGGAGGCAGAGCCCGAGGATGGTCTGGTTGCCGTCGACATCGCGGCCGACGAGCTTCAGGAGCCCGGCGGTCACGAGGTGCACCCGCGGCTGCACCTCGCCCGCGAACGACAGCGTCTCGCCCGCGGCGAGGCTCCGCGGGACGGCGCGGCCGAAGAGGAGCTCGCGATCGGGGGCCGCCAGGGGGTCGAGGACGCTGGAGCTGTGCATGGGCACCTCCCGTAGTCGCGGCGGCAGGGGCCGCCTGTGGCACGGTCGAGGCGCGGGCGAGGGGCAGGCGCTGCGCCTGCCCCTCCTCGAAGAAGGAGGCTACGACAGGCAATGCCTCTCGTACAGCCCCCGGGGGCTGGGACAATGGCGTCATGGATGCCCCGCCGCCCGCCACCGGCCGCCGGTGGGTCAGGCTCGCCTGGCTCGTAGGACCCGCGGTCCTGTTCGTCGTGCTGCTGACAGCGGGGATGGCGTCGAAGGGCGACGGCGTCGAGCCGGGCGGCCGGGCGCCGTCCGTCGAGGCTCCGGCGCTGGAAGGCGACGCCGTCGTAGCCCTGGACGACCTCCGGGGAAAGCCCGTGCTCGTGAACTTCTGGGCGAGCTGGTGCGTGCCGTGCAAGGACGAGGCGCCGCTGCTGGAGGCGGCGTACCGCAGGTACCGCGGCGAGGTCGAGTTCCTCGGCGTGAACGTGAAGGACGCGCATAGCGACGCGCTGGCGTTCGTCGACCGCTACGGCGTCTCGTATCCGCAGGTGCGCGACGAGGGCCTCGAGTGGTACGACGGGTTCGGCCTCACGGGGCAGCCCGAGACGTTCCTGATCGATGCCGACGGTGAGATCGTCGAGCACTACAAGGGCGAGTTCACGAGCACGGGCGACCTCTTCCGCGTGCTCGACGTGATGGTCGCGCGGAACGCCTGACCGGACGTGACAGACATCTCGCTGCCGATAGCGTTCCTCGCGGGGATCGTGTCGTTCCTGTCGCCCTGCGTCCTGCCGCTGGTACCCGGCTACGTCTCCTACATGTCGGGGATCTCGGCGGCCGCTCCCGACACGGCGCGTGCCTCCGCCCGCGCCGGTGCCTCGGCGGGCGTCTTCGTCCTCGGCTTCACGGTCGTGTTCGTGCCGCTCGGCGCGACCGCGACGCTCCTGGGCTCTCTGCTCAACGACTACCAGGACCAGCTGCGCATCGCCGGCGGCGTCTTCATCATCTTCCTCGGGCTGGTGTTCCTCGGCGTGTTCCGCTTCGGGCCGCTGCAGCGGGATACTCGCTTCCAGCCGCGGCCCGCGTCGGGGTTGTGGGGGAGCGCCGTCCTCGGCGGCGCGTTCGCGTTCGGATGGAGCCCGTGCATCGGTCCCGTGCTGGGGTCGGTCCTGACGATGGCCGCAGGGAACGGCTCCGCGGGCGGAGCCGGTGAGGGCGCGCTGCTGCTCGGCGCCTACTCGCTCGGCCTCGGCGTGCCGTTCGTCGCCGCGGGGCTCGGCATCACGCGCCTCGAGCGCGTCGTCACGTGGCTGCGACGCCACACGCGCACGGTCAGCCTCGTCAGCGGCGCCTCGATGGTCCTCGTCGGCGTGTTGTTCGTCACGAACCAGCTGTTCCAGATCTCGATCTGGATGCAGAGGACGTTCGTTGCGCTGAACCTGGAGTTCCTGGCGAATATCTAGGACCGCCCGAGGGCGCTCCTGGGCGAATATCTAGGACCGCCCGAGGGCGCTCCTGGGCGAACATCTGAGCACCCTGCGCGACTCCGGGAATGCCCGGAGATCGCACGTCCCTTTGAGATCATTCCCGAGACTGCGTCCGCACGCGGCACGACCGGGGGAAGGTCTTCTTGGGGGCTCTGCAGCGCTGGCTCGAACGGCAGTCGCGCTTCTCCGCGCAACTCTGGACACTTGCCGCGATCGCCGTGGTCGGCTATCTCCAGTACCTCAGCGGCCCCCAGCTCGTCTTCTCGATCTTCTACGTCCTCCCGCTCCTCCTGCTCGGGTGGAAGGTCGGGGGCCGCGCCGCCGCTCCCGCGTGCGCCGTGGCCGCGCTCACCGCGGCGCTGGCTGAGGTCGCGTTCGAACCCGGGCGACAGGACCTGTGGATCGTGTTCTGGAACACCGCGAGCAGGTTCGGGGTCTTCCTGCTCGTCGCTTCGCTGCGTGCGGGGCTCGAACGCCAGGAACGTCTCGCCGGCACCGACCCGCTGACCGGTGTGTCGAACGGCCGCGTCTTCGCCGACGAGGCCGCCCGCGCGATCGAATCGTTCGGCGTCCGGGGGCGGCCCCTCACGGTCTGCTACCTCGACCTCGACGACTTCAAGCGGGTCAACGACGCACACGGCCACAGCGGCGGTGACGCGGCGCTGAGGGCGGTGGCTTCCGCGCTCGAGTCCTCGACGCGGGAGCAGGACGTGGTCGCGCGCGTCGGCGGTGACGAGTTCGCGCTGCTGCTGCCGGACACCGGCACGGAGGGCGCGACGACGATCCTCGAGTCGTTGCGGGACCGTGTCGTGTCGGCAGGAGCCGGTCCGTCGGACTTCTCGTTCAGCATCGGAGCGGCGACGTTCCTCGTCGAGCCCTCTTCGGTCGACGAGATGATCGGGGCGGCGGACGCGATGATGTACGCGGCCAAGCGCGCCGGGAAGGCGACGTACCAGCACGTCGTCGTCGGCGGGGACGTCCCGCACGCCGTGCCGGATCGCGGCGTCCCGCGCGGGCCGATCCGCTCGCGGAGCTGACGGTGCCGGGCCGGCGCGGCTCTTCCGGGGCGGGCGAGCCCGGCCCCCTGATCCGTTACGTCATCCCGTTCTTCGTCGCGATAGCGACGGGCGCGGTCGGTCTCGTCCTGATCGTGACCGCCGTGGCCGGCGCGGCGCCGGGCCACGGCGGGACGTGTCTGCTCCACGTCGGTGCCGCCGTGTCCGGAGACGCGGGCTTCTTCTTCACGGAGGTCGCGCCGGGATGCGCCGGCCTCTCGGTCGCGGAGGCACACGACGCGGTGCGGGCCGACTTCGGCTTCGCCCTGCTGTACGGGGTCGCGGGAACGCTGCTTCTCCGGTGGCTGTGGCCGCGCGCGTGGCGCATCGCCCGGTGGAGGAGGGACCTGGCGTGGCTGGCCTTCCTCCCGGGCGCGGCGGCCGTGGCCGACGTGATCGAGAACGGTTTCGTGCTGTGGGCGTTGCGATCCGACGAGCTGGCCCTGTCCGACGCCGGCGCGGTTGCCGCCGGGATCGCCGGGTGGTGGAAGTGGATGCTCGTCGCGCTCGCGCTCGGCGTGGTCGTCGCGACGATGGCGGCCGCGCTCGCGCACCTGCGCACCCCGCAGCCTCCCGCTCGGGAGACAGGCCATGTGGTCGCCCCGCGCGTTCGTGACGTGACCGGCATCTGCCTCTCGGGTGGAGGGATCCGCTCGGCGAGCTTCTCGACCGGCGCGCTGCGTGCGCTGGACCGCAAGAAGGTCTTCGGCCGCGCGCGGTGGATCACCGCGGTGTCGGGCGGTGCGTATGCCGCGGGCGCTTGGTACATCGCGCGGGGGACGCCGCCGCCCGCCCCGGCGCGCCATGTGGATACCGGGGCGCTCGACCCGAAGCTCTACGACTACATCCGGCACAATCGCCGCTATCTCGCCACGGGCCGCGGCGGGATCGCGGCGAACGCGCTGGTGGGTCTCCTGCTGATCGCGTTCAACGGCGCGGTCATCGCGGCCCTCGTGTTCGTCGTCGCCTGGCCCGTGGGGTGGTTCGCTTCGTCGTGGGTCGTGCAGCCCGACCTCCGGACGTTCGACTACGCCCGCGTCGACCTGCAGTCGCTGTGGGTGGAGCCGCGCCTGTGGCGTCCGGGGCTGGCGGGGCTCGGTCTCGCGTTGCTCCCGGCGGTGGCGTCGCTGGCGTTGTGGGACGAGCACCGGCGGGTCGCGTTCCGGGTCTCAGCGGTGCTCGCCGGAGGCGGCGTCGTCCTGCTCGCCGCTCTCGTCGCGGTGCCGGTGGCGATCGCCGAGTTCCCGAAGCTTCTGGTGGACCTGCCGGTGAGAGGAGTCAATCCGGGGGCAGGCGTGCTGATGGCGGCGGTGGCGGGAGCGATCGCAATCGCCGTCGCCGTCGTCCTGCTCAGGCCGCTGGCGAGGCGAGCGATGCGCCTCGGCGGGGTCCTCTTGGGGCTGCTCGCCCTGCTCTTCGCCGGCAAGGTCGCGACCGATGCCGCGTACGGTGTCGGCCCGTTTGCGTGGTCGCCGCGTGAGTACGCGTATGCCGCGGGAGCCGCCGCGGTGTTCGGGGCGCTGGCGAACCCGCAGGCGTGGTCGTTGTTCCGGCTCTACTACCTGCGTCTGAGGTCGACGTTCGCGACGACGCGAGACGAACGCAGACGGGCACGCGGGGCCCCCGGTCGCGAGGGTGTCTATCCCCTGTCGTTGCGCGCCGAGCCGGAGTGGCCCGAGTACCAGGGGCAGCCCGCGCCGAAGCTTCTCGTGTGCGCTGCCGCACAGCGCAACAGCGACGAGGTGACCGGCGTCCGCGCCGTGACGTTCACGTTCTCCGACGACTTCGTGGGGATGACACGGCCGCGGTGGGACGAGACCGAGACGAGCACTGCGACCGTCGACGAGCGAGTCCCCGCGGCCGACTACGTCGAGCGCCTGCGCCACCCGTGGTGGGGGCCGCGGCTCGGCTCCGTGTCGGCCTCCGTCGCGATGTCGGGGGCCGCGTTCACGTCGGCGATGGGGCGCGCCAGCGTCGGCACGACGAACGCCCTGCTGGCCGCGCTGAACGTCCGGTTGGGCGTGTGGATGCCGAACCCGCGCTACCCGCAGTCGTCGCGGTGGAAGCGGCCCGGGATGAGCTACCTGCTGAAGGAGATCTTCGGCGTCTACGACCTCGACGATCCGTACGTGTACGTCACCGACGGCGGGCATTGGGAGAACCTCGGGCTCGTCGAGCTCGTGCGTCGCCGCTGCAAGTGGATCTACTGCGTCGACGCGAGCGGAGACGCGCCCGGCTCGTTCCAGACGCTCGAGGAGGCCCGGGTGATGGCACGGGTCGAGTGCGGCGCCGAGGTCGACATCGACGTCACCCCGCTCGTCGCTCCCGAGCGCGGCCTGCCCGAGCGGTCGGTCGCCGTCGGCGTCGTGCGCTACCACACGTGTGGCGAGACCGGCCCCGACGGCTGCGACGCCGGGCTCCTCTTCTACGGAAGGGCGATGGTCGCCCAGGACTCGCCGATCAACACGCTCTCGTTCTCGCTGAGGAACAGGATCTATCCCCGCTACCCGACCTACGACCAGTTCCTGGCGCTCGACGACTTCGACAACCTGGTGCGGCTCGGCGAGTCGATCGGCCGGCGGCTCGGGATCGAGCACGACCGGCTCATGGACGCCCTCGCAGGCGGGAACGGCGACGGGGTGTCGGACAGCCCGGCCCTCTTCGAGATGTACGAGCGGCTCAGGGGGACGTACGATCCGGCGAAGCACCGGTGAAATTGCCGGAAATGTGTATAGGAGACGGCGGTCGGAGACCCTACGGTGGTGATATGAGCCCCTGGAGGAGCGCGCCATGACGTACGTCGTCGACCACGGCGGGGGCCGCGCGCACCTCGTGAACGCCGACTTCTACAACTACTGGCCCGACAAGCCGTACGCGACCTTCTGGATCAACATCCGGGGCCGCGACCGCGTCGTGACGACCGTTCGGCTCGAAGAGGCCACGACGATCCGCCCGCGCTGAGCGGCGTCAGCCGTTTCGTCGGGTGCGCCCGCCCGGCGTCCGGCTCCTAGATGCAGACGCAGGGCGTGCCCGGGGGCGCGGCGGGACTTGCCTTGCACCCGACGGCCGCAGTGCCGCCACAGGGGGTCGTCACCCGGCACGCGGTGGTCCCGGGCCCGCCGATCTTGGTGCCGCAGCTCCGGGAGCCGGCGGCCTGGGCCGAACGAGAGAGCATCGTGACGACCAGGGGGCTCGACCACGCGGCGATCGCGGCATGCCTGAGGAACCTCCGCCTGGAGAGCCCGTCACTCGCCGTTCTCTTCTTTTCGCCCACGTAGTCCCCCTCGTGTGCCCCCGCGCTTCCGGGGACAGGCGTTTGACGCCCAAGGATGAACCCTAGAGCAGGAGGAGTCACGCGTCTGTCCGCAGTTTCGGCAGTAAAGCCGGGCCGTAGTCCCGCCGGTTTGCCCGTTCCTTGTTGCAAAACGCTCGCCACGCGAGCTTCTGGCGGGCGGAGCGAGGGTTTCCGGCTCGTGCTCACTCAGGATAGGTCCCGTTCGTCGCCACCGGCTACCCCTCGGGGTAGACGGGCTGGCGACGGATCCACCGCACCGCCACACGAACCGCCTCACATCGTCGTGTACTCGCGTTGTCACGGGTGGTGACGACTACTACACGGCTACTACACGGCGAGTGCCTGGCGACTAGTCGACTCTCAAATGACGTAATGATCGTGGTCAGGGATCGCCCCCGATATGAGCCAACCCATATTCCCTGGGATGGGAGACGCGTGGTCCCTGCTACACGTCTCGCGATGCTGTCTCAACGTCCAGTGGACTAAGGAACCAGGGAAGGAAATGGCCGAAATCATCATTGCGAGCATCATCGCGGGTGTTCTCGCGTACGCCCTCGTCACGCTGACTTGGGAAAGGGCTCGCCGGCGCTTCACGAGTGAGAACGCGTCTCACATTGATCCTCCTGCTCCGGTGGCGAACCAAGACACCAACCTGCCTGAAAGCGGAACTGACGGGGACGACTGATGGGCTAAAGCAGTCGCTCCCGCCGTTCCGGAAAGTTGTCCGGGACGAAGTGGCGCTTGTCGGCTGCTTTTCTCTTTCGGAACCTTCGAGCGAGGCGGCGGACAAGATTGAGCCTGCGCGAGGCGGCTGGCGGCTTGTCGAACCGGCGGACGCGTCAGACACGAGGCTCCGTCCGACCCTCTCAAATGCGATGTTGCGCCCATCTAGCGCTTCAAGCACTTGGGCGGGCGCTTAACACGAATTCTGCGAATTTCAACGGGGTAACAGTCGCGCTCCGTCATCATCGCAGGTAGACGGCATGAATTTCATGTTTAGGATTCGCCAAAAGTATCGATTTCCCCATCGTTCTTCTAAATCTACGGGTACTGTTAATAGTAAAGTTGAGTAGCCGCAAGGGTTGAGTAGCCGCAAGTCGGTGGTGGAGCCACAGAGCAAAGGTGGAGCATGGCCGCAGTCATCATCGCAAGCGTTGTTGCAGCCGTCGTCGCGTACGCCCTCGTCACGCTGACGTGGGAGCGCGCACGTCGGCATTTCACGGGGGAATCGTCACATGCTGATCCCGAACCTGGCTCCCCATTTACACGTACGACGCCACCGGTAACGTCACCAACGTCCAACGGGACCCCGGACTCAGCCGCAGCGCGAGACAGGCATGTAGCAGACGCCTAGACTTCCTGCCATGCGGCAGGATAAGAAGGAAGACGTCGCCTTCTGGACTTGCCTCGGCGTCATCGCTCTCGGGGCGATCACGATCGTCTATGCACTGGTCGCTTCACCCAGTTGGTCCCGTGCTGCGCACCTGGCGGCCTGGCCCGGGATCAGTGGTGCAGTGACGGGTCTCGTTACGCTCGCCAGGAGAGGGGCGACGGAACGTAGGCGATCCCGCCGCTTAGCCCGCACACACTCTCGCCGCGGCCCCTAAAAGCGCGGACGAGTCAAGTCAGCCGTTTCGCCGCCCGGGAACGACTGACTTGACTCCGCTGGTCATTCGGCAGCAGCCGAATCCCCCGGTTCCTCGTAATCGTCGTGGGGCGGTTCCTCGACGTGCGGCGGTTCCTCGAATGGATCGGTTGTCCGCGCCCACCAGTGAAACCCCATCCCAACTATCACTAGGAGGACGCCTAGGCCGGAAATCATTAACAAGTAGACCCAGAAACCGTTGGACCTCCATGAAGAATCAATCCCGAATCCGTAGAGAATGGGGCCGATGACGAGCGCGGCACCGAGACCGAGAAAGATTGCCGCAGCGAGCCGCCGATCCATAGGCTCAGGCTACGTCTCCAGATTCGAGCAAGGAAGTCTGGATCTCCAAAGACGGGAACGACGGGCTCTGGCTCCGCGGGCGTCCTTCTCCGGGCGTGTCTCAAGGCGCACCGTGACCTTGTTCTCATCCGCCATGCGGCGAAGCTTAGCGACCGCCACCGCCAGCGGAGTCAAGTCAGCCGTTTCGCCGCCCTCTGCTGCGTGCACAATTTCACCAATGCTCCGTTGTGCCTCGGCGCCCGAGACTAAAAGCCCTGGTAGAGCCCCAATTTCTAGTTTGTGATAGCGCTCACAAGCTCGTAGGATGCGGCCCATGCGTAGCAGGCCCATCCCCGAAGCGACCGTCGCCCGGCTCCCGGTCTACCTCCGGGCCCTCCTCGATCTCGCCGAGGGCCGCGGCCAGCTCACGGTCTCGTCCGAGGACCTCGCGCACATGGCCGGCGTGAACGCGGCCAAGGTCCGCAAGGACCTCTCGTACCTCGGCTCCTACGGCACCCGCGGCGTCGGCTACGACGTCGAGTACCTCCTCTACCAGATCACCCGCGAGCTCGGCCTCACGAAGGACTGGCCCGCGGCGATCGTCGGCATCGGGAACCTGGGCCGGGCCCTCGCCTCCTACCGCGGCTTCACCGAGCGGGGCTTCCGGATCATGGCGCTGTTCGACGTCGAGGACTCGGTGGTCGGAACCGAGGTCGGGGGCCTGACGGTCCGCCACCTCGACGACCTGAAGGAGGTCGCGACGGACGAGGAGATCGCGATCGGGATCATCGCGACGCCCCCGGCGGCGGCGCAGGAGGTCGCCGAGCGACTCGTCGACGCCGGCGTGAAGTCGATCCTGAACTTCGCCCCCGCGGTCGTCAACGTCCCGCCGGACGTGTCGGTCCGCAAGGTCGACCTGTCGATCGAGCTGCAGATCCTGTCCTTCTACCAGCAGCGCACGCAGGCGATCGCCACGGCGCGCGAGGCCAACCGCCGGCTCGGCTCCGGCATCTGACGCTGGAGTAACGTTGACCCCGATGTCCATCGTCGTCGTCGGCCTCAACCACAAGACGGCCCCCGTAGACGTCCTCGAGCGTCTGTCGATCCCCGACGAGCGCCTGCCGAAGGCGCTCCACCAGCTGTCGACGTACGAGCACGTCCTCGAGGGCGCCGTCCTCTCGACCTGCAACCGCATCGAGGCCTACGCGGTCGTCTCCAAGTTCCACGGGGGCGCGCAGGACCTGCGCAACTTCTTCGCCGAGTTCTGCCACGTCGCGCCCGAGGATTTCGCCGACCACCTGTACACGTACCACGACGAGGGTGCGCTCCGGCATCTGTTCCGCGTCGCCGCGGGGATCGACTCGATGGTCGTCGGCGAGTCGGAGATCCTCGGCCAGGTCCGGCGCGCCTATCAGCAGGCGGCCGACGAGGGCATGATGCACCGGGTGCTCGGCGCGGCGTTCCGCCAGACGCTGCGCGTCGGAAAGCGGGCCCGCACGGAGACCTCCATCGGGCACAACCCGGTGTCGGTGTCGTCGGCCGCGGTCGAGCTCGCGCGCCGGGCATGGCCCAACGGCTCGCTCGAGGGCAAGAGCGTGACGATCGTCGGAGCCGGGAAGATGGGCCGGCTCGCCGCGCAGGCGCTACGGGCATCGGGAGCCGGCGACGTCACGGTCGTGAACCGTTCCGAGGAGCGGGGGCGCGATCTCGCCGAGACGTTCGGCGCGACGAGCCGCCCGTTCGACGACCTGCCCGCCGTCCTCGCCGGCAGCGACATCGTGATCTGCTCGACGACGTCGCCGCAGACGGTGATCGACAAGCGGATGCTCGCAGGCGCGCGCCGCGCCGCCGGCGAACGGCCCCTCTTCGTCGTCGACATCGCGGTGCCGCGCGACGTGGACCCTGCGGTGGCGGAGCTTCCGGGGGTCGTGCTGCGCGACATCGACGACCTGCGCTCCGTCGTCGAGGGCAACGTCGGCGCCCGCATGGGCGAGGTCGGCCGCGTCGAGGAGCTGATCGCGGAGGAGCTGGACCGGTTCTCGCAGTGGCAGCGCTCGACCGAGATCGCGCCGACCGCCGCGGCGCTCGTGGAGAAGGCCGACGCGATACGCGCCGCGGAGATGGAACGGATCGCGGCGCAGCTCACGACGATGACGCCCGAGCAGCGCGACGCAGTCGACCACCTCAGCCGCCGGATGGTCGCGAAGCTCCTGCACGCGCCTTTGAAGTCGGCCCGCGACATGGCGGGCTCGAAGCAGGGCCAGCTGTACCTGACCGCGCTGCAGGAGCTCTTCGGGCTCTCGGACGAGCCCTGAGCCGCATCCTCGTCGCGAGCCGGGGGTCCGCCCTTGCGCTCAAGCAGTCCGAAGGCGTCGCGCAGGCGCTGCGCGACGCCCATCCCGGACTGGACGTGACGGTCGTCCCGGTGCGCACGCGCGGCGACGCCGACCGGCGCCCGTTCGCCTCGATCGGGGGCAAGGGGCTGTTCGTCGCGGAGGTCGAGCAGGCCGTCGTCGACGGACGTGCCGACCTGGCGGTGCATTCGGCCAAGGACCTGACGGCACAGCTCGCGCCGGAATGCTCGATCCTCGCCGTGCCCCCGCGCGCGCCCGCGCACGACGTCGTCGTGGGGGGCACGGGTGTGTCCGGACAGGAGCGGCTCGGCGCGCTGCCGCCGGGGGCGACGGTCGGCACGTCGAGCACGAGGAGACGGGCGCTTCTGTCCGAGGCCCGGCCGGACCTCGAGACGGTGGAGCTCCGCGGCAACCTGGACACGCGGCTACGAAAGGTCGCCGAGGGAGAGGTGGACGGGGCGATCCTCGCCGCGGCCGGTCTGGAGCGGCTGGGAATCCCCGCGGGGACCGGCGCGCCGCTGAACGACGGGTGGTGGATCCCCGCTCCCGGGCAGGGAGCTCTCGCGCTGGAGGCGCGTACGGACCGCGTGGACCTCCGCGAGCTGCTGGTCCCGCTGAACGACGCCGTCGCTGCGGCCGAGCTCGCGTGCGAGCGCGCGTTCTCGGCCCGGTTAGAGGGCGGGTGCTCGGTCCCGCTCGGTTGCCTCGCGCGCACCTCGGCGGGACGCATGACGGTGAACGGCTACCTCGGCGCGCCCGGCGGCGACCGCGGCCTGCGCGACCGCATCTCGGGGCCGCTCTCCGCGGCCGCGGAGCTCGGCGTCGAGCTCGCCGACGCGATATACGCCGCGGGGGGCCGCGAGATCCTCGAAGAGCTGCGGGAGACCGAGCCTCCGGCCCCCGCCGCGCCTTGAGCGGCCGCGTCTATTTCGTCGGCGCCGGCCCGGGCGACCCCGGGTTGATCACGCGCCGCGGCCTCGACCTCCTGCGCTCCTGTGACGTCGTCGTGCTCGACCGCCTGATCCCGCCTGCGCTGTTGCAGGAGCTGAAGCCCGGGGTACGCCGCATCTACGCCGGACAGCGGCCGGGAGAGCCGGCGCCGGACCCGGTCGCGATACGCGCCGCGGTGCTCGAGCACGTGCAGGCGGGCGAGGCGGTGGTGAGGCTGGACGCGGGCGACCCGTTCTTCTTCTCGGACGCCGCGGCGGAGGCCGTCGAGCTCGCGCGCGCGGGCGTGCCGCTGGAGGTCGTCCCGGGCGTTCCCGCGGCACTGGCGGCCCCCGCCTACGCGGGCATTCCACTCACCACGCGGGCGGCGGGGACCGTGACGTTCTCGTCGGCGCGGCCCACCGCGAGGGGGACCGCGGTGCTGCTC
>JALZFC010000001.1 GCA_030861725.1 Actinomycetota bacterium | reverse complement strand
CGCTACGGCCGCGCCGACGTCGTGGTCGCGGGCGGCACGGAAGCCGCGCTCACGCCGGTCGCGCTCGCGGCGTTCGCACGGATGGGCGCGCTGTCGCAACGGAACGACGACCCCGAGGGGGCGAGCCGCCCGTTCGACGCAGGCCGCGACGGGTTCGTGTTCGGTGAGGGCGCGGGCGTCCTCGTCCTCGAGAGCGAGGACCATGCCCGCCGCCGTGGAGCGGAGCCGCTCGCCCGGCTGTGTGGCTACGGCGCGACCGCGGACGCCTTCCACCTCACGCAGCCGGATCCCGAGGGGGACGGTGCCGCCCGCGCCATGACGCTGGCCCTGGCGGACGCCGGCGTCTTCCCCGAGGACGTCGACTACGTGAACGCCCACGGCACGAGCACCCCGTACAACGACCGCATCGAGACCGCGGCGATCAAGCGGGCGCTCGGGCCGGAGTCCAAGCGGATCCCGGTGACGTCGACGAAGTCGCAGACGGGGCACCTGCTCGGCGCCGCCGGCGCCGTCGAGGCCGCCGTCACCGCGCTCGTCATAGACCGCGGCGTGATCCCGCGGACGATCAACCTCGAAGAGGCCGACCCGGACTGCGACCTCGACTACGTCCCCGACGAGCCGAGGGAACAGCGGGTGACGACCGCGCTCACGAACTCCTTCGGGTTCGGAGGGCAGAACGCGTGTCTCGTCCTGAGGGCGCCGTGACGGCGCGCGACCTCGAGGGCCGCGTCGCCCTGGTGACGGGAGGGGGCCGCGGCATCGGCAAGGCGATCGCCGGCGACTTCGCGCGGCGCGGCGCGAACCTCGTCGTCGCGTACCTGCGCAATCGTGCGGCCGCGGAGGAGACCTCCGCGGCGGCCGAGGAGCATGCGGTGAAGGCGCTCGCGGTTCGGGCGAACGTCGGTGACGAGCGTCATCTCGACGCGCTGTTCGACTCCGTCGACGAGACCTTCGGCCGCCTCGACGTGTTCGTGTCGAACGCGGCCACGGGCGTGTTGAAGGGGCTCGACGATCTCGACGCGAGGGCGTGGGCGTGGACGATGGACGCGAACGCACGCGCGTTCTTCCTCGGCGCCAAGAGGGCACAGGCGCTGATGCACGACGGCGGCCACATCGTCGGCCTCTCGAGCCAGGGCGCGAGCCGCGTCCTGCCGGGCTACATGGTCGTGGGGGCGTCGAAGGCTGCGCTCGAGACCGTCGCCCGTTACCTCGCCGTCGAGCTCGGCCCCCGCGGCATCCGCGTCAACGTCGTCTCCCCCGGCATAGTCGACACCGACGCGCTGCGCCACTTCCCCGCGCGCGAGGAGATGCTCGCGGCCGGGACGGCGCGGACTCCGCTGGGACGGCTGGCGACGCCCGAGGACGTCGCGGCGCTGGTCTCGTTCCTCACCTCGGACCGCGCCGCGCTGATCACCGGCCAGACGCTCGTGGTCGACGGCGGAGCAGGCCTGCTCGCGTGAGCGTCGGAGTCGACGTGGTGGAGATAGCTCGGTTCGAGGCGCTGCTGGCGCGCAGCCCCCGGTTCGCGACGCGCTTCTTCACCGACGAGGAACGTGCGCATTGCGCGGGCGCTCCCGCGCCTGCGGCGAGCTTCGCCGGCACGTTCGCCGCGAAGGAAGCCGTCATGAAGGCGCTGGACCTGACGCCGGCACCCGCGTGGGCTCGCCGCATCCGCGTCGTCCGCTCCGCGTCCGGCCATCCCGCCGCGGTCGTCGAAGGGCACCCCGCAGTCGCCGTCTCGATCGCACACGACGGCCCGGTCGCGGTCGCCGTGGCCCTGGCGCACCCGGCGTAGGACGCACAAAGAGAAGCGGGAGCCGTCGCCGGCCCCCGCTCACTTCTCTCTGCGCCGGTTCGCTACTTCTTGGGAACCGTGTACGTCTTGGTGATGACGAGCTCGTCGAGCGGCATGTTGCCCTGCGACGCCCACACCGACGAGATGGCCCACACGCCGGCGAAGTTAGAACCCGGCTGGATCCCGTGGGCGATCTTCGAACCGGGCTTGGCGCCGAGCAGCTCGAGCGTCACCGGGACCGTGATCGTCCCGCTGCCGGCGTCGAACGCCCCGTTGACGAGGCCGATCTCCTCACACGTGACTGCGGCGCCGCCGTTGTCCGTGCAGTTCCCGCGGACCATGAACGGGGCCCGGCCGGGGTCGCGCGGCGGCGGGCACGTGCCGGCCGTCGGGTCGCACGCGCCGCGGGAGTAATTCGTGAACTTGCCGTCGAGCTGCAGCAGGGTGCCGTCGACCGTCATCGTCCACACGTAGCGCGTGAACTCGGGGACGCCGCCGCTCGGCGGCAGCGAGTTCACCTTGATGATGAAGTTGAGCGTCGTCGCGTCGACCCTCTCGATCGCGGCTTCGACGAGCTCCTGACCGAGCTGGTTGCCGATAGGCGCCAGCTGTGCGTCGACGTTCGACCCCCAGTCGTCCGCCGCGTCGGTTCCGACGACGACGGGGCCCTTCTTGGCGGCCGCCGAGGCGGGGCCTCCGATCAAGGCCCCCGCGACGAGCGCCGCGCCGGCCACTGCCGCCAGCATCCGCATGTGAGTCCTCATCGTTCCGCTCCCTCTCAGGTGTGCGTGTCCTGAGGTGAGGATTCTCCGAACGAGGCGAGCATCCTCCACACGGGACCAGGGGAAGTCCCGACCCGCACAGGCGCTACGGCCGGTTGGAGAACGTGGCGGTGATCGTGCCCTGGGTCGCGAACGCCGGGGCGGGGGCCGGGTCGGTGCAGGGACCCGCGTAGACGAAGACGGTGACGTCGAGGCCGGGCCGGATCGCGACCGGCTCCTCTGTGCTCGTGCAGAACGACGTGGTGCTCACGGTCCCGTCACCCTCCGGGTCCTGCCCGACGCCGGCGGACACGTCCATGCCCGCGTCGTCTTCGATGTCGATCGTCACGAAGGTCTCCCTCGCGCCGGTCGGGAACGACGCGCCGCCGATGTTGTCGCCGGTGGGGGCCCAGAAGAAACGGGCGGGAGCGATGTAGGTGGCCTCCGCGGCGCGGGTCGTCTTCTTCCTCTTGCCGGCCTCCGCGGACGCGACGGAGCCGGTGAGCAGCCCCGCCACCAGCGCCACTACGACG
The DNA here is from genome assembly GCA_030861725.1 of Actinomycetota bacterium. Taxonomy (GTDB): domain Bacteria; phylum Actinomycetota; class CADDZG01; order CADDZG01; family WHSQ01; genus JALZEG01. Next base: position 152,839 of record JALZFC010000001.1, on the reverse strand, counting down.
AGCTTCCTCATGATTGCCTCCGTGACCGTCCGCCTCCTCGAGGGTTCGCCCCCGGGCGCCGCCTCTCCTGCGCGAGGCCGACGCGGCCGGCTCCGCGGGCGGTCGACGAGACGCCGCGTCAGTCGCGGTCGGGGAAGTCCTCCCGCAGCGGCGGGTCCTCACGCGACTGCGGCCCCCGGTCGGTGCCGGCGTCCGTCATCGTCCCGCCGGTCGACCGCGCGGGATCCGCCGCCGCCGTGTCCGCGCCCGACGAGCCGGTCTCGGTCGCGGGAACGCCCGACACGGACCCTCCCCCGGCCGTGCCCTCGCCGACTCCGCCGGTCCCGGTCTCGGTCCCGGGGACCATCGGCGGGAAGTCGTCCGCACCTTCGGGAGGAGTGTGGCCCATCGGGTCTACGCCGGCCGGGTCCGGCTCGGCGACGTCGCGCGGCGGCGTCGCCGTCTCGTCGAGGCTCGGGGGGGCCGCGCCGGCGGCCGACGCCTGGAGGTCCTGCTGGGTGAGGTCGGCGGCGGCCGGACGGTCGTCTTCTCCGGACCGCTCGCCGAGGCGATCCGTCCCGGCGGCACCTGCCTCCCGCTCCTCGTCGACCGGGCCGCCGTCGCCGAAGCCGGACGTCTCGCGCACCTCGGCGGGAGTCCCCGCGAGCGACGGCTCGTCCGGCGGGTCCCACGGCTCGTTCTCCTCGAACGCGCGGGAGACGTCCGCGACCATGCCGCCCTGGTTCGGCCCGGAGAGCATATCGGTCGACCCCACCAGGATCTCGCCCTCGGCGGGGACCGCCTCCTCCACGGGCTGAGGGTCCTCGGCCCCTCGCGGAGCCCCGCGTCGATCCGCAGCTCGTTGCGCACGTCGGACGCGAACCGCGCGACGATCGTCTCGGCGAGGTGGGCCTGCGCGGGCTCGGCCACGCTGCCGCGGAGGACGACGGTGGTCCCGTCGACCGAGACGTCGACGCGGGTGGAGTCGATCTTCTCGCTCTGGGCGAGAGCGTCCCGGATCTCCTCGGCGTCCCCGATGTCGGTGGGAGCGTGCGTTCGATCGGTCATCGGTGCCTCCTTCTAGAAGCTCTCGTCGCGCCGGGATCCGTGATCACGCCGGTCTTCGCGCCCCTACCCGCGGCCCCCGGAGGCAAAACGACCCCCGGACGCGGACAGGCCGCCGGGATGCCGGCGGCCTGCGCAGAGCCCTTGGCACTAAGGAGCTACCCCGCGTTGTACTTCAGGATGTCGAAGCCACGCTGGTAGTCGATGGCGTAGACGATCTCGTCCGTCACCCAGTAGGCAGCCGAGGTGCCGCCGCCGTGGGGGATGAACCAGCCGACCTGCTCGATCTTGCCGTTGCCGGCGACGTTCAGGAAGCGCGTCCCGTGGTTGTAGAACCCCGCTGCGATGAGCCCGCCGTTGCGGAAGTCCGGGTGCTCCTGGAACCAGTGCGACGAGCAGCCGAACGGAGCGTTGACGACGGGGTTGCCGTCGGAGACGGTCCCGTTCTTCGGACGCCACACGTCGACCATCGTGATCGTCTTCGTCTGCTTCCACTTCGAGCCGTCCCAGGTGCTGAGGCCGGCCGCCTTGTCCTTGCAACGGGCGTCGGTGCCCGGCGTCCACGTCTCGCCGGAGGCGAGGGCGAACTTGTCCTTGCCCATGTTCGGCCAGGCGTTCGAGTGGATGAACTCCTGCATCGGCTCGGCCACGGCGAGGAGCTTCGGGTGCCGCGGGTCCGTGCGGGCGTCGAGCAGCAGCATCGGGTCGGACGACGTGAGGACGATGCCCGGTGCGACCTCGTTGACGTCGTGACCGCCGTTGACCGGCATTCCCTCGCCCCACTTCTCCTTCATCAGCTTGGGAGCGGCGGGGTCGCGCAGGTCGACGATGTTGCCGTCGGAGCCGTAGAGCCACTCGCAGTCGAGGAGGCAGCTCATCGTGTGCTGGCCGGCGCCTGCGAGGACCGCGAGCTCGGTCGGGTTCGACTTGTCCTCGACGTCCCACACGTGGACGGACGCCCGCGGGAGCTCCTCGGAGAAGATCATGATCTCGCCGTTCGTGGCGACGTCCTCGTTCTCGAACTTGAACCCGAACGGTGTGGTGGACAGCCGCACGGGGGCCGCGGGGTCGGAGATGTCGTAGATCGAGAAGCTCTTCCAGCTCGTCACGTACAGGTACTTGCCCACGACGCGGGCGCCCGTCGCGGTGCCGACCTCGAACGGCACGAACTGGACGTGCTCGACGTTGTCCGACGACACACCGCCCGCGCTCGGGCCGGCGGAAGCCGGGGCCAGGGTCGTCGCCAGCGCAGCCGCGGCGAGCAGGGACAGTAGTCGCCTCACTTGATCCTCCTGTTGGATGGGTGCATTCGCTGGAGGGAGGTACGACCCCGAGTGCCTGCCTTCCTGCCCGTCGACCGGTGAGACGAGAAAGATGCCCAAGTCGTCCTCTGGTACGAATTGCTTATTCTCGGCCGCCCTGCCGCTGCCTACGCTGGACGCCGGACCTTCTCCCAAAAAGGGGTACCCCTTGTCGCGCATCGATCTCCACGCTCCCCTGAGGCGGTCTCTCGGCGGCGCGCTTGCCGTCCTCGTCCTCCTCGCCGTGGCCGGGTCCACGTCCACGCCGGTCCGGCTGCGCGACCTCTCCCTCGCCGCGCGGCCCGGCGTCTCCCCGGCGGGCCAGGTCTTCGTCGTCACCGCGAACCTGCAGGAGGCCTTCAACCGGGCCGACTACAAGAACCTGAAGGAGATGGGCGTGTTCGTGAACCGCCTCCTCGACAGGGTCCCCCACCGCCCCGACGTCCTCCTGCTCCAGGACGTCCGCAAGAGCGCGGTCGCGCGCGTCGTCGAGGTGCTGACGAAGAAGACCGGCGACCGTTACCGGATCGCGCAGCGGCTGCGCAAGGAGCCGTGGCAGAAGCTTCCGAACAACGTGTGGCACTCCACCGAGACCGCGATCGTCGTCAACGACGCCACGATGGAGCTCTCGGGCAAGGCCGGCTTCGTCCGCATCCGCAACCCGTGGGGGAACCCGAAGGGCGACTACGTCGAGTACAAGGGGCAGGCGTACGCGCGTGCCGTGGAACGCGACGGCGGCGCCGTGGTCGGGTTGATGAGCGTCCACCTGCCGAAGGAACCCGTCGAGAACCGCACGACGGCGAAGCGCTTCGGGCCCTGGGTCGACCGGCTCGCGACGTTCATGAAGAAGCACTACCCGGACGGGCTGCGGGTCATCGGCGGGGACTTCAACCAGACGCGCTGCCTGGGGAAGGACCCCTGCAAGGAGGCGCCGTTCTGGAAGGTCCTCACGTCCGCGGAGCACGCCTACACCGACGCGCTGTGGCACGAGATGGAGCCCCGGCACTGGAAGAAGCGGCTCCCGCTCGGGGTCGACCTGATCTTCACCACCGGAGCCGTCGTCAACGCCGGCGGCGACGTCAAGAACCCACCGGTCTTCTACTCCGACCACCGCTTCTTCTGGGCGAACCTGAACACCGTCTGACCACCGGGGCAAGCTTCGGGGCGGCACGCGCACGGGCTCGCCCCGCGGGCGCGGCGTTAGGGTTCGGCGATGCCCGGATCACCCGCGGGGACGGCGCTCACGCTCGGCGTGTTCGGCACCTCGCGCAAGGAGAACGAACGCCGGCTCCCGATCCACCCGCTCCACCTGTCTTCCATCGACCCGGCGATGAGGGCGTCGACGTTCGTCGAAGACGGGTACGGGACCCACTTCGGGACGACGAAGGACCGGCTCGAAGGCCTGGTCGCCGGCGTCCGCCCGCAGGGGCAGCTCGTCGAGGAATGCGACGTGCTGCTGCTCCCGAAGCCGCTCGCCGACGATCTCGCGCAGATGCGCCCCGGACAGGTGCTGTGGGGCTGGCCGCACTGCGTGCAGGACGAGGCGCTGACGCAGCAGGCGATCGACCGCAGGCTCACGGTGATCGCGTGGGAGGCGATGAACCGCTGGAGCTCCGACGGGAGGTTCGACGTACACGTCTTCCACAAGAACAACGAGCTCGCCGGCTACGCCTCGGTCCTCCACGCGCTGCAGCTCACCGGCCGCACGGGGCACTACGGCCGGGGGCTGCGAGCCGTCGTGATCAGCTACGGAGCCACCGGGCGCGGCGCCGTCACCGCGTTGGGCGCGCTCGGGATCGTCGACGTCACGGTGCTCACCGGGCGCGACCCTGCGGCGGTCGCGTCGCCTCCGCATGGGCCGACGATGGGCCGGTTCGGTAGCGCCGCCGACGACCCGGACCTGCTGGTCGCGCTGATCGGTGAGGAGCGGCTCCCGATGATCGACGTGCTCGCCTCCCACGACGTCGTCGTCAACTGCGTCCTGCAGGACACCGACTCCCCCCACATGTTCGTGACGTACGACGACCTCGGGAGGTTCGAGCCCGGCAGCCTCGTCGTCGACGTCTCGTGCGACGCGGGGATGGGGTTCGAGTGGGCGAGGCCGACGTCGTTCGCGGACCCGATGTTCACCGTCGGCGAGAACGTCGGCTACTACGCGGTCGACCACAGCCCCTCGTACCTGTGGGACGCGGCGACGTGGGAGATCAGCGACGCGCTGCTCCCCTACCTGCCCGTCGTGCTCGGCGGGCCGGGGGAGTGGGCGCGCGACGAGACGATCAGCCGAGCGATCGAGATCCGCGACGGCGTGGTCCAGAACCCGAAGATCCTGTCCTTCCAGGGCCGCTCGGCCGAGTACCCGCACGAGCGCGCGTCCGGCCGGTGATCCGCCCCGCTTAGAGCCGCCGTGTGGCGGGCGCCGGACGAGAGCCGGCGCCACGACCCGGCGGCGGCGTCTCGTATCTTGCGGGCATGACTGCCGACGTCGTCGTGCTCGGCGGGGGCCCCGCCGGTTACGCGTGCGCGCTCCGCGCCGCCGACCACGGGCTGGCGGTGGTCGTCGTCGAGGCGGGCCGCCTCGGCGGGACGTGCCTCAACAGCGGCTGCGTCCCGACGCGGGCGATGCTGCAGGCCGCCTCGGTGGCCGACACGGTCGCGACGGGAGCGGCGCGGTGGGGCATCCACTCGACGATCGAGAAGGTCGACTTCGCGCGGGTCGTCGAGGCGCGGGACGAGATCGTGAACCGAAACCAGGCGGCGGTCGGACGCCACCTCGAGAAGGCAGGGGTCAGGGTCGTCCCGGCATACGGACGTCTCACCGGGCCGCGGACGGTCGCGGCCGGCGGCGAGACGTTGACCGCGGGGGTTGCCGTCGTGTGCGCCACAGGTTCGGTCGTGCGGACATTCGACCGCGTCACGCCCGACGCCCGTTCCGTGCTGACGACCGACGACGCCTTCGACCTCGACCACGTCCCGCGCAGCGCGCTGATCCTCGGCGGGGGCGCCGTCGGCGCGGAGTTCTCGCAACTGTGGCGCGCGTTCGGCGCCGAGGTGACGATCCTCGAACGCGAGGAGCACCTCGTCCCGTTCGAGGACGCGGACGTCGGCGCGGCGCTCGCGCGGGCGCTGCGGCGCAGGGGCATCCGGTCGGTGACCGGGATCCACGTCGAGGACGTCCGCAGCGACGACGGTGGGGTCGAGGTCGACGTGCGGCGCGCGGGCCGTGTCGAGACCCACCGGGCCGAGGTCCTGCTGCTGGCGGCCGGCCGCACCCCGGCGACCTCAGGCGCCGGCTTGGAAGCAGCCGGCGTCGATCGCGCCGGGGCATACCTCCCGACGCACGGGCGCGGCTCCGGCCTCGAGACCTCGGCCCCCGGCATCTACGCGGCCGGAGACGTGCTCGCGCCGCCCTCGCCGGCTCGAGCGAACGTCGCCTTCGCGGAGGGAATGCTCGTCGCCGACGCGATCGCGGGAGCCGGCGTCGTGCCGATCGACTACGCGCAGGTGCCGCGCGTCACGCACGGGATCATCGAGACCGCGTGCGTCGGCATCTCCGAGGAGCGCGCGCGTGCGGAGGGCCTCGAGCCGCAGACGTCGACGATGCAGCTCGCGGGGCTCGCCATGGGACTCATCCTCGGCGAGCCGGGGCTCGCGAAGGTGGTCACGGACGCGGACGGGACGGTCGTCGGGGTGCACCTCGTGGGCCCCCGTATGACCGAGCTCGTCGCCGGGGCGGCGGCGGTCACGAGCTTCGAGGCGACCGCGGCGGAAGCCGCCACGCTCGTCCACCCGCACCCGACGCTGTCCGAGGCGCTGCAGGAGCTCTACCTGGCGCTCGCACAGCGTCCGCTGCACCATCGGTAGAGCGAACCAGCCGAAGAATGCTCGCCCTCGGCGCCAAACCTCTGTAGCCTCATCCGGAGCCGGAGGTCCCTTCGGCGCTCGGAGCCCGCGGCGAAGCGGGCGTAGAGGGAGGAACAGCGCGTGAAGTCATTCCGGCCGATGGTGCTCGTGCTCGTGCTAGTGATCGTCGCCTTGTCCGCCGCGTGCGGCGGGGACGACGAAGGAGGGGGCAGCGCCCAGGCGTTCTGCGACAACCAGGAGGAGATGGACGCGATCGACACCGCGGATCCCGAAGCGATGGCGGAGGCGATCGACGAGCTCGCGGCCGACGCGCCGGACGAGATCTCGGACGACGTCCAGCTGATCGCGGACACGCTCCAGGACCTCGACGAGGTCGACACTCCCGAGGAGGCCGAGGCGCTCAACAGCTCCGAGCTCCAGGAAGCGAGCGAGCGGATAGAGGAATGGGTGGACGAGAACTGCGAGGAGGGCTGAGTCAGGGGGCCTGACGCTCAACCCGGCCCCTTAGTCGCGGGAGAGGTCCAGCCGCCAGACGTTGCACAGCATCGGGTGGCCCGGCGGGAACTCGAACTCGCACTCCTCCACAAGCTCGAACCCGAGCTTGCGACAGATGGCGTTCGACGCGGCGTTCGCGACGGACGGGAACGCCAACACGTACCGGTGCTTGCCGTCCGCGGCCGCGCGGGCGATCGCCTGGGTCGTCGCCGCGACTGCGATCCCTCGCCCCTGGAACCCGGGGATCACAGACCACCCCGTCTCGTACATCTCCTCGTCCCGCCACTTCTTGTCCCAGTAACCGACGGTGCCGACGGCCTCGCCCGTCGCCTCGTCGACGATCTTGAACATCCGTCCCGCGCCGGAGGCGGCGAGACGCTGGTACTTCATCTGGCGTTCGGCGAGCTGCTCCGGGGCCTCAGGACCTCCGAGGTGCTGCGTCATGGCGGCGTCGCCCATCGTCTTGTGGAGCAGCGGAAGGTCGTGAGGGCCCCACGGCTCGATGCGCACAGCGGCAGAACCCTTCATGAAGCCGAGTATCGCCGAACACCGACCGGCGAGGACGACGCGGCCGCATGGCTAGACTCGCTCGATGGGATGCCTGGCCGCCGCGATCGTCCTCGCGATGCCGCGGTTCGTCATGGTCGTCCTCTGGCTCTTCTCGGACTACCTGAGCCGCGCGTACGACGGATGGGTCCTGCCGCTCGCCGGCTTCTTCTTGCTCCCGACGACGACGCTCGCGTACGCGGTGGCACGCAACGAGACCCGGGGGCTGAGGAGCTGGGGCCTCGTCCTCGTGGTGGTCGCGGTGTTGATCGACGCCGGCATCTGGGGCCGCGGGAGAGGCGCCTTCTCACGCGACTAGGGGCGTCGCGCAACAGGAGCCCCGCCGGACGCGACGAGGCCCGGGCATTCGCCCGGGCCTCTAACTAAATCTCGTTGCGATGGCTTAGCTTCCCATCGCCTTCTCGAGTGCGGCGGGATCGTTCGAGAGCATCACCTTGATCGTGCCCGACGTGGACGACGAGCCCGGGCACCCGACCCCGGCCACCCACGGCCACGCGGTGTACGACTGTGCGGGCTCGATCGCGACCGGCTCCGGAGTGGAGCCACAGACCGTCGGACCCGATCCGATGTTCTGGATCCCGTCACCGTCGGTGTCGTAGGAGAGGTCGATGTACCCGCTGGGAGTGTGGTCGTCCTCGATCACGATCACGGCGTACGTCTCGTTTGACGCCGTCGGGATCGTCGGGCAGCCCGAGCACCCGCCACCGGCGCCGCCCACGCCGAGTGCCGGCTGCTCGTAGCGCACCTCGAACGTCCGGACCTTGGGCTTCTTCGGCTTCTTCTTGCCAGCCTCGGCGGGCGCGACCATCGTCGCGGCCACGAGGCCTAGGGCCAGCAGTGTCGTCAACGTGCGTCGCATCCCGTTCCTCCAGAGGTTGTCCGTCCGTCTCTCTGGGGAGAGGGTTCGCCGCCGCGCGGCCCGGTCCTCCCGCCGGTGGCCGGATCGGGCCAGCCGCCGGCCGGGCGCTTACGGCAGCGTCACGTACTGCGCCAGGAACGTCCGCGCCGACTCCGTGTCGAGGCGGTAGGTGACGTTCGTGGCGCGGCAGACGGCGTCACCGGTGATCGTGATGGATGCGATCACGCCGCTCGTGCCGAGGAAGTTGGGCCCCCCGGAGTCCCCGTAGCACGTACCGCCGTCGTCCTTGGCAGGATTCATCGAGATCCGCAGCCAGGTCGGGTTGATCGAGTTCAGCGTCCCGGTCGTCTTCATGCGGACGTCGTTGTAGAGGTAGGTGTGGCCGCCGGGACCCTTCGTCACCTCGTAGGCGCCGTAGCCGACCGGCGTGAACTTCTGAGAGCCCGACAGGTTCGACAGCGAGTCCGCCTCCGGGAGCAGGGCGGGCGTGATCCCCTTGATCGCCTTGTCGAGGACGACCACCGCGATGTCGTGCGTGTCGCTCTGAGCCTGGTTGTACGCCGGGTCGGCCTCGAACGTCCCGCTGTAGACCTTGTCGCCGTCGACGTATGCGGTGTCGAACGTGACGCGCACGCGCTCGCCGTCGTCGCCGCAGTGCGCGGCGGTGAGGAAGATCGTCGGCGAGATCAGCGTCCCGCTGCAGTAGATCCAGGTGCCGTCGGAGTACGCGGTCGCCGCGACGAGCCCGCCGACGTTCGGGTGGGCGTTGCCGTCGGCGGTCCCGTTCGTGATCGCGCCGGCGGGCGCGGCGACCAGGAGCAACGACAACAGGACGATGGCACCAATACGCTTCACGAGAAACCCCCTCGGGACGGAATCGACGAGCAACGGTACCAAGCCCCGGACGATCCGCGGCGCCGCTAGACGCGGGCCTTGATGTGGTCTGCCAGCCTGACCGCCAGCGCGGCGAGCGTCAGCGTCGGGTTGGCCGCCGGCGACGTCGGGAACACCGACAGGTCGCACGCGTACAGGTTCTCGTAGTCGAGGAACCTCAGGTCCTCGTCGACGACTCCCGTGCCGTCCGCACCCAGACGCAGCGTCCCGACCTCGTGCGCGACGATCCCGAGCCCGGCGTCGTCCAGCACGAGGTCCTCGTCCGCCAGCGCCTGCCCCCCGAGCGCGCCCACGATCATGTCCTTCAGCGCGTCGGTCTCGGCGCGGAAGCCCTCGCCGTCCCCGCCCGGTCGGACCAGCACCTCGGGCTTCGCCACCGCCGGCCCCGCGTGCTGGAGACGGTTCGACTCCACGAGGCGCTGGTCGAACAGGAACACGAGCTCACACAGCATCGTGTCGCCGCGCCGGCGCCGGTGCTCGGCGAGGATCTCGTCGTCGACGAACCGGCCCTGGTTCAGGTCCGCGCCGAGCTCGAGCAGGACGTTGAAGGCGTGACGATCCTTGTCTGCGGCGGGGTGCTGCGCGAGGAGCTTCGCGCTCTCCACCGCGTTGTAGGACGCCGACGAAGGTGGGAGCGCGAAGTGGATGTAGCGGATCAGGTGGTCCGTCAGGCCCACGCCGATCTTCCCGTTCGGGTCGCCGAGGCCGCTCATCAGCGCGATCTTGGCGCTCTCGATCGTCCCGGCACAAAGCACGACCTGACGTCCCTTGTACGACCGGAACGCGTTCGAGATCAGGTCCTGCGCGACGACCGCCACGGCACGGCCCCCATCCGTCTCGATGCGGACCACCGCGTGGTTGAGGTTCACCGTGAGGCCCTCTCTGCCCGCGGCATCGACCGTCAGCGCCGACTCCGTCAGGAGGTCCGCCGTCGAGAACATCCCCGCGGGGATCGACGCCGCCGACAGACCCGAGTACTGCACCGCCATCGGCGCGTCGAAGTACACGAAGTCGCCGGTCGCTTGCGCCAGCGTCTGCTTCACGGCCTCGTTCCACGGCGACGAGGGGAGGCTCGTCCTGTTCATCACGTCCTCGGCCCGCGCGTAGCCGGGGCCGTCGAGGTACTGGCGGATGGTCGCCGGCCACGCGCCCAGCTCCCAGCCGCTCATCCGCGGGATGAAGCCGCCCCAGAAGACCGACCGGCCCCCGAGGTTGAACGCCTGACCGCCCTCGAACGCCGATCCGGGAGCGTTCGCGTAGTTGACGACCTTGAACGTCTCGTAGAGCCCCCAGATGTGCTTGTCGAACCTCCCGACGCGGTGCCGCCGCGGCAGGTTCGCGACGTGCGTCGGGAAGAGGTAGCTCCCCGCCTCGAGCACGAGCACGTCGAGGCCTAGATCGGACAGCTGATCGGCGAGGATCCCCCCGCCGATGCCCGAGCCGACGACGATCGCGTCGTACGTCTTCTGCTCGTCGAGCGACGGCGGGAAGAACTCCTGCTGGACCCGCGAGTTCTCGACGATCAGGCCCTCGTACGGAGGGAACCTCACGTTGCCTTCGTCGAAGCGGTAGTCGGCGCCGGGGGCCGGGGCGACCGTCAGGTTGTCGCCGAGCATCCAGTACGACCGCTCCAGCACGAACTTGAACGTCAGGACCCCGCCGTAGTCGGCCTCGTCCAGACGGAAGACCCACGCGCCGTCCTGATAGAGGCCGCCGACGTCGTCGGTCCACCCCTCGGTCTCCGTGCGGATAGTGACCAGGGCGTCGGGCCGGTAGGTCGTGGTCGTGAACCTGACGGTGAACATGGCCGCCGCTCCCCCGTTCGCCTGCGGTTGGGGGACGAGCATAGTTAACGGAGTGACGGTCTCGGAGTCAGCCCTTCAGGCGCGCCCGTTTCGCCGCGTCCATCTCGCGCGCCGCCCTCACTCCCCGGTCCCGCAGGGCGAAGAACACCAGGCGCTTGCGGTCCATGACGAAGAACCGCTTGGCGTTCCGCCGCAGAGCCGTCCGGCTCACCTCGAACCCGAGGCCGGGCCGGTCCGGCACGCGCAGCGTCCCGTGGTCGTGCACGAACGGCTCCTCGAGCATCGAGTCGCGCGCCTCGGGAACCCATCCGGGAGGGTCGAGCGGGTACTCCAGCTCGCGCTCGCCTGCAAAGCCGGACGCGGCCATGACCTGCAGGTTCACTGCGAAGCCGATGCCGTTCGTCCAGGTGTGCGGCGTGTATGCCAGCCCGTGCTCGCGGCAGAGCGCGATCACCTGCATCGTCTGTTCGATCCCGCCGGTGAACACCGCATCCGGTTGCATGATCGAGTAGCACTTGCGCTCGACCATCATCTTCAGCTCCGGCAACCCCGACGTGTGCAGCTCGCCGCCCGCGACCGGTACGCGTGACTCGGCCGTGAGCGTGGCGAGGTCGTCGTACGCGTCCATCGGGAGCGGCTCCTCGAGCCACACGACGCCGGAGCCGGCGCAGACCTCGGCGAAGCGCCGGGCGCGCGGGAGGTCCCACGCGGGGGCGTCGGCCACCGCCGTCACGCGCCACGCCTGGTTCGCGTCGACGGCGATCGCCATCCGGTCGCCCACCGCGGCGGCAACGCCCTCGACCTGCGCGCGGTCGCGGTCGAAGTCCTCGTGGACGCGGATCTTGATCGTGCGGAAGCCCTCGGCGCGGCGGGCTTCCGCCTCCTCCACCCGGCGCGGGACGTCTTTCACCTCTCCCGCCGAGGCGTACAGCCTCACCTCGCACGGCTCGCCGCCGAGGAGCTTGCAGACCGGCTGCCCCGCGAGCTTCCCCTTGATGTCCCAGAACGCCGGCTCGATCCACCAGTTGCGCCACCCGAGGTAGCCGATCTCCCGCAGACGCTGCTGGACGAGGTCGATGTCGGTCGCGTCCTCGCCGATCAGGTAGGGGCCGATGAGCTGCCCCAGCCCGGCGCGCTCACGTCCGATCGCGGGCCCGGCGCTCCATCCCTCGACGCCGTTCTCCGTCACGACCTTGATCAACGTCGCACGGTTCTCGTTCTGGGGGAACCCGGGGATCCAGCTCGGCCGGAACGTCGCCGGGAGCGGCGAGGAATAGTGGTAGAGCTCGATCCGCGCGACGCGCTCGGCCATGGGGGCAGGCTAAGCGAATGGAACGGGACGCCGCTCGAAATCCCCCGGATGAGTGAAGGGAAAACGGGAGACGCCGGCGAAGGCTCGCCTGTCCTTGCCGAAGCGCCGGACCAGAGGAGACGGCATGAAGAAGTCGATGAAGCTCGTGCTCACCGGGATGCTGCTCGCCGCCAACATCGGGATCTTCGCGGCCCCCGCGGGCGCGATGACCTGCCAGACCAACGACGAGTACATCCCGCCGGAGGTGGGCGACACCGCGTGCGAGGTGTTCCTCACGGTGATGCGCCCCGTCTGCAGCAAGTTCGGGTGCGGTTGATCCGACCGCCTCAGCTCCCGATAGGGGCCTCACCGGGAACGGGCTCGCCGGAAGCCGCGTCGACGACGCGCCGCGCTGATTCGTCTCGGGCAGCCGTCGAGATCGCCCCGATGTAGACCGCGATCAAGACGAGCGCGCCTCCGAAGACCAGGTCGGCGGTTATCTCCTCGTCGGCGAAGAGAGCTCCCAACGTGACGGCGACCACCGGGAACAAGGTCGTGATGTACGACGTCGCGGACGCCGTCCATCTACTGATGACATAGAGAAAGAGCCAGAACAATCCAATCGAGCCGACCGCGACCAACCACAGCAAGGCCGCCCACGTGCGTCCTTCGGACGGCAGAGCCCAGGATTGGTCGAAGGCGAACATCGCGATGATCAGGAACAGCGCTCCCACACCCATGCCGAGCGCGTTCGTGCCCATCGGGTGGGCGCGGGGGAAGCCTTTGACGACCACGCCGGATTCAGCGATCGCTGCTACGCCGAGAATCGCCGCAATCACGTACGAAGCTTCGAGATCGGCCTCCAGAGAACGGTACGAAAGGACTCCGATCCCGATCACCGCGAGCAGTCCGCCGACGACGCCGCGGGCGGTCAGCACCTCCTGGCGATGGATCACCGCAAGGATCAAGGTCGCGAGCGGGACGGCAGCGATGAAAACCGAGGTGGGACCGGCCCCCAGTCCCTGGATGGCGTAGTAGAGGAACGCGTACGAGATCCCGAAACCGAGCAGCCCGTAGATCGCCGCCCCGACGGCCGCGCGGCCTCGCGGCAACACGGAACTCGAGATCGCGCAGATGAGCAGCAGCAGGACGGTGGCGGCAGTGAACCTGAGCGCGGCGCCGGACAGCGGCTCCAGTTCTTCATTGCTGAACTTCACTGCCAGGAAGTTGGCCCCCCCGATCACAACCGCGCCGGCGAAGGCTGTGAGAGTCTTCCCAGAGGGTCCGTCCAGAGGGGGCTCCATAGGTTGTCCAAATCATAGGACCGCGACAACCCGCAGGTGCCTCAAGGGGAAGGGCGTTCCAACCAAGGTCGCCTGGATGACAGGCGCCGATCACGAACCGGGATGCAGGCGCGTCCAGGTTCTGCCCCCGTCACGCGTCCGATAGAGGACGTTCCTCTCGCTGCTTTCGTCGTAGACCGTTGCCCACGCCGTCTTGGGTCCGATCGCGGTGAGCGAACCCGGGCCGGGGAGCTCGTCGGCTCGTCTCCTGGTCCAGTCTTGTCCCCCGTTGGTCGTGATGTAGACGTACGGGGCGTCGCGGGCGATCACCCACCACACCTCATCGCTCGCGACGCTCGACCCGAGCGAGGAGACGAAACCGCGTCGCTCAACCCGAGCTTGCGTACGAAGCAGCGTCCTTCGGCGCCACGTTCTCCCGCCGTCGCGAGTCACATGGAAGGCAATGTCCTCACGCCGGTTCTTGACCAGACTCACGCGAAGCACTCCGGCACCGCCGGTGAAGGTGGGGGCGTCGTAATAGAGCGTTGCGTCCCCATAGCCCGGCGGTCTCTTGACGCGTTCTCTATTCCAGTCTCTCCCGCGATCCGTGCTCGAGTAGAGACGGTTTGGATGCATTCTCGAGGTGCCCCCGAGATACCCGCGCCGCCGGTTGCGGAAGCTCAGCTCGGTCAACCACGTGCTGGGAAGATCATGGACCTTCGACCAACTCCTGCCGGCGTCACCGGTCCACTGCAGGTCACCGTCGCCACCGCTTGTCGGCTCGAGGTGGCCGAGCCACCCGTGCCTTCGATCGACGAAGTCGAGCAAGAGGGTTGCGCCTGCGTTGCACGACGCGGGATTCACGGGAGTCCGACTCCAGTTCCGCCCGCCATCGTCGGTGCGGTAGAGAAAGGCCTCACCTCCCGTGCAGTCATTGCTTACCAACCGGCCCCGGTGCGCGTTCAAGAAGACGTGGTCGTGGACGAATGTCTCGCACGGGAACTTTCCCGGCGTGATCTCCCGCCACGAACGGCCGGTGTCCCGCGTCATGTAGATGCGCAGTCGATACGCGCAGTCCTCAGTACCTGTGGTCACGAACGCGATGCCGAGGTTCCGGGAATAGAGAGAGCCGCTCGTGCTCCTATCGGCTCCGGTAGCCTGCTGCATCTCCGAAGCGACGATCTCCCCATCGATCTCCGTCGTGGCAAGGCCGAGGATCAGCGCGACACTTCCCAGGAACGAGCGTCGTAACCGCGATCTCTGGGCCACGATTCACCCGTACCCTGAAATAGCCGGCTCCAGTCGGAGTCCGAGCGGTCGTCATGCCTGTGACCAATCTTCCACGTCGGGTAAGACAGGACCATGCATCCGGCAGGACGCATCTTCCTAGGGCTCTTCGTCTTGTGGACGTTGATCAAGACGCCACTCTTCTTCATTGCCGCTGAGCAAACGAGAAGGCACTTATCCGACGCTCCGAGTGAAATCCGAAACACGCTCCGTTCCGGAATGATCGGCAACTACGGAACGGCGCTGCTCCATCTGACGATTGTCGTCGTCGTAGGAGCAACAGTCATTCGAGGTTCCGCGTCCTTCGACAAGGGCTTCGCAGCGCCTCTCGTCGCCGTCTTCGCTGTCGGCCTCGTGACCGTCGCGATAGGCCTCAAGGCATCCTTCGACAGCCTCCACAACCCTCCGGTGAACGAGTTCTACCGGCGTTATGGAATCGGGACTTCAAGGTTCTTCCGCCGAGATCGCAGCGCCTAGCGACCGGCCCAAGGCGGCTAACCCTCCGCCTTTGCGGCGGTCAGACGTTCTTCGGCGCGTGGATCAGGGCGGAGATGGTGACGAAGGTCAACCGGTCACGAAGGGGTCCGGCCCAACAGGCAACCTGCGAGCTATCCGGCCCGGCACGTCCTCACGGCGCTCTCCGCGTCGACGATCCCGTACCCGTACACCGGATCCTGCTCGCCGCGCGCTCCGGTGATGGGATTGACCGCCGTTGAGAGGATGCACTCCACGATGCGGTCGCGCAAGAACCCGAGGCCGCTCAACATCGCAGCCACTCCTGCGACGTGTGGGGACGCCATCGACGTCCCGCCGAGCGGCACCACGGAGGTTCGCCTCGCGGAATTGATGGCCGGTCTGTCGCTGGTCGTGGATCTAGGTTTGGGACAGCCAGTAGAGCACGTTCTGCGCCAGACCCTCATCGCGCCGCGTCTCGGGGACTCTGGTAGCGACGCCAAGACCTCGACAGTGACTTCGTCATCGCACAGGTCCTGAGGATTCGTGTGCGGCGGGATCGCGAGGACAAAGCGGCTCACGGGACCATCTGATCTCACATCTCTAACGCGAGATCGAAGTGCGCACAGCTCCTGCGTATCGACAATCCAGAAGACCGAGAACTCGTAGCCTGGGAAGGCGGAGCTTCGCCAATGTGATCCGAACCGAACCTCCTCGGAACTCCTACGGCGATCGCTCACATAAAACTGGTCGAGCGTCTCCATGCGAAGAGCGTAGCGGGCGGCCAGAGGATCGAAGGGACCTTTGTCGTACGGGACGTCACTTCCGCCACTCAGGCCAGGTCGCAGCCCGGAAGCCGCTAGGCGACGGGACCGACCGCAGCCGGTAACCATATCGTCGACCCGTCATGCCCGCACCCCACGCTGACCGCCGTTCCCTGCGCCACGTCGTGCGCGACCAGCGCTGCAAGGGCGGCATCGAGCGAGTCGTGCGACCACATCTCGAGCGCGCCGATCGCTACGCCTCGATCCCGCAGCAGCTGTGCGCGCACTCGTAGCCCCTCCGCTGTGAGCTTCGACGGAATACGGCCGCCGGCGAGGATCCGGAAGCCCGCGTGCGGGAAGATCTCGACCGCCTCGACTCCGCAGCTCCGGGCAAGCCCGAAGACCTGGAAGCCGATGTCCATCCAGCGCGCCAGCGGTTGATCGATCGTGGGAGTGACCCACGGCACCCAGATCCGATGCTCACGCCCCAGCGCGATCTCTGCGCAGCGGGCTGAGCGGAACTTGAGGCTGAGAGATTCGGCGTCGTCGTGAGGAGCCGTGCTGAGGGCCTCGGGGGCATCGATCGCCACAACCTGGGCCTGCTGCAGGTCCTCGCGTAACGACCGAAGCTCGGTGACGTCCGAGACCCTGGCATCAACGAGGCGGAGGTCTTGATCGAGGGCGACCAGATGAAGGCGGCGTTGCCCGAGATCGATCCCGACGTACACGTCTTCCCCCTGAATCCGTCTGCTGCAGTGGAACCTACGCCTGGGGAGAATCACGGGCGCAGTGGTGCGAGCTGCATCGGAAGGGATCGCGGTCACGGTTTGCCGCCGGCGAGGCGTCGCAGCCCCGCGGGGCGGCACCCAGCCCAAGACTGAGCCATCTCGCGCGGGCAGCACGCGCTTCAGGTAACTTGCAGTATTTCACGGAGAAACGAACAGGCGGATTGGCCACGTGCAGCCCGACTACCAAGACGAGCTCGATCGGATCCTGGAAGCTCAGACAGTCACAGCGGTCTACCAACCGTTGGTCTCCCTCACGTCCGGCCGCGCCGTCGGTTTCGAAGCGCTCGCCCGCGGTCCCGAGGGTTCACGGCTCGAGCGCCCCGATCAGCTGTTCGCCGCGGCTCGGGAGGCTAACCGGCTGAGGCAGCTGGATTGGATGTGTCGCACTGCCGCGGTGCGCGGCGCCCTCGAGGCGCGTCTCCAGCCACCTTTGGTTCTCTTCGTCAACTCGGAGCCAGAGACGATCGGATCTCGCATGCCGGTTGCCTTTGCCGAATCCTGGGGCCGGGCGCGGCTCGCGGGCGTTCGCGTGATGTTCGAGGTCACGGAGCGTGCGGTGATGGATCGGCCCGCGCAGCTCCTTAGAGCCGTCGACCAGATCCGGAGCTTCGGGTGGGGAGTCGCGCTCGACGACGTCGGTACGAACCCCGCGTCACTCGCGCTGTTGCCGTTTCTCCATCCGGACGTGATAAAGCTGGATATGAGCCTGCTCCACGGAACCGCCGACGACATCGGCGAGGTCGTCCTCGCGGTGAATGCGGAAGTCGAGCGGACAGGCGCGGCGTTGCTCGCCGAGGGCATCGAAAACGAGGATCACTTGAAGCTTGCTCGAGTGTTCGGTGCGAGCCTCGGGCAAGGGTGGCTCTTCGGAAGACCCGGACCCTTGCCTGATCTCATGCCGCTCCCCGGTGACGCCATCACACCTCGATCCCGAGAGCGCCCCGACGTCTCCTCTCAAACGCCGTACGAGATCGTCGCACGGAACCTTTCGTCGCGCCGCCTCACCAAGCCACAGCTCCAAGGCGCAAGCCGCATCATCGAGCAAAGAGCGGCACGCTTGCCTCATCCGCCGCTTCTAGTGGCTGCGTTTCAGCACGCGAGAAACTTCACGGGATCCACGAAGGCGATCTACGACGACCTCGCTCGCCGGCTTCCCTTTGTGGCCGCGCTGGCGGCCGGATGGGAGGACGAGAAGTCTCGGCATCCGCGGCGCGTGTCGTTCGATGCCACAGACCCTGTGGCTAGGGAGTGGGCCGTTGGGATAATCACGCCGTTCTCCGCGATGTTCTTAGCGGGGAGACAGGCCGACGAAGACTCGCCCGTGAAGACTTTCGACGTCGTGATGACATTCGACCGGGATCTGGCTATCGAGGCCGCGGATTCGCTCCTACGCCGGCTCAAGGTACCCGACGAAGATCCTCATCTGGCAAACGAAGACGTCGAGTTCGCGGCAGCCGTGACTGAGATCCTTGCGGCCGCCGAACGCGAGCAGGATCTGGTGCGGCCGCTCCTCGAGATGATGTCGCAGATGACAGGCTTGGAGTCGACGTTCCTGTCCCGGGTCGACGCCGGCGATCGTTATGAGGTCCTGGTCTCGTACAACCGCGGTGGCAGCATCCAGGTCGACGAGGGGTATTCAATGCCGTGGGCCGAAACGATCTGCCACGACGCTCTCGTAGAGGCTCGACAAGCCTTCGACGATGTACAGGTGGAGCTACCGGAGAACTCCGTCGGCCCCGAATTTGGATTTCGCACCTACGTCACCTGCGCGGTCGTCCGAGAAGACGGACAAGTGGCAGGAACACTTTGTGGAGCGAGCAGCGAGGTCTCACCTCTGAATGACTCGCAACTCGAGACGGTACGGCGTTTCGCCGATCTCATCGCGAAGAGAATGACTATCGACGTGCCGATCCGTCGCCCTTCTGCGAAGTAGCCGCGAGGTGGTGCACTCGTTCGGCGAGTTGGTAGGTGGTATTCGTGTCGCAGAGGGGCCACCCGCGCCGCTTAGCGCGCCGCCTCGACGCCCCACGGAATGGCTGCGGCGCAGGACATATCTCTCGCTAGGTTCGCTGTCCGCGCGTTGGAATGAATGGCGTCCGCGGACCGAGGCTGGCGATGACTAGCTGAGACCGGGGCAGGGCGGGCGACGGGGATGGTCGTCGGTCCCCTCGTCAGCGCGTGGCGCCCGTTTGGAAATGACTTCCTGTGCTCCAAATGTGGCCCCGGGGTCCGAAAAATGGCTCCTTGAACGCGAGTCAGGGGCCCCCGGAAAGGGACCCTGACCTGCACTCTTGCTCCGAGCGCGCGACCAGATTCGAACTGTCGGCCCTCACCTTGGCAATTCGCAATGCTCGTCCATCCGCCTCGAGACCGCAAATGCGCAGGTCAGGGGCCTTGCGGTTGGCACTCGTTGTCGGCGTCGCGCGCTCTTTTCAGCCGCCTGCGGGAGTTTCTGCGGGACGAACGGAGCTAGGAAGATTGCTCGCTCACGCAACCGCGATTCGTGAAGTTGGAGAGATCTGATCGAGTATCCAGTCGGACAGCTTTTTCACTGAGGCATCGATCTCACGGCGGTTCCCCTAGGCTGATACCTGACGTCCAAAGGCGCTTGCCGCCATGCATGACCTGGACCACCCTCGGGGGGATCGGACCATCGCGGATGCGGGGACGCGCCCAGCACGGTCCGCCACACCGGACTCCCGCAGAATCAGCGCGGCCAGTCTGATTGGAGCCTCGTAGTGCTTGTTCAGTCGGGTAAACAAGAGCCGATCCACGAGCTCCAAATTGATCTGCTCGTCCGCTACCTCGCCAAAACGAGCAAGCACTTGCAGCAAGGACGTTCTCGTCTCAGCCTGGATGCCAACGAGACGCAATAACGGCCCGGTTGCGGCTCTCAGGGTCCTGTTCTCCAAGATGTCAGCCGTGTAGTCGTCGAAGACACAAGGCAAAGGGAAAGGGAAAGGACGAGCTGGCTGTCCCAGCAAGACCGGGACATCGAGCTTGCCCCGGAGTGCAGAAACCCTCTCTCGCTCTTGGCGATAGGAGCGAACTAGTCCTCTTGCAATCTGGCAGGGGTTGGAGCCTTCGCGGGACTTGCTTCGTTGGGATGGCAGATTCTGCAATGGAAACTCAGCGGAGGACGCGTGAGAGTTGAGGATGCTCATTTCGGCATAGCTGGAACAGACCCTGAACCCACTGATGTCGTTGGCTTCCGAGCGCGAAACGTAGGACGCACGGCAGTAACAATCGACTCGTGGGGGTTTCAAGCCCCCACCGGCCAGGACATTGTGTTTCTGAGGCAACCGCCTCAGTGGAACAACCCCACAATTCCTCACAAACTCGAACCCGGTCATAGTGCGACTTGGACTATTCCCATGAGCTGGATCCGAAAAAACTGGATAAGGAATCCCTCGGAGGCGTATCCCTTCGTCCACATGTCGGCCTCGGAACGGGCGGAAACGTCATGTCGAAAAGCACATTCACCTTGCCCGCTGATCGCGACGTTGCTTGACAGGAGCCGCACCCACCTGCACGGACCCATAGGACGAACAACCGCACCGACTCCAGGAGGCTCACTTGCACCGTAGCGCGCGCTTGACGATCTGGGGCCGCAAAGAGCTCTGCCGTCGCATCGAAAGCGGACGTCCGGTCGCCCACGTCGCCGACGAGATAGGTGTCTCTCGAGCAACCGCCTACAAGTGGTGGGGGCGCTGGGTCGCAGAAGGCGAGGCAGGTTTGGTTGATCGCTGCAGCCGGCCGCACCGGGTGCCGAGCCGGACGCTGTGGGTCGAGTTCAGCGTCTAGATCGTCAGTTCTCGACAGAGGCTAATAGGCAATCTCCGCATGGACGCTGCCTGATCCGACCACTCCCGCGGCGTCATCTCCGAGAGAAACCCACCCTTAGGAGTCGAGCTACGCCGTGCGCAGTTCGGGTCGAGTTCAGACACTAGGCGTGCCGAACGATCGAGCATGACGTTGACCCCGCGGACCGCACTAGCTGATGAGCGCGCGAGGTGGTGCCGGTTCACAAACCCTGGGTAGGAAGGGGGAACCAACGAAACCCGAACAAGGAGCCGATCCGGCAGCGTGAGGGACGCTATTTATGCGAAGCGAAGCTGCTGGTGGGCACCGCGATGAAGAAAGGTTGCCTCGTGGTTAGAGTCGTCACCGTTGGCGAACCCTTCGAACGGGCCATTCGATGAAATCGCCTCCAGCCATCGACCGACCATTGCTCATCGGACTAGGAGTATCCGCAGTCGTGGGCGTCATCAGCTACTTCGTCGTGAAACCGAAATGGCTAAGCTACGGACTCGGCTTGGCTGGAACCATTATTTCGCTACAGATTGACGTCATCTATCGGCTTGAGCGAAACTCAAGGTTGCTCGACAGTATTGAGCGGGTTCGTTGGCTGCGTCCTCTAGTGGAGCGGATGGCCAACAGCCTCACTAGGATTGCTGGCGGTGACCGGCTTCAGGCCTTCGCGGATGCGGCTAGGAGTGAACTTGAACGATGCGTTGCAGTCCTCGAAGGACAGGCAAGCGGCCGTTTCCAGGCTCCAGTCGGTGAAAACATCCTGGAGAGACAAACAGACCTGGCTCGGCAGGAGATTCTTGCCGTAAGCATCCAGAGCCTCGACATCCCTCGGTGGAACAATGAACTCGGACGCAAATATTGGGCAGCGAACCTGCGCGCTATAGAACGAGGTGTGCGCGTCGAGCGAGTCTTCGTCTTTGACGAGTGGAACTCAGAGATCGAGGCCCTGACGGCGCAACAGGCCACAGCAGGCGTAAACGTTTCTGTGGTTTCTCGCGAGGCGACACCACCTCAGCTGCGGATCGACATGGCCGTGTGGGATCGAAGTTTCACTTACCAGTTCGAACTGAACTCCGAGGGAGAACCGATCAGCAACGAATACTCAGTCAACGAAGTTGACATAGAGCGGCGCGTGCAGCAGTTCTCGATTCTCCGATCTCTAGGAAAGAAAATCGAGCCCCGGAATCGATCCGGGGAAGCTTGATGGTGTCTCGTACAACATGGCGATTTGAATATTGCGAATCGGTCCTAATGTCGATCTTCCGGAAGTCATTGAGGTCGGAGCGTCGTCGCTCAGGGCGAGCCCAGGCCGCGGGTGTGCTTGAGGAAGGCGCGCACCGCATAATTAGAAAGTGGGGGGCGAAATGTCTGCCGGAGAAAATGCTTTGAGGGAGCGGGCATCCATCGCTTTGAGATTAGCTCCGTCAGCCGTCCTCGGCGCTGGCTTACTGAGTGCTCCTGCTTTTGAGGCAGCAACGGCCCCTGCCGAAATTCTCGACACCCTCCTACTTATCGCCTCACTGGCGAGCACCTTCGGCCTGGCAGGGCTCTTGTTGCCATCTCGCTGGGCGCGGCCAGTCATCGGGCTGACGGCAGGCGCCGGGGTCGTCCTGTCCTTACCCAGCGTGCTTTCGGGAGTGTCGTCTCTCGAGGGCGGAGGGTTGACGCCTGTGGTGTGGACAGCAGTAGCGACGCTAGGTGCCTTGGGGTCATTGTCGCTGGCCGTTCTTCTCCGCACCTCCGTCCCCTTCAACCTCTCCAGTGTGAATAGGTTGGCCGCTGCGTTTCTTGCTCCCGCGGCCCTGATCGCTGCTCTCGAGTTCTGGCACCAAACCTCCTATCTTCCAGCCAAGCTTGAAGCGACTATCACCGTCGAACCATCGCTTCACTTCGAGCGCACGCGGCGGCCTGTATCGAATCAGGGAACGGCTGAAGTATTGCTTAGGAACGAGGGAGATGTAGCTACGTTCATCATCATCTCAGGTCTTCTCGTGTGTCCACGTGAAGGCCCCGCAGAACTCAAAGGAGCGACAGTGGGCGATAAGGGGTGCATCCAAGGTACTCGGCCCTTCGCCGCGCGCTCGTTCCTCGAGGCGGAGAGCTTCGTGACCCACCGGCAAGTCTTCAGTTGGAAGGATGACGCGACTGTCGTGGAGTCGCTGGCGCGCGTAGCCTACGCGCGCGCCGACAGGTTGAGATTGGGAAGGCAAATCTCCGGTCGAATCGAATGTCGCAGCTCCACGGGAGCGAAGTCGAGGTCCAAGATCGGCGAGGCCTATCCGATTCTTCCCGCCTCCAGGTATCAGTCACTCGTCAGGGTGAACAAGATCCTCGCCTACTCACCCGAATCCGAACGTGGCGGCCGAACATACTGGATTACCGACGCCAATGACCCGAGATGCGAGCGCGATGATGCGCTGCTTGACCAGTTCGGCATTCGAGAAATCGCGATCGCTTCTCAGGAGTGGATACTGAGGAAGCCCGCGCCTCGGGCGGTTAGATAGGTCGTCAGGTTAACCAGTGAAGTGGTCGAGGACGTTCCAGGAGTGTTTAACCGTCGTGTCGATGGTGCTCCGGAATCGGGGTGTGTCGTAACGAGGCGATTCGCTTTCGCTGTGCCCGAGACTAGCGCGGCAGCTGCAAGGACCAACATAACACCAGAGGTGAAACTTGATCCGAAAGACCAAGAGGACACCGGAGCGCCGCGTTGGGCCAAACGAACCTCTCTCCGGGTGCGGGATCCGATCGGAAATGGTCCGCAAAAAGTCCGCGAGACGACGGAAAACAACGGGAACTACGCGGAACCAACCGTGAAGCGAAAGCCGAGGTCGCGGCGGGTTCACGATCATCGGCGCAGGTCAGGGAACCGGGCCGAACTGAATTCCTAAACCTCGTGTCGCAGGTTCGCGCCTGCTGGCGACGATGGTCCGGGACGCGCTGCCCACGGCGTGCTTCACATGGCACCCGCGCGCTGGAACAAGCCTTGATCCTCCGGGACCCAAGTCCTAGAGAGATCCACCCTGCGTCAGAGCGGTCCCCTGCACGTCTCGCACATCAGAGTGATCGCACCGTCATGTTCGACACTCGCGTGGAACACAGCCCCGCAGCGCGAACACTTGAGGATCGTTCGGAGCGAGGTCGGCTTCATGTGCCGGTGACGTCGAAGGACACGGAGGATCGTGTCCTCGCGCGAACGCGAAAGGCGCATGGTCGCCTCCATTGCGGTCCGCCCTGATCGTGACGGCCAGGCAAGCTCAGGGAAGGAAGCTCACCCTTGGCGTGGGCATCTCCTCGCGCCTAGGCCGGCGGCAACGTATGCAGCCGAGGTGACACTTTTCGTCGCGAGAACAGCTGTCGCGGCGGTGAATCCGCCGCCTGGAAATGAACACCTGTGGCCCAAATGTGGCCCAGAGACGATTTCGAGCCTCCCGCTTGACGCGACCAGGGACCCTCGAAGGGCCCCTGACCTGCACTTCTTTGCCGAGCGGGCGACCAGATTCGAACTGGCGACCCTCACCTTGGCAAGGTGATTTCGTCAAGAATCAGGCACCGGGCTCTGAACGGACCAAATGCGTTTTCCCAGGTCAGAGGTCCTATTTCTAATCTCATCTGTGGTCAGGCTTGGGCACGCTTTGTCTCCCTTGCAGGAGCGGAACAGGAGCGGGAACTAATCCTCCTCAATCGAGGTCGATCTCTCAGCCGGCCGCGAGCAGTTGCTCAACGTCAACAGACTCCTCGTTTGCGATCTGGTCCGCGTCGAAGGCCTCGAGCTGAACTTCCGCTCTGCCGTCGGGAGCCGTCCAGATGGCGTCGATTCGTGCCGGGTCGGCGGTGTCAAGAACAAGGACCTCTTCGTCCGGGTCCCTTCGTTGTCCCTGGGCGCTCGTTGGATCATGGCGCGCGCGGAGTGGAGCGGATGTAAAGACGAAGGTCGAAGCGCTAGCTCAGCTGCAGACGACCGGATCGACCGCCACCGGGCCGGCCCCGATGCACCCCCCGACCACCCTGCAGTACAGATACTCCACGCCGTCCTGCGTCTTGTAGTCGCAGTTTTCGGCTCGGGCGGGAACCCCTGGCCCCAGCAGTGCAGCGACCACTGCGATCACTACGACGACCCGACTCAGCGCTTTCATCTGATGAGCTCCCCTCCCCACTCGGCAACGCGGGCAAACCTAGTGTAAGCGGACAATCATCGCAATCTCCTTGCCGAGAGGCCTGGAGGCTCTCGTTGCTCTATCGGAGCGGCTATCGCGATCGATCCGCGGCGTCGTCAACCAGCTCCCTCCTTCCAGGTGATCCATTCGTCACCCCGCCCTGTGGGACGCCCAGTCACTGCTGGCGGTTCCGACGGGTCGCCGAGCGTAACGGCGAAGAGGGGGTGCATTTCCGTCTTGTGGGAACTCCCTCGGCTCTCGGGAAGACATAAGACAGACGGAAAACCCTGTCCCTTCGGGACCTTGGCCAAGGCGTGCTTGACGACATTTACCTGCTCCTCCAGGAAGGGTCGTTCGATCTCGGCAACGACATGCGCGATGTAGTCGAGGCACTGCATCATTGTTATCGTGCTCGTCCATGGAGAATGTCTCCGGGAACTGCTCGAGCTCGGCTTTCACGACACCCCACTTGGACGACGCTGGTGTGCTAGCAGCTCCTCCGCGCGCCGAATAGCGAGTCGGCAGACGGTAGAACGCCGCGCTGTTCGTCCCAATGCTTCATGCAGACGTCAAACCCGAATTCCGTCAGCTCGGGGCATCCAGGGAATGAGCAGACTTCGGATGCCCATCGATGAACCACCGGGATTTCGCGCTCCCCGCGGCTCAGCGCGTCGACCACCAGGGCTGCGTGACGCAGCTCAGTCTTCACGAACTGCTGAGTCGTCAGGGCCCGGCTCGCAGCGCAGCCACGTCGATGTTCCCTTGCTCTTGGGTCAGCTCGAGAACATCCGCGTGAGGGACAGAGGGGTCCGCAAGGTACGCCCGCACAGCGTGGATCACCGACAAGACCCGGTCGAAATCGCTGCGCTCGATCGGCCGCATTTCGTCCGTCATCGACTACGCGCTCCTTCTTGTCTCAGCGCCTCCCTTACGACAACCCGTAGTACCTGGGCTATCGCCGTCCCGGCTATCTGAGCGCCCGTCCCGATCGCGAGCTGCCACCCTCCGGTCCCGGCCTTCAGTGCCATCTGGCCCAGCCAAGCCTTGACACGCGGGCCAATACCTGACGGGTCCGTTCGGGGTCGTCCAGTCTGTCGAGGGGAGAACGGGTTCCGCAGATGCCGATATCGATGCGCCTGAAGCGTGGGATGTCACGACAGGCAGCTCCAGTATCAAGGTAGCCATTGTCGACTCGGGGGTCGCGAGCAGTCATCCTGACCTTGCACCTAACATGGCTCCGGGATGGGACTTCGTCGACAACGACTCCGCCCCTCAGGACGAAAACGGTCATGGGACGCACGTGGCGGGCACGATCGGTGCTCGAGGTAACAACGGCATTGGAGTCGCCGGCGTCAATTGGAACGTGACCATGATCCCCGTTCGCGTAATGGGTGGAGATGGGTTCGGAACTACCGCGGATATAACAAGCGGGATGCGGTATGCCGTTCAGCGGGGGGCACGTATCGTAAACCTCAGCCTGGGCGGGCCCGGCGATTCCCAAGCGATGGCGGATGTTATCGCCTCCGCGCCTAATGTCCTCTTTGTAGCGGCAGCGGGAAATGGTGATCCAGATCACCTGGGGGATAACAACGATGTCGCGCCGCAGTATCCCTGCAACTACCCGGCGCCTAATGTCATCTGTGTTGCCGCTACGGATCAGAATGACCGACTGACCGGATTCTCCAACTACGGGCTCTCGTCCGTCGATCTTGCCGCCCCGGGGCATAACGTCGTCAGCTCGGCCCCGGCGTCGGTCACGGCGTTCCACAACGGTTTTGACGAGGACGTGGTTCCGTGGTCTACCGGGGGGGACCGGCCCTTGGGGGTTTGAGTTCGATCCGTACGGCTACTACGCAACAGATAGTCCATTTGGCCTCTATAGCAACAACACAGACTCGTGGATCGACTCTGATCCGTTTAGCACAATCGGCAAGACGGGGTGCACCCTCAGCTACTGGCTCTATCTAGATACCGAAATGAATTATGACGGGCTGTCCGTGGAGGCAACCACCGACGGTATTAACTACACTGCCATCGACGGTTGGACCGGTTGGTCCGAGACCTGGATGCCCATGGCAGCGGACTTGTCCGCCTACGATGGCCGCTCGCAGGTGGGCATCAGCTTCCGTCTCGTTTCGGATGACACTAACGTGCGTGATGGTGCGTACGTGGATGATGTAGCTGTCGAATGCAACTCAACGTCCTACGGCCCCAATGACTATGAGACTATGCAAGGAACATCTATGGCGGCTCCCCACGTTGCTGGAGCTGCGGCTCTACTCTGGGCCGCGAGGCCGACTGCATCAGTCGCGGAAGTGAGACGCGCTCTTCTGGACGGAACCGACGCAAAGCCGTCCCTTTCGACGAAGGTTGCTAGCGGCGGAAGGCTCAACCTTCTTGATCGTTGCGTGTTCTTTCGCCCACGGCTTCCCCTACGCCGACGCCCTCAGCTTCCCCCACCCCGACGCCTTCGGCTTCGCCCACCCCGACGCCTTCGGCTTCGCCCACCCCGACGCCTTCGGCTTCGCCCACCCCGACGCCTTCGGCTTCCCCCACGCCGACGCCTTCGACTTCCCCCACGCCGACGCCTTCGACTTCCCCCACGCCACCTCCCGCAGATACCGTGGCGCCAGCAGTCACGGGCGTTTTTGATCGACCGGATCCGTTCTCGCCCAACGGAGATGGCAAGAAGGACAAGGCCAGGATCGGCTGGACAGTATCGGAAGACATCCCCTACGTATTCGTTGGGATCTACAAGAACTCAAGGCTGATCCGGTCGTCCGGTGAAGGGACGCTGGAACCGGGAAGCTGGTATGTGAAGTGGGCCGGCCGAAATGACGCGGGAGCCAAAGTGAGCAACGGCACGTATACGTACCTAATCCACGTAGAGGATGTTGCGGGGAACATCAAGGAAGTCACGGGATTAACGACCGTTCGCCGGTGAACTCTCTTCGTCCAGGCCCACGTGCGGCTCAAGACCATCTTTCTCATCAGTCAGAACAGGTCCGCTCCGCTTCGCTGAGCAAGTGCGGGGTCCTCGCGCGGCGTCCCGGCCTCACCGTGTCGTTCGACCGATTCCAGCCATTCCGCTTGACCAATTTGGTTAAGGCTCGAATCTCGCCCGGCACTTCTGCCCCCTTCTCCGAGTCTCGGAATCGCGAGACCGTGTCCCGTTCGCCGCTTCCACTGAAAGTTGCTCAGTAGATCCCGGGCCTTTCGCATGTCCGGATCTCACAGTTCGCCTCGTAGAGCTTCTTCGCGATCTCCTCGGTTGGTGCCTCAACTGTGCCGCCGAATATGTAGACGAACAGGTTCTCCCCAGCGAAGAACGCAACGGATTCCGTCCGCTGGCCCCGCGTCATGCTCCTCATGTAGACGCCATGGGAATCCAGCGTAGGCGTGGCGTTCGCCGGCGTGGCACCCAGGAATTCTCGTCCCACGTCGTAGACCAGCCGTTCGAACGGAACGTCCGGAGGTAACGAATACGATACGGCCAGCAGCCGGACCGGAAGCTGACCGCCAGCAGTCTGCACACTCCTGACGGCGACATCCACGGCTTCGGTGTGGGCGAATATCGGCATCACACGAGCGGTTATGTCTTCCTCGACGCGGGGGGAAACTTCGATGAAGCGGAATCCTTCGATGTCAACGAACGCGTCGGCGGCGGAACCGCCCGTCGTCGGATCGGAGACCGAGGGTCGAGGTCGTCCTCCGCCAGGAGTGATCGATTGACCCCGTTGATCGCCCGAACCCGTGCACGCGGTGACCAACAGAATCGCCGCGACTCCCGCGCATGCCGCGCTCGTACGCGTCCTGCGGCGTCCCGCCGCAACGCTCCCTTCGGTCACGATGGCCTCCTTAAAACCCAGTCGATGCCAGCACCTACGGCGACGATTGCGTAATCGGCCACTGCCGCAAGACCAAGTAGCAATCCGGCGGTCGACGACCCGCTCCATGCGAAGCTCAAGTAGAGAACAAGGGTAAGTGCGGTGGCTAGAGCAATCGCCGCGAGCGAGACGCCGGGACGCTTGATTCGGTTTAACGCGATCGCAAACGGCGCAACCGCCGCGATCATGAACGCCACCTGCTGTGCGAGTAGCAACGGCCTCAACTTCACCGTGTGAACGTCCCACATCGCGATCGTGAGGCCGACGACCACCGTCGCCGCCCCTACAGTCGCAATGACGGCGGCGCACTTGCGCGCACTCGTCGACGAGAGCCGCATGGCTCGCCCGCCGTCAAAGCGTCTACGGTCGCTCGTACCCCTCGTCAACGTCTATGGAGTCTCCCTCTTCTGGCTGGACGAACTTGACGACCCAGTACGCTTTCTCCGCAACCTCCTCACATGGCTCCTGGCCGTCTACTCTGATGGCGCAATCCGCGAGCATCAATTCGTGAAAGTAGTCATCGACGATGTCTTTCTGCGGCTCGGAGATGACTCCGGCCTTGACCAGGTCGGACCCGTAGTCGTGGACGTCGCACTCGTCCCGGAAGTCCCAGGCGAATCCGGTGTCTATCAGACCGGTGCACTCTGCGGACTCCATGGGATCGGCCGCGACCCTTCCAAGAGCGTGTTGGCGAATCTCGGGTACGTACGGGAACGAATGGGGTGGACACGCGATAGCCGTTAGGTAGTCCGTCACCGACGCTGCCGAGTTGCGGAGACACGCCCAGCCAGGATAGCGCTCGAAACTAACTTGAAAAACCGCAACGCTCGTCTGTTCCGCCCGGCGCCAGCTGGTTCCGCTGGACGCCTCTTCCCGTTCCCTTTGCTGCTCAGACCTGCCGCTGTAGGTCGTGTTGCAGTCCATGCCCTCGGCGCACGGCTCATGGCCATCATCAAAGAAAGCCACCGGGTTCGCTGCCGCAAACAGGTAACGGTTACCGGTCAATGGATCCGTCCCCAAGGCCATGTCACTCGTCGCGCCCATGTAGAAGTCCGCCGTCGTAAACCTCGCTGTAGAGGGATCGTAGAGGCGCGGCCCCATGGCAACGTTCCCGGTGCTCCCGTCCGTGTAATCGCTCTGGAAACCGAGGTCGGACTTGTCGTGACCTTCAGCCTTCGACGTTCCGCCTCCGTCGCGAGCGCCGTAGGGGTCGTAGGCGCGCTGGGATGCCACGGCTCCGTCGGCCGTGATCTCCGTTGCCACGTTGCCGTCTGCGTCCCGCAGCAACCACGTCAAGGTCGGCGCACTCTGCACCGGGTCTCCCACGGGCGCCTCCTTGTACTGCTGCTCGGCCATGACAGATCCCGTGGGCGAGTTGAGGTAGCGGGTTTTCGTGACGTTCGAGGGCCGCACCAGCTCCGCGTGCCTCGACCCCGACGCGAAGTAGAAGAAATACGTCGTCTTGCCCTCGACTGTGCGTGCGATCAACTGTCCGTCGGCCGCGTAGACATACTCGACATCCTGAGGCGCCTCGTCGCCGGCAAAGTCGACCTTGCTCGTGTGACCGCCCGGATCGTACGTGGTCGCGGAGGAGTTGTGCCTCGTCACCCGCGCGGGCGCGCCCACGTCGATGCTTGTCGACGTCGAACGCGACTTCTCCTCGCCGATGGCGTTGTAGGCCGGATCAACGATCGTGGTGCCGTCTATCCCTCGCCCGGCAAGCTCGAAGGTCTTCACGGTCTTGGACTCCAGGCGGGAATGCACGTAGTCCGAGGTCCGCTCGATCCACCTCGTGCCGGCGCCGTCGTTTGCGACGACCGTCTCGACCTTGATGTTCCCGCCGTCGTCGAGGCCGTAGGTCGTCCGCGGAGAGTCGGTCCCCTCGACGGTCTCCGAGAGCCGGAACGAGCTCGTCCAGGAGGTGAGCCTGCCGGCCAGGTCGTAGTCGAACTTCGCCACGCCGCCGGTGTCCCTCGATAGGGCGGTCGCTGGGTGCGCGATCGAGACGTTCTCCGACTTCCTGAGCCCCCCGATGTCGTAGGTGATGTCGGAGTGCCTGCGGACGAGGTCTCCGTTGTCGGCCCCGCGCCAGGCGAGCGATGCCGTCGAGCCGTCGGGGTGATAGCTCATGGTCGCCGTGGCGGCGTCGGGGATCGTGACCGACTGCGCGTTGCCCGCGGGGAAGCTGTCGAAGGAGACCGCGGCCGGGTTCTCTCGCCAGTCCGTCACCCCCTCGAGGACGCCGCCAATGGAGTGCTCGTAGGTCGTCTCGTGGCCGGCCCACGTCGACTTCGCCAACAAGCCGTCGCCGCGGTAGTCGAGCTCCTGGCTGCGCTCCACCGAACCCATCCCCGGCAGCCTGACCGACTGGGTCAGGACGCCGAGGCGGTCGCGTCGGTCGTACTCGAAGACCTCGCTGCGCAGGACGTCGGGCTCCGCACAGGGAGCATCCGGATCGGATCCCTTCACGGTGCGCGACCTCAGGAGGTTTCCGTTGGAGTCGTAGCCGCCGTCGTAGTCGGAGCCCGAGAAGTTGCAGAGGGCCAGCGTCTCGACTATGCCCGACGCCGCTGTCCGGTCCTCCGCCACGACCGACCGCACGGAGTGATCGGGGTTGTACTCGTGGACGATCCTCCTCTGGACGTTGGATGGATCCTTCATGTCCGAGCGCGTCTTCTGGTCGCCCTCGGCCGTATAGGTGTAGCGAACCCAGTGATCCGGATTCTGCGGATCGGTCTGGGTGACGAGACGGTTGAGCTTGTCGTATTCGAACGTCGTCGTCAGCGAGGCGCCGTCGCCGGTCGGGTGCTCCGTCCGCTCGACGTTGCCCGCGTCGTCGTAGACGTAATGGTATTTGAGAATCCCGTCCACGGACGGGGTCGCGCGACGCGACAACATCGTGCGCTCGCCCCACGAACTGTAGACGGAGAGCTGTTCCTCCTTGACTCCTCCCTCGCCGCGGGGGCCCAGCACCTGAACCTGGGCTCCGAACGCGTCGTAGGCGAAGGCTGCGACGCGATCCTGGGCTAAAGAAGACGTCTCCGCCGTCTCGACGACCGTTCCGGCGGGGGCATACGTCAGGCGCCGTTCTGGGCGGGCCGAACCGTTGTACGGCAGCGTCACCTGCGATCTCCGGCCCGCCTCGTCGTACGTGATCGTCGTTACCGCTTGATCGCCGGACCCGGCAGGACGGACCATCTCCTTCAGTCGCCGGTTGGCGTAGTACGAAAACGTCGTCTCCGCCCCGACCTCGTTCGTCCGGGACTTCTGTGTCCCGTCGAGGTTGTACGTGAGAAGGAGAGAGGGGTTGGCCGCCGTGGCGCCCGGCCGTAAGACCTTCTCAGGCCATTCATTCGGGTTGAGATCCGTCGCGGTCGTGAACTGCGCCTCCGTGTTCCCCGCCTCGTAGCCGCGCGGCGCGACCGTGGCAATCGCGTTGTCGTTGGCGTCGTAAGTGTGCGCCGTCTTGTCGTGGTCGGGGTCTTCGGTCGTCAGGAGGTTCCCGCGGTGGTCGTACGTCATCACGTACGACCGATCGTCGCGGTCGGTGACCCTCAGGAGCTCGCCGTAGTCCGAATATTCGAACGTCTTGGAGTTGCCTTCGGCGTCCGTGATCGTCGTCGGGAAGCCGCTGTCGTGGTAAGCCAGGTACGTCACGTCGTCGGCTACGTCTCGGGGGCCGCGCACCGCCGAGATGCCGCCCCATCCATTGTGTTCCACGCCGACGACACGATCCCCCGCCCGCTTGGCAAAGCCGGTGTCGGGATCCGCGGGCAGGGGCACCGACGATTCCTTTCTCAAGAAGACCTTCTCGAGGTTGCCCTCCCAGTCGTAGTCGAAGTCGGTGATCCGAGTGTCGCCGTGGCTGGCGGCTCCCCTCGTCGTGCGCACGGTTTCAGCCGCCGTATCGCACCACATGTCGGTGGAGATCTGTGCGTGACCACCCGACCCAGGGGTCGCGCAGGCGTCTGAGGAGAACGCGCTGCCTTCGACGCCGTCATATACGAACGTCGTGTGGATGCGACCCGTCGGCGCGTTCGCTGGGAGAGTCGAACGGGAGAGGTTGACGGGCGGCGAATCCATCTTTGTGAGGAGACCGAGCCCGTTGTAGTGCATGAGCGTCTCGCTGCCCGCGCCGTCGACCTTCTTCAACAGGAGGTTCTGCTCCCACTCGAACCGGTCGACGATCGGCGTGGGACTTCCCTCGTCTGTGATCCTGGTCACGTTGCCGCCGGCGATCCTTCGGTCGCCGTTGCCAACCTCGCTGCGGCCGGAGATCCGGTACGTGGTCGGCGTATCCGCCGCAGGCGTCGACTCGGTGCCCGCCTTCACCGGGACGGTCACTACCGTGGCATGGACGCCGGTATTGGGATCCTTCGTGCCATAGTCGACCGTGGTCGGGTTGTCGCACGGCTGATCGGAGGAATGGTCCAGGCGGTCGCAGATCCCTACGATCCGGTTCGACCCTGTCGTGGAGCCGTCGTCGTACACGAAGTGCGTCCTGGCGCCTCCACCATCCTGCACCGATTCGAGCAGACGCACGTCGTCCAACGGGTTGACGAGATCCTTTTCGTAGGTTCCGTACTTGAAGAGCGACACCCGCTCGTCTCCCGCCGGAGCCTCGGTGTTCTCGGTGACGGTCGTCAGGTAGCCGCCCTCATAGCCCAACTCGATGCGGCGGCGGTTCAAGGCGTCGTCTCCGGGCGTCGCCTGCATCGCCAGCAGCTGGCCCGCGTCGTACTCGAAGACGACTACCTCGTCGGTCTCTGCGTCGCCCGCCGCGAGCCGCGCGATCCGCTCGACTCTGATCTTGGGCAGGATCCCGGGGCCGCTCTTGTCGGTGGGGCTCCCGTAATCCCGATACGAGAGCAGCAGCCTATTTCCGTTGCGGTCGAAGACCTCGGAGACGTGCCAGCTGTCGCTCACCGACGACGGCCCGAGCGGTACGCGCTTGACCCTGTACGCGACGCCGTCGGGGCGGATCAGGTCGTAGGACTGGACCTCACCGCTCGCGAGGTTCTCGCGCACCCATAGGTCCACGCCTGGGGGCGAGCCCCACCGGCTCCCCCGGTCGCCGGGGCGCGTGAAACGGTGCACCGTTCCGTCGCCGTCGGTCAGTTCGAGGATCCCTCCGGTGGCACCCGCCGCCATACCCGCGAGCTCGCCGAAGGTCGGGATGACGGGGGTGTTGAGGTCGATCTCGATGGCGCTGCCGGCGAAGTCGAGGCCGGCGTCGGCGTCGAACAGCGACAGCGTCCACCCGCGTCCCACGCCGGTGTCGTGGTAGCCGGCGTGGGTGCGGCCGGAGTTGTAGGCGTGACGGATGACGGTGTTCACGCCCTTGCCCGGGACGCTGAAGTCCGTCGCCTGCACCACGAGGTTTCCCGTGTCGAGGCTCGTGTAGCCGCTGTAGTGGCCGAGGTCGAACGAGCGAAACGGGTAAAACTGCTCGAGACCGTTTCCGTCCGACTGCGCCACCAGGTCTGCGGGAAGCGTCGGAGAGAGGACGAAAGGCGACCCCTGCGGGTCGACGAGCAGCGGTCCGTACGTCATCGGCTCGCCCAGGTTCCCCAGGTTGTCGATGGCGCAGATCTTGAACCAGTAACGCCCGGCATTGAGGCCCTCGGCGGACTTCGCGGTGAACTCGTTCTCTTGGTTCTGAAAGGACTGGCCCGGGCTCCAGCTGCACGGGCTGCTGTCGGGCGCCTGGGACAGGAACGTCCACCAGTAGCCGTCGATCCCCGCGTCGTCCTGCGCGGCGTTCCAGGTCATCTCGATCTGCCGCGCCTTCATCGCGACATACGGCACGTGGGTGGTGCTGCGCACCGCCGACGGCTTCCCGCTGGTGCGGTCCAGAACGAAGCTGTCGGTCTCCCACTCCAAGGACTCGTTTCCCGCCTGGTCCTTCTGCCACACCTCGAGTGTGTAGGACCCGTCTTGAGTCAACGTGTAGGTCTTGGTCGAGGGGCACGGGGTCTTCGCGTAGGCCTCCGTGCCGTCACGACTGAGGCGGCACTGGAAGGTGGCGCCGGCCTCCCCGGAGAAGCGCCACTCCGCGGCCGGGTCGCGCGTCCTCTCGGCCGGTCGGCTGGCGATGATCGGGCGGCCGGGAGGAGCGGTGTCGAGGACGTAGCTCCCCGAACCAGAGGCGGTGCTGGCGTTGCCTGCTCGGTCTGACTGCCACACCTCGATCCTGTAGGTGCCGTCGCCGGCCGTCGGCAGCAGCGTGTATTCCTTGGGAGAGATACAGGCGTCCTTGCTGGAGAGAGGCCCCGCCGGGCCGAACAGCTGGCACTGGAACGCAGCGCCCGCCTCGCCTGTGAAGCTCCATCGCACCGTTCGGCTATTGCCCGGGCTCGCCGGCTCCGAAGGCCCTACCGCCGGCGGAGCCGGCGCCAACCGATCCAGAGTGAACGAGTGGGTCGCGTACGGGGATCTGTTGCCCCCCCCGTTCGGATCAATCGCGGCAACCTTGAACGTGTAGTAGCCGTCCTGCGTCAACTGATAGTTCTTCGGCGAGCTGCACGGGCTCGTCGTGGAGTGCCTTCCTTTCTGACCATCAGGCAGCTCGTAATCGAGGAGGCACTCGAAGGTATTGCCTGCTTTCCCGGTGAACGAGTACTCGACCCCCGGGAAGCGGGTGTAATCGGCCGGATGGGCGGTGATGGTCGGAGGGTCGGGCGCGTCGACCCAGAAGAACCCCAGGCTCGACCAGTCGGAGCGACGAGCGCCGTCGAAGGCTCGCGCGCGCCATTTGTACTGCCCGCTCGGCAGATCCCGGTCGGCCGTCCACGCCGACCAGACGTCAGACTGCGCCCGGGGCCCGTCCCCCCAACGATAGGCACAGGATTGGTCGGGACACATCGTGTCAGCGGCGCGAAACACTTGGAACTCGTCGTAGCCCAAGTTGTCATCGGGATCTTCGTACCAGGCGCTGAACGTAGGGCTGACGTTTCGGACCGTCACACCATTCGTCGGCGCCTGCAGCACGGGGACGAATGGCGCCCGGTTCGAGTCCTCGTAATTGATCTCTAGCTGAGGCTTGTTGCTTGCCTGGTCCGAGGCCCACTTCTTCCACGCCTTCTCGTCGCTTTCATTGTCCGCCTTGAGCATGAAGCCCTCGTTGGTGGCGCTCGTGTTCTTCCACCAGCTCACGATCGAACGGGCGTCGAAGTTGACGTAACCCGCGTTGTTGCAAGCGACCCCCTTCGACACAATCTTCTGGTCGGCGGGAGTGGCCTCGAACGACGGCCGGCCCGGCCATGTGACGCTCGAGTTCCAGTTCGAGGTGACGCGATGTAGGTTCACAGCCTTGGATTCGCACGTGTAGGAATGCTTGTTCCACACGCTCAGAGTTGCGCTGTTGATCGTCGACCCCTGAGTGATGCTGTCGAGGTTGAACTTAAGGAGCGAGCGCGTCGTGATCGGCTCCGGCGACTCCGGGCCCTCGTAGTAGCCCGACTTCAGCTCGTCGAGCTGGTCCTGCGGCGTGTTCAGGATGTTCGACTGCACGAACGTGTCCACCGAGGGGGTGTTCGGGCCGAACACCGTTGGGTCGAGGAACACGGGATAGACGCGGGCCTCATCCGTCAGCCACTCTCCTTCCGCGGTCAGGACCAACGTCGCGTTGGCGCCGGGACCCTGCTCCAGGTCGAACCGTATGTCCTCGCTGAAAGCCGACTCCCCCGACGGTTCGTGCGTGGCCGAGTCGAACATCAGCGGCTTCGGGATTCGAAAGACCACGTCACCATGCGGGTTCTCGAGGATCACGCCGCCGGACTCCTCGGTGGCTCTCAACGCGTGCAGGTCGAGCGGGAACCTCATCACGAGGTCGGTTCCGTCCAAGGCAGGCGCGGCATTAAGGACCACGATTTCCTTAAGAGATTCCCCATGCAACGACAGCCGGACGTCGACCCCGGGGAGCACTTCCGAATAGCTGATCTCGTTGCCGTCCACGACGGCGCTTTCCCCCCGGACGCCTTCGATGCCGAAGGAAAACCGTCCACTGCCGTTGCCGACACTTACCAGTGCCGGCGCTTGCGCGTGCTCCGCGAACGCAAACGCATTCCCTCCGGCGCGATTGACGTAGCCGTTTCCGTGGGGATTGCCCTCCAGGCGGTTGTCGATCTCCTTCCATCGCCCGTCCGGCGTCTGGTAGTGCACGGCCTCGGTCGAGATGACCGTGGTCTTGGTCCCGTCGGCCTGCAGGTAGACCTTCGCATGCGCCGTGCGCTCGTCCACCAGCTCGATCCGTCCCGCGCTCTCTTGCTCCTCCTGGTCGTGGGTTTCGCCAGGAGATACGTCGGACCGCTGGGCCGCCGCGCCCGGTGGAACCGCGTAGTTCAGGCTCATCAGCACCGAAACTGCCACGAAAGCACTGCGAACGGACAGTTGCCCAGCCATGGCTACCCCCACGTCGTCGAGTCCGTATCGAACACCTAGCGCGGGTGGATAAAAAGGGCGTTCGGGGCGAACCATCCATGTGGGCAGGCCATTTTCACCCGTTATGACTACTCTCCCGTGGCGGAATGCCCCCGCTCAGCGGAGGCAACGCGCGCATGCTCTCCGCCATGGCCGCGTGGTCGCGCGGCGAAGAGCGGGGGCTTCGGGCCCTCGAGCGGCATCTCGAGGGCCGGGGGGCCCTGACCAACCTCGCCGACGTGATCGAGTTCGCCCCAGCGGGGGGCCGCGTAGCCGCCTAAACGTTACGAGCGCGCGGTCGCAGCGCTCCCGGAGCGCAGTAACCGGCGCCGCGGCCAGCGAACGTGCGGCGGTGCTCCTTCTCCCAGATCAAGCGATCGGCACGATGCTCCATCAGCACCAACACTGCTCGGTCGATCTCCGAGTTCGACAGCTTTGTGCCCGCAGCGGCCCAGGGGGCTCCATCGCGGAGGTCCTGGCCTCGCCAGACCGAAACGTCAGCGACCGTCGTCGGAGTCCCGGCGAGGGCCCGGCCCCAAACGACTACGACTGGGTCCACCTCCACGTTTACTCCGGCTGAGCGGAGTCGTAGGCGGATCGTGCGGGCGTTTCGTGCTGCCTGGGCGCTCCATCCCTCAACGTCCCGCCTACCCCAGGGCGTCTCGAGGTCGACGTCGGAGTCCGTGTACTTAGTCTCGATCGCGTAGACGCCTGCCGTTCCAATAACGACATGATCCACGTCTCGATCGCCGAACGGGATCCAGTCGATCACGCGCCATTCGCGAGGGCAGCGCTTGCGCAGCTCCTTCGACGTCCACTCCTCCGCGTCGCGTCCCATGGCCGTCTGATAGGTGCCGTAGAATGTGTCGCTGCTCACGGCAACGCTGGTAACGACCGCGAGCAGAACCGCCCCCCAGAGAGGCAGTGTCTGCTCGGGCCAGACGAGCCACAGCAGGACGAGGAAAGCGCTGACGCTCAGCGCCATGACGCCGACGCGCCACCAATGCGCCCGCCAGAAGGCACGCGTGTACTGTCTGATCTTCCGGCGCGCAAAGCGTCCCGTCATCCGCACGAAAACCCTTATCGGCAGGGGAACGCACATCCTTTCGCGCGTTGTTTCCCCCGGACTTCTCGATCAGGGCGGCGAGCTTCGCGAAGGTCTTCGGCATGCGTGCCTGCCGCACCTCAATCGGAGCATCAGCGATGTACACGACGACTGTGGTCTCGTCGTGCCTTATCAAGCGTGCGCGGACCTCAGCTTTAGAGGGCGCCACATTTCGAGGCTCGTCCACTCCTACTCCTTCCG
This sequence comes from Actinomycetota bacterium, assembly GCA_030861725.1. Lineage (GTDB taxonomy): Bacteria > Actinomycetota > CADDZG01 > CADDZG01 > WHSQ01 > JALZEG01. Next base: position 114,566 of record JALZFC010000001.1, on the reverse strand, counting down.
ACGCAAGGTCATGGGCACGACTAGAGACAGCCTTCGATGTAGCCCACGGCCTCAGCTTGCCCCGCCCGGAAGCTCGTAACGACGTTTCCATCAGTCTCGAAGATCATGGAGTACGCCTTCCTCGCAGCATCCTGCGGCTCGTAGATGAGGTACTTGCTGCTACCGTCTGGATCGTATGGGTGCGGTTCGACCTGGATCCATCCCGGGTACGTCGCGAAGACCTCTTGCTCCGTGCTCCCGACGCCGATTCCCGACAAGGTCTCGACCGTGCCCTCGTAGACGTCGAAGCGCACGATTCGGTCATCGATCAGCATCACGTGTAGGCCACGCGGACCATTGACCGGAGAGGCGTCGGCACATCCACCATTGTCATAGCCAATCGAGAATTCCTTCCCGCTGGCAGCCTCGGCTTGCGCGATCGTCATCCCAATCTCGAGCGGGCCGAGCGTAGTCAGCGTCATCGACGCCTCCTCAAGCGGCGGGACGTAATAGTCCGTCGGCACAGACTTTCTGTCCAAGTAAGCGATCTCGCCCCCAACAGATCCGATCAAGGCCGCCATCTGAAAGCTCGGGCAACACATCGCGTCCTGCGGGAGATACTCCCCGGTGACCAGCTGGATGGCGTCGCCCCTGCGAGCCACTTTGCCGCCCCGGTCCGCCTCGTGAGAGAAATCCGTCCTGATGCGGGTCCCGACCTTCGAGAATACGAACAGGTCCATGGGCCCTGACGACGCGCCGTAGGTCGTGACCGCGGCGACTAGCTTGTCCTGTCACCGAGATCAGGCGACACATCGCTCCTAGCGCTGCCACATCTTCGCCTTTCCGATGATCTCGATCGGGATCCTGCCTCTGGTGTGACGACCACGGTGTGGACGGTCGGTGTTGTAGAGGCGCACGAAGCGCTCGAGGTCGAGCCGCAGCCCGGTGTATTTGGGGATGAGATATCTGGCAAAGGCCGGCTTCCAGCACTCGTCGAGGATCGTCTGCTGCACCCGCTCGACGTAGCCGTTCGACTGGGGGCGTCCGGCTCGGATGAAGACGTGGCGGGCCTTGACCGCCTCGAGCGCCTTTTCGAACTCTTGGGAGCGGAACTCCGACGCGTTGTCCGTGCTCACGGCCTCGAGGCGCCAGCCGCGCTCGGCGAGATCCTGGGCGACACGCCGAGCCAGTGCTGACGTCCAGCGCGACGACGGGTTCCTGGGCGTCAGGTGCAGCTCCGCCCACACGAAGCCCGAGGCGACGTCGATGGCGTTTATTGCCAGCAGGTGCCCTTGGCACCCGAGAGGCGACCGATCGAAAAGCAGTCCATCTGCGCGAGCTCGCCGGGATGGTCGACGTCGATGTGGCGCTCGGGCTGAGGCTCCCGCTCGATCGGCTCGGCCGGGGCGGCGTAGCCGGCGACGAGGCCGAGGCGCTTAGCCTTCGTGTTGAGGCCATGGCGGCGCAGCACCTTGTGGACGCCGTTGGGTGAGATGCGAAAGCCACCCCACTTGGGTCTGCGCAGTTCGTCGGAGATGCGCTGCGGCCCCACGGTTGGGTGGGCCAGCGCGAACGCCAGGACCCGCTGTTCGATCAGCGGCGAGGTCGAGTTGGGCATCCGAGGCGGGCGGCGCTCTCTGGGGTGCAGGATGTCGAGCCCGTAGCGCAGCACCTGGGCCCGCCAGCGGTAGTAGGTGGAACGGTGGATCCCCATCGCCCGGCAGGCGGCCGCGACCCCGATCTCCTCGGCGAGCGAAAAGACGCGCTTGCGGAACCGGAAAACGACATCATCCTGTGTCACAGGCGGTGCCTCCTTCCAGCTGGACTTTGGTCGGTCAAGCAGGAGGATGCGCCGCCTTCTTTTTGCGGGCGCGGATTTACCCAGGTGTCTCTACATCTCGGGGATAGGACAGACTAGCTCCTCCGACCCGTCGCCAAAGAAGTCGACACGGCGCTGAAAGTGCAAAGCGTCGACCTCCTCAAGGGTGTCGTGCTCGTTCGAGAGTCGCTCGTCGAGGTCAGGGCCGGCTCTGTGCCGGTTTTACCAAGACCGGCGCCACGCGATCGTTCTCGCTTCCGCGCTTCTTACGGAGCATGCTCACGGACCATCTACGGGATTTCCCTCCCGTGGACGGCTTCGTCTTCACCTCGACTCAGGGCGGACCGCTGCGTCGCAACTTCTACAAGCGCCACTACCTGCCCGCCCTGAAGGCATAGGCCGATCCCAAGCTCTGCCTCTGCGGCCGCGCCTCGTGCCCCGAGCGGCATACATCCCTGTACCGCTTCCACGACCTCCGGCACACGTGCGCTTCGCTGCTGATAGCGCAAGGCGCCGACCCCAAAGAAATCCAGGAGCGGCTCGGACACTCGACGATCCGCATCACGTTCGATCGCTACGGGCACCTGTTCCCGAGTCTGGACGAGCGGCTCCGTGACGGGCTCGACGAGCTGTACGCGGGCGCGTCCGCAGGCGAGTGACCGAGCTACCCGTGCCTTTTGCAGCTGTCACTCACGGACTGCCGCACCGTGGCCTCGCGCCTTTCATCGAGGCGCCGGAAAATGGCTCTGGAACAGGAGCGGAATGGGAGCGGAACGAACCGCCGAGCCTGGTTGGCTGGCACCTCCACCAACGAGAAAACCCCCTGCTACCAGGGGGTTTTCTCCGAGCGGGCGACCAGATTCGAACTGGCGACCCTCACCTTGGCAAAGTGATACGACGCCGTTCTCGCCCCGGCGCCTTTCGTATTTGTCCTGGTCAAGAGCCATATCCAGCCGCAGCCGCTGCGGGCCTTTGCAGATGGTTGCAGATGACGCATGGCCGGAATATGGCCGGAAGACCTGCGGCCGGCAACGCTGTCGGGCTTCCCCACAACCGCGAGGCACGGCCGCGACCGAGGACCCTTGAGCGCCGGAAGGGAACGTCCACCTGCGCTCACCGCTACAGAGACCGAACTAGATACGAGGAGGATTCTCGCCAACTACAGCGTTTCGCTTCTCGGAGATTTCCGAAAGGGCTACTTGGTGCAACGAGATAACCGTTTCGACGCTCGCCTCCTTCGACAACTCCCGACACTTCGGGAGCTCGAATTCGACCGCCGCCGCCCGGTAGGCAACTTGGTAGCGGGCTCTTGCCGCCGGGCCCTCGTGCACATTTCTACCCGCTGCTGCCAACGAGGCCGTTTCACCCCAATTGAATGTCGCCCACTCCAGTTCGGAAAGAAGCTTGAGAAGCCGTTCCCTGCGGGACTCCAGCCCCTGCTCTCGCTGCAACGCGATCGAGTGCCGAGCTGCTAGGACAGCCTGCCAGCTAAAGTAGGCCGCGACAGCCGCCGCAACAAGACCAGCCAGGCCAACGATCGCGGTGAACGCATCCATACCAGGAAAAATACAGGCGTCGCTCGCTCGTGAGTGCCTCGCGAAGTCTCACCTGTGCCGCGGGGAGGCTCGAGGAGCTGTCGAGGCGACCATCCAGTAGCCGGCGTCATCCCCCGAGCACGAGTGCCCTTCTGCGCGCGGTTCGAGCAAGTGGTCGATCTCGGGTACGCGGCCCTCGCCTCTGCGACGCTACGTGCGGACGGGGTCCGCATCTGCCCACTGCGCCTCGTAAAGTTCGCGCAGTCGGGAGGAGACCTCGGAGCTGAAGCGGCCAAAAACCGTCAGACTTTTCCCTACGCCCGTCAAGGACGTCCCGAGAAAGAACGCATTTCCATCGGTTGGGATCACACAGCGGTCGTGAAGCGCGCGCGGTCCTAGGCGAATCTCCAGCTTCCTCTCCTCGGGAACGGCTTTCACTCCCACCGCCAACGCGGCCTTGTCGGCCGGAGTCAACTTGTCGCTAGCGAGCACCCGGTCGATCTTCGTGTGCGCGACGACGTCGGGCATATAAGCGGCTTTGAAAAAGGGATCAACGAGCAACGCCGGGCCGATTCTCGCCAACTCCCCGATGAGTTGCGCATACGAGAAGGGATCGTCGGGATCCAACAAGACCTCGATAGGTCCCTCCACGCGCCGCTCCTCGTTCTCGAGATGACGTAGTACAGCTCGTCCTAGGTCGGTTATCTCGACGGTGAAGCCAGCTCCACGGCGTGTCCACCCCTGCTGTTCGAGCCAGTCGGGAAGTGTCATCGCCATCGGCAACCTCGCTGTCGCAACCATAGAGGCGAGGAGGTTCTCCCGGACGGGGTTGCTTAGGAAAGTCCTTAGTTCGTCTTCGGTAAGGGGATAGCCAGCGCTCGCCATAGCCGCTATGTACTTGAGCGCTCGGTGAACGTCTTCGTCCGCGATCTTCACAAGGACCACACTAAGGGGATCCGGGAGCCTGACGACATTCGCGGCGGAATACGAAGGTCCCTCGGGATCGTCATCGTCAACCCGAGGAACCGATCATGCTGGCGTCCAAAGAGGAAGCTCTAGTTCGGCAGCGTCGTCGCTCACGAACGCGACGCTGAAACGAGCCCTAGTGACTCCGACGTAGAGCGAGCACGCCGCGGCCGGGTCGAGACGTTTTCCATCGCGCAGAAAATCGACCATTCGGTTGGTCGGGGCAATCAGGATGCGGTCTGCGCTTCTTCCCTTGGACATGCGGAAGGTCGTGAAGTTCAGGTCCAACTTGCGGGCCGAGTTCGCGCTATGTCGAAGACACAGTGGTCGGTACGCTTCCACATAAGCGTCGACGTCTTCAGTCCGGATCGCAAAGAGCCCATCGTGCCCTGTGACGAGTGAGTTCATCGAAGTGGTTTTCTCGAACCCCCAGCCTGCGTCAAAGATCGAATCGGCAAAGTCGGCGATCATCTGATTGGAGCGCCACGTCGTCGCCTGCTGGTCGATCTCCAGGACCCCCTTCTTCTCCTGTAGCTCGAACCACGTCTTGATCCCGATGCCCTTGTACTGCTTGTGTTTCGGATCCCGCTCGTTGGTTGAGATCAGCGCCTGCCGTACATCGCCGACTAGATGCAGTGGAGGACCCGACTGCAGCAAGAGCGCAAGCACCTCTAGGTCGTAGCCATTGAGGTCCTGGATCTCGTCCACGTGTATCTGGTCGTACATCCGACAGATGCGGTCGACAACGGCTCCTCTAGAAGCCGCGTTTGTGAGTACAGCAAGCTGCGCCAGGTGTCGTCTGTAGGCGCGATTCTCGTCGTCCAGGAACCTGCGTTCGTCCTTCGCGTACCGACCCGGATCACCGTCGAAGTTCAGCCCTTCGAGGCGACGTCCTTGAAACCTCCTCGGGAGGTACGGACGTACCCATTCACCAAGAAGAAAGCTAAACCACCCACGTACTTCAACACGTCCTACGAGGGGACGACGCATCGCGAGTCGATCCCGCAACTCCTTCTGGTTCGCCAGTGTGAAAGTCAGCACGAGGGTCCGGCAGTTGGCGCCGGCGCACTCCTCGACCACACTTTGTGTCTTGCGGCCCCCAGCAACGGCGAGCGTAAGGCGGTTCACTTAAGGAGCGACACCGCTTCCTGGATATAGCTGGGATAGGAGATGGTCCGCGGAGAGTCCAAGATTCGCAGAGCGGCCTCGGCCTTGTTGTTCCTCATCCAAGTCTGAATGTCCGCTCTCGCACTTAGACCGAGCACCTCCCTCAGCAATGAGTCCTCGTTGACCGCGCCCAGCTGAGGTTCGAGGGTCCGCCCGAGCGCGGGGTTGCTCACCAGGAGGACGCGCCGTCCCTCCTCCAGAAGATGCTCCACACTCGCCTCTATGGTGTCGGGCTCCACTCCATCATTGTCCTGAAGGGCGACAGCCTGGCGCCCGAGACAGGAGCAGACCTCGAGGGCGCGCTTAAACGTGAGTCCACCCATTGAGACGATGTCAACCCCTGCCTCTAGAGGACTCTTGTGGACGGCATCCCGAAAAGCCCGTTCCAGCACGATCGCGTCAGACGGACCCTCGACGAGCGCCAACTTCTCTGCCAAGACGAGACGAAGCGTGTCGTAGCCCGGAAGCTTTCGGAAATAGTCAACCGTGTCCGCGCCCAACTCCCCCAGCCGGACAGGTCTACCTTCATGGAGCAACACCAACCTATCGAGTCCAAGCCTGTTCACCACGAATGAGCTGTGCGTGGTAACGAAGAGTTGTTGGTCCTCGCCCGCGAGGGACTCCACTCGGGAGAGGAGTCGGACCAAACCGGTGTACGACAGGTGGTTCTCAGGCTCCTCCATCAGCACGTACGTAGACGTGGAACTCCGACTCATGGCTAGGGCGACCTTGACGGCGGCCTGTTGACCTTGCCCAGCCATCGCGAACGGGATGCCATCGACTTGCGGGACTACTCCTGACTCCCACGACGCCCGCCACGACTGGTCCATTTGCAGCCCAATTGGCTGCTCATGGAGCGAGGCATTCTCGCGCTCGATCCGATCGTTTATCGAAGCCAACACCCGCTCCGAAATGTCTTGTCGGGCGCGGCGGTGTTCGATCGAGATCGCAGCACGTTCGCCCGCGTCCAAGTTTGCTGTGAGCATCTCGCGCGTGTGGTAGTCGATACCTGACGTTGATCGGATCGTTCGGGCATCAATCAGGGCGACACCCAGCTCCTTGGGGCGCTGGCTGAGCCGAAGGTCGCCGAAGTGCCGCCATTCCACGTCGTAAAACTCAACGGGGACGATGGGCGGCGGCCCACTTGCTAGGTAGTTCGCAAACTCTGTTTCGTAGTCTGGTGAGGGTCCGACGTAGAAGCGCACTCCAGGACAATCCACCTCAAGCGAGTTGTGCACGCCGCGGAGTGACTGCAGGGCATCATCGTTTCGCAGGTATAGCTCGATCACAATCTCTGGAAGCCGGCGCGGCTCCTTCTTGTGGTTGGCGTCAAAGAAGTCGGAGACGAGCTTTCGGTTGAACCAGAAAGGATTCAGTTCTTCGATCGCCCATCGTCCGTTCAGCTTCCCAGTCAGCGCGAGTGCGATGGCCTCCAGCAGCGTCGACTTTCCGGATTCGTTGTCGCCCACGATGATGTTCATACCTGCAGTGGGTTCGACGTCTAGATCCCCGAACCGGCGATATCCGCGAATTACCACTCGCTCGATCACGGTTCAGACCTCCCCCACCCGTCTCGTGAAACAATTGTTCGCCCAACTTGCCCAATAGCGTAAAGCTGATTGAGCCCTTTCGGACGCGCGATACCACTGACTGACGTCGCTTCCTCTAGGACGGGCGGCCTTCTCCAGTGCGGATACGGCCGCTATTGCTCGATGACGCGCGGGGCTGACGAGTCTCCTAGCGTCTCGATAAGCCGCCCGACCTCCTCCTCGAGCGCGCGACGCGCTCCTCGCGAGCAATTGGTGCAGTCGAATGTCGCCATCGCCTCGAGAGATCCGCAGTCCAGACACGTCCAGACAGAAGGGGTCTCTGAAACCGCGATGCGTGCCGCCTCCGGCACTAGCTCGGGCCGGCGATCTGAGAGGCCGCGCAATGCTTCCAGTCGAACAAGCAAGTCAGTGTGTCGCAGGAGGGGCAGGATCACGGAGACATCGGTGGCAGCCTTCGCGAGCTCCCTGGACGCCACAACTCGGAGGACGGGATCGTCCTCGTGAATCCATTTTTCATGAATGTCCCTACGGCCGGTCGCCTCGGGCAACCACGTCGCCACGACATAGCGATGCTCCCCCCACATGTCAGGCAATGCGTCCAAGAAGATATCCAGCAGGTCAGGACGCTTCGCCCGGTCTAGCCACACAGCCGCCGGCCAAAAAAGCCACGGGTTGCGGCGTCTCAGGCAACTAGCGAGGACCGGAACATCTTCTGCTCGAATAGCCGGCGCGCCTGGCTTTGTCGACCGAGAGGGGTCAGGTCGCGTGTGAAGGAGCACAAACGTCCCGAGGGCATCGTCCTCGAGCATCTCAAGCGCCCGCCTGCACTCCGCCGCGACGACGCGCAGAGGCAACCCGACTGCGCCCGCGGCCATAACCGCGAGATGGCGCACCAGCTCGGGGTCGTTTCTCGCTGCTGCTTGTCCGGCGCCTAGCGGATGCGGTCCTTCATCGAGCACCTCGAACAGCGAACCCACGGAGTCCAGGCGCCATAGCCGCCACGGCTCCCACCACACGGCTGGTCCGTCGGTAAGGTTCGCAACAGCCGACAGGATTAGTCGCATGTGCAAGTAAGGATCAGGCCCAAGGAGCTCGGCATATGTCCGCCCCAGCCCGAGAGTCTCGCTAGCTTGCACTAACTCGTCGGCGAACCCCGCTGCTCTGATAGCCGCGCGGAGTCTCTCTGAAATGCCGACCCAGACGCGCTGCGACAGCTCTGCCGCACCCTCAGCGGTCTCTCGTGTTAATCCGACTAGTCGGATCGCGGCGATCACCGCTTCCGCGCGCCCCCTGGCGACGCGCGGACCCGACGAGAGCTCAATCGGGTCTCGCCTCGATCGTCGCGGCGGTGGCCGCTCTTTCACAGGGATCGGCAACTCGAGTACCGAGTGCAACGCCCGCCGCTCCTTCTCATCTGGGTCTCGGCCGTCGAAACCGCAGTCAGCGGCGGCGGCAAGGGCCGCTGCAACTGCGCGGCGCTCGATCCCATCAACGTGCCCCAGGCACTCGTCACGCTTACGTCGAAGACCTGGGGGGAGGGGAAGAGCCGCTAGCCGATAGCCGAACCTCCACCCGGACCCGTCTGCCTGAGTCCGAGCATCGGCCACCCGCTCCTTTAGGGGCACTTTCTTGTCACGCTCCCGTTCACGAGGAGCTGGAGGGGTCTTTAAGAAGTCGCCTAGGCAAGTCAAGAGTTTGGCGACAGCCTCGTGACTCGGTCTGGAACCCTGGAGGACCGCGTCTGCGGCCAAGAGAACCGATTCCGGCGAAGTCGCCGCGGTTACGAGCTCATTGGCACATGATGGATCCAGTGCAGCAGCGAGCAAGGCCGGCTCGCGGTACTTCCCCGGGTGTTGAAGCACCCGATGAAGCCATTCTGTTCGGCCCTCGCTCGATTCACGCGCCGCCCACATCGCGTCACCGACCTCAGAGAACATCCGGAGACGCGACTGAAGTTCCCCCGCTTCCACAACGAATGCCCCGACGCGCTCACTCCACCAGACAAGAATGTCGAGGGCGATGTCCCCGGACCGGGCAGGGGCTAATCCCCACGGTTCCGCCAGAGCAGTCGCAACGGCTCTCGCGCACTGGGAGACGCTTCTTTGGCCCAGCATGAGCTCATGACCGATAACCGTGAAACCCTGAAGGAGCATTCCGGGCTCAAGATCGCGGTCCCAGGCGGCGGGGTCATACGTCTTTTCACGCTCCCACCGCCGAACTGAGTCCTTGACCGCAGCGACGAGCGCCTCCGCACGCGTCGTCGGAAGATCAGGGGAAGGGGTTCGCGCAGCATGGACTGCGAGGAGAACAGCGAACAACGGGACGGCCCAGATGTCCGGGTGAAGGTTCTGTGATTCATCGAACCACTCGCGCAGCGCGGGCAAGTCGGCAGTCGCAGCAACATCGTTCTTCGCGACATGTTCCACGAGGTCGCCAATGAGGTACTCAAGGTGACTAGGCTCCCGAAGCGTGGTCAGGGGGAGCTGAGTGGACCTCGCGACTCCCGACGACACTTCCCGGACCGAGAAGATCAGGCCGGTGTCGGCGTTCAACTCATCAGCAAGATCCCGGATGGCGGACGCTGCGCGACCCTGCTGATCTCGGCACTCGTCCAGCCCGTCGAGAAAGAGGGCGCCACCGCCCCGTCGAACCCGGTCGGCGAGAATTGGAACGAGATCGAGCGTGACCGCATCACCTAGACCGCACCAATCCTCGACCTCCAACGGTCGGCGATCCCGGAGCATCGGGAGAACCTTGTGCAGACGCACGAGAACTGGAACTGGAGCGTCGGCGTCGTCAGCCCACGCGGCAGCAAGCTGCTCAAGCGCCGTCGTCTTGCCGCTTCCCGGAAGCCCGACGATCCCAAAGCGTCGCCATCTTCGAGCCAGGTCGGCCAGGTCCGGTGTGTTCGACCAAGACTCGTCGGCCGGGGCTGGAAGCGCCACCTCGAAGGTGTCAAGAAGCTCGGGCACCCTCATCGGAGGGACGCCGCCCCCGAGGAGGTCGACGTCCAACATGTCTTTGCGTCGGGCGAGGCCGCGCCTGTACGTCGCCATTGCCCTTGCATCCCCCGCCAGGGTCTGCGTCGAAGAGGGGCCAGGACGTACTCCCGCCTGATCCAGGACCCTCAACCAATCATCCGCGCCACTGGCCCCTGAACGTGCGCCCTCCGTATGAAAGAACCTCGCGAGTGCGTTCATAGCGGCGAGGCCGGAACCTCGTTCGACTACCACTCCATCAAGCGCACGGGCCGCTTCCCTAAACGCGGAGTGGGCTACTGATTCGACCTCGAGCTCCACGACCATCGCGGAGGCGGTCACTTCCTCAAGGATGTCGAGCCAGCCAGTCGACACCGCGTGACGCCGAAGCCTGTCGAGTGCCTTCTTCTCATTCGGAAGCAACTCGGCGTCGGAATTTCGCCGGCGGCGGCGAAGCGCGTCGCCGAGAATCCTCAAGGGTCCTGACACTCGACCTGCCGCCAGGACGAGCTTGTCGTTCTCGCCGTACTCACCAGAACGGACCGCTGAGACCCACTGGGCGACGACTTTCGAAAAGCAAACGGTGTCCCAGTTGCAACGACGCTTTGCCTGAACCTCCCACCGTGCTCGACCAAAGCCGCACCAAAGATCATCGATCGCGCCGCTCGACTCCAGCCACAGGAACTCCGGCGGGCCCGGTGAACGCTCGTGGCCAAGCGACACCGATAACCCAGTCAGGGCATGGGCAGCGAGATACGCCGCCACACCGGCGCGATGGACGCTTCCGCCTTCGTTGGCTCTACCTCCCGCGGCACCCCGGCCGTGCTCCTGACTCATCCCGGAGATTGTGCGCCAACAGATGCCCTTCCGGACACGACATGTCCGTGCCGTGACCCCCCGACAGGTGTCCCACGATCACGTGGCACACCGACAACGTGGCCAAATCGACTACATCATTTGCTCGATCCGCCCTTGGCGAGAAAGCGTCGCGTACCCGCCGTAATGTGGAGAGCGCACCGGCCTCTACACGTCCCGACAACATGAAGCACGGCTGCTGCTCCGGACGTGCTCCTACCGACATGAAGAGGCGCGAGAAGGGCGCGTCGACCTCCGGTCACACCGAAGCGGCGAAAGGCCGCCCGCTCCCTCGCTCTACTCACGCCTCTTGAACGCAAGTCCTGCGACGGCGACCTCGGAAACCTCGGGAAGCATGAGCACGGCCACTGCTCCCCATGCAACAGCAAAGTCCGACGCCGTGGGCGGTCCGCAGGTCTCGACGACGGGGTTGGGTACCGACCTGCGCGAGGGAGTCACGGCAGACCTCGAGGCTCCCTAGAAAGAACGAACCGAGCCACAAGACGAAGATGCCTGCGGCGAGGGCGATCGACGCTCCGTGGCGAAGGAGGCGCAGGCGCCCTGCAGGCTGCGCCGGCGTCAGGCCTCTGGCTCCCATACCTACTAGGACAACCGGGCACGGACAAGATTTTCCGCAAACGCCAAATTCTCGAAATTATTCCGACAAATCTCGCCACACACACGACCCAGGCGATGCAGCCATAGCTCACCGGGCAAAATGGCCCCACCAAGCCTCCCCCGCAAATCCGCCAGCCCGAACGTGCGTTCGGGCATAATCGCAGGCAGCCGCGGCGTCCTGGCCGGGCGGCCGAGGGGGCGTCAGGAGTGAGATGTGGCTGGGCTGCTAGTGAAAATCCACGAATGGTCAGCGAGCTGATGCGCAGCCCGATGCGGTACGTCGCGTACGCAGACGAGTCGACGTGGAACAAGGGGCGTTATCGGGCGGTGGCCGCCGTCAGCCTGCCGAAGGCAGCAGAGTCCGAACTCGTTCTGACGGTCGGTCGCCTGCTCGCCGACGCTGGCGTCTCGGAGTTCGGATGGAAAAAGCTGCGAGACGCTCGGCGGCGTGATCTCGCAACCGAGATCCTCGACCTCGTGTTCTGCTCGCTCGACCGCCTGCGCGTGAACGTGCTGTTGTGGGACACGCACGACTCGCGGCACGCGCACCAGGGACGCGACGACATCGCGAACCTCGAGCGGATGTACTACTGGATTTTCACGAAGATGGCGGCGGGTCGCCACGGCGTGTGGACCCTCCGCCCGGACGAGCAGTCGGCCCTGAATTGGGACGAACTGCACGACGTCCTGACGAACGCGGCGCGGCGGTCCAACAGGCTCTCTCACTGCTTCGCCGACTTGTCGGACAGGATCGAGATCGAGCGGCTGTCGCCATGCCGCTCGCACGAGAACCCGCTCGTCCAGGTCGCCGACCTCTTCGCCGGGATGGCCGTCTACTCCTGGAGCTCATTCGACAAGTTCACCTATTGGTCGACGTCGCACCAGCCGTCGCTACTTGCGCTCGACGCGCCCGCGCTCAGCGGCTCCGACCGCTACCGCTGCGAGGTCCTCGATCACTTCGACCGGTCGTGCAAGAAGGCTAGCCTCCAGGTAAGCCTCAAGAGCTCGCGCGGCTTGCGCTCGAGGAGCCCGAGGTCCCCGATCAACATCTGGCCCTGGACGCCCCAGTCCGTCAAAGACCGGGCTCCCCTCCGCAATCAAAGGACCGGCTAGGCATGAGCTGGCTCGTTCGCGTGGTCGCTGTAGCCGGGATGGCGGTCGGCATCGCCTGCGCTGGCCGCGACAGCGGGAGCGGCGGTGGTGGAGACGACTTCTACGGCCGCCTCGATGCAGGTACCGAGTGTCGCGAGCTCTTCGAGATCCGCAATGCCCTCGATCCGAAGGACCCCGAGATCCCCGAGATGAACGACGCTCTCCGAGAGATCGGGTGTTACAGCATCACCTCGAAGAGGACTGACTGACATGCGGGACAATCTCGACGAGGCCCGCTTCCGTGCGTGGGTGCTAAAGGAGCTAGAGAGTTCGGCAGCCTTGATGAAAGAAGACAAGGCGCGCGGCTTCGACACGTACAGAATCCACCTGGGGATGATGCACGGCATTCGGCACGTGGCTCAGCATCTGGGAGTGGACCGCCAAGACCTCCGGGATTACGTGCAGCGCCTTACGCAAGGCATTGCCGACGACGAACTCATTACTCTGCTAGACGATCAGGACCATGACGGGGGTGGCGACGTTGGTTGAGGAGACGTGGAACCGGCTCGCGCTGCCGATCCTGGAGGCGGTCTTCCAGCTGGAAGAGGACGACGCCGACGGGCTACAGACTGCGGACATTGCCAAGACTGCAGGTTTGGAGCTAGACGCGACGCGAAGGGAGCTGCGTCGCCTATACGAGTCCGGACTTGTCGTCGGTTCCCTATTGGAGTGGACGTCGACACCGTGGGACATGTATGGAATCCGTCTGTCGGCCGAGGCACGACGGCAGATTGGACAGTGGCCTTCAGAGAGCTCGTATGAGGCACTCCTAGACGTTCTGCAGCTGCAGATCGACAACGCGACGGATTCTGACGAGCGAACGCGCCTAGTGCGACTTCGAGCAGCAATCGGCGAAGTAGGCCAGAGCGTCGTCAGCACCCTCCTCGCGGCGTACTTGAAACACCACATCGGGCTACCGTGAAACTCAAGCACTCATCTCCCTAGTCATCCTCGAGACGGGCTCTGACGCCACGTAGAAACCGGAGAATAGTGGAATGGTGTCCGTCGTCGACCAGCCACCTCCAGACAGCGTCTGTGCACTCGCTCTCGAGGCGGATGATTGTCTGCTCCCGTCGCTGGTGCTGCGGTGGTGGCGCGACAAGCCCGTCTATAAACGGGCCCACGCCGACGCCCTGAGTATTGTCCGCGCCAGCGAGCGTAGTCACCTCATCAAGGAGCTCGACTCGATCGGTAGCTATCTCACTTGGAAGCTCCGCCACAACCGGATAGACACCGATGAGGAGCGAGACGACTATCTCGCGGAGATGCTTCTCGAGCTGTGGCTGGGCCGTGTGCGTTACAGAGCCGCGGACGAGATTGCCGGAAAACTCAGCGACCGGGCATTCGCCGCTGCTCCGCACCTGCCGACGAAAAGGACCAAGGACGGGTTGTACAAGCTTGATGACGACCTACTTCTCCACGACCACTACGCCGTGCTCGACAAGGTTGCGATCCCACCCTCGATGTTCTTGCGCCGGCACTTCGGAGGTACCCCGAGCTTCGACTTCCTGCGCCGCCTCGCGCTCCTCGCCCAGCATCCGGGACGCTCAGTAGCTGTTGGTCTCGACACGGCTCACTCAGCTCCCGTCGCCGACGTCGTCACCGTCTTCGAGGAGGACTATTGGTACGGTCCGCCCTTCTCCTTGGCGGGGATCGACGACCCGGGGCAGGTCGGAGTCACACGGCACTGGACCCGCCCACCAGTACAACCACTCCACTATCCAGTAGCCGTCACAGAGTTCAGGTGGCAGCTCAACTCAGAGACGCAGAAGGCATTGGAGATTGAGGAGACGTATTTCCCATTGGAGCCGGAGTGGGATCCCCAGGCGGGGCACCCTTGGTTCATCAACCGCTACGTCCACTCGCTGAGGGACATGGACAAGGGATCGTTCGTTCACCTGGACGGAGCGGTCAAGCTCTTCGCCAAGGAGGGATACGACCCCTACGAACGGCGTCCGAAGCGCAGCGGACTCCACTACAAGAAGCTGTTCCGAGTTGACGGTGCGATCCCTAACGACGACTGGATGCAGCTCGTCGCGCACTACCTGCGCGGGAACGACCACGTTCACGAATACTTCGGAGAGACCTCCCTGCCAGAATCTGGCGAGACCGACCAACAACGGGAACCACGTCCGTGACCATCCAGTGGCGATGACTCCCAACACTTGCACGACTCACTTTCGGCCGTGCGTAGGAGGCTCTTGCATCTGGCACTCGTTCAGCGTGCGGGGCAGCGAGCTCAGTCGGCAAGGTCTGGGCGGTACAAGCCTGACCGCCGAAGGTCCGACAGACCGCGGCGAGCGCGATCCTCCGGTCCGCTCCCGGGATATGGAAGCCAGATTCCGGTCTTCACGAGCTCGCGGATCTGCAGGGTTGTGGTCTTCACGATTTCTTCACGCGGGTCGCTGAGCTCCCAGTCATATGGGAGCTCCACGATTTCGCCGTCGCGCCCCTCGCAGTGCTGAGGTGGAATCACCTCTCGCAAATCTCTGTCCCCCCAATCGGTAGCCGGGAAGACGACGACGGCCCCGTACGGGTGCTCGCGTTGAACCTTGACGGCCGCGCAGCGGGCAGCTATCGCCATGGGGGCACCAAACACGGAGCAGTTGTACTTCAACGGGGTGCCGGCATAGCCGACTATGACCCTCCCGGACGCGATCCCAATGTGCGGACTGAAGCCCAGGGCGTCGTTTTGGGCCATCCACCTAGCGGCTCGTACAGCATCCGCAAATGGATCCTTCGATCCGAACTCCTCTGAGTACACCACCATCACTTCGTCGCCGATGTATTTGTCGACGATCCCGGGGGTTCCTCTGATCGTCTCGGCCGAGATCCACGCGAAGAAGTTGTTCACGAAGATAAGTGTCTCAGCAGGCGTCAGGTCGCGTGTTCTCTCAGAGAAGGCAGTAATGTCCGCGAATAGCACCGTCGCATAGATCTCACGCCCCTTGACGGGAAACTCGGCGCCCCAACCGTCATTTAGCTGCCCATCCACATGGAGAGCCCTCGACGTGAGGAAGTCCTCCAGCGAGTGGAAGGGATACTGAACCCGCTTGGCCATCCGAAGAATCCTATGCCTGGATAACTGCCCATCTAGTCGGGCGAGGGTCGCAGCGCAGGGAGTCTAGGCTCCGAAGCGTGGACGGCAGCGTCATCCTGCTCCTGGCGGGGACAGCCCTGGGGGCCTTAACCTCCTTCACTGGAGGATGGCTATTACAGCGTCGTCAGGAATTGAAGCGCGTTCGGTACGACCTGTATCTACTCATCACCAAAGAACGGGCGCACAACGGCCTTCTGCCAACCCACGTAGCAGAATATGTGGCTAGGGCCGCTATCGTCCTGCCTCGCGCGGAAAGAGGAGCAGCCACGCGCATCCTTACCTGCCATGAGAATTTGCGGATCTACCGGGAGCATGCGCGTAACCTCGATACGGGCAGTTCGGCCTCCGACGACGTGGAAGGCGCAAAGGCAGCTTACGAACACGAGAGTGCGAAGGCAGCGATGGAGACCTGGACGTTCGTAGATTCACTTCAGAAAAAGCTTGGGCTGAAGGACTCCCGGCAGCCCCCCCTAGCGAGTTGAGCCCGACCGCGTGAAAGAACCGACTGTCAGTCGTCGAGGACCGCTGAGGCTGACAAGACGACGCAGCCTCCCCCTGGTACGGCTTGAGGGCGAGGGTGAGGTTCTGCTTCGAGAACCAAGTTGGATCGACCGGCGTCTCAGACCCCCACACCCAGGGCAAGCCCTCTTATGCCCTGAGCTGAGCTCATCTCGCGTACCAGAGGATGTCGTCCCGTTCGTCTCCATTGAAGTCTCCGTCGATCGGGAAGAACTCGCCATCGAGCAGAACCGCGGTCGCATCCGAACCGTAGGCGACGCGCGTGGTCGATCCCCACCACTGAAAGTCGGGTCCCGCAGGTGCGAACCAGAAGATGTCACCGTTTCCGTCGCCGTCGAAGTCGCCTACCGCAGGCCGAAAGCCATCATTCTGCTCGACGCGGAACGCTTCGCCAGCTATGGGCTCGCCGGGCGAGAACGGGTCGTGAAACGTAATCGAGTCGCGAGGGTTGGAGAGCAGTCCATACGCTAGAAAATCATCGATTCCGTTGCCGTCAAGGTCGTCCGCAAAGAACTTGTAGTAGCACCCGGTGCTGGAAGCCCTCGTCTCCTGAGCATCCAGCTTGTCGCGGTCGGAAGTCCCCCACCAGTAAGCCTGATAAAGGTCGTTCTCACATTCAACTCGCTTCGGGCGGTTGCGATAGAAGCAGATGTCGTCAAACCTGTCGCCGTTGTAGTCGCCGGCGATGAGCTGGTCCCACCGAATGTCCATCGGGTAGATGGTGTCCTTCGTCCATTCCCCCTCGGGATCGCCCCACCACATCTCCTCAGTCGCTCGAGGGCCATACCAATAGACATCGTCAACCCCGTCACCGTCGAAGTCTCCGGCAGTAGGCGTCAGTCCTTCAGCAACGCGCGTGGGTGGCTGTTCATCGAATGCCTCGTCGCCCGTACCCCACCATACGAAGACCCGCCCGGCGGCGGAGTACCAAATGAGGTCAGTGAACCCGTCGTCGTTGAAGTTGCCGGTCGCGGCCTTCAGCCCGGGAGTCGTATGCACGCGGCTAGCCGAATGTCCTACCGTGGCCCGCTCACCGCCCCACCAGATCATCGACTCGCCTGGGGCGACGGTCGCTCCGCGCGACGGCGTCGCGAGATAGGTCGGGCCGAGGGTGGCCGGCGCAGCCGTCGCAGGGGTCGGCGGCGGCGGAGTGCCGTCTTCGAACAACGACCCCTCAATGAGCGATATCACCAGGCCGGCCAGTACCGCGCCGGCGAATGTACCCAGTCCTTTCTTGTGGCGCCGGAAGAAAGCAAGAGGCGCGCTTCTGGCCTGAGGCTCGGTCGACCCTTCGAGATCGGCTCCCGAAACAACTTGTGTCGTGCGTCCGGATGTCGCCTCGATCATCTCAAGGTGGGCTCTCGCCATCGCGGCCTGCTCTTCGTCGTCGCGGGCCTTGAAGGCATCCTGAACAGCTAGATATCCCTCGACATCCGCGACCCCATCGAGCCGGACGATCTCGTCGGAAATCTCAAGGACCCACCCCTCGTCCCCTCTTCTCTGTCCCTTGGTGATAAAGGGCTCCCGCCAGGCGACCAGAGGTAAGAGTCGCAATTCAGGGTCCTTGATGTTCAACGCCGCGGCGACCTCCCTCTCTGTCACCTCCACCTCACCGGTAGATGCCCGATAACGATCGACCGCATAACGAACGAGCTGGACCAGCGCGTCCAATAGGGCGGCGGCTTCAGGGAGTTCCCGAAAGGCCGACGCAGGGAGACTTAGCGTCTCCTGAAGCGTCCAGGAATGCGCCCACGAGCTAGGCGCAAGACGCGCGGCTACCTTCCGCACGTCGAAGTCCGCCCGGAGATCTCGATAGATCCGCCGGTGCAGATCCTTCAGCTGGGGCCAGTCAACGAACTCGTACACATGCTCTAGAACGAGCCGAAGAACCAGCAACTCTTGTGACCTCTCGTCCACTACGAGAAAGCATAGTTGTCGGAATTAGCCGACTACTCCAGGCGATGCCTCAATCGCGTCAGGAGGCGGAGGCATGGGAGCCACATGCCGACGTCGTGGCGCGCCTCGGTTGCCAGGCAGCGACGGGACCGATTCCCACACGACGATATTCCGGTCGGGCAACTCAGAAGTGGCCAGCGGCGTTCGAGCGATCCCCGACACCCCTAGCCTGACGGCTGATCGGCCCTTCAACACCGTCGCGCCTCTCCCTTGAGGGTGTCGGCCTCAGGGCGAACAAAGCTCCATCAGCCGTTCTGCTACTCCCTGCGCTGCGGCCGCGTCTGACGTCTCAGAAGCCGTCGACATATACGCCACCGCCTCGTCGTAAGCGGCGTGCGCGGCCTCACGCCCGACACCCTGTCCCACCATGATGTCTATCCCTTCGCCCCCCTCCATCGATACGCCCGTTACGTTCCCGACGAGCGCGTCAACCACATAGCTTGTCGTCGCTAGGCAAAGGTGGTACTTGTCGCTGCCGAACACCCCGGGATCCCCGCCGTAGCCGGCGAAATCGACCCCGAGGCGTTGCGCCATCGCAGCTCCCGTCCAAAAGCATCCCTGGACGCCGGTGTCGGTAGAGAAACACGCATCCTGAGCCGTCAAGTCATGTGGCGAGGAAACGCCCTTGCTCGGACGCGTCGCAACCGACGCTCCGCCCTCAGCCTTGACCTGGATCTCCGAAATCGCGGTGAAATCGAATGCCTTGTCACCCGGAGGAGCAGTTCCAATGATTTCTATGGTCACTGAGGTTGCGGAAACACCATCCACAGAAATCGTCTGCAGAGTCGGTTCGTCCTTGAACGACTGATGCAGTTCGTGGCCGTTTCCGAGGTCGTACACGACTTCTGTGATAACCCGCTCTTGTCGAAACCGATCCACCCCGGAGGTGGGGTCAATCTTCGAATAGCCGGGGATCAACCCTAAGGAATAGATCCTTATCGGCTCTGCAAACTGCAACGTGATCGTCTCGCCTGACGCATCCCCTCTTGTTCTCCACGCCGTCTCGACGTCACCATCGACCATATTCGTCGCCTCGTACGTCACAGGGCTTCCGGCCGCATCCCGACTGGACGGAGCTCCGCTCGACGCCGAGATCCTCTCGGGATAGACAAGCTCTGTCTCCGGAGCTCCAACGTGGGCCAGAGCGGGAGGGTCCTGGTCCTCGGTGGAGACCCGCTCGGGCGTAGTTCTCGTAGTCAACCAAAGTCCGGCCCCCAGCAAGGCCAGGACGACAACGCCTACCGTTAGTGCAACGCGCCTCCACCTCCTTCTCGGCATCCGAAGTGTGCGTTGGAGCACCCAGGCCCGTTGAACCAAGGTTCTGGCGGCCTCCGACAACTCGGGAAGAGGGAGACCTTCTCTATAGCCGGCCATTTCCCTCAAGAGCTCGGTGGCTGTGGGACGCCTCGAAGGGTCCTTCTCGAGGCAGCTCGCAACGTGTGCGACCAGGGAAGAAGGCACCTCGGCCACATCAGGTGGCTCGTGTACGACGCGGTACAAGATCGCATCAGACGGCCCCCCACCGAAGGGCGCGCTCCCAGTCGATGCAAAGACAACGACCGACGCCCATGAGAACAGATCCGCTTTAGGTGTTACCTCCTTGCCTTGCGCCTGTTCGGGCGCCATCCAAGCCGGCGTACCGACGCTCATACCGAAACGCGTGATCGCCGTCGCGTCCGCGGCCCGAGCGATTCCGAAGTCGATAAGCCGCGGGCCATCAGTGCCTAGCAAGACGTTTGAAGGCTTTACATCCCGATGAGTTAGACCCGCGTCGTGGATCGCGGCCAAAGCCTCCGCAAGGGCGATGGCCAGGGCCTTCGCTTGGGTCTCATCCAGCGGCCCGCGCGTTCGAACGAACTCGTCGAGGTTGGGCCCCTTGATGTACTCAGTAACGAGATACGGCAGATCCGCCGAAGCGTCCGCCTCGATAACCTGGGCCGTGTATGCGCCACCCACGCTCGCCGCGGCCTTGACCTCTCGAGCGAATCGACGTCGAAACTCTTCGTCATGTGCGAGTTCTGGTCGTACGACCTTCACAGCAACCTTGCGTCCCGACTCGTCCTCAGCCAGGTACACAACCCCCATGCCGCCGGCTCCGAGCCGCGCCAGGATGTCGTAAGTGCCGACCCTGTCAGGATCTTGGTAACTCAACGATGGCCCGCCCTTCGCACGGGTCCATTGTAAGAAGTCGAGCCCGGGTGGTGTCAGTTCGAGAAGGGGGCGCCCCACCCGCGGGACAGGCGCTCCAGCATCCCGCGTCGCTTTGATGCCGCGCGCCGCTCTGCGCGGTCGTGCTTCAGACGGCGCTCGCGATGTGCTGTGAGGACGCGCCGGACGCAATCAACCTGTGCTTGTGACAATGCGTGCTCGTCATTAGCCCAAGGCGTGACGACGCGCAAGTCAGGTCCCCGGAGGATCTGCACGCTGCGAATCCAGGCGGGAGTTCCGCTGATTTCGGGGCCCCAGACGACGACCAACGGAGCCACCTCCACCTCGATCCCGAATGAGCGCAACAGAAGGCGGAGCGTCCGAGCGTTTCGCTCAGCCTGTGCCGCCCACTGCATCCCGAAGCGTTCCCCTGGCCCCGCCAGATTGATATCGAAGTCAGTGTACTTCGTCTCCACGGCCCACACGCCTGCCCGTCCAACGAGAACGTGGTCGACGTCCCGTTCGCCAAACGGAATCCAGTCAATAACGATCGACCCGCGGGGACCTCGCTTACGGAGAACGTCCGACGTCCATTTTTCCGCGTCGCGGCCCATAGCGAGTTGTGAGGTTCCATAGAAGCTGTCACTTGCGACACCGGCGCTTGCGACTACTACCGCCAACACCGTTGCCCACAGCGGAACCCCCTGCTCCGGCCAAAGGAACCTGAGAGTCGCGGCGACCGACAGCGCGATCCCAGCGATGACGCCCACGCGCCACCAATGCTTGCGCCAGAAATTGCGCTTGTATCGCTTGATCTTGTGACGCGCAAAGCGCCCGGTCATCCCCACGAAAGTCCTATCGGCATCCGCGGCGACTGACTTTCGGTGCTCAGATGACTCTCCCGCCTCGACCAAGCCTGGCACCTAGTCGAGACGATCCGATTCTGTGGGACAGCGGAGGAGGAGTTCGTGTTCCACCGGGGAAGGTGGACCACTCGTCCCGGAGTCTCAGACCCCAGCCGTGTCCAACGACAGCCGTGAACGCATCCATACCAAGAAAAGGACAGGCGTCGATCGCTCGTGAGGGACTTTCCCACGTCTCGCAGTCGACGGTTTTGCTAGCCTTTCCTCGGGATGGTGGCGGGCACGGAGCGATCGCGAGTACCCGACTTGGCCGAGGAGCGCGTCGGCGCGGGAATCCTTGCCGCGTACCTCATCCTGTGGGCGGGGCTCACCGTCGGCGCGCTGTTCCTGTGGCCGGACGTCGTCGACGTCCCCGGGGTCACACCGTGGTCTGCTCTGCCGCTCCTCATCGCCTACCACCTCAGGCGAGGGAGTGCCGCAGCGTGGACGTGGGGGCTTGCGTTCCATGGATCCGTCTCGGTCGGCGTTACGGCCCTCGGGATCACACACGCCGCGTTGAACGAGGTGGATCCGTTCCTGCTCGCTTACGCAACGGGGTCCTGGACCGTGACGGTGATCCTGTACGGATCGCGCCGCGAGGGAGCTCTCCTCATTACGAGAGGTTGGGCGGTGTTCCTGGCGATCGTCGGGGCGTGGTCGGCTTGGGCGGGACTGCAAGCGGCGCGGGAGGCGCAGGCAGAGTTCCCTCGCAACGCGCTGCTCGCGGCCCGGCCCTGGCCGTCGCCGGAAAGTCTCCCCGAGCCCCGGAACATGTCCTTCTTCGCCAGAGGCGAACCCGCGTTGATCGCCTCCGCTGAGCGCGAAGGCGTGCCTTGGGCGATCCATACGTACCGGTCCCGGCACGGTGGCGAACGCTGCATTGCCTTTACGGAGGGGAACAAGCATCTGGCCGGGAGCTGCCCGCTGGACTTCGTCGCACCCGATCACGTGATGAGCCTGTTGTATTCCGAGGCCGGCAGCGGCAACGTCGTCTATGGCGTGGTCTCCCGGCGTGTGCGTGGCCTCGAACTGCGGCTCCCGGACGGCGAGGTCGAGTCGGTCCCGATCGTGGTCCCACCATCCGGAGCGGGGCTCGACGTCAACGTGTTCGTGGCGTTCCTGCCGGAGGGAGTGGGCTCGGAAGAGTACGAGATCTCCGCCTTCGATGACGAGGGGAAGCGGATCGACAAGCTGGGCTATTTGGATTGAGTACCTGCGCGGCCGAGGAGCGTGCGTGACAACGACTCGTCGGCGGCGACAGTGGAAATCGAAACTACAGTGACCTCTGCCGTGTGAAGGTAGATCAGACTGGTAACGCCACCTGCGCAAACGTGCGTTTGTGCAGATCAGGCCGGATTTCGGTACCTCAGGACCTTGCCGTGGATTGCACCCGATTGCGTCCGCCCGCGGTCCTCTCGCGGTCCAGGACGTTGCACACGACCGACTATCCCTAGACGCCACATCAGAAACTGATCGTTTCCTCACAAGGGAGGATTGCCGACCCGGCTCTGGCATCGCCAGGTCGTCAGAACTTCGAGGGTTCTCGGCGATACGGCACAGATGAAAGAACAACGTCAAGCGCGGGGACCGCTCGATCTGTCGAACGCGTCAATAGGTGATTCCCGACACGGCGTGGATTCGGCGTCAGAGGGAAGGTCCTTCGGCCGGGAGCTCGATGCCTCTACGAGAAGCCGTGACCACCCACTCGCCGGTTGGGTCGTCGAAAGCCCATTTCCCTGACTTGAGACCGAGTGGCACTTCGGAGCGGCAGGTGTTCGAGAGAAAGCCCGGTCAGATGTTGTCGAAGGGCGCTCTTGACGTGGGCTCTGGACGTCCAGCTGAGGGCCTGCCCAGATCGATCCGACTACGCATCGGATCGCGAGACCGCGCTGAGATGACTCCAACGGATGGCGAAACGTATGAAGGTTGAAGGCTGCGGCCGCAGCCCGACAGTCGCCGAAGGGGTGCCCCGTCAGTTATTGACGGCTAGCCGGTTCGCTGGCGTAGCTAATTGATTGAGAGAGTCGCCGAGCCTCGCATGTAGGTGGGCGTCTGGATGACGCCGGTCCAGCGCCATTCGAACTGCACCTGATCGCTCGTCCAACCCATGAACTCAGACCCACCACCCAAGTTCGTCATGCCCGGCTTCAACCGGTACCGATTCGTTATCCAAGGCCACCAGCGTTCGCCCTTGTACCGGAAACGGAAGGACTGGGTGATCTTGATGTCCTTGCCCATCACGTTCCGATTCTCGAGCTCATAGGAGTGCTCGAAGCTGGGTCTCTCGTTCCGGCTCGTGAACGGTGTGAGCCAGGTGGCGCGGAAGGTGGTCCCGGCCTCAATCAGGTGACCCCCCAGGAAGATCAGTTCGACGCTACGGCCCTCGTCGCTCACCCTCCAGTGGCCTTGCGTCGTCGAGGCGGGGAGGCCTTGAGTCTCCGATTCCCACGTGGGGCCCACTTCTCGCCCAAGTGCCGCCTGGGGCACAGCCAGGAGGGACAAGATAAGAGTTGCCAGAAGGCAACGAGGCAGAGCCATCTGACAGCTATTCGCCGCGCGAGGATGCCGAACCTTCATCAGATGTCGTTGCGGAACCCCTTAGATGGCTCGTCAGCGTCCATCAGCGGTGGCCGTCGCTCCTCTACCGCGGCCAGAATCCGCCGTAAACACTCGATCACTCGTTCCGCCGTCTCCTTTACCTTCTCGACCTCGCCGGAGGCTCAGCGGGCGACGCAGGGGAAGCGCTTCCCCCCGCCGTCGCTCGTAGCGTTTGCGCCTTCCCCCCAGATGACCGCGCCGAAGGCGACTCCCATCGCGTGCGGATCAGTCCCTGGGATTCAACGGATGCGCCTCGGCCCACTCCTCCGTCTCTTTCATGAGCCGGGCGACGTACTCCTCGAGCTGCTTCTTTCCGACCCGCCAGACGCCGCGGCCTCCGATCTTGATGGCGGGAAGCTCGCGCGAGCGCACCAGGGCGTAGACCTGGGGCACGCTCACGTTCAGGTAGGTCGCCACGTCCTCGAGGGTGAAGAATTCCGGCTCCAAAACGCGTCGACGGGACCCCTCAAGTCCTTCGGGCTCAGCTTGGCTCTCCTCCGACTTCATGAACCCAGCCTAGGCGCGCCAGCGGACGGACGCGTGGATTAGCCCGCGTTTGCGCCCGTTCCAGGGGTTGCTGGTCACATTCGGGAGCGGACAGCCTTCCGGAAACGGCGCCATTCCTCCTGATACGACAGCCGCATCTCGGATCCGGACGCCGGCGGCGCCGCGGTCGAACTCGGGCGGCACCTCGAGCAACTCGACAAGCGCCCATCGGGCCCCAAGTCGTCGCGGCGAAAATTGCTGATGTGCTTGCGGCGCCCGCACTCATCGCAGACTCGGGCGGCCGCCTCGCCGGCGTCGACGGAACAGACGGCGACAGCGGGCCTGTGCGCGGGCCGCTCGGGCTTGAAGGACACCTTAAGCGTTCGGCCGCGGCGCTCCCCTGTTCCCCTTCGGTTGCTGCTCGGCCGCGGGACGAGGACGACCTGTTCGAGGACAGCCGTGAGCATCGCGCGGCGGCGTTCCACCGACGCATCGCTCCAGTGCGACATCACGCTCGACGGAGCCAGGCTAGATGCCGGGTCGTGGACGAAGGCCGATCCGTACCGCTCGAGGTAGGCGCCGACGACCTGTTCCTCCGCACGGTGCTCCGCGATGCCGCCGCCGGCGCAGTAGCCCCGGCGCTCGATTCCCCGGCAGACATACTGACCGGGGACGCGGTCCTGCTTGGTGCGGTGGTGAAGCGTCGACCTGCAAACGCCGCATGTGACAAGGCCAGAGAGGAGGTAGAGGCCGCTCGCGGCGTGTACTCCGCGATTGGTCACGGACTCGCGCCGCTGCTGCACCTCGGTCCACAGCTCCCGGGTCACAATCGCTGACCATGCTCCGGGCCCCAGCCGTCCCTCGTAGGAGAGCAGTCCTGCGTAGTGATGGTTGTCGAGGAAGTTGCGGATCGTTGGCTTGGACCAAAGGACGTCCTTTGGCGACGGAATCCCTTCGGCGTTCAGTCGCCGCACGATGGCGGTCATGGACTCGCCAGCGGCGTACGCCTCGAAGATCGCCCGCACCACCTCGGCCTCTCGAGTCACGATTCGGTAGTTGCCGCGGGCGCGCCCGTAGCCGTACGGCATCCATCCTCCCGACGGAAGCCCGCGGCGAGCACGGTTCTCCGCGGCTGCCCTGAAGTAATCGGCGCGGACGTCGGACTCGTACTCGGCGAACGAACTCATGATGTTGCGCAGCAGCCGGC
The DNA here is from genome assembly GCA_030861725.1 of Actinomycetota bacterium. GTDB lineage: Bacteria > Actinomycetota > CADDZG01 > CADDZG01 > WHSQ01 > JALZEG01. Next base: position 89,031 of record JALZFC010000001.1, on the reverse strand, counting down.
CCTGGCTCGTTGAGGTATCGAGCCCGATATCCAAGAACACCAATGTCACTCCGTCTTGCTCAAAGAGGTCGAACATCGTGGCGAGATCCTTCACCGAGCGCCCGAAACGCGACAGCTTCGGCACGATGATGGCGGAGAACTCGCGCCGGCGCCGCTTCAGGAGCTCGAGTGACGGGCGGGGACGAGCGCCGCGGAAGGCGCTGAAATCGATGTCGGAGAAAATCTCGCCGATCACGAGGCCGCGATAACGGCAGTAACGTTCGATTTCGTTCCAGTAGAGTTCTGGCGCCTTCATGCCGTCGCGGGCGTGACTCACCCTGAAGTACCCCGCCACCGGAAGCTGCTCCATCGCCGCCTCTCCTCTCCGATGCACGTCGACGTCTCATTGCCAGCGCAGGTAGAGGACCTCGCCGCGAGGACGCGGCTGATCGGCGCGCAACTCGAATACCCAGACGCCATCGCGGCGCGTGCGATCGCGCACGACGATGTCCCTGCAGGAGGCGTTCATCGCGGCACCGATGGCTCGACACTCGGCCAGCACGCGGTCGAGCTCGACGACGGTGACCTCGACGAGGATCTCCATCCAGCGACCCTAGCCACGGGACCGCCTCTGCGTTGTAAGCGAGGATCGGCGCAACCTCCGTACCAGGGGAAACGGGCATTTGACCAGGTCAGAGGCTCATTTCGCACTCTCAGGACGTTGCCGCCGATTGCCGGGAATTGCATCGGTCCGCGGACCTTTCGCGGACCACCGACCTCGAGAACGCTCCCACCAGATTCCCAACTGAAAGGTCACCATCGCGGACTGCCAGCGCGCCGCGCGTCTCCGGACGCGTCTTCGCAACCGCATCAACTCTCCTGCGGGACGTGAGCGCCAGCGTTTCACCCTGCCACCGGAAGCTGATCCATCGTGGGCTCTCCTCTCCGATTTCCCGTCGGCAGCTCACTGCCAACGAAGGTAGAGGACGTCGCCGCGTGGGCGCGGATGCTCGGCGCGCAGCTCGAAGACCCAGGCCTCATCGCGCCGCGTGCGATCGCGCACTACGACGTCTCTGCAGGAGGCCTCCATCGCGACCCCGATCGCCCTGCATTCGGCCAGTACCCGATCGAGTTCGGAAACAGTCACCTGGACACGAATCTCCAAGCCCGACCCTAGCGACAGCGTGTGACATCGCCGAAGACACTCGAACCACGGGGGGAGGCGCGCGGCTGCATGAGGCGCCACTTGCAGGCGGTGAGGCGGCGCACCTGCGCCGCCAGCGCCTCGTCCGTCTTGGTAGAGCTCTGGGGCCTTCATCCCGTCGCGGGCCTGGCTGACGCGGAAGTATCCCGCGACCGGAAGCTGCGTCATCGCCTCTCTCCTCTCGCGTTCTCGATCCCCAACCCGACGGAGAGATGGATACTCCTCGGGCCGACGTTAATCATCGACTGGGTCCACCAAACCGAGACCCCGGGGCGAGGCCTGCTCCTCGGCTACTGTTCGCGTATGCATGGCATCGGGGCAGGAAGTGGTTGGGAAAGACTCTTCTGGTTGTTGTTCCACAAGACGACCACCCCTATAGCCGTGCTCGACGAGAATCGCAGAGTTGTCGAAGCCAACGAGGCAGTCCTCGACCTCTTCGGCCGGAGCCGTGGCGACCTGATCGGCACCTCCATAGTCGATGTGATCGAACCCAGTGAGCGCGCGGAACACACAGCAACATGGGAACAGTTCCTGCGCTCGGGTGAGATGTTCCCGCGCTCGGATGACCTGGACATCAAGCGGACCTTCGTCCGCCCGGACCACACCAAGATCAATCTTCAACTCGCTGCCCGATGGGCGCGAATCGGCGAACGCCGGCTGGCAGTCTTCGTGGTAATTCCCCAGGCCTACTCCTGGTCGGTTCCCCCGGCCCAAGAGCCCCCCGGCGCACAGCTGACAGCGCGCGAACGGCAGATCGTCGGTCTAATCGCACTGGGGCGCGAGACCACCAAGATAGCGCAAGAGCTTCATATCTCCCCCGAGACCGTCCGGACCCACGTTCGCAACGCAATGGGGAAGTTGGAAGTCCATACGCGCGCGCAGCTTGTCGCGGTCGTGGTTTGTAACGAAAGCTTGCTCGACCTCCTCCGTTTGGAGTATTGACGCCACAAGAACCGTCCGGATGCGGTATCGACTCACTCACCTCCACTCCACGACCATGAGGACATGCGGCCCTGTTTACTCATCGTGGACGACGAGGAGGTGATGCAGACCCTGCTGACGCATGTCTTGAGGACAGCAGGATATCGCAACCTGATGACCGCCTCCTCGGTGGCGGAAGCTCGCTGCGTGTTGTCGGTGCACGACGTGGACCTCGTGTTGACCGACATGCAGATGCCTGAGAGCTCGGGGCTCGAGCTCCTGCAACACATCCATGAGTTCTTGCCAGGAACCGCCACGCTGATGGTGACAGGAACAGATGATCCCGAGCTTGCCGAGCAAACGCTGGCGTTGGGTGCCTCCGGATACATCATCAAGCCGTTCCGTCACAGCGAAGTCATCATCGGTGTACGCAATGCACTCAGGCGACAGGCTCTCGAGCGAGAGAACCAGATCTACCGCGACCATCTCGAAGCGACCGTGTAAGCACGCACCGCCGAGCTCTGGGAAGCCGTCGTGAGACTAGAGGGCGCAGAGAAGTCTCTCCGCGTCTCTCGCAGAGAGACGATAGAACGACTCGCGATCGCTGGCGAATTCCGAGACGAAGAGACCGGATTTCACGTTGCCCGCATGAGTCGGTACTGCGAGATCCTCGCTCGCGGATGTGCCAAAGAGGTGCTCTGGAGCGATATCAGAGAGGCGAGTTGCCTGCATGATGTCGGGAAGATCGGCATCCCAGACCAAATCCTGCTCAGACCTGGACCGCTCTCGGCTGAAGAACGCTCGATCATGCAGGATCACACAGAGATCGGACACAGCATCCTCCGAGGCTCCGACTCGCCGCTACTGAAGCTGGCGGCACAGATTGCTCTCACCCATCACGAGAAATTCGACGGCACTGGCTATCCGCGTCAAGTAAAAGGTGATGCGATCCCCCTCGCCGGGCGCATTGCTGCAATTGCAGACGTGTTCGATGCGTTGACAAGTGACCGGGTCTATAGAGGGCGCTTCCAACTCATGGAAGCCATCGGGATGATGAAGAAGGAGGCCGGTAGCCACTTCGACCCTGACCTCTTGTCGATCTTCTGGGAACGTCTGCCCGAGGTGCTTGCGATCCAGGAGGATTACAGCTCCGAACCGGCTAGAGCCTCGAGACACAGAAATGACACTCGCCAGATCGAGTCATAGGAACCACCCCGTCTGTTCGGAATCTGGGCACTTCATGCGCACACACGCAGCCGAAACGCAATCTACGTATTGAACGTGAGCCCTGACGCGACTGTGGCCACCGGACTACGGGGTCAGAGACATAGAGGGCGATGCCTCCAAATCGCGCGCATGCATGTGCTTCAGCTCCACTAGGCGGTTCAGCGTGACCAGCGCGCTGCTCATATCGAGGAGGATGCCGTACGCGGCGAGGGGCAGTGCCCTTGATCAGGACTGGGTCAGCCAAGGCGTCTGCGATGTTGGTAAGGAGGTCCTGGAGATCGTGCGTAACGTCCCGCGCAGTCTCCCTCTGAACGCGGCTCGACTCCAGCTCGCGCTCCAACCTCAGCCGCCCCTTTCATCGACGCCCCGAATTCGCTACAGCAAACCTAGTAAATCTCGTTAGCCCTCGGCCTCGTTAGCGGCTACGGGATAGGCCCGATGAGATGGTGCTTCCTCGACGCCGCGGGAGGCCTTCGGTAATGCCGCCACTCCGTCAGCTGCCGCCCGATACGCTGTAGGAGGACGAAAGGGGGCGACATCGACAACATCGTGAGCTTCGGCTCGGCTGCGATCACTATCGCCTTGAGCCTCGCCATCTGGATCGAGGCGCTCACGTTGCCGCGAGAAGTCTGGGCTGCAGCGAATTACCGGCGGACGTCGTGGCTGATCTACCTCTTCATCCCGGTGATGGGGCTCCTCTATCTCCTCTTCGTCCGCCCCAGCTCCAGAAGGCTTCGAACTGGCGACCCTCGCCTTGGCAAAGTGGTACGACGTGGTTTTCGCGGCCGCGGTTTTGTATTTGCCCTGGTGGAGCGCCATATCCAGCAACACCCTCTGCGCTTGTCTGCGGATCGTTGCAGATAACGCATGTATGGCGAGATCGGATCGCCTTGCGGCAAGCGTCGCCAGGTCGAGGTCTACCGGCCAGGCCGGCCCGGGTGCTGCGCCCACCGATACTTCGGCGCCCGCGAGGCCACTATGTCCCTCACTGAGATCCTTGGGTTCGTCACCGGCGCGGCGTCGGTCTTGCACTAGCGAGCAACAACCTGGAACCAATGAGGTCGCCGGCGCATGTCTCTTCTGATGGCTGTGCGATCTCGGCTGGTGGTAGCTGTTCTGTCGCTGACATTCGTTGTCCTTTCGGATATTCGGAGCGGTCAGCGAGGCGACCCGCGACCGCAGTACGTGAGGCGGCCGCCGACGCCTCCGTACCTGACCGTGCAGGAGCTCTTTGACGACCGCTCCAATGACTTCATCACGCACTCCTACAGCTTTGAGACGCTTCGGCCCCTCGACAGCGACAAGCGCCGAATCGCCGTGTCGGGTGTGGTCGAGCACCTCTCGCGGACCCCCACCTGGCCCGTGTGCTACCTGCAGATCGGCGGGCTCGCAGCACTGATTTCGCCCATCGGAACCCATGAATCGCGTCGGCAAGTCGACGTTCGCCGTGATCGAAACGGCAGTGTTTCCTCGGAATCATCCGTGGATCGAGAGCGAGGACATCTATTGCACGGCGATCGAGTGACGAGATGCGGTCGGTCCCGACGAGGGACTGCTGGATCGTCCTTGTCAAGGTGGTAAATCCTCTTCGGCCAGGTAGAGCGCCTCGCCGCCCGCGTCGTAGCCCACGACGCGCTCGATGTCCTGCCACGGCGCGTCGAGTAAGTAGAAGACGTCCACGCCGACGCGATCGCTTTCGAGCATAGTGGCAAGACGGACGCCGGAGGATGTCACGACCTCGACTCGCTCGAGTTCCACCGGAACCACGCCCGCCAGGGTGTCACCAACGTCGATCGGCCTTGGGTGATCGAGAAGGAGGTGCCTGCCCGTGGTGCAACTTCGGCTCGTGCTCCTGGGCGCGAGCGCCACGAGGCAGACCCGCTGCCCGCGCTCGGACACGTAGAACGCCACGGGCTCGCGCGGGTCGCTGCCCACGAACACCGCACCAGGCGTTCGCTCGATGACGTCCGGTGAGGGGACCTCGACGCTCAACGCCATGCTCGGGAACGACGAGACGATCCATACGCCGAGCCCGACCACGACTGCGGGCCGGCGCCCAGGATCCGTGCGGCACCACCCGCGGACGGTGGGCAGCAGCAGCAAGAGCCACGCCGCGGCGACGGCCGCGGTGACCGCGAAGAAGGCCGGGACCTCGATGAACACCGAGTAGCCCGGCGGACCGTTCGCGACGGTGCGGTAGTCCATGACGGCATCGATCATGACGAAACCGAGGCCGACCAGCTGCACTAACCAAACGAAGAACGATCCCCTCAGCAACGGCCACAGCAGGATGACCACGATCGCGGGACGCGCCCACCACCAGGGAACCCGCGTGTCGCTGAGCAAGAGGGCCGCAGCCAGGACCAGAACCGCGTGGATCTTGAGCGCGGGAGGGGGCGCGGTCAGTCGCGTGGTGATCGTGTTCCACAAACGTGCCGCCACGTTGTATCTCGCTCTTGCAGGTGGTGGGAACGATGTCGTTGACCTTGTCGAAGGCGCGCAGGAACTCGACCGAATGTCGCATCGCTGGCGACGTACTCGCCTAGGAACGTAGCGCCGCCGGCGACCGCACCCCCATAGCAGCGCGGGTCGGTAGAAGTTTCGCCCCGCTTGCTCCATCACCGTCTCCGTCCGCCTTCCGATCAGGCACGGGGTTTCCCTCCCAAAAGGGTACCGGAGGGCCGCCCCACCTCGGGCGGGCGGATACGGGGCTAGGACGACCCTCCGACATTCGGCGGCTTAGTGCCCGCCCTGCACGTAGCGGGCGGTACTACCTAAACCAAAGAACCAGCAACAGCACAGCGACGAGGAGGACCGCCGAACAGTCAGCGGCATTGATCCGGCGACGTTCGGCTTTTCCAACAGCGTCGCCACATGCAATCACGTTCGGCTTGCCCAGGCACGCATGCGAGCCATCGGCTACCTCGTGAGCGTGATGCGCCACTCGCCCCATCGGCGGCCGCGAATAGTGAACGGCTCACGCAGCACTCCTAAGACGGACGGGTGACGCACCGATCGGCTGGGGAAGTACGTGTTTAGCGTCCATACAGGGAGCCTCCTCCGCTGAGGGCCTCAGGCGCCGAGCCTTTTCTTTGACTGTGAGATCGATGACGATACGAACATTCTGCGCATACGAAGTCCTTCCTTGCTCGTAGATCACGCGGCCAACCTCAAAGCTCGTTGTGCCGGGTCCAGTGGTGCGGATCGTCATCACCATTAAGGCGCGCGTATTCCCACCATGGCTCGGTGGCAGTACGTAACCGCGCGGGCTTTGGACGTGCTGATACACACAATCTTTCTTCGCGTACGATAAGGAACTCCCGGGCGGATACGTCAGGTGAGTCCCCTGCTCGACAGGAATTCCCCCATCGCTACGAGGGGCTAGCTCCAGGCGCTCCAGGACCGCAACCTCCGGGTCAGGCTCGGAGATTGGGTCAAGGCGCCGAATCGTCAACGGCTCTTCTGAGTCATTCACCACATCGTTCAGCATGAGCACAAATCTTTGGTTCGTCGGGATGCCCTTCTTCCCGAAGGTGAAGACAGCCTGATCGTCCAGGGCAGATCCTCGTGCAGGGGCGCCACCGTCACCTCGTCCACACGAGCTCAACAGCAGAGTGCAGCAGAGCAGGAGTGCAAACACGAGGAGTGGATTCCGCCACGACCCCGGGCGACCGCTACGGTAGGCAATAGCTGAAGGCATATACCACCTTTGCGTCGCGTGCGTGGACGCCGTCCCCGTACGGCCACCTCGTCTTGGTCTTCGCATCACAGGGGCCTTTCGCATGGAACGTCAGCGAAGAGATGGTTGAGAATCCCGCCTGCGACTTCAGTACGAGCGGTCCTATGTCCACCCCTGCCGCAAAGGTACGGTTCTCGCCCGAATCGCGGCCCCAGGTCTCTCCCTGCTGTAGCGGAACGGCATTCTCGCGGTTCGTCTCGAAGTCAGCCGCCCCAGGGTGCTCGTCGTCGAACCTCAACTCGTCTTCCCAACGGTGGTTCTTCCACTTGTAGTAGGTACACCGCTGGACCCCGTCAGCGTCGCAGTGAGTCGTCACCTTCCACTTCACCCACTTGTACTTCGCCTGCACAACGCGATGCTTCGCGTTCCCGTGCAGTGGCTTTCCTGCGAACGTGCCGCGCGAGACCGCTTCGGTACTGCTGCCGGAGACCGCCCAGTCCTTTCCCGCCCACTTGAATCCGACTCCGGTGACAGTCTCCCTCCCATTCTTGAACTTAAACTCGCTGTCGAGCCCTACGTCGGCATGCAACTGTGACACCTTCGGCCAACGGAACCGATGTTCCACCGCGCACCCTCCCCAGCACTCCTCTGCAGAGGCCCCCTCCTCATCGTCATAATAGTAGGGAGCCGGAGAGGCCGACGGCGGCGGCGATGCATACCCGGACGAGGCCGAGTAAGTCTGGCCGGTCGCAGTATTCGAATACGACTGGCCCGCGGCGTTGTATGCGGCAACGCGATACGAGTAGCTGCGTCCTTGCTCTAGTCCCCCGTCGACGTAAGTTGTTGTGCCTGCTGGCACCGATGCTACATACACCCACGAGCTTGCGGTGGCACGCTCGACTCGGAAACCACTTTCGTTCGTTGAGTTGTCGGTCCATCGCAGATCGATCTGCGAGGTCGACGCGCTGTACGCCGCCAACGAAGACGGAGGCGCCGGATGCATGGCCGCAGAGTCTGAGCGGGGTGTCGATGTGGAAGCAATGTTCGAGTAGTTGGATGAACCGGCACCATTTCCAGCCCGGACCCGATACTGGTACGTCACATCTTGCGACAGACCGCCTTCCGTATAACGCGTGGTCCCCGCTCCCATTCTCGCGACGCGCGACCAGTCGCTGCCGTTCCAGCGCTCGAGCTCGAACCACTCCTCGTCCGACGAGTTATCGGACCAGGTGAGCGTGATCTCGGAAGACGAAGTAGCTGTTGCAGAGAGGTGACTTGGAGCTGCAGGTGCGTTCGGCGCGGACGTCGGGCTCGGTGACGAACTCGCCCCCGGCGACGAAGTGGGGCTGGGTGACGAAGTCGGGCTCGGAGACGCCGGGCCTCCTCCCGACGCGTCACCCGCCGTCGAATCGGTCCCGAAACAGACGTCGACCGCGTCAGGAGCGTGCTCTGATCGTACCGGCGCTGCATCTACTGCGTCGTCACCATCCTCCTGCGGCATCGATGGCGCGGCCGGAGAATCTTCGACTTCCTCCGGGGGTTCCGCGAGCGCTTCGACCTTCACGATGCTGATGAGATCGTCGTCGCTCGATGAGGCGGGCAGTGGTTCACCGAGTGTCAAGTCGACGTTCGTTTGCAGATCCTCCCTGTAGGGCTCGTAGAGCGGAACGACGGAGTTCCAGTTGAGCATCGAGGTATGAGCGCTATCGACGGCCAGGATCTCTACATTGATCGCGCGCTCCTGACCAAGGTCCGGTAGAAGTTCCGCCGGCGCGGACGACTGGAGAATAGATAGGACCGGGTCGAATCCGACGTTCCCTGCTTCGTCTGTGATCGTCCGAGCGAGCAACGGAGGCTGGAACACGCACGGAGTGTCGTACGGGATCAGATAAATGGCCACGGCGGCCCCCTCCAGCGGCGTTCCCGAAGGGCCGCGGATCGTGAAAGTCGCCGGGCCGTTTCCTCCCTCCACGCCGGAACAATTTCCCGGCGTCAGGGTATCCAGCTGCGTTCCCTCTTCGCACTCCTGCAGTACCGCAGCAAGCGTCTCGTGGAGGAAGGCGACTGTGTCATAGAGGGTGCGCCCAGCCTTCGTCCCGATCAGGTTCGCGGTTCCAACCACGTCCTGTACCCACTCGTCGGCGACGCCGATCAGTTCGCTGATCAGCGTCTCGATTACGACGACGTATCGGTCTCTGCAGGCGCCGAGGTTTGCGTCTGTGGGACACACAACCAGGTATCCCTGTTCCACGAGTTGTTCGCTCATCGCAGTCACCGCAGACTCGTGGCGCCTGAGACACTCAGGTAGGTTAGCCGCGCCGTCACAGGCTACGTCGTAGACGGCGTAGACAGCGCCCGCGACTAGGGCCGCTAGCCGTTCTCCGTAAGCAGTGAGGCAGTGAGTTGGATCAATCTCCGGGGAACAACCAAGTTGTGAATAGATGGTCGAAGCTGCCTCCGAGACCAGCCCTTCGCCGAAAGCGATACAGCTGTCAACCCCCGAGGTCACATCCTCACCGCAAACCTTCATCAGGGTCGAGTCGATCAAGGCGACTACGATACTTTCATACTGGTTGATGCAGTCCGCAGATGCGGAGTCGCGACAGACGGCGTAGTAGATGTCGTTCATCGCCCGAGCCGCGATCCCGGTCATCATGTCGATGCAGGCTTGCGTACCCGAGGTCGCCGTGCTGGAGCAGACGGCCCTCAGCAGCCCCTCGATCATGTCGTTGTATTTCGCCTGGCACCCCGAAACGTCGTTCGGCCCGCAGGCGGCGTAATAGAGGTCGTAGACGGCTTGGACGGCGACCTCGGTCACCAGGTCGATGCAGGCCTGCGTGCCTGAGCTCGTTGTTCTGGAGCAGACGACGCTCAGCAGCCCCTCGATCATGTTGTTGTATTTCACTTGGCATCCCGAGATGTCGTTCGGGCCACAGACGGCGTAGTAGACGTCGTCGACGGCTTGCCCCGCGACCTCGGTCACCACGTCGATGCAGGCGGGCGCCCCTGAGCTCGTCGTGCTGGGGCAGACTACGGTCAGCAGCCCCTCGATCATTGCGCTGTATTTGGCCAGACACACGGAGATGTCGTTGGATCCACAGATGACGATCATCGCGTCTGTGATCAGTTGCTGCGCGATCCCGACGGTCGCGAGAACCCTGTTTACGCAGTTGGTCGCGGCGGAGTCGGTAGTCGAGGCGGTGGAGTTGTAGTCCCTGCAGATGTTGGCGACGGTGTCATGGACCATCTCGATCTGGACCAGCAGGTTGTTCACCACGTTGCTCGCGCAGGTGGCGGCAACGTCCGACCCGCACGTGTCGCGCATCGCCACTCTGGCACGCTCCACGGCTGTGTTGACGATCTGGAGGGCCTTGTCGACGCACTCGTCACCGGTGGAGTAGCTGGACCCCGGCAGCGACATGCAGATCCTCGTGATCTCTAGCTCGATCCGGTTAAGGACGCTGTCGAGGCAGGCCTTGGCCTCGTTGGAGCCGCAGGCGATGATCATGGTGTCGCCGGCCGTGTCGACCAGAATCTCCTGCACGTCGGCGACCGTCTCGAGCACGTTGTTGACACAGGTCGTCGCGGCGGAGTCGCTGGACGGCGAGTCGAGGGCGCTCGAAGTCCCGGTCTTGCAGAGGTTGGCAGCCATGTCGTTGACCTTGTCGAGCGTCACGAAGGCTTCGTTGACGACGTGATTCGCGCACGCCCAGGCATCTTCGGTGCCGCAGACGACCCTCATCTGCGCCTTCGCGGTCTCCACCACCACGTTGACGATTTGGAGGACCTTTTCGATGCAACCGTTGACGCCAGTCGAGTAAGTGCTGCCGGGGACCGACGCACAAGTGCCGTCTATGTAGACGTTGATCTTGATCAGCAGATTGCTCACGCAGGTATTGGCGTCGGTCGACTGGCAGGCGATGATCATCGCGTCGTCGACGGTCTTGAGAACGAGTTGGACGGTCGTCAGAACCCTGTTTACGCACTCGGTGAGGGCGTCGTTCCCGGAGACGGTCGAACCTGCCTTATCGAGAGCGCATGCGTTCGCGACGAGATCGTTGATGGTCGTGACCGTATTGTCCACGCACGTGAAGAGGTCGCTGGCCTGGCACACGATGGGCAACGCCGTCGTGTTGATCATGTAGAGCACCTTGTCGACGCACGCATCTGCCGTGTCGCCGCCGCACGAATCCACGACGAGCCCCCTCGCGACGCCGACTACGAACGCGAGTTGTTCGTTCACCTGGCGGCCGATCTCGCCGGCACAGTAGCCAAGGGATCCTGAGGGACAAACTGCGTCCATGATGATGTCGGTCACGAGGTTGATCGTCGGATCGGCGCAAGTAGCGAGGCCCGAAGGGCAGTAGACGTTGATGATGCCCACGAGGACGCGGACGAACTCCGGCTCACATCCGATCAGTCCGGCCGGTCCGCAAGTCTCGTAGATCCGGTTGTTGATCTCCTGGATGACGGAGTCGGCACAGTGGGTGGGCTCACAGGTGCCCTCGATCAGCCCGACGATCTCCTGGACGATCGTGTCGCAGCCCTCGCAATCGATCGGAGGACTCGCGCCACAGAAGATCTCGGCGATGTCGCAGGGACTGGGAATGACGCCGCCAGACGACGCCTGGGAACCCGCCGCAACATCGGTGCCGAGCGAGGTGTCGGAGCCGGGTTCGTCCGCCTTCGTGGCTGACGTAGCAGCGGATGGCGCGCCGTCGTCAATCGTCGGAGATGCCGATGGGACTGGAGTTGCAGGCGGCTGCGTTACTGCGGAGGACTCTGCCGGCCCCACGACCGACCCTGAGGCATGGCTTACGGGAGATTCCCGCCGCACGCCCGTGAGAATGAGCGTCTCGGCATCCGTGCTGGTGTAGGTGAATGTCTCCTCGGAGGCAGAGCCCGGCTCGAACATGGCCGTCCCACCCTCGGGCTCGAAGGGGTCAACCGAGCTGACGGAGAGGTTGCCGTGATCGGACGGCTGCTCAGGCGTTACGTCCTGTGTCAGCGTCGCCTTGTCCGCTGCGGATGCAGAAGTCGGCGGTGCAAGCTGCGCCACGAGAAGGAGCGCGACCCCCACTGCCATTGCCCCTACGAACCGAACGCCAACGCCATTGCGCTCGCGCGTCAACGCTGATGCTGCGCGCACTCTCGACCTCACCGAACCGCCCTTTCACCGCGAAGCAGCACCGCACTGCTTGATTAGGTGCGTGAGTATGGGTTAGTTACCTTCGGCTAGTCAATCCCTAACCTTCTTTGTAACCACCTTCGTACAAGGGCGGTCCAGTTTCAGAGGGAATTGGCTTGAGTGATTAACAGCGCGGCCAGTGCGGCAACAGGCACAACGCGTCGGGGTAGTTCGCTGCGCCGACCGCGACCACGGACGCAAGGACAGCACAGACTCGCAGCAACGACCGCCGAAACATGTCCGCCCTCCTTTGCTCAACTAGAGCTCATCCCACCGTAATAATCTTGTAGAGGATACACGCTCGCCCCCTTTCGTAACCATCAGTTAGATTCCGTGACGTGGGCACGGACGCAGCGACGCTGGGCGCGCGAGTTCGACGACGCAGGCTCGAACTGGGGATGACGCAGGCGCAGCTTGCGGGCAAAGAGCTAACTGGCGGCTACGTGAGTCTCATCGAGTGCGGGCGCCGCGAGCCCTCACCTGATGCTTTGCGGATCATCGCAGACCGCCTCAACGTGGAACTCGATGAACTCCTACGCGGGACGCCCCCCGGACTCGAGCCAGAGCTAGAACTGCAACTCCACCAGGTTCGCAGAACGTTCAATGAGGGTGATCCCGAAGGTGCAGTAGCAACGGTCGCCGCTGTGATCGAAGCTGCCCAACAGCACGGCCTGAGTCGCGTAGAAGCTCGCGCCGAGGAAGCGCTTGGCGAAATTGCAGAGGCGAGGGGCGATCTGGACGCCGCCCTTGCTCATTTCGGCAGGGCCGGGGAGCTCTGGGCAAAGGAGCCGATCCACCTCCGCGTGGATGCGGTCATAGGCATCGCGCGTGCCTCACGCTTCCTCGGAGACGCGCGCATGGCCGTTTATACCCTCGACTCCTACCGACGCGATCTGCTCGCGGCTCGCCCCGACCCTCATGCACTTTTGAAGACGTACACGGAGCTCATCCAGGGCTACTTCGCGATCGGGTTGCCAGAGCGCGCCCGCGATGCCGCCTACGCTGCCCTGCGACTGGCCGGACAAATCGAGGATCCCTACGAGATCGCGTGCATGCACATCACTCTCGCCAGAACCCTCATGTATGAGGGCAAATTCGACGACGCCCTGGTGTCTGTACGACGCGCGCACGAAACGTATTCGGCGGGCGGCTGGCGCAACAAGGCAATAAGAGCGAAGGTAGCGGAGGGAATCATCCTCTCGAAGAAGCGGGACTACGAACTAGCTCACGGCAAGTTGCTAGAGGCACTCGACCTTCTTACTCAATCGCCGGATCGTCTCGATGAAGCTTTGGCACTCAACGAGTTGGGCAGAGTAACTCGTCACCTAGACGACCTTCCGGGCGCGCTCGCGCACCTAGAACGCGCGCGTGCCTTGTTGGAGCACGGCGACGTTCTCGAACAAGCCTTCAATGAACGAGAAACGGGGGTCTGTCTTTCGATCCTCGGCCACCCCGACGCCGAAATGCATCTCCTCCGCGCCTTTGATCTGTATCGGGCCTCTGGCGCGACGGATGATCTTGCTGCGACGTGTAAGGCGCTCGGCGATCTGTATCTTGCTCAAGGAGACACGACTCGGGCTGTCGCCACACTTCGGGAGGGATTGGAGTACATCCAACTCCGCTCGCAGTAAGGCGCCTGAGTTCGTGTGCGCGATCCTCTGATCCATACCGAAAGGAGGCCCCGTAACGTTCAACTTTCTCAATACTCTGTGTTGGATATGTGTAGCAGCATTGACTTGCCGTAGAGGGCTTGGTACTTCTCCATCACTCCCACTGTTACTGGGTGGTCGACACCAAATAGCTGTGCTGGTGGATCGGGAGAAGTGAAATCTTGGCTGAACGCCCCTCACACGACGCGGGCACATCGAAGGAAGACGAGCGCTCCTCCGAGCCGAACAGCACGCCGCCCGTAGAGCGCGAAACGTCGTCGGCCTGGCGGCGCAAGCGCAACGTCCGGAGACAGCAGCGAGCCGACGAAGTCCCGCGTCGGGCGCATGGGGACGATAGGTGACCCGACGCCGCCGCGAGTCGTCCGTCGATAATAGGTTCGGGCGACGACTTCGGGAAAGGCGGCTCGCGGCAGGAATGAGTCAGGCCCAGCTCGCGGGAAAGCGCCTCTCACACGCATTCATAAGCTCGCTGGAGTCCGGTCGCCGCGGCGCATCCAAAAAGGTTGTGGACTACCTCGCGCAGCGCTTGGGTGTCCCGACAGAAGAACTGTGGGCTGACCTGGGGTCGCATTGGGCGATGCAGATGGCAATGGACCTTCGAGAGAAGGGTCATCATCAGGAAAGCCGGGAGCTCTTGATGCGCACCCTCGAGAATCTCCAGCGAGACGACGAAATCCATCCCCGCGTTCTCGTGGCGCTGCATCTGGAACTCGGGTGGCTCGACCTCGTGAAGGACCGCGCAAACGCCGAAGCACATCTTCGGCGGTGTCTCGAACTCGCTGGCCAAGATGATCTTCTCTTGGGAGAACGGGCTGAAGCGCACGCCGGCCTTGGAAGACTCCTCGACGAGCGGGACTTGAACGAGGCCCTGCAGCAATACAAGGAGGCAACGATGCTTCTAATGGAGCTTCTTAGTCGGACCCCTCGATTCACCCGGCTCGCACGAGCCCGCCGTCTCGGCTCGCCCAGATCGGGGCGCACGGCGTGATAGCGATCAAATCGGGTCGAAGCCTCCGCGAACACCATGGCGAAAGTCCTCGATTCGGCGCCGCATGGAATCCGTCATCGCCACCTCACCGGCGAGAGCAGTATCCATCGCGTCGACCTCGTGACCAGTGAAGCCAGGATGGGAACGGTTGACGTAGCGACCTCGCTCCGCGTCGTCGCAAACGACGCGGACGTAGGTATTTCGCTCAGCGGCTTGGGGTTCCGGTAGAGCCATCTGTGGAGCGATGCAGGAGCGAAGCGGGCCGAGCAACTGATGGACGAGCTACGTTCGACCCGGGACGATGCCGAAAAGCGTTCGCTCCTGGCGCGAACTATCGAAGGTCTAGAGGCAGATCAAGACCTGCCCCCGCGGGTGCTGATCAGGTTCCATGGGGAGCTTGCCGAACTCGAAGCCTCCCGAGATCCAACATCAGCACGACGCCACCTCCTAAAGGGCCTGGACCTTGCGGGAGACAGCGAGTTGTTGCTCGTCGAACGTGCCCGAATCCACGCTCAACTAGTCCGATTAGCGCATCGCGACCACGACCCCGATCAAGCCCTCGAGCACTACGAGACGTCAACGTCGCTTTTCCTGGACTTGACCAGGGACAACCCGAGGTACGCCGGCAAACGCGGGCGCGCGGGGACGAAGTAGATGACGGAGCTTCGGATCGTCTCCGCCACAGAACTGAAAAGGTTCGGACGAGCGTTGCGCAACCGACGCCTAGCGGCGGGCATGACTCAGGCTCAACTCGAGGGATCCAAATACACGCATTCATTCATCAGCTCAGTCGAGTCAGGCCGTCGAGGAGCCTCCAAAGAAGCAGTTGAGTACTTCGCGCAGCGGTTGGGAATCCCCGCAGAAGAAGTGTGGGGCGACATCGAACCGCATTGGGCGATGCAGATGGCGACCGACCTCCGCGACAAGGGCCGCTACCACGAGTGCCGCGCACTCCTGGCGCGTACGCTCGAGAACCTGGCGAGAGATCGCGAGATTCACTCCAGCGTTCTAGTGACGCTACATCTGGAAATGGGCTGGCTCGACCTTCCTCGAGACGCAGCAAGCGCTGAGGCACACCTCCGGCGGTGTCTTGAACTCGCCGGTCAAGACGACTTGCTCATGGGAGAGATTGCAGAGGCCAACGCGGGACTCGGAAGGCTGCTCGAGGAGCGCGATCCCGAGGAGGCGCTCGAACGATACAAGAACGCCACAATCGTCCCGATGGAGCTCCTCGGCCGCAGCCCCCGCCTCACGCGCTTGCAACGACTCCGGCGACGCGACCGGCCGAGACCGGGTCGCGTTGGCTAACGATCGGCACGTTCGAGCAACGTTGATCCCGTTGTCTCTCGCCGCCGCCAGCCCCGGCGCTGCCTTAACCGCGACACAGCTGCGCCACCAACGAGGTCGGGTTGACGGGCTCGCCTCCTCCAGGATGAGCCTCGAAATGCAGATGGGGTGAGGTCCCGTACGCGTTGCCAGTGCGCCCGACGAACGATATGACTTCGCCGGCCCGCACGCGTACCCCATCGGCGGTGACAACGTTCATCGCGTTGTGTGCGTAGTAGTAGGTGTTCCCGCGCTGGTCCCGAATCCACAGCGAGACACCGCCGATGTCGTCGTCGACGTTCTCCACCAGGAAAGTCACACCATCAGCGACAGCGACGACGGGCGTCCCTTCTGCGGCGAACATGTCAACGCCTTCGTGTGAACGCCCGCCGGATCGAGCGGCTCCAAATGTGTCGGTGAAAGTGACGGGGCCGCTAACAGGGCACGCCATGGCCGAGGACGCTAAGGTGCGAAGCCCCCGCAGGCGATAAAAGCGGGCTCTCGCCAGAACCTGCGCAACGTATGACCTCGACCGGTTGTAGGTATAGATCGCGTCCTCGAGGCGCTTGGGATCACCCGCCCCGTTGGTGCAGAGCAGGTTCGCGGCGCTGTAGACCGCGTCCTCTAGGTCGTTGACTCGAGGACGGCCGTCGCCGTCGGCGTCGACGCCGTACTCGTCGAAGGTCGAAGGCATGAACTGCATCGGCCCCTTCGCGCCGGCCGACGACGTAGCGGGACCGGTCGCGTGGCGGCGTTCGACGTAGTGGATCGCCGCGAGGATCGACCAGTCGAGCCCCGGGCAGGTCGCGGCTGCGCCCTGGTAGAGCGCGAGCAGATCGGAAGACTCTCCCCCGCCGGCAACCAGAGCCGCGAGCCCAATCAACGGAAGCATCAGGAGGAGAACCAGAATCACCGCAAGGAACGCCCAACGCTTCATCGATCCCGCCTCGCTAGGGCACGCTCGGTGAACCACGGTCGCAGTCGAAGACGCGCCGGTGGGAGGTGGCCGTAGACAAGCACCCCCTCCCCCGGACGTATCCCGCGCAGCACGCTCGCTGGAGCGAGGTTTCTGAGCGTCGTCGAGCTCGTGGTCGACCGTGCGCCCTCGTATCCCTTGGTGACCGCCGACTGCAGGACTTCTTCGTCTCCCAGCAGCCGCGACGCATACTCGAGCGTCTGCGTATCGGAGATCCCCGACAGCACGATCTTGGCGCGGTGGTTGTTGACGACGGTGTGGGCGCGCTCGCCGTAGCGATTGACGATCTGAGAGAGGTCTTGGAAGACGCTCACGAGCTGGATGCCGTGAGCCGCAGCTGTCGAGGCGAGGCTGTCGAGCTCCGGCAGCGGCGCGATGTTCGCAGCCTCGTCCAACACGATCAGCAGAGGCGGGTCGAGGGGAGAACCGCGTTGTGACGCCCGCTCGAATGCGCCCGTGATGACGGTCTGGAGAAGGGTCTCGAACAGCGGTCGGAGACGCCTTTGCTCGTGGGAAGGGGCGGCAACGTAAAGCGTGTGTGCGCCACCGTCGAGCAGCTCCGCCGGACCGAAGTCCGTTGTGGACGCGGAACGCGCCACTTCGGGATCCGCATAGGCCTTGAGGACCGTCTCCGCGGTGGTGTAGACGGAACTCTTCAGGCGCGGTTCTCGTCTCCACGATGCCTGCGCCGCCACCAGGGCCTCGAGAGTCCCCGCAGCCTTGAGCGCGTCTGCGACCTCGTCTTGCTCTTGGGTGTTGACCCAGCGGACCACGTCACTGATCGAGCGCGACGACGTCGCCGCCGCATACAACAGTGGCGCCAGGAGCGTGGCCGCCGACGTGTACCAGAACTCCGACTGCTCGATCCCCGCGGCCCCTCGATTCGCAGCGTTCGCAAGCCAGGAGGCGACCCGCTGCGCCTCTCGCCAGTCGGTGCACGACGGCAGCGGCGACCAGCGTGAGGTGCGTACGCCGGTGCACCCGGTCGGGTCGTAGACCCAGGCTCGACCTCGCTCAGATCGTGCCACGACGGTGTGCTCGATGAGGTCGGTCTTGACGCTCGTCGCGACGACTGGGCCTTGCCACTCGAGGATCGCGGGTATGGCGAAGCCGCTGGTCTTCATCGACTGGGTCGGCCCCAGCACCACCACGCTCTGGCGCTCCTCCGCGGCGACCAGGCGGCCGCCGACGCGGCCCAGCACGAGCCTACGAGCTCCGGGGCGCTTAACGATCAAAGACGCCAGGTCGCGTGTCGACGCCCACGTGGCGTGCGGGTCTTTGGATGCTCCGGCGGCGCGTCGGTAGACGAAGAATCCGGCCGTCCCCGCTCCCGCGGCGAGCCCGCCGACGACGAAGTAGAAGGCGAGCGGTCCGGGAAGGTGCCGGCCAGCTCGGCGTGGCCACGCGGCTGCGGGGTCAGCTGGGTCCTCGAAGAGGCGGGACAGGACGGCTCCCATGTCGCCGATTCCCACATCGGCCCAGCTCCCGCTCGCAACCAGCACGCACAGCTGACCGGCGATCCAGACAAGCGCGCCGAGTGCGACTAGGCAAGCGATCCCGGCGAGAACCAGGTCGACTCCGCGACTGGCTTCTCGGGCGGAGACGGCAACGGAGCGGGAAGCCATCAGCCCGTCTCACGCAGCCATTCGGAAGTCGGTGTCGACCAGCGCGCGCTCGGTGCGGCCGAGACGGTGCCACACGAGAAAGGCGCGCCCTGCGACCCTCCACAGCCCGACTCCGCGTTCGAGCATCGGCAGCAACGCGGCCTGCGCGTCGGGCAAGCCCAGCATCGCCTTGGTCGGCTCCACCTCGGCCGGGGACTGCGCGTACACGACGGCCGTCTCGGTGTCAGACAGCAGCCCCTTCGCGACTCGCTCCTGCTGACTGCCTTGCGCGCCCACCGCGGCAAGGTCCGAGAAGCGGTGGATGACGACGAGGTTCTGTAGGCCGCGGGCGCGCGCGAGCTTGAAGTTCGCCTGGAACCACAGCGCGGTCGCGAGCGTCATCAGCGCCGCCCACGCCTCCTCCACCACGAAGATCGTCTTGGTCGCGTCGTCGCGGGCAAGCGTGCCCTGGAGCCATGCGGCCGCGCAGGCCATCAGGATCCCGAGGGCGTCGGAGTCGTAGACGGCGGAAAGATCAAGCGACACGAACGGCGCCGACAGGTCGATCGATCCCGACGTGGGGCCATCGAACATTCCCTTGAGGTCGCCTGCAACTAAGCGGCGCAGCTCGTAAGCGACCGGTCGTCCCCACTCGACCAAGGCGTCTTTGTCTGCGGAGATCGCGGCGGCGGCGTCGTCTGAGGGGTCGAGCAGGCAGTCGACTACGGCGGAAAGAGTCGGGTCGCGCCGCGGCTTTGCCGCCGCACCCGCCAGCGCCCGGTCGAGCGCTGCCTCCTCGAACGGGCTGAGCTCGCGCTCGAGCGCTGCGGCCGCCACGGTCTGAAGCAAGCGCAGCCTGTCGTCGCGAGCGATGCGCTTGTCGAGTGGGTTGAGTCTCACGCCGCCGCCAGGCGCGAGGCGGACCGGCTCGTAGCCGCAGAATCGCGCCAACGGCCCGTACTCACCCTTGGGGTCCAGCACGACGATCCGCCGTCCGTAGACCCTCTGGCGCAGCAGGTAGGTCTTGACGAGCGAGGACTTGCCCCGCCCGATCTGGCCGGCAACGAGCATGTTGGGCGACGTGATGACGCCCTGGTCATAGAGCTCGAAGGGGTCGTAGACGAAGGCGCCGCCGAGAAGGTTCTGGCCGATGTAGACGCCGCGTCCTCCGAGCCCCGCCTCCGCGACGAAGGGGTAGGCGGCCTGCACGTGCGCGGTGGTGGCGCGGTGCGCGAGCGCCTTCACCTAGAGCCCCATGGCGGTGGGAAGAGTCCGGACGAAGGCGAGGTCGTGCTGACCGTCGAGGCGGCGGAGGTCTAACAGACAACGACCCGCGGCCTCCTCGATCTCCCCACAGGTCCCCTCGAGCTCCTCGAGCGAGGGCGCCGTCACGGTCACGTGCCCCGCGAAGCGGTAGAAGGCGTGTCCGTTGCCGAGCTCACGCTCGTGCTGCGCGAGGGCGTCGTCCTCGCGCCGCCGACGCGCCGTAGAGAGAAAGCCCGCCCGGTCGCGTAGGTCCTCGTCGGCCGCCATGGAGGTCCGCGCGGACTCGACGGCGCGAATGGCGCGGAGCGCCGGGATCGGCTCCATCGTCAGCGAGACTGTTCTCGTGCACTCGGTGCGCAACAGCAGTGGCGCCAGGAAGTCGGCGTCGACGTCGACGCGCGGCCACTCCGCGATCCAATAGGTGGCGTGGAACCCCCCGTCGCAGCGGTAGGCGCTCCACGACGCCTCGGTGGCCACCGGGCCTGCTGCGGCGAGCGCGCTCCCCGCCCGGTCGGGATCGCGCGACGACAGGCGCGCGAGGTGACGTCTCGATCCGGGGTCGAAGCCGACCCGCAGAGCGGCGGCGAGAAGCCGCGGCGTGAGCGCTCCTTCGACGACCACTTCGGCGCTCATGAGACTGCTGGTCAAAGACGCCAGCTCTCGTCGCAAGACCTCGCAGGCGCCGTGGTCGCCGCCGCCCGCAGCCTTGATCGCGCGCGCGGCGTGGCCTGCGTGCACTTGCAGGGCCACGAAGACCTCGTGCTCCAAAGACACGGGTCCCGCGTCGTCGATCACTTCCAGATAGGAGCGGACGATCGGCGAGTCCAGCGGCAGAACTGCCTTGTCACGCAAGTGGAGCGCGATCTCGTCGGACGGGTCGGGCAGGGTGCGCTCCACCCATTGCAGACGATGAACGAGCGTTCGTTCCCGCGCGAACCCGGCCAGGCACGCGCCCCAAGACGCCAGGCGACGCGCCTTCTCTTGGGGGTCGAGCAGCGAGAACGAGCGACCCCGCACCTTGATGACTGCGGTGTAGGTGCCCGCGCGAGCGTGCTTTAGCACGCCGATGTGGCCGCCGCTGCTGGCGACCGGGTGCGCCAGGATGATCGCTCCGGCCAGGGGGGCCGGGAAGTGAGGTTGTGGGTCGGGAGCGAACGTCGCCGCAGAGGGCAGCGACGATTGGAAGCGGCGTCCGCCGCCTAGGCCACGCCACCACCAGGCCGAGCAAAGGCCGACCCACTCGACGATGGGTCGCCCCGACACATGCGCGAACGAGCCAACGGCGGCGATAGCGAGGATCGCGACGGCCACCGCTACGCCGGTCCCCGACGAAGCCGCGCGCAGTACGAACAGCGCGACGATCGCTCCCACCGCGAGGATCACGACCTGGCTAGCGCGCAGGCCGGCAATGAAGCCTCTGTGCTCGAGCGGACCGAAGCGGTAGCGGGGAACGTCCACGCCTACTCCTTGTTCGGCTTTCTGGCGATCGACGGGGTCGGGCGTGTCGCCGACTCCGCTGTCGGCGAGCTCAGGCGTTCGCTCTGTCGTACAGCGGTAGGAGCCTGCGCCTCCATAGAGACGGAAGCCGCTGCGCGGCGGCCCGCAGGAGCCGCTACCGCCGGAATCGCGACACTGCCTGCGCCGGCCGCGGCCGCCGCGGGGGCCGCGCCGCTAGACGCGTGGCGGGGGCGGGCACCTCCGCGCTCCATGCGCGACCGCATAATCGCGAGCACGTGGTTGCTGTTGCTGCGGTGGTAGAGCTGGCTTTGGTGCCGGTAGCGAAGACCCTCCAGGTGATGGGCCGCGCTGGACTCCACAACGGGGATGAGCTTGAAGATCGCGAACGGTGCGAACGCCGCCATCAGCATGAGCGCGACTGCCCCCATGACTGCTCCGAAGCCGCCGCCGCCCGGATCGGCCATCGCGGCGGTCGCCAAGCTGATGACTGCGACGACCACGAACTTCGACACGATCAACGCGAACAGCGTCTCGATCATCCGCCTCGCGATACGGCTGCCGGCAGACGGCCACACGGCCGCGGCGAGGATCAGGGGCATGAAGAAAACCGAGACGGTCACCGCGGCGGAGCGCACGAGCAGCTCCAACCACACGAAGAACGCACCGATGATCAGCACCAGCGTGACGAGGAAGATCGCAAACGACGGGATCTTCGGGTCGGCGACGCCGACCGATCCCGACAAAGTGCCGCCGACGGTGTCGAAGATGCGCGACGTGTCGCCCGCGATGTTCGACGCCACGGCCGCGCTGAGGCGGTCGGTCACGACGAGCATGGTCTGGGTGAGGTGGACCGCGACGAATGTCCCAAGGATCGCGGCGGGAAGGTAGGGCCAGAAACAACGCAGGAGCTGGCTCAGGTCGCCGGCCAGGACGGAACGGATCGCGGCGAGCAGGAGCACGGGCAACATGACGAGAGCTCCGAGGCCGACCATGAAGGCGTAGCGCTCTCGGAACCACTCCGCACCGAGGTTGGGAGAGGTCGAGGAGTCGATGAAGCCCACGACCTTCTTGAGCAGCCACTGAACGGAGTCAGAGACCCAGGAGGTGATCATGTCCATGGCGCTGCCCGCGGCGAACCGAACCGGGGCTCCCAACGCCCCCAGGGCGGCGCCGCCGACGGTCTTGCCCGCCTCGCAGACGGTATCGATGAGAATCGGCGCCTCGCACTTCCCCGGAGCGGCCGCGGCCGTTGATGATGGCGTCGCTAGGAGAACAACGAGCGCGAGCAAGACCACGACGCTACGGACGAGGACCATGCCGATACTCCCGATAGCCCTCGAGCTGATCGAGCGACTTGGAACCGTCCGAAGGCAGACGCGCAGGGGTGGGGCCCGCACTGGAGGTACCTCCCGAAACGCGCCAACCCTCGCTCGTCCAGCTCAACTCGATGCGAGCGGTCGCCCACAGCTCGTCGAGCTGTTGGAGCCCGCC
Organism: Actinomycetota bacterium; assembly: GCA_030861725.1. GTDB lineage: Bacteria > Actinomycetota > CADDZG01 > CADDZG01 > WHSQ01 > JALZEG01. The sequence continues at coordinate 66,054 of JALZFC010000001.1, read as the reverse complement.
TCTATCCGCGAGCGTGACACCCCAGACCTCGACAGTCGCTTGATCTTGATCGAATGCACTGACTCTGTAGCGAACCGGCGCGAAGCTCGTCGACCCTGCGGCTCCATAGCTTTCGGTGACGAATTCGATCCCGTTCAGCGCCAGTCGACGAGCCTCCGCTCGCCAAGCCGGAGTCGCTACGGCCTCCGTGGCCTCAACGAAGGCCTCGTGATCAGGAGTGATGGAGCTCATGATCCGAGCGAATGAAGTAGCGGCGGCGGCAGCACCCGACTGTGTCCGCGCGAATGTCTCAGCAACCGGATCGAGGTCTTCGGGCTGCGGCGAAGCCTCAGGCACCGGTGAGTCCTTCGGAGACGGAGAAGCGTCAGGCGCGTCTGGGGCGGTGATTCGTCCCAGGACGAACGCTAAGAGCACGCAGCAGAACGCCATCAGCGCGAGAGCTGCTCTCCTCGAGGTGCGTCTCTCGTTCAGCGGACTGCGTTCATTCATCGCGTGCCCTCCTAGACGTTCTGGCCGAGGCGGTAGAAGAAGTTGATGATCGGCGGAGCTCCACCGATGAGAAGAGCCGCTACCACCGAGACCGCCACCGTCACCTTGCCCTGCGTCGTCCGTTGGTAGTTGGTGGAGTGGGACCCGCCGGCCCACAACGCTGCGCCGATCACGAAGCAGGCGAGACAGGCCAGCAGCGCGAAGGCCCCGATTCCGTTGATCAAGCCTTGAGCGACCCCGCCGCCGGGGAGCTTGTCTAGGTCGGGGTTCAGCTTCACCTGTTGCGCGAACATCAAAACGTCCTTCACCTCAAACCTCCCGAGCAGCTTCGTTCCGTGTCCTTGCTTGTGGTCGAGACCACGGCGTTTCGTCCTCCCGCCGGAGGAGCGAGCCGCTCCGCCGTTCCGGGCCGAGATTGCGAGAGACAGTCACCTCCGTCCGACCGCGGTTGCGCCTGCGCGCCGCGCACCGACCAGCCGATGCTGAAAGCCAGGAGGCAAACGAGAGCAGTTGCGGCCCGCGCCGGGACCGGTCCGCGCGCCATCCCGAAGCGGGATGCCCCGTCCGCTGACAATGGCCGCCGAGTCCGAGGCGCCCCAAGTCGCGCAGAATCGGTCTGCGGAGCCGACCCCGGGGTCGTTTCGCGCCGATCGAGCTGGCCAGCCGCGATGCCGTCGACGTCGGGCACGAGCGCAACCGCAACGTCGCCTTGGACCCCCCAGTCGAACGGTCGCGATTGGCGACGACGGATCATCGCCATTCCCCCACGCTCGCAAGTGCCTCGACGAGGTTCGTCGTCGTCCAGGGATCTACGTGAACGCCGCGGCCTCGGAGGACCGCGGCGAGCTGCTCGTCGCGGCGCGCCAGCTCGACGAGCCTGTCGTAGTCGCCTCGGGGCAGGAGCACCGCCATGGGCGTCGAGCGCCGACACACGAGCACCCTCGACCCCTCGGCCACCCTGTCAATGAGGGCGCCGAACCTCTCGCGGGCCGTCCTGATCGCCATCCTCTCGAGGCTCCACGGATCGTCCATTTGGTTCTCCTTACAGGCGGAATCGGGTGGATTCGCCCATGAAGGCACACAACGGGGTCCTTGGTGAATGGCGCGAGAATGATATTTGCCTGATGCCAGGCTGACATTCAGGTGCCACCGCCGCGAGCCTCGGAGGACTTCCCAGGAAATCGGAGAACAGCAACCTAAGTAATGGAAGCTGTTCGACCGCCCCAGGGGCACAGATCGCTCATCGTCGACCGGGATCGCGGGGTCGCGGTCGTAGACGGCCAGGAGGTCGTCCTGCCACGGCGCGAGTTCGTGTTGTTGGCCGAGCTCGCCTCTCGGGCGGGCGAGCCGGTGGCGAACTCGGAGCTGATCGACCTCCTGTGGGACGAGCCGGGCATGACCCGGGAAGACCTCCACGTCGTCATCTACCGGCTCCGGGGGCTCATCGGCGACAAGGTTCGCGGCGCCAAGATGGTGGCCAACCGCAAGGGCTTCGGCTACTTCATCGACCCCGAAACCACCGACGTCGAGTTGGTCTCCGGCCGGGGCGGACCCGACGCCCCTTCGTCGTCTCCGGCTCCGCTCTCGAGCGAGGAGCCGGCACCGGTCGGCTCGCGGGAAAACGGGAGCTTCGAACCCGCCGCGTCGGTCTTTGTGGGCCGCGAGGCGCAAACCGAGGCGCCGCGCGAGCCTGACGTCAGCTACGCGTCAGTTTCAGGGGCACACAAGCGGGGCCGCGCCCACCGACGGCACGTGGCGCTGGTGCTGGTCCTGGCGGGATTGTTCGGTGTGGCCGGGTTCCTTTCTCGCGGAGCGTGGAACGACGCATCCGACACCGCCGTTGGCGCGCTGGCGACTCCAGCCCCAACGCCCGACGCCACCGACGACGCACGTCCTCAACGCGGCGAGAAGGAGCGGGAGCCCCGCGGCGACAGGCACGAGCGGCGCCGACCGCGCTCTCGAAGAGGTGGTCCCGGCGACGGAGCGCCTGCGGCGGTCGCGGCGGCCCCACCGGTGTATCAGCCCCAACCTCAGGCGCCGCCCGTCTCGGGTTCGGGGCCGACGAAGAATCGCAAGCCGAGCGAGCCGCGTCCTCGGCCGGTGGCGTTGCCGCCCCCGCCGACCCGCTACCTCTACCACCTCTACAACTCCGAAAACGGCGACCACCTCGTGACCACCGACGGCGGCGTAGTCACAGAGTACGAGGCCAAGGGCTACGAGGGCGGAGCCATCGGGCGGGTCTATGTGAGCCAGGAAAAAGACACGTTCGCGATCCCGACCAACTTCGGAACCGCCTACGTGTTCGCCCACGCCTCGCCCAAGACCGACCCGGCGTCTTCGGTGGTCGCGCTGTGGCTGGCGCAGAAAGACGGCGACTTCTTCTACACGACGAGCAAGGCCGAGGCGTCCAAGGACGGCTGGACCGCGAGCGCCAGCGGCTACGTGAGGACGCTATGAGGCCTGAACGAGCCCCCCGGGTCTGCTGCGGGGTCGTCGCCGGCGTTCTCCTGTCTGCGCTGATGGTCGCACCCGCGGGCGCGCAGCCGACGTGCTTCGGAGAACCCGTGAGCGACCACGCCTTGCTCGGGACCTCCGGCAACGACACCATCAACGGCACCGCGGGGCCGGACGTGATCATCGCCTTGGGGGGCGACGATCGGATCAACGGGCGCGGGGGCGACGACAGGATCTGCGGGGGCGGTGGAGCCGACGTGATCTCAGGAGGACGCGGCCTCGATCAGCTCCAAGGGGGACCCGGATCCGACCCGAGCGTCGCGGGAAAGCTCGGCCACGACCTCATCTTCGGGGCAGCAGGCGAGGACTCGTTGATCGGCGGCGACGGCAACGACATGCTGTCCGGCGGCGCAGGCAACGATCTGTTGTCGGGTGGGGACGGGACGGACACGGCGCGCTACGACCTGGCACCCGCGCCGGGGGTCGTGGTCGACCTTCGCTCTCGCAAGGCGGCCGGGAGCCACGGCGCCGACGCGTTCGTGGGATTCGAGGGCATCGCTGACGTTGAGGGAGTCTATGGGTCACAGTTCGACGACACCCTTGCCGGAAACTCAGTGGCTAACCTGCTCGTCGGAAACGGCGGCGCCGACGTCCTGGTTGCGACCCTCGGAGCAGACGCGCTCGACGGTGGAGCGTCGACCACGGGAGACCTTGTCAGCTACGCGCGGTTCAACGCCAAAGGCGGCGTGGACGTGGACCTCGCGCAGGGCAAGGCATCCTGGGCCGGACCCGGCGCCGGTTCGCACTCGCTCTCGTCGCTGGAGCACGTCGCGGGATCGCGTCACGGCGACCGCGTGAGCGGAGACGGGTTTGCCAACTCGCTCGACGGAGCAGGCGGGGACGACGAGCTGGTCGGGCGCGGCGGGCGCGACCTGATCACGGGCGGCACCGGCCACGACCGCCTCGCCGCTGGGCTCGGCGACGATCGCGGCTTGGGACAGGGCGGTGACGACCTACTGATCGGTCTCGACGGCGCCGACGTCTTCCGTGGAGGCCCGGGAACCGACACCGCGCGACTCGGCGAAGGTGCCGACCGCGCCTACGGCGACGCGGGCCGCGACGTCATCGCCGGTGCGGGCGGGCGTGACGCCATCTACGGTGGAGACGACGCCGACCGTCTCTACGGGGGCGGCGGGAAAGACGCGGTACGGGGCGGCGAAGGAAAGGACCTCCTCGTGGGCGGCCCCGCCAGGGATTACCTCGATGGAGGGCCCGGAAGCGACGCCTGTCGGCGAGTGACGAGCCGCGAACGTCGGCGATTCTGCGAGCGGGACTAGAGCTCGAGCGAAGCCTCTATCCCGCCATCGAACGAGATCTTCGTCTCATCCCGAACGGCAGGGCCGTGAGGCTCGCGACCCTCTGCGGCCAGCGCCCCCTCAAGCTCGTTGCTCCGGGAGGTCTCTTGTAACCCTTCGACGCTGATCCCTCGTCGGCCCATCTCTTCTTCGACGGCGGCGCAGCGCTCAAAGACCGGCGCGTTCTCGAGCCTCCACTTCTCCAGTGCTGTCAATGCGTCTCGCAGGCGTCGCTGTTCACGCTCGGCGCCGTCGAGCGCGATCTGCGCTCGGGCTTGAGCCGCCCTCGCCCGACGGATCCGCTCGGCCAAGGGCTCAGTACCGCGCCGACGCAAACGAGCGATGGGACCCAAAGCTCTCAGCTCCGAGGCCGCGACTTGCGCCCTGTCGTTTTCTTGGCCGATCAGTCGTTCGAGTTGCGCCCGCTCCTTGGTGACGCGTTCCAGGTCACGCGTGGGGTCCTGTGGGACTCGGCCGAGTTGCCTGCGAAGCGCCGAGCGTTCGGTGCGCAGCCGGGCCTCGGACAGCGTCTTGAGTTCTTCGAGCTCGAGGCGATCAAGGGCGAGCTCCTTTGCCCGGCTTCGGCCGAGGGCTCGGGTCAGCGCGGGCATTGGGTCGGCGGCTCGGGCCACCTGTCCTCCGGTGTCTTCTCGGTCGAGGTCGACGCCAGCGACGACGTAGAGGCGGTTGTCCACTCGGCCGCGCGACATCGCCGTGTACCCCCACTCCCGGTAGAGCGTCTCGTCAACGAGCACAAACGTGCGGTCGACTGTCATCCCCTGAGACTTGTGCCCGGTCACCGCGTAGGCGTGGGTGAGGTGGCCGTCGTCGACGTACGGGCGCGGCAACGCCACTTGGGCGCCGTCGTGGGTCCGGAGCGTGACAGTACGGCGCTCGTGGTCGATGGCGATCACCTCGGCAAGGGTGCCGTTGTCGATGTCGAGGGCCATGTTGTTCCTCGTCGTCATGACGATGTCGCCTTCGCAGAAGGCCCGCCCGGCGGCCTCCAGGGGATCGCCTCGCAGGCGCCCCGTCTCCGTCATGCGAGCGCGGGCCTCGGCGTTGAGTGCGGCGACGTCGCTGCGCCGGGCCGCGATCATCACGGCCTCTTCGCCCGTGTCGAAGCTCGCCCACCAGTCATCCACGAGCCTTGTTCGAGTCTCGTCCGCGTCCGTCGCGGCGAACACGCGATCCCGTGCCGTGTAGGCCTCGACCGCCTCGACCGCCTTGCCAGCCCGGATCAGCTCCAGCGCGTCGCGCTCCCAGCGGTTTGGCTGTCTGCGGACCTCCGTCAGCTCGATGCTCGGTAGTCGGTTCTTGATGCCACGAAACGCGCCTCCCGCAGCGATCGCCGGCAGCTGCGCGTCGTCCCCGACCAGTACGACCTTGGCGCGATCTCTTGCCGCGTGGCTCAGCAGGCGCTCGAGGTCGCGCGTTCCGACCATGCCGGCCTCGTCCAGCACCACGACAGTACCGGGGGCGAAGCCGCCCTTTCGAGGATCGTCGAGCGCGTGGAGGAGCTTCGCCAGCGTGGTGCTGGATATCCCGGACCCGTTCTGCAGCTCTCGTGCCGCTTTCGCGGCGAGCGCACACCCGAGCACGCGGTGGCCCGATGCCTCCCACGCCTCGCGTGCTGCTCCGAGCGCGTAAGTTTTGCCGGTCCCCGCCTTGCCGACCACGAGCTCGACGCCCGCGCCCGAGGTGGCAAGACGCGCCACCATCGCCGCCTGATCCGGGTGGAGAGACGGCCGCTCTCCCAGCGCTGCGGACAAGACCGCAGGACGAACGACGGCGACCTGATCGAGACGCCGCGCCACCGCGCACTCGATCACCCGGCGCTCGGTTGCGAGCATCTCGACCGTCGAGTAGCGGGACTCCTGCGTGCCCGCCGCGATGGGGCTGTCCGAGAGGCGGAACCGCCCCAGCGGGCCGGCGCCGTCGAGTGGCACCACGTCGTCCGAGACCAGAAAGCGATCGGCCATCGCCTCGACGTCGGCGACCGCCGAACCTGAGCCGAGCTGGCCGCACACGCCCTGGATCGCCTCTCTCCTCGAAAAGGTGCTCGCCTGCGCCGTCAGACCCTCTGGTGCCGCGAGGTCACGCTCCAGGCGAGCCTGCTCGACGTCGTTGACGCGGCGGAACTCCGTCCGCTCGAGCGTCGCCGCCAGATCCTCCGACGACAGCCCCAGCCGTTCCGCCCGCTCCTTCCACTCAGGCAGCAGCTGTTCTGGCGAGACGCCGTAGTCCTTGGCTTGACGGGTCGCCAGTGCCGCGACCTCTGCTTCGCGACGGCTCACGTGGTCTCTGCCGGCGGTGGCCTGCTCGATCTCGCGCCGCCGCCTCGAAAAGCCGCGGACGACGTCGCGGGAGATCCCGTCGATGTCCGCAGTACCGTTACGAACCGGCCCCCAGGCGACGCCCAGGCGACGCGTTAGCTCCATGCGAAGGTGGGCCTGGTAGAGGTAGCCGGCGGTCTTAGCGTGCAGGTAGAGGTGGCGGGCGTCGACGGCCCCCCACTTTCCGTCGACGCCCTGGATGAGGTTCGCAACCAGCACGTGGGTGTGGAGCAGCGGATCGCCGGCTCTCGAGGTGCGGTGGCGAAACGCTGCCCCAATGAAGCCCTTGCTCTCGATCGATGTCTTCCCGCCCTTGCCGCGCCGCGCCCCCGACGCCACCCGCTCGAGGTAATCGAGGGAAGCGGCCACAGCGGCATCGTGGGCGCTCACGACCTCGTTGGACGCCTCCTTCGGCCCGAGCGCGTGGAGCAGCGCGACCGACTTCGGGGCCCGAAACGTCAGGTCGAAGCCGGGGACGCGCTCGCCCTTGCGCGGCGCCACGAACTCGGCACCCGAGAGGGGGTCGGATCCTCTCAGGACGTTGCCCAGCCCCACCTCTGTCACTTCGCCGCTCAGGCCCAGAGCGTCGGCGCCGGACGCGATCCAGTAGCCGGGGGCCTCACCGGAGCCGAGGTAGTAGTCCTCGACGCCCTTGGCGACGGAGTTCAGATAGTAGTTCTCGCCGCCCGGGCGAAGCTTTCCGATGTTGAGCACGCCCGAATCAACGCGCCCTCGCCGCGAGATGTGAATGACGCGAAACTGATATCTGGCTGACATCGGCACCGAAGGGTGCAACTCTGTGCTTCGTGGGTGGGCTCACTCGCGCGGCGAGGTCTCGATCGGTGTGGTCGAGGTCATAGGAGTGGGAATCGGAGTCTTCGTAGGTTCTCGAGAACGCGTCTACGAGGTGGTGGAGGTGGGTCTTGGGATCTCAGAGCTGGGACGGACTCATGTTCGCGCTCGTGTACGGAGGGCTCTTCGTCGGGGCGGTGTGGCTCTTCGGCCTTCGTCGCGTGCTGTGGGCGTGCGCCTTCGTAGTCGGCCTAGCCGTCTTCGTCGCGATCCGCACGCTCACGACGGTCGCCGGTTCTCGTCGCTACTGAGCACGTCGACGACATCGAAGCGGGCTGTCCAGCCCCCCAGCTCGTGGGACGCGCAGAAAGACCACACGCGACGCGCCTCCTGGTCGCGAACGGCGCCGCGCCAGGCACAATCAGGGGCACGAAAGAGGCACCATCAGTGTCCCGCAGGACCGGCAGCACCAGAAGGCGCGATACGAGTCCTCGCTCTTCATGCCCGTGTAGGTGAAGCGTCCCCGGGCGCCGCAGTTCGTACAGCGCGAGAAGGACTGCGCGCCATGCGCGCATCGATCTCGTTGAAGTGGGCGTCGAAGCCCGCGTCCGCAAGCTCGTCCGGTAGCGCCTCGAGACGATGCGGGGTCGGACAGGGCCATCTCCGACTCCACGGGGCAGCCGTTGCAGCGGAGCGTCAAGCGGCGCCGAGACATCAGGCCTCCTTCGGCTCGCCGCTCGTATGACCGGCCGCGGCGAAGCGAGCCCAAGATGAGCGGCGGTGGCTCGGTGCTCGACTCGTTCTCGTAGCCATAGCGGGCCATTGCTGCCGTGGGAGATTCTGAACCGCGGTTCATAGGGGAGAGAAGGAAGGGGCCTCAAACGCATAACAACAAGCTTCCTTCGGAGGCCCCTTCCTCTCTCGGGAGGGGGTTGGAACAAGAGCTGGCTCAGTTACGGCCTAGAAGGGACAGGAAGTTTGGTAGAAGACGACATCTCCAAGGGCACCATTCACGTGTACAGTTTCGCCGGTAGTGCCATCGTCGGCCATGTACACGGTGTCATTCCCATCGCCATCGCGCACATCGATGGTGTCATTTCCAGACCCATCGCATACCTTATCGGTGTCTGCGCCCTGTAGATCCGTAATGGTGTCGTTACCACTGTCTCCAGTCAGCTCATCGGGTCCGCCGTACCCTCCGTAAATCTCGTCCGGACCACCCTGTCCCCGTAGGTAATCCGCTCCGTCGTAGCCATACATGTGGTCTGGCGCGCCGTCGTGGCCGGGGCACCCATTATTTGTGTTGTCACCTTGAACCAACCAGAATGAGCCCTGGTCTGTTGATGCGCAATCACCGTGTCCTGTGTCATCGAAGTCTGTGAAGTGGGCGTGGGCAACGGTCATACTCTGCGAAGTTAGAAGCAGGCCCACTACGAGCAATACGCGATTTCTCAAGCAATCACTACCTTCCACCTAGCTATAGAAGAACATCCGAAGTGGCTCCCTCCACCCCCTCTAACTGAAGGTGTACCTTTTTCATCATTCAGTAGTCAAGAAAGCCAAGCAGGATGCGTCCGAGCCCCGCCAACAACCTCGCCGGCATACGTAGTGAGGCGCTGACCGCAACTCTCTTCTGGTTTGAAGCAACGTAGCTCGGTTGGGATCGTGGTCACCAAGTCGCTCGCTGCTCGGCTGTATGAACAACCGGATCCGTGTCAGCGGGTCGTACCCGATCACGTCGAACTTACCTGCGAGGTGAGTGACTACCGCTCACGGTATGTCGATCCCGAGAGAGTTCTGCCTGGTGGTACAGCCTGGGATAGATCACCTACATCCTTTGTGGTAAGCGGGAACTCTCATCTCTGCGCCGGTGAGGTGCCACGCGAGGAGCTCGCAGACCGGCCACGAAGGCGCTGTCGACCGTCTGCCGGGCCTCGGCCTCGGGCAGTCCGATAGCCAGCGCGGCTGCGACGAGGCCCGACCGCGCCGCGTTCTCGAGGAGCTCTCCTCCCGCGACGACTTGCGCCACACGAAAGGCGGCACGGTTGAGCCCGTGATTGCGGGCACCCACCGCAACCTCGCGCAGCCGCTGCAGCTCGTCGCGCAGCACGGCGGTGCCGTAAGCGGTGCCGTCGCCGGTGAATCGCGCCGGTTGGACATCGGCTACCAGTGCTGTGCGTCGCGGGGGCTGGCGCAGCCACGCCGGCGCAGCCGCCAGGTCGCGACCCTCATCGAGCCACGAGTAGCGGGCGGCGCTGCGGTGGACGCTTGGCGGCGCCACGACGTACCCGCCGTTGGCCCTCAGGTCGACCCCGGGGAGCTCTTCTTCGAGCCCGGGCAGACGGCCGGCGCTGTTGCCGAGATCCGCGTCTTCGCACGCGTAGAACAGATGGACCCCGCCGCCGCCGCTGAGGGCCGTCAAGGTCGAACCGGGCTCGGCGGCTACGAGACGGTCCAGCGAGGCAAACGCGGTCGGCAGGTCGACGTCGATCACGGCGATGCCCGACTCTGCGCCAGTGACGACACCGACGTTGGCGCGCCGCCAACCTCGCCACCACTCACGAAGCACGAGCTCGTCGGTGGTCGCCTCGTAGAGCCCCCGGCGCACCAGCGGGTGCTTGCCGGGGCTCGAGCAGTCGGGGTGGCCGCAGGTACAGGTGCCGCGGACGATCCCGTGGAGCGGGAACACCCGCCACCCGCGCCGGGCGTAGGCGAGCGCGGCATCGCGCGGACGCGTCACGACGCCTCCGCCAGGCTGTACTCGTCGCCGTAGACGGCGCTCGGGTGGACGCCGAGGGCGCAGCAGATCCGATCCACCACGAGTCCGTTCACGGTCGTGGCGTCGTTGAGACCCTGGACGTTGACGCCGACGTCGCGGTAGAAGGCGCGCTTGCTGGGGGCTTCGGCCGCGCGCTTCTGGATGAGGGCCAGCAGTGGGGCGGCGGGGTATCGCTCCGCGCTGAGCGGCCGATAGCAGCCGAAGACGAGCGACCCGATCGTCTCCCCGAAGGCCCGCCGAAACCCCGGCGACGCCTTCGTGAAGCCGTTGACGACGTTGCACACGTAGCGGTGGTCGTAGCCCATGAGGTCGGCGAGCTCGTTGAGCTCGAGCTCGAGACAGGCGAGCAGCACGCGGAAGGTCTTGGTGTCGACGTCGCTCATTGCTGAACCTCCTCGAGGTAGTCGTCGCAGCGGGCGCTGAGGTCGGAGGCGAGCTCGCCGGCGCCGTCGAAGCCGTCGGCCGCGAGCCGGTCACGCAGGCCCGCCAGCGTCCCGGCCAGCAGGACCACCACGAGGTCGCCGAGGTCGGACTCCGCGCCGGCCGCCATCACTGCGCCTCCGGGTTCGGGACGACTACTGCGCCGAGCGCCTCGTGCAGCAGCGCGATCGCGTCGGCTTCCTGCTCGTCGCCTCCGGCGCCGACGTGGCCGCAGGAGTCGCACTCGACGTCGAACCGCTCCTCGTCTCCCTGGTGCTGTCCGGGTGGGCCGAAGACCCTCGCGACGTGCCTGCGCGCTCCCGGACCGAACTCCTCGTCGGCCGGGAACGCGCTCCAGTCGGCGCGCTCTATCGCGTCCCACTGCTCGGGCGAGAACAGCGAGTCGTAGCCGATCGTGTCTTCCACGTCTGCCTCCTTGTAGGTCGACGGCTTTCGTCTGGGGCAGCACCGGGAAAAGCGCAGGCGTCAAGGGTGGCGAAGCCATCACGAAGTGACGCGAGTACCGCAGGCGAAGCCGGAGGAACGGAGCGCCCTTGACGCCGAAGCGTCCGGTGCTACAAGAAGGCCGCCGTCGACCGGAGGCGGGAAGGCACGGTCGGTCGCAGCGCACCTTCGTCGAGTGCCGTCACCCGCACAGCGAACACCACCCCGGCAACAGCTCTTGACGGCACACGCCGTCCTTGGCCTCGACGACGACGCCGGCGGAATGGTCGGGAACGCGCGGGGCGACGTCGACCACAGCCGGAGCCGGCACGCGACCAGCGCCTTCGGCAATCCGCTTGATGCTGATGCGCGTCGCGTCCCCCAGCGCCAGCCGCTTGGCCAGACCGCTCGCGGACGGGAACGTTGCGCACTCCGACTCGAGCCAGCGGCGACGCGGGCCGGGATCCTCGCGGCCGAACCACCTGACGAGCCACACGGTGCCTCACCTCCTAGTGACGCCTGACGACGGCCCGACGCCAACGAGCGGGGTTTCGAGCGCCGCGACGAGCGCAGCGAGGAGGAGAGCGAGCCGCTCGTTATCCTGGAGGGACGGCGGGCGTCACTGCTTTGAGGTGAGGCGATGGCCGTCGCCATGGTGGGGGGCCGCCGGGATCGACCACTCGCATTCGTTGCGGCGGAGTCGCGCTCACGGGCCACACGTGCCCGCACCAGGTCAGCTCACCTAGATATGGCTGGTCGTCTCCTGCTCCAGCGGCTCGAAGGTCCGACGTTTGCTCACGAGCGACGCTGGATGAAGAGCGAGACGCGGATGCCGGCGGCCTGCGCGCGAGCGATCGTGTCCTTCGTCCCGCGGCTAGAACCGTCCCAGAAGGCGATCACGAGGTCGGGCTTGACGCATCCCAGCATCTGCTCGTTGCGCCGCATGCCGGCCGACCGTCCGTAGCGCTCCCACTGCGCCGGCATGCGCGCGACGAAGTGCCCCAAGCTCGCGGCGACGTGACCGGCCATGCGATCTGCGCCCCGTGCGTCACCATGAACGATCTGCGTGCCCACGGGCAGGATCGCGAGCGCGGCCCGAAGCGTCGCCCAGTCCTTCCAGGTGCGACTCCCGCAGACGACTACGCGCAGACCCGACGCAACCCGATCCTCACCCATCACCTGCGTACGTCCACAAGTCTCGACGGCATGGAACCGCCCGTGCGCCGGCGAGGCGAGGGGCGTCAAGGGGACCCGCAGGGCGCCGAGGAGCGGAACGCAGTGAGCACCGCAGGCGCCTTGACGCCGCAGCCGCCGGCGCGACAGGCCGCATTGCCGTCGAGAAGGGGCGCGCGAAGGGGGCAGACGGGGCGGCCTCAGAAGAAGCTCTGCTGCACGCGCGGGCGGAAGACCTCCGCGACGTCCCTCCACGCGACGACGCCGCCTTGCATGAGGTCCACGTTGTAGAGCACCACGCCGTCGGCCCGGCGCCCGTCGAAACGTTCCAGGGTCGAGTAGTACCAGCCCTCGTGCGCCCGCAGCGGGCCGGCGCCGAGCAGGATCTTGTCCTTGATCCAGCGAGCCGCGGCGGTGTCGTCGTGGATGGCGAGCAGCTCCGGCTGGCGGTCGTGCCGTCCGGTGCCCGAGCACAGGGGGCATCCGGGGATCGCGTTGCGCTCGTCGTGGTCGCGACCGTCGGCGCGATCCCAGCTGTGGCTGTCGTAGCCACCAAAGCCGTGGTCGGGATCGTAGAGACAGGGACAGCGGCGCACGAGTCCTGCGTGGAGCACGCCCGCGAGGTACGCCTCGCGTACAGCCGCCGGGATGGGGTCGGCAGTCCCCGCCGCGATCGAAGCCCACAGCGTGTCGCGGTTGGCGAAGAACGAGTCCTGCTCGTCCCGGCAGGGGTCGTGCATCGTGTGGTTGAGCTCGTCGACGTAGCTAGCGTCGTCGGCAAGCGCCGGCAGCGGCTCCCGACACCAGGTGCAGTAGCGAGCGGGCTCCACCGCCTACACCTCCATCCAGTGGCCGCAGTGGCGGCAGCTCCAGAAGGCGCGGTACGACGTGTAGCTCTTCATCCCCGTGTAGGTGAAGCGGCCGCGAGACGTGCAGTTCGTGCACACGGAGAACGGGCTGCGTGCCATCGCGGCGTCGACGTCGTCGAAGTGCGCCTCGAAGCCCGCGTCGGCGAGCTCATCGAGGAGCTCTTCGAGCGGGTGCGAAGTGGGACAGGCCATGTCCGAGCCGGCATGGCAGCCGGGGCAGTGGTCGAGCGTGGCGCAGCGTCTCGGCATCGGAGCCTCCCCTAGTCGGCGGTCGTCTCCGCCCGCCGCAGCGCCGCGCCAGCGAGGTACGTCAAGGGGACCCGACAGGGCGGCGAGGAGCGGAGCGAAGTGAGCACCGCAGCCGCCTTGACGTCCGAGCGCGCGGCGCTAGTGGAGACGGCGACCGCCGACTCATCGGGGCTGTCGTGCCGACATGCCCGTCCACTACACGTCCTCCCACGCGGCGACCTCGTCGCGAAGGCGCTCGTCGAACGCCCGCTGTTCCTCGGCAGCGAGCCACCAGTCGATGCGGTCACCCACGAAGTCGTCGACCCACTCCGCGTCGAGCCAGAAGTCCGTCTCGCGCAGGGCCGGCCACACCTTCGCCCACAGCTCGTCGGGAACCGCCTCTGCCTCGTCGTAGCCGTGAAAGCTCGCGAAGCGATAGCGGAGCTCGGCTTCGTCGGCGTAGGCGAGCGACCAGTGAAAGCGACGCTCCAGAGCGAGGCGGACGTCGTGTGCCGCCTCCTCGTCGTCGCCGACCAACCTCAGGGCGACGTCGGCAGCAGACCGCCCACAATGGGAGCCATGCGACGCGATGTGCACCACCTCGGAGTCGAACGCTCCGGCCATGTGGCGCTCGACCAGGAGCGCCGCCTCGTCGGGATCCGACGCGTCGACGTAGACGTTCGTAGTCACCGCGAAGCGCTCGACCCCCATCACGCCACCTCCCTCGCCAGCGGCACGCTCGGGTAAGGAACGTTGCTGACGACCGACCCGACGAAGTCCCAGTAGTCGCAGTGGGAGGCCAGCGCGTAGTCGACGTCGAAGCGGTGGTCGGTGACGACGACCTCGAAGAAGCCGCCGCTTCGCGGGCGGACCTCTTTGAGCGAGACGTTCTCGTAGTCGTCGAGCGCAGCGGCGATGCGAGCGGCGTCCTTGTCGATCAGCGGCATGGGCCCTCCTTCGGGTCGACGGCGTTCGTCTGCTCCGCAGCGCCGGCCGAGCGAGGGGGTCAAGGGTGGCGGGCCATCTCCGCAGGAGACGCCGAGCACCGCAGCGAAGCGAGGAGCGCAGCGCGCCCTTGACGCCGGAGCTGACGGCGCTAGACGAACCGCTACGCCGCCGATCCGAGAGCGCCACCGTGTAGAGCAGGACGCCGGCCGCTGGTGAGCGGCAGGTGATGACAATCGTCAGGTTGGGGCGAGACGCTCCAGATGCGGAGAACGCAACCCTTTAAGTGGGCTATGTCATTGCCGTCCTCGCTCCACTAGGCTGCGATAGGACGATCGAGCGGTGGGGGGGTTGACGATGTCTGCCAGGTGGAGGTTTCGAGCACCCTGCGCGGTGATCGCAGCGGCGGGAACGGTCGCTCTTCTGAGCTCGCCTGTAGCTACAGCGGCATCCGACGGACAGATCGTCACCGGGGTCAGATCCGGCCCAATAATTCTTGGTCAGACGAGCTTGCAAACACTGGAATCACAGTTTGGGACTCCGAGCTCCATCGCAGAGGCTGGTGCCGACTGCGGGGGCAGCGGATACGCCAACTGGTCCGAACAAGGCATGTTCGTCTTCTACGACGCGGACACCAAGGAGGTCTGGTACGTGGCCCATCGGGCCACCACGTCCACGACCGTTCAGCATGAGGAAATCCAGTGGAGGACCGTCAAGGGACTCGCGGTCGGAGACAGCGAGCGCACGATGAATGCCCTCTACCCCAACGCCAGGAATGAATACGAGGAGGAAGACTGGACCTATTGGATACTCGAGGACCCGCCCGGCCGCAAGCTCCTCGCAAGCTCCACCGCGAGCGGGCAGGTGATCCAAATAATGAACTCCGGAAGGTGCGGTTCACTAGAGTACGTAGCACTCGGCGACTCCTATTCAGCGGGTGAGGGCGCGGACCCCTTCTTCCCGGGCAGTGGCCGATGTCATCGTTCCAAGAAAGCGTATTCGACTCTCGTCCAACCTCCGGGATACCCGGACTCCTTGTTCAATCTGCGAGACGACGACGGCTGGGGCATCACGTGGAACTTCCCCGCGTGCAGCGGGGCGGTAATGGAGAACATCGTGGCGTCGGGCGAAGGACAGCACGGCGGCGAGCCACAGCTTAGGCACGGTTCCGTGGGCAACGATGTCAACCTCGTCACGATCACGATTGGGGGCAACGACGCGGCATTCGCGGACATCCTGTCCCACTGCGCGAAGTACACCTGCCTCAACAAGCCATACAAGGATGGTCTAACACTCAGGGAGTGGCTTCCGAAGCGGATCGAGTACATGCGAGGGTCTGATTCGGACAGCGTCTTCGACCTGAAGTACAACCTTACGGACACCTACCAGGCGGTCAAAGATGCCAATCGGAACGCGACGATCGTCGTTCTCAACTATCCGTTCCTTTTCCCGGACACGGAAGCAGAGCGGAGCTGTTTCATGCTCTCGCCTTACAAGGCCGGCGAATCACTCTTCTTCCGGGAGTCCCAGGAGGACCTTCACGAGGTGATGGGCGAAGTCGCGGCCGCGGTTGGCGTCCACTATGTCGACGTCACGCGTCACTTCACAGATCACGAAATCTGCGGGGTCAAGAAGGACTGGGTAAATGGGCCGAGCGTCGACCGCCAGTGCGGGGTCGTGGCGGGAGCGTACCGATGCTGGCCCAAGCGGGCTGATCGCTCCTTCCACCCGACCACACGTGGACAACAAGCGTACGCAGTGGTTCTGAATCGGTGGCTGGAAAGCCAGGGGCCGGGCCTGCCGCCGAACCCGACGCCTGAGGAGACGCCATAGTTCCACGGAGGCGATTCGAGACGGAACTCGATCTCACCGGTCCGGCCTCCGGTCAGCGCCTCGCCGCCGAGACGACATCTGGACGTAGTCGTATCCCCTAGAAGGCCAGCTGTCAGACCGCGCGACGACGCCTCCGGGTGATCCCGGAGGCGTCTTGGACGCTGCGGGCTTACGCAGCCTGGTCCGACTGCGTCACCTTCTCGACGTCGGCCGTGGCGAACTGCAGGTCGGGGCCGAGGTGGGAAACGACGACCTCGATCACCGAGCGCTTGTTGCCGCCCTCGTCTTCGTAGGACCGCTGGGTCAGCTTGCCGGCGACCAACAGCCTCGTCCCTTTGACGAGCGACTGCGCCGCGTTCTCGGCGTTGTGACGCCACGCCACGCAGCGGAAGAAGCCGTCGTTGACGTCCTCCCAGCCGCCGTCCTTCGGCACCCGCCGCGACACCGCCAACGTGAAGTTGGCGACGGCGGTCCCGCCGGGGGTGTAGCGGAGCTCGGGATCGTCGGTGATATTGCCGACGAGGATGACCTGGTTCACGAAGCACCTCCTTGTCCGGGCGCGTCTGGCGCCGTGGCCGTTCTGACGCCTGCGCGAACAGGTCCCGCCCCAGCGCCGGGGGTCAACCGATGCCGAAGGCAAGCGAGCACTCATGAGCGCGCAGCGTGCGGTTGACCACCAAGCGGCGGGGCCAGCGTGGGCGAGGAAGAACGGCGAGGCGTCGCCCGACAGGGGCTGAAGTGACGGGTCATGCCGCCGCCGACTCGTCGGCCGGCTCGAGCCCCTTGAGGATGCGCCGCGAGCACTCGATCACTCGCTCGGCCGCAGTCCTGAGGAGTTCGGTGTCGCCGTTCGACCATCTCGCGACGTAGGAGAAGCTGTAGTCGCCGGTGTCGAGACCAAGCGCGTCGCAGACGACGTACGCGACCGACTCCACCTCGACCTCTTTGACCTCGCGGCTGCGGAACGTGTCGTCGCGGTGCAGCAGGCCGTGCCCAAGCTCGTGCACCAGCGTCTTGACGGCTTGCGCCGGCGTCACGTCGGGGCGCACCCCGATCTCGCGGGCACCGAAGTCGCAGTAACCGTTCTCGGCGTTGCGGCGATGCCTGACGACGTCGAACCCCTCAGACATCGCGAGCTCGACGAGCCGGTCCCAGATCCCCTCCGGCGCCTCGCCTTCCAGGAGCTTGGGACGCAGCGAGTCGACCTCGGGGAGGGGCTCACCCTTGGTCTG
Organism: Actinomycetota bacterium; assembly: GCA_030861725.1. Classification (GTDB taxonomy): domain Bacteria; phylum Actinomycetota; class CADDZG01; order CADDZG01; family WHSQ01; genus JALZEG01. Next base: position 48,705 of record JALZFC010000001.1, on the reverse strand, counting down.
TGAGACGTCGAACACGTAGGCGACGCGAAAGCCTCGGATCGACTGGACGGTCGTCTCCTCGCCGGAGTCGTCTTCGATCTTCGTCCGGTACTTGCACGGCGCCAGGATCGCGATCCCCTTCTCGCCCTTGCGGACGTGCCGTCCGAACTCCTGCCACTTGCGGTAGCCGGCCACCCGCGTCGCGTCGGGACGCTGGCAGAGGATGAGCAGCTGGTTGTTGAAACTGTAGCGGTGGAACTTCGACGCGACCTGCAACATCCGCTGCCAGTCGTCACCAGAGACGATCTCGGCAACGGCGGCTTCGAGCCTCTCGTGAGCCTGGCGAAGGGCATCCTTCACTGCCACCACCCCCGCTCGGACTCGAGCTCCACGGCGACCTCGATCAACTCCACCTGACAGCCGACGCAGTTCGAGAACAGCTCTCCGTCGACGCCACGATCCGTGTGGACCCGGTCGCACACGCCGCAGATCGCTCCCACCGGCTGCGGGCACCGGCCCTCGTCAAACGACTTGATCCAGATCTCGAGGTCGTCTACGGACCGAATGAGCTGAACGCGACCGTCCCTGACGTCTCTGATCTCCATCAGGTAATCGCCCTCGCGGGTCCTCAGGCCCACGATCCGGCCCCTGGGGCGCGCAGACAGGTAGTCGGCTACGAGCACCACGGCTCGCTGGTTCACGTCGCACCTCCTTGCTCGGCGGCTTTCCGAGCCGGAGGCACAGCGCCGGCCTAAGCGACTGCGTCAACCGATGCCGAAGGCAAGCGAGCACTCATGAGCGCGCAGCGTGCGGTTGACGAAGGAGCGGACGGCGCTACAAGGAAAGCGGTGGCCGCCGAGCGGGGCGAGTGAACGCGGCGTAGGACGAGCAGCCGTCGTTCGAGGCTCATGGCGTCCCGGGCCCCGAGAGTCGCCTCAGTTCTTCTCGCACCTCACCACCACCGACCGCTGCCGCTCTTCGTCGATGTAGCAGGCCCGCCCCCGCCCGCAAGGGCGCTCCGTTCCTCGCTGCGCTCCGGTACTCGCGTCTCTGCGAGAGAGACGTTCGTCTCCCCTTGCTGGGCGGGTGCAAGGCCCTGCTGGCCCCCGGTCGACCGGCAATGCGATCGGAGGTGGCTCATGGCTGCGAAGAAGACCGCTAGGGACCCTCGGGTGCAAGGACTGCCACAATCGCCCGACGACAGCCAGCGGGTGCTGCTCCCGGTGGAGGCAGCCGCGCTGCTGCGAGTCTCCGTGGCGCAGCTCTACCACCTGACTTCGAAGAAGCAGATCCCGTTTACGAAAGTCGGCGGCGCGCTGCGGTTCGACCGCAACGCTCTCCTCAGTTTCATCGCCGACGGCGCGCCGCCGCAGGCTCCTTCAAAACGACAGGAGGGCCTTCGGAATCCCGCTGAGCGCGGGTCGACCGGTCGAGGCGCCGGAACAATCCGGCGAGGCCGGGAGAGGTTCTCATTCAATACTCCAGCCCGCACCGGCAAGAAGAAGTGAGGTTCACCACCGAAGGTGGTCGTACCCGCGTGGTACACGAAAGGGGGAGGTGATCTGTGGCTTCCATCAGGAAAAGATCAAAAGAAGACGGGGGCGGGTACCAAGTCCGCTACTACGGCCCCGACGGGCACCTTCGGTCGAGCACCTTCAAGACCAGGCGAGAGGCCGTTGACTTCTCGAACCACGTCGAATCCGATATCGCACGAGGGTCGTGGGTGGACCCCGCGCTAGCGGCCACGCCGCTGCGCGACTTCATCGACGGCTACCTGCGAAGCTCGATGCATTGGCGGCCCTCCACGCGGCTCAAGGTCGAAGGTCACGCGCGCAACTACGTGGTGCCAGCTTTCGGCGACTACGCTCTTGGCGACATCCGGCCGTCTGACATCCGAAATTGGGTCGTTGCTCTCAGTGATCACGGCCTTGCCCCCGGAACCGTGCGCGCCGTTTACTCAAGCCTCTCTCGGATCTTGAAACAGGCCGCTATCGATGGCCTCATCCCAAGGAGTCCTTGCCTCGGGATTAGCCTCCCCAAGGACGAAGTCCAGCGCGAGATGCTCTTCCTCGATCCTGTCGCCGTTCAGGCGCTAGCCGAAGAAGTCCCGGAGCGATACCGAGTCTTGATCTTCACTGCCGCATACACGGGGCTGAGGTGGGGCGAGTTGGCCGCGCTCAAGGTTCGCAACCTCGACCTGGTTAAGGGCACGATCCGAGTCACCGAGGCCGTCGCCGAGGTGAACGGCCACCTCAAGGAGGGCCCGACCAAGACGGGTGCCACCCGGACCGTCGCTCTCCCGCCCTTCCTCCGCAAGATGCTGTCGGAGCACCTAGCGTTGTATCCGTCGAAGGGATACGTCTTCACGTCCGCCAAAGGGCATCCGTTGCGTAGGAACTTCTATCGCCGCGACTTCATCCCGGCTGTCGCTCGGGCAAAGCTCCCGCGAGGCCTCAGGTTCCACGATCTTCGCCACACGTGCGCAGCGCTGCTGATCGCAAACGGCGCCCATCCGAAGGAAATCCAGGAGCGCTTGGGTCACTCGACTATTCGCGTCACGTTCGATCGCTACGGCCACTTGCTCCCGAGCCTCGACGAGCGCCTCCGTGATGGACTCGAGAAGATGTACCGCGAGGTTAGGAACGGCCATCATTCGAGCTTATGACCGCAATCACCCGCCGTCGCTAGGCTCCTCGACAAGTGGCCGACCAGTGTCCTCGGGATCGAGGCGGGCAGAGGCGGCGGCCAGCTTCTGAAGGTAGCGGTGCGTGTTGAGAATCAACAGCGCGCAGGCTTCTTCGGTTAGGTAGTCGCTCAGGTCTTCGACGGGGTTCCCGCGCGGGTGAACTCCGAAGTTGCGGATGTCGCGGAGGAGCGACGCGTGAGAAAGAAGGTCGTCAGGCGTTGTTCCCGCCCGCGGCGACTGGCGGAACTCATCGGCCAGTAGCTTCTGCACATGAGCCGTCCTGTCCCCGTCGAGGGCCTTCCTTAGAGCCCCCTTTTCGCCGGCGAGTCCTTCCGCAACGGCGTACCACGCACCTTCGCTCACGGCCCCGAGGAGGCCCGCGCAGGCGAGGAACAGTCCGTGTCTGAATGCCTGAAAGGCTTCGCGCAGGATCTGCACGAGCTGGTCGGATAGCTCAAGATCTGTAAGGTCATCGAGGAACAGGTCAACGTCGAGGAACCAAGGCGGATCATTCAGCAGGTTGTGCGGCAATCGGTAGGCACCGGCTAGAGCCGGCACGCGTACGGCGGTCCGTACTGTCCCGGTCGTTGTCTGCGACCCTTGTTGCAACCTGTATCGAAACGGAAACTCGCCCGACTGCCGGATCTCTCCGTCCATCGGGACGATCAGACCTTTCGCGGCTAGCTCGGCCACCGCTTCGACTCCGGCGATACGAAGTTGGAGGTAGCGAACGTGCGGGTGGTCGCCCGTGGCAGAGGTCTCTGGTGCGTGCGGGTCAATGATTTCAATGGGCTCCTCCGAATGCGAGGTGGCATTCTCGGCGGCGGCCAGAACGCCTTGGAGCGCTTCTCTGGACGCGAGGGCTCCAGTCGCCACTACTTCGAGAATCAGACGTTTCGCGCGAACGACGTCGACCCGAGACGGGATCAGTGACTGGGTCAGACGCGTCTCTAAGCGCCCTACATCCATGCGACCACCGATGCCCGGGCGTGGCGGTCTCGACGTTCTGCGACCCCTAGGCGATACCAAGACTGGCTCCGGTTGAAGGTGTTCGTCGTGAGGCGCGCCAGCTCGCGGTGCGCCAGTTGATCAGGCCGGCGGAGTCGCTGGGAGGTGGTTGCGCGGATCATCCAACCTCCTGCAGCCATTCGGGCTCAATCGACGTATACATAGACGGAGCCATCGTCGACTGTTTCGGCTTCAAGCCCGAGCTGTTTCCATATTGACGTCATCAGCGCATCGCCAGCAGAAATTGCCGCTCGGATCGCCGCTGGCATCTCCTCAGGAGTCGGAAGGATTGGCGACTCTCGCAAGGCTTGATAGAAGCCCGGCCACTCGTCCTCGAGGTAAAGGCGAGCTCCAGCGATATCTCGCAGTGGCCTCGACGCCAGAAGATCTTCATCTCGGCTTCTCCGCGACGCGGTTTCCGCGTGGATCATGCACATCAGAGTGCCGAGGATGTCCTGGTTCGTGTTCCGGAACATGGCGCCAAGATCCTCCTCGCCGACTCTGTAGCGGTGGACGCGGTTAGGCCACGCTGGGTATGTCTCGGCCAGTACTTCGACAAGAGCTGCCTCCATATCCTGGCCATAAACATCCCAGATAGTGGCGCCACGTTCGCCCGTCTCAGTTTCGACTTTTGCGATCGCTCCCAGGGTCACATCGCTGACCACGTCGGCCTGGTACTCCTCGAAGAGGGTGACGCTGACGAACTCAACGATCTGCTCTCGCGTGTAGGGGACGCGCCACGTCATATCTAGCAGCCCAGCCCGATGTAGCGACCTGCTGATGAGCGGGTGAGCTAGCTCGTGCGCTATGACTCCGATCCCCCGTGCCCTGGCGAGTGTGTCGTCTACGGGGCCCTGCCAGAACCTCGAGTCGAAAACGAGAGCAATTTCTGAGCAGTCCTCGGATAGGGGGAGGTTCTTTCCGGTCACGACACCGCCGATCCGCTCGACCGTGAATTGCTGGACATCGGAGCCTGCCTCGGCTTGCAGCGCCGCGAGTCGTGAGTCTCGCTGGCTAACCTCTGCTGCCAAGTCGTCGCACAAAACGACGGTTGCCCGGTAGCCGGGAATCCCCCGCTCATCTCTCAGGTCATCGAGCACGGCGAAGATCAGTTGCACATCTGACTCGAAAATCTCGCGCTGCTCTTGCGAAACCGCGACGGAACAGTGGTCGAAGGTCAGGGTGCTCTTCAACGAGCACCTCCTTCCGAACGTGATGGAACTCTGCTCTCGCCGGCTTTCAAGTCGCGGTCTGCGACCGGGGCGCGAAGCGCGGAGCGCTCAATGGGGCCGGTCGGTATCTGGAGCCGTCGCATAATCGTGTACTCCTAACGCCGGAGGTGGCTCCGGCAGCGGTCCCTCGGGGCGAGCAGGGGCCGAGACTCGCTAAACGCGCGCGAGGCTAATCGAACAAGTGTTCGTTGGGGCGGATTTCAGCGAAGGTGGCGGGGTCGCGCTGGAGCCTCTCGACCCCGGAGCGGCCGATTCCGGCTCCCCTGTGTCCTTCTCCGTGTCAGGCCAAGATAGCGAATGCGTTCAGCGTGCAGCCGGATTTCACGGTCGCACTCGGGATTGGTCCAGCGAGCGCTCGAGACTTCAAAGCAAGCCGCTAGAGTCCTACCTCAAGTCGTCGAAGGGGCGATACCTGTGTTTTTCAGTGGGCTTCGTGCGCTTGAATTTCAAGACGACGGCCGCTCCCAGGATCGCGTACCCAAACCCGCCGAGGATCGCCAACACGAGCTCTGACGGAGTCATTGGATCTCAGCCTCGACTAGCTCACGTGACGCCGTCGCAAGTCGACCAGCAAGAAGGAGACACCCTGCCAATCCGGCTACGAGACCGATCAACGTCCAGGCACTGAGGGAAACCTTGACTTCGTCCTTCAGAAGCGCAATCGCGAGCGCTGCCAAGAAAGCGCTCGCGCTACCGGCGAGACCTTTGGCCGCGCTCATGATCCGGTCTCGTTCCCACCCGATGACTTGGAGTTCTTCGGTTTCCGTGAAGCCACGCGCCGGCCACCGGATTGGCTCGCCGAAAAGCGACCTTTGCAACCAAATCGTCATGATCCCACCCGACGCTGCGACGCTAATCAGCGTCGCAGCAATCTCATCCAGAGGTGGCGACCAGTCCACGCTCATGACTGTTTCATTCTCCCCACTCCGGTTATTCACGCCCCTGCCCGCTCAGCCGGCTTTCTTGACCCCCTTCCCCATGTACTCCTCCCAGATCTCCTGCAGATCCAACTTCGGGACTTCTTCACGGAGCCGCTCTAAAGCCTTCCGGCTGTAGCGCTTCCACCGCTGGCTCCCCAGCTTGATCACCTTGACGTACTCAGAGTCGTCCTCCATTCCCAAATGCCACAGCACTGCTCGCAGCTTTGGTTCTGTGATCCCCACCTTGTGCGCCAGCTGGGTGTGGCCGATGTTGTAGAAGCCGAGCTCGTCGACGCGTCTGACGGCGACGACCGTTGCTCCCGGCGTACCCTCCGGCACCAGCGCGATCGGAACGCCCTCGCCCTTGACGATCCGCAGGTTGAACGGGACCCCCTCGCCGTCGGTGGACAGGCGCAGCTGGGACACTCCGGGGAATATCTCCGTCCATGCGTGCTTTTACCCAACCTTCTTCAGGATCTTGTCCAACTCGCCCTTTCCGGGCTGCACACGCTCACCCGTGACGGCGCCCTCCATGATCGCGAGCGAACGCGCCCGACTTCGCGCTTCAACGCGCTTCCGGCTGCCCGGCTTGATGAGTGCACTAATCGTTCGAACCTCGTCGTCCATCAGGGTCGCGAGGTCGCGTGGCGGTCTCGTCGACACCGGCATGACCCGCTCCGGCAGGAAGTCCTGGAGCCTAAGGCCGAACAACTTCTTCAGGACGTCGGCGAAGAGGGTCACGCCCGCCTGAGTGTGCATGTACAGCTGCTCCTCCGACATTTCCAGGAGGTAGTGCTGTGCAGCATCCCGCTGCGCGTTGATCATCTGCAATGTGATCGCCTGCTCATCTGTGAGAAACCGGACGCTGGAGTCGCTGAGGGCCTTGCGAACGCAGGCGTCGAATCCGAGCGTCTGCTTCGCCCGCCTCTCCCGTATGCAGGCGCCCTTGTGGATCAGCCCCGCCTTCAGCAACATCTCGAAGGAGTGATCCAGGAGCATCAGGACGCTCTCGAGGCGCCCTCGATCCCACGGGCGGTTGAACTGCTCGATCGCCAGGAGCAGTGAATCTACCGCCCTCGCCTTGAGCAGGCGCGCCTCTTTCTTCACTACCCCATTATCTCGCTGTCGGAGGTCTCCATCGCTGTACGACGGATCTCCGACCGTCGGCGAGGCGTCAGGCGCTGGGCACTCCTAGGATTCGACCGAGCGTCAGCAGGTCCCGGCGCCTCGCCGTTCCCGCGCGCCGTCGCGGGCGGCTTTGACTCGGGCTAGGTCTTTGGCGTGGGGGCGGCCGATCTGTTTGGAGTAATCGATCCGGTTGCAGAGGCGGTGGGCCAGGCGGACGTTGTCGACGGTGAGGTGGCCGCCGTTCATCTTCAGGGTGGGGTAGTGGTCCGGCGTCGGCATCCAATCGGTCTGCGGGGTTCCTCGAGGTTCGAAATAGCAGGCGCCGCCGAGCTCCTTCGGGCAGTAGCACTCCGGCATCTTGCAGACGACCTGCGTGATCCGCCCCTGCTCCCCCGCCTGAAGCAGAACGCCCCGGACGCCCAGCGCCCTCAGCTTCTCGGCCGCCGCGCGTCCCCGCTCCGGATCGAACTCCTGCTCCGCCATTAGAACAGCGTATGCGATGGGTGGATCCGTGCAGGAAAGGTAACTGTTGGTGTGGCGATCCCTCGGCTGGTTCCGCTATCCAGTCGGAGCCGGCGGCTCGGAAGGCAAGATTTGTACGCGCCGCTCTTCAGGGATCGCGCGGGTTTCAGCGCACAGGGTCATCAACTCGTCTGAGACGAAAAGCTGACGCGTGTAGTTATTCAGGAGGTTGTCGGGACATTCCCGCATCAGCATTCCCAAGACGACGTCATGGGGCGTAAGGCTGAGAGCCTTGACCAGGTCATCGTGTTTCACAGCCATCTCTCTCAGGGCGGCCGGCGTGACATCGGCCTTCTCGATCAGCTCCCTGAACTGTAAGAGCCAACCGACGCTGGTCCTCGGGGAGGTCGTCGGGATCGAAGACTTCTCCGAGGGCATCCAGAACGCGTTGTGAAGCCACCAGGTCTGGCGGCGCAGGCGGCTGAAATCCTCCTCGCGCTTTTTGATGCTTCGATGTCATCGAGGATGTCGTCGATCAGGTCGAGGCTTCCCCGGAGCTGGGCAACTATGCGGAAATTTCCCCAGGAGAATGACTTTCCCTTGTAGTCGAAGTCGTGGGTCGACATGTCCAGGGCGTGCTGGAGGGCTGTCGTGACCTGCACCTCCGCTCGGAGACCCTTGAACTCAGGATTTCGCTCGACGTAGTCGTCCGGGAGTCGAACGATCAGATGGGGCTGGTGATAGGCGAAGAGCCGGGGATCGAGGGATTCCGCCAAGTTGGACTCAACAAGGACGAGTGTTCCGGCCTCGATCCGCTCGATCGCGACAGGGATGTGCGATTTTCGCAGCATCACGGCCTTTGCCCCGACAAGGTCGTGCAGTTCCAGCAGGGTGCCGAACCGTCCGGTTTGAAGCTTCTGTAGAACGCTCTCAATACCCTTACACCGCGTCTCTATTGCCACAGGGTTCAACGGTTGTAGGTCGATCCGCAGTCTCGATTCAAGATAGCTCTCCAAGTTCTGCAATCGAGGCGCGATGGCAGCCATTGCCTCGCGGAGAGCCACGGGAAGATTCATGCGATGGAAGGTCTAAGCGTCGGCGGTGAGGATGTCTTTCAGGATCGCCGTCCGTCGTTCACGGTTTGGCTTCTTGTTCGACCCCTGTCGAGCGGCTAGGAGATAGGTCTGTGCCCTCTGGGTTTCCTGCTCGAGGAGTTCTGCTTCGAACTCGCGAAGCGAGTCCGCGGCCTCTCCGGCATCAAGAACTTCGCCCGAGTCCAGGAGGTCGCCGACGGCGGCCCAGAGGCTATAGAAGTCAGCGACGTTGCTATATCTCGTTCCCGGAAGAGGCATCTCGCCATCCAGCTTCTGGATGAAGTCTCGCGTTCTCTTGAAGTATTTCTCCGCCCGCGCCTCGTTTTCGATCTCGCCGTCGTAATCGGCGAATACGTCATCCAGATAGTTCTTTCCGTCTTGGATTCCGCGGAGACCGATCACGTAGAGCTCCGAGACGTATTCGACATCGAGCATTCTTCTGCGACGAGCTGGAGTGACGAGCCCAACCTGCTCCCACACATCGTGCTGGGCGATGTGCTCCATTTTTGTGATGAATTCCCCTCCAAACTTCGCGTGTCGGAGTTCCTGTTTGTTCAAACGCAAGACATTGCGGTTGAGGCGATCGAACGCTTGGTTCAACTCAGCAGGGGTAGCGTCGTTAACGTTCTCTACTGTGAAGATGTAGCTCAAGAGCCGCGTTTTCCAATCCCGAGGAAGGTCCGAGTAATAGAGGTTCGCGAGATTGAGGTCCATCACCGAATCTGACGTCTGGAATTCGTCAGTCGTGAACATCAGGATCGTGGTGAGGCGCTGTTTGCCGTCCAACACTCGATAGACCGTGGAGATATCAGGATCGATGTCGTACTCGAGGAAGATCGATTGGGTCGGATAGTTTCGCAGGACCGAGTCAATAAAGAAGCGCCGGAACTCCATGTTCCAGACGCTTCTGCGCTGGTAGGGAGGGTCAAGGTCGAGCCGGCCAGCTGAGTTCAGGTCGAGAAACCAGCGGACGCTCTGTGTATTTGGGTTCCGTGGAAATTGTGGTGATGCCATGGCTCTCCTCCCGAAGGCCGCATTTCCACCTCTCGGCCACGTTGGCAATCAGATTACAGTCACAGGCCCATCGAGACCTCCTTCAGCGCCCTGCCGAACTTGGGTCCCCGGCCATCACAGTTGAGGCACTCAAGGGGGTAACGCGAAATTCCTGGTGGACGAGACGTGGCTCGCCGGAAAGCCGTGCAGAATCCCCCTCGCGACGCCATCCAATCGGTACCCTTTGGGTTGGCATCGAGAGGAGGTTCGACTGTGCACGCAGATGATCCACAACCGAGCGAGACGGCTTCGTCTCCAGAGGACGACTTTGGGGACCCGAGCAACTCCGACCCTGGCCCAATTGAGACGGTAAGCGCGAAGCTGTCTCAGCGTGAGCTCGGCCATCTCGGGGTGGTGGTCTGGCCAGACTTGCCTGAGGATGACCGGTAGAGGCCGCACTTCCAATGTGCGCGTTGACGCAGCTCGTTGGCTGGAAAGGGTGTGAGCGAACCCACCGCAGGTGGACATTATTCGAGCCTGATCACAGACCAACTCGAGTACGAGCGCGCCGCTAAACAGTCCCTTGAGCAGCGAGGCGTGGCGGTTATCACTACCGCCGGAACTCTGGTGGCCGTCTTGGTTTCTTTGGCCGCGTTGGTTCGCGCCGACGAAGAGGTTCAACCCCCCGCTGCAGCCGTCGGCTTCCTGCTATTCGCCTTGGTCTTGTTCGTGGCTGCTGCAGGAACCGCGATCGCTACCAATGTGGTGCGAACGTACGAGCTGCCTGACATTGATCACCTCTCTCGCTTGTTGGATGAGCGATACCGTGCTGCGCCGGAATCGACAGGAGAACATCGAGCGGCGGAGGTTCGGATCAAGATGCTGCAGACCGTTCGGTCACAGAACGCGAGAAAGGCGGCGGCGCTCCAGTCGGCGTTGCTGCTCGAGGTCTCAGCCGTCACCTTTGTCGCAATCTCAATCGGAGCGACCGCGATCTGGGGATAGCGCGCCAGCGATTAGCTTCTCTTCTCCGGAAAGGAATCAGTTGGCTGCGCTCCAGAATCGCGCTCGCATGGGGAGAGGCGGAGGCCGGGTGAAAGTAGTGGGCAAACTGGTCCTGGCGGGGGAGTCGTTCTCGCTCGATGACGCGAGGGCCGTGATCGCTGGGTATTGCTTTGGGGAGGAGACGACCGAGCCGGATTCGCCGGTGTCGGCGTATGGGGAGCCGTTGCCGGCGTGGCGGCGGGCGCGGTTTGGGTACCGGAGTTATGACTGTCAGCGGGGGCCGGGTGAGGGGATCGACATCGTCGACATCGTGGCGCCGGTGCTGCTCAACGTCACGCAAGGCTATGGCGTCGAGATCGTCTCGAACTTGTTAGCGGTGGCGCCGGTCGTCAACGAGGTCATCCAACAGGTCCCCGCCGATGTCGCGTTCTGGACGCCGCCGCGCGAGGAACTGGAGGAGTCTCCCGAAGGTTCGGCGGCGTGGCTGCTGCACCGGGCCTGGTACCTGATCGAATCGGTCCCGGGCTGCGGGGTCACGAAGACACACAAGATCCTTCATCACGCGTGGCCGCGCTTGTTCCCGCTTCTCGACCGGCAGACGATGACGAGGCTCGGTGACAACCTGTGGCTGGCGATCTACGACGACCTGACGAAGCCTGACCAGGCGCCTCTATTCGAGGATCTCGAGGTCTGGTTCGCCACCCTTGCCAGCACTAGGGACGGCGTCTTGCTAACCCGTCTTCGCATCTACGACATCCTCCTGTGGTGCCGCGTGACCGGCGAGGAGGCCGAAGCCGCGAGGCTAAGCCGTGATGTCCTCGCCGATTGAGTACGCCGCGCGTACTTGGCCACTGTCCACCCAGCGCTTCTTTATGCCGCATCGGATGCCGGTCGACAGAGGGTCGAGAATCAGTCGGGCGGGCCATGAGTGGCGCGGCCCCTCCGTAGGCGCTGGTTCGCGCGTCCACGAAGCAGCACAGCAGGTGGAACGAAGGTCGCACAGCCAGAAATGCCCGGGACATGGCCGGACGAGGGCAACCTTGAACAGACGTTCGACGTTCGGGAAACGAAACAACCCCCTGCTACCAGGGGGTTTTCCCAGAGCGGGCGACCAGATTCGAGCTGGCGACCCTCACCTTGGCAAAGACCTCGAACCGCTTCTCTGACGTGCATCGATTCGGCGTTCTCGAAGGTAGGTAACCATTTTCGCTGTCAGCAAATGCCATAGAGATACACCCAAAATCAGGAGTGATGTGGCCCAAATGTGGCCCAGGTCTTCAGGTAGAGGAATTCGAAGCACATCCGAGATCGCGGGTCATTTTTCGCACATTGATTTGCGATCCGCGCGAAGTCGACGGGTACGATGCGCCCAGGGCATTGGACGAAAGGACCTGGACATTGACAGCGTCGGGAGCGTTGCCTCTCCCACAATCGCGTGACTGCGTCCATCGTCATCTGGATGATTGAGGCCGTCTCGTCCGCTCCTGACGTCCGCGACGAAGACGACCCCCGCCGACTCCTATGGTTGTCCTACCTTCTCCTTCCTGCTCCGACGGCCATTGTCCATGCCCGGTTCGTCCGCCCAAGGTTTATTCGAACGCACCGTCGGCTCGCCGGCCGGCCGCTGCTGCGCGGCGTCCGATAGATGCCGCCTCCCACTCCAACAAGGACGAGAAACGTCTACTTCCTCGGCGTCGGCGTGTCCTGCGCGTTGGGATTGCCGAATACGCCATCTCCGATCGAGGAGGTCATCCGCTTCTCAGGAGAGAAGCAGTGGCTGCAAACAGAGAACCTCCCGCAACGTCTCCACACCGTCTTCAAGTACTTCTATCCGGACGCCGTCCATGAGGGGTTCCGTCCTGACGTGGTCGACTTCTTCTCGACCCTCAGCACCTATATCGACGTAGGAAGCGGGTTCCGGGGAGGTTTTACTGACGCACCAGAACTCTACCGCCAGCGGAAATTCGCAATAGCCCATATGTTGGTCGACCGCACCCGCAACTCGGAAGCCATCCGGACGGCGAGCAACTCGTTTCTTGACGAAGTAGTGCAGCCTGGGAATATTGCGATCACGTCGAACTGGGACCTTGTGGTCGAACCCTCTGCGAAAGCCACCGGCGTGCCCGTGAAGCTCACGCGAGGCAGCAAGACCGACTTCGTCCTCCTGAAACTCCACGGATCAGTCGACTGGTGCACAGTCGAGGACCGTAGGTACATCGCATCAGAGTATGCGGCTCTCGCCGAGAGGCTCTTCGCCCGGCGCAAAGACCGGGATCGGGTCGAGGTCCGGCTCCTGAGCATGTCAGGGCCTCCGGAGCGACAGGGAGGCCCCGGAGTCGCACAGCGCCTGAGGCGGTCTCCGACACTTCCGCCCCATGCCACCAAGAAGCTTCGATCGGTCGACGACCTAGCCGAGGACGGAGGTTGGGTCGTGCACGCGTCGTGGTCCGCGGATAGCGAAATCACCACCCCCGAGTCGGTGGCGCCCAAGGTCGACCTATGCGGCGAGCGTTGGTTGCTCCCCTTGCTGCCGGGGCGAATACCCCGAGCGATGTCTTAGGGGGTTGGGGACGTGGGATTCGTGGACCGAATGGAAGAGTTGTCGGACGATCCGAGGAAGGTGGACCTGTACGCGAGCCGACACGATGGACCAAAGCTCGCGGGCTCTGGCAGCCTCTACCGCATCGGCTTCCAGTCCATGCAGCCTAATTACGCTGCGCCTGCGTCCTTAGGCCCTTTCTTCGTCCAGCTCACGATCGGGAGAGTGCGCGTCTCCCAGACCGAGGGCCCCGTACGCACGCAGACGACGTCGGTCGTCCAGCAGCCGGGTCTCACCTTGGTATGGCGCAAACGCGTGGACATGAAGCTAGTCGTTGGTGACGGACTGCCCCTCTCGGTCTTCGAGATAGAGGACACGTTTGGCGAACAGCCCCACGAAGACCTACGAGGCTGGCGGCAGGAAGCCCTCGCTGCCGCCGGAGTCTTGGCCACGTTGTTCGACGGAAGATTCGTTCAGAGGGAGGTCTTCGAGGACGCCCTCGTGCTTAGCGAGGGAGGCTCGGTACGGGCCGGTCTGGACTACAACCTGGGTGTTAGGACGTTCTTCCCGGCGGCCTTCTTCGAACAGGACGCGCAGGCAGCGCGATCGCTGGAGAGCGTCGACCTATCCGAAGACAGGACGGCGGCAACGGCAGCAAAGTGGTTCCTTCGGGGAATTCAAGCGGGTCCGACTGCGGACGCTGTCGTCTTCCTTTGGATCGCGCTCGAGGCGCTTGTGTCCGATGTTCGCGGGAAAACAGTGGCGCGGCGGGTCGAGAACGCGCTCCTCGATTCCGGCGAGGAAGTGCCGCCCGAGCTCAACATCGGCAAGCTGTACGGCGTCAGGAGCAAGATCGTTCATGCTGGCGAGGAGCTTCCGTGGACGCAGAACGCGTTCCATCAGCTCGAGGCGATAGCGCGCCACCTGCTGCGAGCCCGTCTAGGTGTGAAGCCGACGTGGCCTCCCAGCCCGTCCGTGATCCCCTTTCCAGAACCCTTGAAGTCGCAGATAGCCGCCGCGTGGAAGAACCCGCAGACGATCATGCATTGATATCGTTCCTCGGGATGACCCCACCTGTCCGCCCGCAATCTGTTCTGCGGCCGGCCCAGCAGGCTCTAGTGGACTTCTCGATCCCTCCCGAGTACGCGGAGCTCCAGCGCAACCTCACCGACTTCGTCGACCGTGAGCTGAAGCCGCTCGAAGCCGCGGAGCTCGACCTCAGGAGGACGACATCCCGGTCGAGCTGATCGACAGGGTGCGCCGGCGCGCCGCCGAGCTCGGCTTCTATGCGGCCGACTTCCCCGAGGACGTCGGGGGAAGCGGCCTTCCGCAGCTCGGGATAGTGCTCTTGCGCCAGGCGGCCCCGCTTACGGGATGCCGGCTCGCCGGGTTCACGACGTACAGCCCCGAGGGGCCCACGGGGCTGTTGCTCTCCGGGACCGACGAGCAGAAGAAGCGTTATCTCGTGCCGCTCGTGACGTTCCCGAGTTTCGGTGAGCGTCTTCGGGACGGCCTCGAAACGATGTACCGCGCGGCTAGGGGTGGCCGCCATTCCGGCACCTGACAAATTGAGGTGGCGGCGCCCGGCCGCAGGGCCGAACGACAAGAGTAGGAGGAGCCCCTCAGACTCGCCTCCACGTACACAATCACGCCGCGCGGCCATCTCGGACCGTCAGACTGGCGGGTGCGGAAGGAGATCGCGGAACTCAAGATGCCCGCGAGTCCCGAGGTAGTTCACCAAAGCCTCCGCTGCGGCCCGGGCGTCGGCGTTTCCGCTCGCCATCGCGGTAGTGATCGCGGAGCGCGCTTCGTCGCGCCACCCGATGATGCCCCACCCCTCATCGTCGCCTGCCGCCATCAGTCTCATACAGACCACCGCCTCGCGCGGGTATCTCTCGGAGACGGTACGGATGCGCTCCGCCACGAGATGATCGGCGTCGGCTCCGCCACCCTCCGTCAATGCCCGTTCCAGCTGCGCGATCGCCCAATCCTCCGGGAAAGCTTCAGCAGCGAACCACCATCCAAACGCTCCTAGCTCCTTACGACGGGCCGCTGGCTCGAGAGTCGCCGCTTCGACCAAACGCCACTCCCACAGGCGCATGATCCGTTCGAGAATCCGCTCGAGCACCTCCATTGCAGCTCCCGAGTAATCGCGAATGTCGAATATTGGTGGGACACAGACCGGAGCTAGTGTCACGGCCGGGTCGCGGAGTGCGCCAAAGACCCCGAGACCAAGAAAGAGACAGAGGTGCCGAACTCTCACACGCCCCCATATGGCCGGAACATGGCCGGACGTGGTCAGCTTGAACAGACGTTCGACCTCCGGGAAACGAAAAAACCCCCTGCTACCAGGGGGTTTTCTCAGAGCGGGCGACCAGATTCGAACTGGCGACCCTCACCTTGGCAAGGTGATGCTCTACCACTGAGCCACGCCCGCAACGGCCCGATTATACGCAGCCGGGGTCCGGCCAGGAGGCCCTCGGGCCCACGCCGCGTAGGGGGTCCACGAGGTCGAAGAGACCCCCGCCGCCTACCTGCCGGTGCTCCCGAAGCCCCCGGCGCCGCGTTCGGTCGTCTCCAGGTCGCCGACCTCTTCCAGCTCGACCTCGGCCACCGGCTGGACGACGAGCTGCGCGATCTTGTCGCCCCGCTCGACGTGGACGGGCTCGTACGGGTCCAGGTTCACCACGATCACCTTGATCTCGCCGCGGTATCCGGAGTCGATCAGGCCGGGCGCGTTGACGAGCGCGAGGCCCTCGCGGAGCGCGCGGCCCGAGCGCGCGTGCACGAACCCCGCGTACCCGCGGGGGATCTCGACCGCAAGGCCGGTGCGGACTGCCGCCCGTTCGCCGGGCTTCAGCACCGCCGGCTCCGCGGCGTAGAGGTCCATCCCCGCGTCGCCGCGCCGCGCGTATCCGGGCATCGGCAGGTCCCGGTCGAGCCTCCGGACACGGACCCTCATCAGCCCTCGGGAGCCTTGGGCGGCGACTTCTTCAGCAGCCGGCCGAGCTCGCGCTCGAAGTCCGTGAGCTCCTGGAAGTCCTTGTAGACCGACGCGAAGCGGAGATAGGCGACCTCGTCGAGGTTGCGCAGCCGCTCGAGGACCTCGCGGCCGATCACGGAGGTCGGCACCGGCCGCTCGCCGCTCGCCCTCATCGACTCCTCGACGTCGTCCACGAGCTCCTCGACCTCCGCGGCCGTCACGGGGCGGTTCTTGCACGCGCGCTTGATGCCCTCGACGACCTTGGAGCGGTCGAACGGCTCCTCGCCCCCGTTGCGCTTGACGACTAGCAGCGGCACCTCCTCCGCGCGCTCGAACGTCGTGTAACGGCGGCCGCAGCCGAGACACTCCCGCCGGCGGCGGATCACCCGCCCCTCCTCTGCGAGGCGGGAGTCGACTACCTTGTCCTCCTCGACCGCGCAGTAGGGGCAGCGCATCTCAGCGCCCGATCGCCGCGACGTACGACGACCACGGGCACCATCGCTTGCCGAGCCACTCCTTCTTGTGACGCTCGACGTAGCCGGGGCTCCCGTCGCAGACCTCGACGAACACCTCGCCGAGGACGATCGAGCCCGGCCCCATCGAGTACGACCAGTCGCGGTTGTAGCGCTGCTCGCCGCGCACCTTCCCGGACACGATCAGCGTCTTGTCCTCGGCCTCGGCCTCCGCCTTCATCAGCTTGATCGGCTTGCGCTCGTTGACGAAGACGACGAACGAAGCGTCGCGGCCCTCGAACCCGAGCGTGAAGAACCGTCCGATCTGGAACCGCCGTGTCAGCGTCTCGTGCGGAGTCTCGATCGTGAGGATGTAGCCGCCCGGCCCCGCGCGGTCTGCCTCTTCGGGTGGCGAGGGATCGCTGCTGCGGGCACCCTTGCGCTGGTCCCATTCCCAGATCGCGGTCTCACCCGGCGACAGCCGCCGTTCCGCGCGGGCCCAGTGGTATTGCGCGACGACCTCGCGGGTCTTCGCGCGCGTGATCGTCCAGGGCGAGTCGAAACGCTGGGGGTCCGACGTGTTGTTCTGCAGCACGAAGATGACCGGGGCGCCCGGACGGTTC
This sequence comes from Actinomycetota bacterium, assembly GCA_030861725.1. GTDB lineage: Bacteria > Actinomycetota > CADDZG01 > CADDZG01 > WHSQ01 > JALZEG01. The sequence continues at coordinate 31,601 of JALZFC010000001.1, read as the reverse complement.
GTGGGCTTCGAGTAGAGCTCGAACCGGTCGAGGGTCGCAGCCGTCGGGGCTGCGGCCAGCACCGTCATCGAGAGGGCGGCGGCGGCGACTGCGGCAAGTCTTCTCATGCCGCCAGTATCCGTCAGACCGCCTCCGCGTCTTCCCGCCGGATCCGGTGCAGCTCCTCCCGCAGCGACCGCACGTTGGTCTGGTAGTCGTCGAGGTCGATGTGGATGCGCTCCTTCGGGACGAATGCCGTCTCCCTGCCGCAGAGTGGGCAGGAGGCGGGACGGAGCCTCAGCTCCGCCCCGCACTCGCTGCAGTGCTTCAGGTCTGCCATCGCGGCCCCCTCACGAGCATCCGCTCGTCGAACCGCAGGACGGGCAGGCGAAGCAGGAACCGGCCGGGTTCATCTGCACGCCGCACGTCCCGCAGAACGGAAGGGAGCCGGCGTTCGCAGTCACGACCGATCCGAGCACGATCACGCCCTCGGGCTCGGCCGTCTTGCCGTTCCCGTTCCCGTTGCCGTTTCCGGTCCCCGTCGGCTCGGCAACCGTTGGGTCGAGCTTCGCCTCGATCTCGGACTGGCGCTCGCCGGAGGTTCTGATCCCCAGCGCGTGGCGCTCCTCGACCGAGAGGTACTCGACCGCCAGCCGCTTGAAGACGTAGTCGAGGATCGACGTCGCGATGCGGAACTCGGGATCGTCCGTCATCCCCGACGGCTCGAAGCGGGTGTTCGCGAACTGCTTCACGTAGGCCGACAGCGGCACGCCGTACTGGAGGCCCATCGAGATCGAGATGGCGAAGGCGTCCATGATCCCGGAGAGCGTGGATCCCTGCTTCGCCACCCTGAGGAAGATCTCGCCGACACGCCGGTCGGGGAACTCTCCGGCCGTGAGGTAACCCTCCGTGTCGGCGACCCGGAACTTGAACGTGATCGAGCGCCGCGCCCGGGGCAGCCGGCGCCGCACGGGCTCCGGCAGGTCCGTGGCGAGCACCTCCGGCGCCGCTGCGTTCTGCGCCTCCGGAGCCTTCTTGCTCACCGACAGCGGCTGCGCGGTCTTGCAGTTGTCCCGGTAGATCGCGAGCGCCTTCAGCCCCCGCCGCCACCCTTCGAGGTACGCCTGCTCGATGTCCTCGACCGTCACGTCCTCGGGCATGTTCACGGTCTTCGAGATCGCGCCGCTGAGGAACGGCTGGGCCGCCGCCATCATCCGGATGTGCCCCATGTAGTGGATCGAGCGCTCGCCCATCGCGGTGTCGAAGACGGACATGTGCTCCTCACGGAGGTGCGGCGCGCCGACGACATGTGAGTTCTCGTCGATGTAGGCGACGATCTCGGCGATCTGCGACTCGCCGTAGCCCAGCTTGCGAAGCGCCCGCGGGACCGTCTGGTTGACGATCGACATCGTCCCGCCGCCGACGAGCTTCTTCATCTTCTTCAGCGCGAGGTCGGGCTCGATCCCGGTCGTGTCGCAGTCCATCATCAGCCCGATCGTCCCCGTCGGCGCGAGCACCGTCGCCTGGGCGTTGCGGTAGCCGTTGTCGTCGCCGAGCGCCACCGCCTCGTCCCAGGACGAGCGGGCGGCCTCGAGCAGAGGCGCCGGCGCAAGGCCCTCGGGGATCTCGTACGCGGCCGCCCGGTGCTTGTTCATGACGCGGAGCATCGGCTCGCGGTTCTCGGGGAACGCCCCGAACGGTCCCACGCGCTGCGCGAGCCGCGCCGACGTCGCATAGCAGTGACCCGTCATCAGCGCGGTGATCGCCGCGGCCCAGGCGCGGCCGTCGTCGGAGTCGTAAGCGAGGCCCTGGCTCATCAGGAGCGCGCCGAGGTTCGCGTAGCCCTGGCCGAGCTGGCGGAAACGGTACGAGTTCTCCGCGATCTTCGGCGTGGGGTAGGAGGCGAAGCCCACGGAGATCTCCTGCGCGACGAACACGATCTGGACCGCGTGCTTGAAGCCTTCGACGTCGAAGTTGTCGTCCTCGTCGACGAACTTCATGAGGTTCAGCGAGGCGAGGTTGCACGACGAGTTGTCGACGTGCACGTACTCCGAGCACGGGTTCGACGCGTTGATCCGTCCCGAGCTCGGACAGGTGTGCCAGTCGTTGATCGTGGAGTCGTACTGGACGCCGGGGTCGGCGCACTGCCACGCGGCCTCGGAGATCTGGCGCAACAGGTCCTTCGCCTTGAGCTTCTCGATCGTCTCGCCGGTCGTGACCGCCTTGAGCTCCCAGTCCTCGTCCTTGATCGCCGCGTTCATGAACTCGTCCGTCACCCGCACCGAGTTGTTGGCGTTCTGGTACTGGATCGAGTGGCCGTCGCTCCCGTCGAGGTCCATGTCGAACCCTGCCTCACGGAGCGCCCGTGCCTTGCGCTCCTCGAGCGCCTTGCACCAGATGAACTCCTTGATGTCGGGGTGGTCGACGTTCAGCACGACCATCTTCGCCGCGCGCCTGGTGGCGCCGCCCGACTTGATCGTCCCGGCGGACGCGTCCGCGCCGCGCATGAACGACACGGGGCCGGAAGCGGTCCCGCCCGAGCGCAGGCGCTCCTTCGAGGAGCGGATCGTCGACAGGTTGATGCCGGAGCCGGAGCCGCCCTTGAAGATCGTGCCCTCCTCGACGTACCAGTTGAGGATCGACTTCATCTGGTCCTCGACGGCGAGGATGAAACAGTTGTGGACGCGCAGGTTGTGGCTCAGGTACTCGCCGCTCTCCGTCTGGATGTCGTAGACCTCCGTCGGCCCGAGGGGCTCGATGCCGCCGATCTCGAGCACTTTCGTCGTCTTCGAGGCGCGTCCCTCGATCTGCAAGCTGGCGTCGAGCTTCGCCGTCTTGCGCGCGTCGACGAATCCGATCTCCGCTGCGAACGTCGCGCGGTCACCGAGGTTCTGGATACCCAACGACCAGCAACCCTTGCGGTCGCTTCTCGCGTCGTTCTTGAAGGTGACGCGGGCGAAGATCCCGAAGCGAAGCAGCAGCTGTTGCAGGCCTCTGATCAGCTTCTCGGAGATCATGTCGACCGCCACGCGCGCCGAGCGTTCGCGGATCGATACGGACCCCTCGGCCTGGAAGATGCTCCTCAGGTACGCGGCCACCACCGGGAGCGGCGCCGAGAAGAGGTGACCCGGGACCTCCATCTCGAGCCGGCGTGCCCTGAGGCCCCACTTCTCGACGAAGGCGTCGAGCACGTTCCCGTAGAGACGCGTCCGCCGGCAGTCGAGAGCCGGGTCCTGGGTCTCCACTCGCCTCTCGTGGCGGTGGACGTCCGGAAAGACCGAGTCGATGGCGGCCAGGACCCACGACCTCTCGTCGTCGTTCACCGTCATCGCCTCGATGGTGAGCGACTTGTTCGTCCCGTCGTACCGGCCGACGAAACCGTCGGACTGCAGCCAGCCGGCGAGGGCTGCCTCGGCGATGTCGAGTCGCCGGATCTCGCCGCCTCCGAACGCGCCGCGGCGATGCCATTCCAGCTTGTCGCCGACCCGCAGCTCGTCCGCGGGGACGAAGCGACCGCCGCCGTCGCCTTCTGCCTTCCAGACGAGGTGGTCCGAGGTCACGTCGAGCGTGTACCCGGAGCGAAGATGGACACGGAAGACGTCTTTGACGCCGTTGGCCTTGACGGCGACGATCTTCGTGAGCCCGTGGGCGTCGAAGACCTTCGTACCCACGGCGTTCTCCTCGACGAGCCTGCCGATGGGGACGAGACCATCCGGCGTGCTGACGAGAGCGCCGTAGGGCTGGCAGGCGCTGACCTGCTCCTCGCCCTTGGGCCGCCAGCCGACGTTGAACCACACCGGCGAGTTGAACGCCGCCTTCTGGGTCACGAGGAGGTGCGTGAGCTCGTCGGCGAACGTCTTCGCCTCGGCGGCGTCGGTGAAGTAGCCGCGGGAGAGGCCCTCCTCCTCGTAGCGGCCGACGACTCGGTCGATCATCTGCTTGACCGAGCGCTCGCGCCGCGGGGTGTCGAGGGCGCCGCGGAAGTACTTCTGGGCGACGATGTTCGTAGCGTTCTGCGACCACGCCTTCGGGAACTCGATGTCCTTCTGCTCGAACGCGACCTCACCCGTCCGGTAGTTCTGGATGACGGCGTCCCTCAGCTCCCACTCGATCTCGTCGTAGGGGTGGACGCCCTCGGTGGTGAAATGACGGCGGATCCCGAGACCTGCGGTGGCGCTGCTCTTGGTGGTCGCTCCTGCCACGCCGACTGCCCCCTTCCGAGCGGCCGTGCGGGTCCCGCAGGCCACTGCCTATTCTCCCATGCCCCGATCCGGCTCATTCCCCGGAATCCACCACATCTGGGGCCTTGTCCCTCTGCCCACCACAATATATGGGGGCATCACAGAGTTGTAATTACGCGCAGGTGGAGGCCGGGAGTCAAGGCAAGTCGGGAAGAAAAACCGACTAATTCGGGAGCCGCAGACGTACCCCCGCCTGGAGGCCCCCCTCGAGCCCGTTCAGCTCGATCAGCGCGTCGACGTAGGCCCGGACGTCCGTCCCCTCGGGAGCGAACCTGCCCGCGATCCCCCACAGCGTGTCCCCCGGCTGGACCAGCACCGCCCGTGGCGCCCGTGTCTGCGGCGCGGTCTCGGCCACGCCCCCACCGGCTAGCGTGGCGGCCACGACGACCAGGGCCATCGTCCCGAGCGTGACCCTGCGCCGGAGCATCATCCGGCGGCGGGCCCGGCGGCGGGCCGCCGTGGGGAACCGGTAGACGACCGCGTCGGGGCCGGGGGCGAGGTCTTCGCTGCGAACCGCCATCGTGGATCCTCCTTCGACGACTCTTCCGGCTGACGAGATGGAGCGGGAGCGACGCTAGCGAGGGCGTACGACACTTTTCGCGCCTCCGGCGAACGTCTGTTCCCTATCATAGGCGAACGTGCGTTCGAGGACAACCCGCCCGTTCGAACGTACGTTCTTGCACCCGTCGCCGCGATCGCGTAATCTGGGCGAACGTGCGTTCGGCCAGGGGCCGGACATCGATCCCCGGAACAGGAGGCTTAGCGATGGTCGAGGGACTGACGGACCGCCAGCGCCAGACGCTCGAGTACATCGCCGAGATGGTCGCCGACCGGGGCTATCCCCCGTCGGTCCGCGAGATCTGCGACGCCCTCGGGCTCGCATCCAGCTCCACCGTGCACTCCCACATGCAGGCGCTACAGCGCAAGGGCTACCTTCGGATCGACCCGACGAAGCCGCGGGCGATCGAGCTGCTGTACGACGCCGAGACGGGGCTGGCGGCCGAGCGGAGCCCGGCGCGGTCGGTCCCGCTGCTCGGCCGGATCGCTGCGGGGACGCCGATCCTGGCGGAGGAGCACGTCGACGAGATCTACCCGATGCCGGCCGAGCTCGTGGGCGACGGCAACGTCTTCATGCTCCAGGTGCACGGCGACTCGATGATCGACGCCGGGATCCTCGACGGCGACTACGTGATCCTCCGGCAACAGCCGACGGCGCACTCGGGCGAGATCGTCGCCGCGATGATGCCGAGCGAGTTCGGCGACGCGCCGGAGGCGACGGTGAAGACGATCCGCCACCGCGGCTCCGCGGTGTGGTTCGAGCCGGCGAACCCGGCGCTGCAGCCGTTCGAAGCGCCGCAGGGGACGGAGATCCTGGGGAAGGTAGTGGCGGTCTTCCGGAAGGTCTGAGCGTCAGAAGTTGCGCGCCACGCCCTCGAGCGGGTAGCGCGCCACCAGCTCCTGCGGCTTGCTGCCGGCTCCCTTGACGATCGACAGGTTGTCGAGCTCCAGGTCCCACGACAGGTCGCGCTCGGACAGCAGCTCGACCGCCCGCGCAGTCGTCTCGGGCGTCGTGTCGCCGAACGCGAGCGACACGTGCGGGATCCACGAGGCGGGGTGGTAATGCTGGTCGATCTTCTCCGCCGCGACGCTGCACGCGCTCCACACGGCGACCTGGAAGCGCGCGAGCTCCGGGCTCCTCACGATCGGGACGTACAGGACCGGCGACGGCCCGGTGAATACCCCGAGGCCGGCCGTCTGCACGCGCAGCGCCCGCGCCCCGCCCGCGACCTTCGCCACCACCTCCTGCAGGACGCCGAGGTCGTAGTCCCGCGCGACCTGGTAGCTGAAGTGCGGCAGCGGCGAGATCGTCGTCGAGCGCAGGCCGGCCTCGCGTTCCAGCTCCGCCCAGAGCTCCAGGACCCGCGCCCCCGCCTCCTCGGGGAGGACCGAGCAGACGCCGGCGAGGCTCCCCTTCCGTTCTCGGCCGCTCGCCGAGGCGGCCGGTCTTCGTGACGCCGTCACTCCGGCGTCGACGCCAGGAACGGCGCGAGCTCGCCGAGCGCGCCGCGGTTCACCCGGGCGACCAGGTGCGTACCCGCCGCCGAATGCGACTCCTCGATGACCTCTCCCTCCGCGTGGACGCGCGCGACGAGGTCCCCCCTGACGAACGGGACGTCGAGCACGACCTCGACCTTCAGCCGCGCGAGCTCGGCACCGACCTTCGCGACGAGGTCCGCCATACCCTCGTCCCGTGCGGCCGAGCACAGCACCGCGTCGGGGAACCTCCCGCGCAGCTTGTCGCGCTCGGGATCGGTCAGGAGGTCGCTCTTGTTCAGCGCGAGGACCGTCGGCTTCCCGGCCGCGTCTATCTCGCGCAGCACCACGTCGACGGCAGCGATCTGGCGTTCGGGATCGCGGCTCGCGTCGACGACGTGGAGCAGCATGCTCGCGTCGCGTACCTCCTCGAGCGTCGAACGGAATGCCTCGACCAGCTGGTGCGGGAGCTTGCGGACGAAGCCGACGGTGTCGGTCACCAGCGCCTCGCGCTCGCCCGGCAGCGCGAGCCGGCGGGTCGTCGGGTCGAGCGTCGAGAACAGCTGGTTCTGCACGAGGACCTCGGCAGACGTCAGCCGGCGCAGCAGCGTCGATTTCCCCGCGTTCGTGTAGCCGACGAGCGCGACGACCGAGATGCCCGTGCGCGTCCGCTGCCTGCGCTTGACGACCCGCGTGCGCTCGAGGTCCTCGAGGTCCTTCTTCACGCGCTGGATCCTCCGGAGGATCGCGCGGCGCTCGGCCTCGAGAGCGGTCTCGCCCGGCCCCCTCGTCCCGATGCCACCGCCGAGACGCGAGAGCACGTCGCCCCAGCCGCGCAGCCGGGGGAGGCGGTAGTTCAGCTGCGCGAGCTCGACCTGGAGCTTTCCTTCGGCGCTGCGCGCGTGCTGGGCGAAGATGTCGAGGATCAGCCCCGTGCGGTCGATGATCTTGAGCCCGCGCTCCGCGAGCGGGTTCACCCCCGCGATCTCCTCGAGGTTGCGGCCCTGCGCGGGCGTGAGCTCGTCGTCGAAGATCAGCATGTCGGCGTCGAGCGCGGTCGCGGTGGCGACGACCTCCTGCACCTTGCCGCGGCCCAGATAGGTAGCGGGGTGCGGGCGGTCGCGGCGCTGGACGACGCGGTCGAGCGAGTCCGCGCCCGCGGTGTCGGCCAGCGCCTCGAGCTCCTCGAGCGACCACTCCGCCTCGTCGGCCGAGCCCTCGCCGAAGACGGCGGAGACGAGGATCGCCTTCTCGCGCTCGGGCCTCGTCGTGTGCGTCAGGTGACGACCTTCCGGAGCCTCTCGACGCCCTCCTCCAGCCTGTCGTCGGCGAGCGTGAGGGAGAAGCGGACGAAACCCTGACCCGACGGCCCGTACCCGTTGCCGGGCGCGACGACGAGCGCGGCGTCGCTCAGGAGGAGCTCGGTGAAGCTCTCCGACGTGTGGCCGTCGGGGACCGGGACCCACACGTAGATGGAGCCGCGCGGGGGCTCGACCACGACGCCCATCGACTTCAACCCGTCACACAGGAGGTCGCGCCTGCGCCGGTAGGTGTCGACGCAGCTCTCCAGGTAGTCCTGCGGACCGTCGAGCGCGGCGATGCCTGCGAGCTGGACGGCGTCGAAGATCCCGGAGTCGATGTTCGTCTTCAGACGCTTGAGCGCCTCGATCGCAGGGGGCGCACCCGCGACCCAGCCGATGCGCCAGCCGGTCATGTTGTAGGTCTTCGACAGCGAGTGGAACTCGACGGCGCACTCCTTCGCGCCCTCGGCCTGCAACGCGCTCGGCGCGACGTAACCGTCGAACGTGATCTCCGTGTACGCCGCGTCGTGAGCGAGGAGCAGGTCGTTCGCGCGGCAGAAGTCGACGGCCCGCTGGAAGACGCCGAGGTCCGCGCACGCGGCCGTCGGGTTCGACGGGTAGTTGAGCCACAGCACGCGGGCGCGCTCGACCGCGGCGCGCGGGAGCGCGTCGAGGTCCGGGACGAAGCCGTTCTCCGGCGTCAGCGGCATGAGGACGGCCTCGCCGTGAGAGAGGATCGTGCCGGTCTCGTAGACGGGGTAGCCGGGATCCGGGACGAGCGCCACGTCGCCGGGGTCGACGAACGCAACCGGCAGGTGGAAGATCCCCTCCTTCGAGCCGACGAGCGGCTGGACCTCCTCGTGGGGGTCGAGTGTCACGCCGAACCGCCGCTCGTACCACCGGGCGATCGACTCGCGGAACGCGGGCATGCCGGTGTACGAGGGATAGCGGTGCGTGGCGGGGTCGGCCGCCGCGCGCGCCAGCGCGTCGACGACGTGCGGCGGTGTCGGGAGGTCGGGATCGCCGACCCCGAACGAGATGATGTCGGCGCCGCGCGCCCTTGCCTGGGCGACCTTCCTGTCGATCTCGGCGAACAGGTACGGGGGCAGCTTCTCGATGCGCTTCGCCGACCTCACGGAAGCTCTACGTCCCCCTCGAAGCTCTTGACCGCGGGGCCCGTCATGTACACAGGAGCGCGGTCGTCGATCGAGCCGGACCACTCGACGGTCAGCTCGCCGCCGGGCATCGCGACCGTCACGCGCTCTTCCGTGCCGCGCAGCAACCGGGCCGCGACCGCGGCCGCGCACGCGCCGGTGCCGCACGCCAGCGTTTCGCCCGACCCCCTCTCCCACACGGTCATCGCGATCCGCTCCCGCGACTCGACGACCACGAACTCCACGTTCGTCGCCGCCGGGAACATCGGGTGCGTCTCGATGCGGGGGCCGAGGTCGCGAAGCGGCACCGCTCCGAGGTCGTCGACGAACAGCACGGCATGGGCGTTGCCCATGCTGAGGCAGGCTGCCTCGAGGATGCCGTCGTCGAGCTCGACCTTCGCGTGCAGCGCGTCGTCGCCCTGCCACGTCACCGGCACGTCCTCCGGCCGGAACGCCGGCGGACCCATGTCGACGCGGATCCCGCCGCCGGCCACCCAGATCGTCTTCAGCCCGGCCCTCGTCTCGACCTTCAGCTCGGAGGCGCCGGTGAGCCCCTCGGCCGCGGCGAACACCGCGAGACAGCGGATGCCGTTGCCACACATCTCGCCCAGCGAGCCGTCGGAGTTGACGTAGTCCATGAAGAAGTCGCCGCCCTCGCGGCCGGGCGCGACGCGGATCACGCCGTCGGCTCCGATGCCGAAGCGGCGATCGCACAGCGCGCGGACCGTCTCCGGCGACAGCCGCAGCCGGTCGTCGGGGTCGGCGAACATGACGAAGTCGTTCCCGATGCCCTGGTACTTCGCGAATCTCATGCTCACAAGGGTAAGGCCAACGCGCTCCTGAAGAACGCAACGAGCCGGGGGCCGAGGTCGGCTGCGGAGGCGTCGAACCAGCGCACGCGCGGGTCCGCCTTGAACCACGACAGCTGCCGGCGCGCGAACCGGCGCGTGGCCTTCGATATGGCTTCCTGCAGGTCGCCGGCCTGCTCGAAGACCTGGCGGTATCCGAGAGCCTGGACGGCGGTCCGGCCGGGACCTCCGGCGAAGACCCGCCCTGCCTCCTCGACCAGGCCCCCCGCGAGCATCGCCGCCACCCTCTCGTCTATGCGCCGGTGGAGATCGGCCCTCTCGCGCTCGAGCCCCGCCACCGCGAGCTCGTATCTGCTCTCGTAGCGCTCCCACGTCACGTTGTCCGAGAACGGCGCGCCGGTGAGCTCGACGACCTCGAGGGCCCTGACGATGCGCCGCACGTTTCCGGGCTCGATCCGCGCCGCGGCGACGGGATCGGCGTCCCGCAGGCGCGCGTACAGCACCTCGGCCCCCAGCTCCTCGGCTTCCCCCTCGAGCTCCCGGCGCACGGCGTCGGAGCGCGGGGGGAACTCGAGGTCGTCGACGAGCGCGCGGAAGTAGAGGCCGCTGCCGCCGACGAGCAACGGGAGCCGGCCGCGGCGGGTGACGTCCTCGATCGCCGAGCGCCCGAGCTCCTGGAACTCCGCCACGCTCAGCTCGTGAGCCGGGTCGCGGAGGTCGATCAGGTGGTGGGGCACGCGCTCCATCTCCGCGCGTGACGGTGTGGCCGTGCCGACGTCCATGCCGCGGTAGATCTGCATGCTGTCGACCGAGACGATCTCCGCGCCGAGGGACTCGGCGACGTCGAGCGACGCCGCGGTCTTCCCCACGGCCGTCGGCCCGACGATCGCGGCGACCTTCACCGCGCGACCGCCACCAGGTATCCCACGCCGGCGGGGTGCTCGTATGCGAGGACGTCACACGGACGCGTGCCGAGAACGATAGCCAGAGCCGCGAGGGGGCCGGCCGCGCAGGAACCCGCCCGAGCAAGTGCGGGCAGGCACGCGGGGACCAGCCGCGGATCGGTACTCAGCGCGTCGAGCAGGGCGTCGTCTGCCGCCGCGGCTCCCGGCAACGACGGCAGCGGCGCACGTTCGGTCAGGCCCGCGGACGTGTTCGCGCTGGCGACGAACGCGATCGTCTCGGACGCACCGGTCAGGGCTGCCGCGAGCGACTCGGCCTCCGCGACGGCCTCGCCCGTGCCGAGCCCCTCCTCGAACGTCACCGCCACGACCGGCGTACTGCCGGTGCCCAGCAACCGCAGGGGCACGACGATCCCGTGGTCGGCCGGCGCATCGAGAACGGGGAAGCCCCACCGCTCGGCCAGCGCGTGGACGAACGACGGGTCCGTCGCAGCCGCCGCATCGATCCCACGCGGCCCGAACGCATCGAGGTCGCCGCAGGGCGCGGCATACACCCCCGTCGCCGCGCCGTGAGGAGAGGCCACCACCACGACCTGCGCCTCGCGGAAGGAGAGGCTCCGCGCGACGCCGGTGACGGCGGGGGCGACGCCGCGGCCCGCCACCTCCTCCAGGAGCAGCGGCGCGTGCGGGACGACTGCGCCGGCGGCTAGTTGCAGCTAGCGCATCCTTGCGGCGACGACAGCAGCGGGAGTGCGAGGCCGCCCGTCCGGCGCGGCTCGCGCGGAGCCTCGCCGGCGATCTCGCCGTTCAGGAAGTGCGGGTGCGCGGCCGTGATCGCGACGGTCCGGAACGTGCCCTCCTCCGCGCCGTCCGACGGGAAGTGCACGAGCTTGTTCGTGCGCGTGCGCCCCGTGAGCTTCCCCGGGTCTTTCTTCGAGGGGCCCTCGACGAGCACCTCCTCCACCCGGCCCACCTCGGCGCGGTTCCGCTCGAGCGAGATCCGGTCCTGGAGCTCGACGAGCCGGTCGTACCGTTCCTGCACGACCTCCTTCGGGAGCTGATCCGCGAACCCGGCGGCCTCGGTCATCGGACGCGGCGAGTACTGGAACGTGAACGCGCTGTCGTACTGCGACGCCTCGACGACCTCGAGCGTGGCGCGGAAGTCGTCTTCGGTCTCGCCGGGGAACCCGACGATGATGTCGGTCGTGATCGCCACGCCGGGGATCGCCGCGCGGACCATCTCGACCTTGTCGAGGTAGCGGCGGCGCGTGTACGCGCGCTTCATCGCCTTCAGCACGCGGTCCGACCCCGACTGCAGCGGCAGGTGGATGTGCTCGCACACCGTGCGGCACCGCGCCATCGCCTCGACGGTGTCGGCGCGGAAGTCCTTCGGGTGCGGGCTCGTGAAGCGCACGCGCTCCAGGCCCTCGATCTCGTCCAGCGCGCCGAGGAGCTTCGCGAACAGCGGCGTTCCGTCCAGGTCGCGGCCGTACGAGTTCACGTTCTGGCCGAGCAGCGTCACCTCGACGACGCCGTCGGCCACCAGGCCCTCGACCTCGGCGACGATGTCGCCCATGCGGCGGGACACCTCGGCTCCGCGCACCGCGGGGACGATGCAGAACGTGCACGAGTTGTTGCAGCCGATCGAGATCGACACCCACGCGTGCCACGGCGAGAGCCGCCGTGCCGGGAGAGCGGACGGGAACGTCTCGGTCTGCTCGAGGATCTCGAAGGCGGGCCCCTGCGACGACTCCGCCAGCAGCCTCGGCAGGCTCGCGAGGTTGTGCGTGCCCAGCACGACGTCGACGTACGGCGCCCGCTCCTGGATCGTCTTGCGATCCTTCTGCGCGAGACACCCCCCGACGACGATCCGGAGGCCGGGCCGGCGGTCCTTCAGCGCCTTCATGTGGCCGAGGTTCCCGTAGAGCCGCGTGTCGGCGTTCTCACGGATGCAGCACGTGTTGAAGACGACGACGCCGGCATCCTCGGGCGTCGCGACCTCCCGCAAGCCCTCGGCCTCGAGGAGGCCCGCCATCCGCTCGGAGTCGTGCTCGTTCATCTGGCACCCGAACGTGCGGATGTAGTAGGTGGCGGGACTCCCCGCCTGTGCCTCGCTCATGGACGGCGAGCGTAGCACCGGCGATTTCCCGCCACCCGCTACGATGGCGGCCGGCGCGGCACGCGGCGAAGGCGAGGGGGCATCGTTTGAGAGCGCGCATCTGGGGGACGGGGGTTGCGGTCGCGTTCGCGGCCGCCGCCGTCCCACCGGCATCGTCCGCGCCGGCTCCCGCGCAGCCGGCTGCCGTCGTCGACGAGATCGGCCTCGCGAGCTGGACCTTCCCGACCGGAGAACCGGGCCGCTCGCGGTGGCTCTTCGCCGGCGCCTTCCGGGGCACGGCCGCGGGCGGCGGGAGCGAGACGTTCGCATTTGCCGTCAGGGGGACGTGCCGGGAGATGCGCGAGCGGCGCGCGACCTCCTGCCACGGCAGGGGGACGGGCGGGACGATCCCCGCCTCGCGCTTTCGCGTCGACCCCGCGCTCAGGAGCGCGCGGCTCGACCTGGGTGCGCGGGGGACGAGGGCCGAGGTCGAATGGCGCGCCTCCCGCCGCACGTTGCCGTACGGATACCTCGCGGGTGAGGCGTGTCAGGCAGGGACGGGCGAGGGGGCCGGGATGCAGCAGGTCGCGCCCGCGACCGGGCACCTGTTCGGCCGCGACGCGTCGCCGGACGCGGTGCAGAGCGCGCTGCTCGCGCGCGGCGCGATGGTCACCGACTGCGCCCGGACGCTTCTGCACCAAGCGGCGAGCGGCCGCGTCCTGCACGTGGTCTTCCGCCACTGACCGCGGCCCCCGAGGGGGCCGCGCGTCTTACTTCGCGTATGCGGACGAGCGCGTCTCGCGGATGACCGTGATGCGGATCTGCCCCGGGTACTGGAGCTCCTCCTCGATCTTCTTGGCGATGTCGCGGGCTACGACCTCGGCCTGCAGGTCGTCGACGTCGTGCGGCTTGACCATCACCCTGACTTCGCGGCCCGCCTGCATCGCGTAGACCTTGTCGACGCCCGAGAACTCCATCGCGATCGACTCGAGGCGCTCGAGGCGCTTGACATAGGTCTCGAGGGTCTCGCGGCGGGCTCCCGGCCTCGCACCCGAGATGGCGTCGGCCGTCTGGGTGATGACGGCCTCGATCGTCCGCTGCTCGACCTCGCCGTGGTGCGCCTCGATGGCATGGCATACCGCGGGCGGCTCCTTCAGCCGGCGCGCGATCTCGGCCCCGATGATGGCGTGCGACCCCTCGACCTCGTGCGTCACGGCCTTGCCGATGTCGTGCAGGAGCGTGCAGCGCTTCGCCAGCGCGATGTCGGTGCCGAGCTCCGCCGCGATCATCCCGGCGATGTGCGACGCCTCCACCGAGTGCTTCAGCACGTTCTGCCCGTAGGAGGTGCGGAACTTCAGCCGCCCGACGACTCGCACGAGCTCGGGGTGCATGTCGGTGATCCCGGTCTCGAGCACCGCCCATTCGCCGCCCTCGCGGATCTCGCGCTCGACCTCGGCGCGGGACTTCTCGTGGATGTCCTCGATGCGGGCCGGCTGGATGCGGCCGTCGCTGATGAGCTTCTCGAGCGTGAGCCGCGCCATCTCGCGCCTGATCGGGTCGAAGCACGACAGCACGACCGCTTCGGGTGTGTCGTCGATGATGAGGTTCGTCCCCGTCGCGGCCTCGAACGCCCGGATGTTGCGGCCCTCTCGGCCGATGATCCGGCCCTTCATGTCCTCGTTCGGGAGCGTGACGGTCGTGACCGTCGACTCGGTCGTGAGGTCCGAGGCGACTCGCTGCATCGAGATCGCGATGATCTTGCGGGCACGCTTGTCGGCCTCTTCGCGCGCCTTCGCCTCGACGTCCCGGACGATGACCATCGCCTCGCGCTTCGCCTCGTCCTCGATCTGCTCGATCAGGACCTGCTTCGCGTCGCCCTGCGTCATCCCCGCCACGCGCTCGAGCTCGGCCCGGGCGCGGTCGGCGATGCGCTCCAGCTCCTGCTGCGCCGCCTTCAGCTCGGTCTCCCGGGCCTCGATCGCCCGTTCCTTGCGGTCGAGGGAGTCGCTGCGGGAGTCGAGATTCGCCTCCCGCTGGGCGAGCCGGTCCTCCTTGCGGTCGACCTCGGCGGTGCGCCGCTTGACGTCCTGCTCGGCCTCGGTGCGCATCCGGAAGATCTCATCCTTGGCCTCTACTAGAGCTTCACGCTTCGCCGCCTCGGCCTCGCGCTCGGCGTCCGCAAGCACCGTGCGGGCCCGTGTCTCGGCGGAGGTGACTTCCTTCTGCGCGACCGACTGGCGGTATGCGTAGCCGGCGCCGGCTCCGATCAGCAGGCCGAGGAAGAGACCGATCACGATCTCCATGCCTCGCTCCTTTCGCGTCCAGGGGCGCCGGCACGGCGAAGAGCCGGGCGGGCACCCGGCACGAGCGAACTACGAAAGCCTCAGGCGGCTATTGGATACGAGAATGCATTCGGCCGGGCGGGGCCGTGGCCCTCCCTGTCCGGATGCGTTCGTGCTCTCGTTCGGTAGTCGTCATGAAAAATTTCGAAAAGTAACTCTCGTGGGTTCGTTCGTACCTTGGGTCTGACTTAATGAGTAGTTCGCCCCCTATGGTACGCCGGGCCGCGGGTTGGTGTCACTCACCCATCCTCTGGGAGCCCGGCCCGTAGGGCATGGGACAGCCGAAAGGCCGCTTCGCCATGAACCGGTAGAAGGTCGCCTGCGTCTCGAACAGGGGAGTCGGCAGGGCGACCCAGTACCCCCCACGGGCGGTGGATTCCCGCGTCGCATCCGGTAGGAGCTCCCACTTCTCGGGCGGAACGGCCCAGCGGAATGCCCGCTGCCAGCTCTCGCACTCGGGATCGGCGCGACGCGCCGGCCGCGCCGGGCTTCTTCCGATTAGCAGGCCCAGCGCGGCGCTACCGAGGAGCAGCACGACAACTGCCGCGAGTACCCGAACCCTCTCCGCTGCCATGACCCCATATCGGCGCCTATCCCCCGAGGCTTCACTCGGCGGGCGAGGTTGAGCACTACTCTGCGCAGACCGCACAGGTTGCGGCCGCGAGCTTGCGAAGAGTCTCGGCTACTCGCCCAGGGCCTGGTCACCGGGCGCTTCGAGCGGCGGCGTCCGGACGAAGTCTCGCCGCCTCGGTACGGAACGTCTTGTGGACCGTGTGGGACGTCAGTCCCAGCCCTCGGGGGGCAAGACGGCGCGGGCCGCCGCCTCGGCGACGTCGAACCCGTAGCCGCGGCGCGTCAGCATCTGCCGGATGCGCGTGAACTGCTCCGGCAGGGGCTTCGACGCGACGCGGCGCACGTAGCGGGCGGCGAGGTCGACCGCCTGAGCCTCCTCGTCCACGCCCGCCTCCGCGAGCGCGGCCTCGGCCACGTCCGGCGCGACCCCCTTGCCGCGCAGCTCGTGCAGAAGCGCGCGGCGCGACAGCTTCTTTCGGGCCGAGCGTTCCGACACCCACTGGACGGCGAAGGCGCCGTCGTCGACGAGCCCCAGCGTCCGCAGGCGGTCGAGCACCGCATCGACGACTTCGGACTCGAAGCCCGCGTCGGTGAGGCGGTCGCCGAGCTCCTTCTCCGTGCGCGGCCGCGTCGCGAGCAGGCGCCCCGCGCGTGCCATCGCCTCGCGCCGGGCGCCTTCCAGGAGGGCAGCCGGGGCGGCGTCGCGTCCGACGTAGTGGGTCAGCCCCGGCATGGCCTCCTGTACCGGACCCATCGGCTAGGGAGCCGCCTCGGGGATCGTGACCACCTCGTCCTCGTCGCCGTCGCTGCCGAGGAGGCCGAGCTTCTCCTTGATCTTGAGCTCGATCTCGGTGGCGATGTCGGCGTTGTCCGCGAGGAACGCCTTGGCGTTCTCGCGTCCCTGCCCGAGCTGGTCGTCGCCGTAGATGAACCATGCGCCGGACTTCCGCACGATGCCGTGGTCGATCGCGACGTCGAGGAGGCTTCCTTCCTTCGAGATCCCGAACCCGTACTGGATGTCGAACTCCGCCTTCTTGAACGGCGCGCTCACCTTGTTCTTGACGACCTTCACCCGAACCCTCGAGCCGACGACCTCGGCCCCGTCCTTCAGCGAGTCGATCCGCCGCACGTCCATGCGCACCGACGAGTAGAACTTCAGCGCGCGGCCCCCGGGGGTGGTCTCGTTGGATCCGAACATCACGCCGATCTTCTCCCTGATCTGGTTGATGAAGATCAGGATCGTCTTCGAGCGGTTGACGCTTCCGGCGAGCTTGCGGAGCGCCTGCGACATCAACCGCGCCTGCAGGCCGACGTGGCTGTCGCCCATCTCGCCCTCGATCTCGGCCCTCGGCACGAGCGCGGCGACGGAGTCGATGACGATCACGTCCATCGCGCCCGACCGCACGAGCGTGTCGGCGATCTCGAGCGCCTGCTCACCCGTGTCCGGCTGCGAGCACAGCAGGTTGTCGATGTCGACGCCGAGCGCCTTCGCGTACGTCGGGTCGAGCGCGTGCTCGGCGTCGATGAACGCGACGAGGCCCCCGGACTTCTGCGCCTCGGCGACGACGTGCAGGCTGACCGTCGTCTTGCCCGAGCCCTCGGGCCCGTAGATCTCGACGATCCGCCCGCGCGGCAACCCGCCGATCCCGAGGGCCAGGTCCAGAGCGAGCGAACCCGTCGGCACCGCTTCGATCCCTGCACCCTGGTTCGCGTCGCCCAGGCGCATGATCGAGCCCTTGCCGTGCTGCTTCTCGATCTGGGCGAGCGCCATGTCGAGCGCGGTGTCACGTCCCTTCACGTCGCGGCTCGTGTCGACGACCGCCGCCCTGGATTCCCTGATACCTGCCACCCGAGTGCCTCCTTATGACGTGGGGCCCGCCTCGGACCCTGCCGTGAGGCAGAACCTAAGGACGGGGTACGACAAAAATAGCCGAACACACGTTCGGGGGGCGGATTTGCAGGCGAATCACCCCGGCGTAGTTACCCGGGTGTCATTCTACGCCGCGGGACCCTTCGCAGCTAGGGGTCCCAGATCCTCCGGACTCGGAGGAAGGATGCGTCACCGGCGAGGCGGGGCGACTATGCCCGCGTAGACCCTTCCTCCTGCCGCGCCGATCATCACGCAGAGCACGAGCGCCATCAGTACGGCGCCGACCGGGACGTCCAACGCGGCCGGCGCGGGCTCGGGAGTCCGGCTCCCGGTGTTCTCGAACCTGACGGCCTCGTCGCGGGAGCCGGCCGCTCGCTCGCCGTCCCGGCCGTCCTGCCGGGGCTTCGCCTTGCCGGGGCCCTTGCGGTGCTGCGCGTGGGGGCCGCCCCCGCCGCCGCCCCCCGCGGACGCCGCCCTCCGCCACCCGGCATCGAGCCCGGTCCCGAACCGCCCGGAGCCGTTCCTCCACCACCACCACCGCCGGAGCCGCCACCGCCGGAGCCGCCCGTGCCGGGTTGCTCGGGATCGGCGCCGCTGCACGACGAGCCTCCGGAGGACGAGAACGAGAAGCTCCCGTAGGTCACGTGCGTGTCGATCGACTGCGCCGCGAACTCGACGACGTACTCACCGGCCTTGTCGGCCGACATCGTGATCGACATGTCGTAGCCGCTGATCTGCGAGTCCCCGTTGTCGACGCGCTGGCCGCACGGGTCGTAGACCTCGAGGTACGAGCTGTTCGTGATCGGCTCGGTGAACTCGGCGGTCACCTGAGACGGAGGGCTCAAGACGGTCTCGCCGTCACCGGGGGTGGAGTCCTTGTACGCGGCGTGCGCCCATGCCGCCGGCGCGGTCGCGAGGACGAGGGCCGCGGCGAAGAACGCCGCCGCCACCGCAGAGCCTGCCTTGGAAGACCTCGTCATCACGTCCATACCTACCCAGGGTACGTGCGCGGCCCCGGCTCGGGGACGCGCGGATCGGGAAGGGGACCACCCCCCTCTAGGGCGATACTCCGCGCGGAGGCAAAGCCCTGCCGGCGGCTACTCGGCCGTCACGGTCACGGAGTCCGTCACCGGCGGGTCCAGCGCCTGGTGCTCGGAGTCCACGTACTCGACCTCGAGCTCGTGCTCCCCCGGCTCCAGCTCCACGGCGACGTCGAGCGTCGCGGGCATGGCGGCGACCTCGCCGTCCACGTACACGTGCAGGTGGCCGCCGTCGTCGCTCTCGCTCGAGAGCGCCGCGCCGTCGAGAGCGATCTCCATCATTCGGTGCCGGACCGCCTGACGATGAACGCGAGCACGACGACGGCCAGCGCGCCGAACGCGATCGGCACGACAGGCGCGCTCGACCCCGCGGCGTCGTCGCCCTGGGGGGTCGGTGCCGCGCCCGGTCCGTCCGGTGTGGCCGTCGCCGTCGGCTCGCCGGGGGTGCAGTCCTTACGCCCGGCGACCGTGAACGTGTAGATACCTTTGGTCTCGTGGCCGTCGAGGGCCGAGATCACGCGGTACGAGACGCGCCACCTTCCCGGTTGCCCGATCGCCACCCGCGCCGTCGCCGTCGCGCCGGTGATGTCCACTCCCTGCGTGACCTCGCGCCTGCAGCCGTCGCGCACGTTCAGGGCGGCCTGCGCGGTGGGTGCCTCGCTGAACGTGATCGCGACCGAGCGCGGCGGCCTGCGAACCGTCGCGAGCTCTTCCGGGTCCGTCGCCTGGATGTCGCCGTGCGCGCCGGCGGGGCCGGCAAGCACGGCGAAGACGAGCGAACTCGCCACCAGTACGAGCCGGGTCCAGATCAAGTCTCTCCCCTTCCTCGGCCGGCACCTACGGGATAGCAGAACGCCGTCCCTACTGCGACACGCGAGCGTCGTCTGCCCCCAGATGCGCCTCGTGGACGACTTCGTAACGAGAGCCGGACCGGCTGAGCCTGCTGCGGAACAGCGTCACGCGGTCGATCGTGAACGGGCCCGGCGGCGCCGGCAGGGCCGGGAGCAGACCCTCGACCGAACGCGGCGTCTTCAAGCGCGCGAGCGTCACGTGCGCGGTGTAGGGACGGTCCTCCGGCTCGTATCCGACCGCGCGCAGCTCCGACCCGAGGCCGGCCGCGAGCGCCGGGAGCAGCCCGGCGGGGTCGTCGACTCCCGCCCACAGCACCCGCGCGCGTCGCTCGCGCGGGAACGCGCCGAGCCCGGTGAGGGCCGCGGGGGCCGCGCGATGGCGCGGGGCGACCGCGTCGACGGTGGCCACGACCCGCGGGACGTCTTCCGACGGGACCCATCCGAGGAAGTTCAACGTCACGTGCTGGTTCGCGACCGGGACCCAACGCGCGCCGGGCAGCGACTTCAGCTCCGCCACCGCCTCGTCCACCCAGACGAGCTGCGCTTCGGGTATCCGCACCGCGGTGAAGAGCCGGATCTTGTCGCTCATCGCCGAAGCAGCAGGCGCCGTCCGAGGTCGAGCGCCCACGTCCCTGCGATCTCACGGATGTGGCCGCGGTCGCCGTACGCGCGCGGCTTGCGGACCTCGCTGCGGCCTCGCAGCCACGCGCCGACGAACACGGTGCCGGGAGGTTTCCCCTCGTGGTCGCCGGGCCCGGCGACGCCCGTCGCCGAGATGCCGAGGTCGGCGCCGAACCGTTCGGCGGCGGCGCGTGCCAGCGCGGCGGCGACCTCCTCGCTCACCGTCCCGTGCTCCTCGATCAGCGCCGGGTCGATCCCCGCGACCGCGGTCTTCGCCCGGTCGGAGTACGCGACGAGGGAGCCGAGGAAGAAGTCGCTCGCGCCGGCGAGACGCGTGACCTCCGCACCGATGCCACCGCCGGTGAGCGACTCCGCGACCGCGAGCGTCGCTCCTTGCTGCCGGAGGAGCTCGCCGACCTCCGCGGCGACCGATCCGTGGCCGCGCCCCACCGCGTTCACGCCGAGCCGTGCGCGCACGCTTTCTTCCACCGGCTCGATCAACGCCGCGGCCTCCGCCTCGGTCGCGGCCTTCGCCGTGATGCGCACGCGCACGCGGCCCCCGCCCGCGAGGAACGCGATCGTCGGGTTCGTCTGCGCATCGACGATGTCGGAGATCGTCTCGTCGACGTGCGACTCGCCGACGCCGACGACGAGGACCTCGCTGCTGACGATCGGGGCGCCGCCCGACGCCGCGCGGAGCTGCGGCAGCACGGTCTTGTCGAGCATCGCCTGCATCTCCCACGGGACGCCCGGGAGCGCGAACAGCGTCGTGCCCCCGTGCCGCAGGACGAAGCCCGGGGCGGTCCCCTCCGGCTCGATCGGCGACGCGCCCTCCGGGAGGTCCGCCTGCCTCAGGTTCGCCTCCGGCATGGAACGCCGTCCGAGCCTCTCGAACACGCCGCGGATCGCGTCGACGAGGCACTCATCCCTCGCGAGGGCGCGCCCGGCCGCCGCGGCGACCGCCTCGCGCGTGATGTCGTCGGGGGTCGGGCCGAGCCCTCCGGTGACGATCACGGCGTCGGACCGGCCGAGCGCGGTCGAGATCACGCCGGTCATCCGGAGGAGGTTGTCGCCGACGGTCGTGTGGAAGTAGACGTCCACGCCCGCGCGCGCGAGGGCCTCTGAGATCCTCTGCGCGTTCGTGTTCGCGATCTGGCCGAGCAGCAGCTCGGTGCCGACGGCGACGATCTCCGCCCTCATCGTGACGACGCCCCGGCGGGGGCCGGGGAGCGCGCGAAGTACTCCCACCCCGACGCGAGCGTGGTCGCGAGGGCGGCGACGAGCCACGCCCAGTGTCCCGCGTTCGTCGACTCCCACGGCAGCAGCCACCACGACACCATCGCGATCTGCGTCGCGGTCTTCGCCTTCGCGAACTGCGACGCGGGCATCGTCCGGCCCCCGGTCGTGCGCCGGATCCTCAGCACCTGCACTGCGAGCTCGCGGACCGCGATCACCAGCGCCGCCCACAGCGGGAAGCCCTCGTCGCCGACGAGCACGACGAGCGCGGCCCCCACGAGGATCTTGTCGGCCAGCGGGTCGACGAACTGGCCGAGGCGCGTGATCGTCCCGTGCTTGCGCGCGAGGTAGCCGTCGACCAGGTCGGACAGCGAGGCGACGAGGAAGACGGCCCCTGCGGTGAGCTCGGCGGAGTCGGAGTCGCCGTACGCGAAGACGAGGAACACCGGGACGAGCGCGACGCGCGCGAACGTGATCGCGTTCGGGAGGTTCACGTGGCTAGGTCTGGGTCCCGACGAGGTCGGCGCCGTCGCTTCCGGTGACCAGCACGTCGACGTAGTCGCCCACCCTCACCGGCCTGCTCGTCGTGAACGTGATCTCGCCGTCGACCTCGGGGGCCTCCCGGTGCGACCGGCCGGTCCAGGTGCCCGATGCGACGTCCAGCCTCTCGGCCAGGACCTCGAAGCGGCTTCCGATCAGCGACCGGGCTCGCTCCTCCATCGTCGCGTCGGCGACGGTCGCGACGCGTTCCGCCCGTTGCCTCGCCACCGCCTCGGGGACGCGGTCCGGGAGGTCGAACGAGCGCGTGCCCTCTTCGGGCGAGTACGTGAACGTGCCCACCCAGTCGAGAGCCGTGCCGCCCACGAAGTCCGCGACCTCGTCCGCGTCCTCGTCCGTCTCGCCGGGGAAGCCGAGGATGAACGTCGAGCGGATCGCGGCGGCCGGAGCGAGGGCCCTGATCCGTTCGATCATCCGCGTGAAGCGGTCGCGGCTCCCCCACCGGCCCATCGCCTTCAGCACGCGCGGCGACACGTGCTGCAAGGAGAGGTCGAAGTACGGCGCGATCACGCCGGACCCGAGCATCGTGTCGACGAGCTCGTCGGTCACTCCCTGCGGGTGCAGGTACATCAGACGCATCCGGCGCAGCCCGTCCACCTTCTCCTCGAGCTCCTTCAGCAGGTCCGCGAACGACCCCTCTCCAGTGTCGCGCCCCCACATGACCGAGTCCTGGCTCACGAGCGAGAGCTCCGTCACACCGGCGGCGACGAGGTGCCGCGCCTCCGTCACGATCGTCTCGACCGACCTCGACCGGAACTTGCCGCGCATCAGCGGGATCGCACAGAACGTGCAGCCGCGGTCGCAGCCCTCGGCGATCTTCACGTACGCCCACGGCGCGCGGCCGAAGCGGACGCGCGGTCCGCCGGCGATCGTGGCGTCCCAGTAGGCCGGGTCGAACTTCGTGCCGGGGTCGCCGAAGACACGCCGGTCCAGCGAGCCGGCGGCCGCTCCCGCGACGATCTCGGCGATCCGCGGGTAGGCCGCGAAGTCGACGAGCGCGTCGACCTCCGGAAGCGCCTCGGCCAGGTCGCCGGCGGCGCGGGCGACGAGACAGCCCGTGAGGACGAGGCCCTTGAGCGACCCCTCCTCCTTCAGCTCCGCGAGGTCGAGCACCTCCTGCACGGTCTCGCGGCGCGCCGGGTCGATGAACCCGCACGTGTTGACGAGCACGACGTCCGCGGCCGACGGGTCCTCGGACACCGAATGGCCGGCGGCATCGAGGATGCCGCCGAGGCCCTCCGAGTCGATCGAGTTCTTCGGGCAGCCGAGCGTGACGATCGCTACGCGGGACATCCCCTAGATGAGGCCGTCGAGGTCGTCGGGGAACGTCAGCTCGATGACGTCGGAGCCGCCGGGCGACCCGACGTTGGTCCCGTTGACCGTCAGCTCGACGTTGCCGGGATAGCCGAGCCGGACGAACATGCGGTCGTTCGCCTCGAACGTCATCGTCGACCCGTGCGCCAGGGTGTCGTAGTAGAGCGGCACCGACTTCCCGTCCGCGTAGACCTCGAGCCACGAGTCACCCGCCGCGGCGTCGACGACGAGCTCGATGCCCTTCGTCGCGACGGCGTCCTCGGGGTCCTCGGTGGGCTCGGCGGCTTCCGACGGGCTGAGCGACGGAGTGGGCTCCGGCGAAGGCGTCGCCGCGCTCAGCGACGTTCCCGCGGGCTCCTGCCTGTCGGGCGCGGACGCGACGCCGACGATCGCGAGCACGACGAGGATCACCGCGGCCGCGCCGCCGGCGACCGCCCAGCTGTTCAGCCTGCGCCGCTCGCGGGGGATCGCCTTCTCGCGCCGCTGTAGCGCGACCATCTGCGACGCCTCGCTGCGGCCGCCGCCGTAGCGGTTCTCGAACTCCTCGAGCAGGGGCTCCGCCTCGACGCGCAGGTACCGGGCATAGGACCTCAGGAACCCGCGCACGTACGCCGGCGCGAGGAAGTCGAACTCGTCCGACTCCATCCGCATGAGGAATGCGGCTCTGATCTTCGTGTCCTCGGCGGCCCGCTCTATGCTTATCCGGCGGCGGCGCCGGACGGCACGGAGATAGCCCCCGATCGTGGTTGGCTCGGTCACCGCGCTCCGTCTCTTTTGGCAGGTGGCCCGCCATTATAGGAGGGGCATGCGTCAGGCCGATTCGGCGCGCGCCTCCAGCTCCTCGACGGTCATCAGGACGTCGCGCGGCTTCGATCCCTGTGACGGCCCGACCACGCCCCGCTGCTCGAGCAGGTCCATGATCCTCCCCGCGCGGGCGAAGCCGACCTGCAGCTTGCGTTGCAGCATCGACGTGGAGCCGAGCTGCGAGCGGACCACCAGCTCGAGGGCCTCCTCCAGCAAGTCGTCACCGCCCCCGCCGCCGATCGCCGCCCCTTTCATGCCGGCTTCGTCGGCCGTGATGCCCTCCAGGTAATCCGGGTCGCCCTGCCGGCGGGCGTGCCCGACGACCGCGGCGATCTCCTTCTCGGTCACCCAGGAGCCCTGGATGCGCCGCGGCTTCGAGGAGTTCGCGTGCAGGTAGAGCATGTCGCCGCGACCGATCAGCTTGTCCGCGCCGCCTTGGTCGAGGATCACGCGGGAGTCCTGTTGCGACGCGACGCTGAACGCGATCCGCGACGGGATGTTCGCCTTGATGACGCCGGTGACGACGTCGACGGAGGGACGCTGCGTCGCGACGACGAGATGGATCCCGACGGCGCGGGCCATCTGCGCGATGCGGCAGATCGCGCTCTCCACGTCGCGCGGTGCGACCATCATCAGGTCCGACAGCTCGTCGACGACGACGAGGACGTACGGGAGCGGCGACGGGTCCGGCTCGTCGTCGCTGCGCTTGACGACCGCCCCGCGCGCGACGGCCTCGTTGTAGAACTCGAGGTTCCTCATCCCGGAGTGCGCCAGCGTCTCGTAGCGCAACTCCATCTCGCGCACGACCCATCCGAGCGCCGAAGCCGCCTTCTTCGGGACGGTGACGACCGGCGTCAGAAGGTGCGGGACGCCGGAGAAGTGCGTGAGCTCGACCCTTTTCGGGTCGATCAGGATCATCCGGACCTGGTCGGGCCGCGAGCGCATCAGGATCGAGGTGATCATCGAGTTGATGCACGACGACTTCCCCGAGTTCGTCGCGCCCGCGATCAGCACGTGAGGCATCTCCGTGACGTTCGCCAGCACGGTCTCGCCGGAGATGTCCTGGCCGAGCGCGACCGCGAGCGGGTGCTGGTCCCGCTGCGCCTCCTTCGCCCGCAGCACGTCGCCGAGCGTGACGAGGTGACGGCTCCGGTTCGGGACCTCGACCCCGATAGCGGAACGGCCGGGGATCGGTGCGAGGAACCTCAGCTCCCCCGACGCGAGCGCGTACTTGATCTCGTTGCTCAGGCTGAGCACGCGGTTGACCTTGACGCCGGAGCCGAGCTCGATCTCGAAGCGCGTGACCGTGGGGCCGGCGGTGTAGCCGGTCACGGCCGCGTCGACGTTGAACTGCTCGAGCGTCGCCTCGAGGACGCGGGTGGTGTCCTCTATCGAGCGGGCCGAGACCTCGCGGGCTCCGCCCTTCGCCAGGAGCTCGATCGGCGGGAGCCGGTATGCCCTCGTGTTGCCGACCGGGATGGCGAGCTGGGTGGGCCGCCCCGTCTGCGCGACGGGGACGGGGGCCTCGTCGATCTCCTCCTCGCCGGGTTCTTCCTCCGCGTCCCCGTACTCGTCCTCCGGCTCGGCTTCGCCGCCCTCGTCCTCGTCGTCGGTCTCCTCGTCCTCCTCCGGGCTGCCCGAGGCGAGCCCGCGGACGAACCCGGCGGCGCTCGAGGCGCCGGCGGCGATCCAGCCCCCGACGCGGCTGACCGGCGTCCGGGTCACGACCAGCAGGCCGACGAACAGCAGCAAGAGGAGGAGCGCCCACGTCCCCCAGAGCCCGACGAGCCCGCTCACCGGGCGCGCTATGAGGGCGCCGAAGATGCCGCCCATCCTCTGGAGGCGTTCGAGTGGCGCCGACAGCGACCGGTTGCCCCTGAGCAGGTGCGTCACGCCTGCCAGCGCGACGTTGAGGAGCCCGAGCCCGATCAGGACGCGGGCCGCGTGCTCCCGGAACCGCGGGATCGCGACGAGCACGCCCCCGATCGCGAGGATCCCCGGCACGAGGATCGCCAGACGTCCGACGAGCAGCTTGCCGAGGTAGTCGAACGCCGCGCCGGCGGGGCCTGCGGCCTCGGAATAGATGCCGAGCCCGGCGAGGGCCGCGGCGAACAGGACCGCGACCCCCCACGCCTCTGCAGGGGCGTCGCGGACGTGGCGGGCGCTCCAGGTGACGGCGCCCCTGGTGGCGGCGAGGACGGGCGACGGAGCCTTCCGCCCGCGGGTTCTGCCCTTACGGGCGGCGGGCCGGCGGGAGGGGGCGCGGCCGCGACGTGCGCCGGAACGGGATCGGCTCGCCCCCCGGGGCCGGGAACTACGGGTAGAGGTAGCCAACGAACCCCTCCTGAATCAGCATCATGCAAAAGTACACAATAATTAACATCAATAACAGCACCGCAGGTCTTCACCCTTGTCGTGGGCTGGGACTGCTGCGAAGACTTACGCGCGTGGCCTCGAGGTGCCCCCTCATAGGGAGGCCCAGGATTGGATGGGGTCGATGGTGCCACGGAGGTCCGAAAACCCTTGTCTACCTGCATGTTTGTGCCGCGGCTGATGGTGAATGCAGCGGAACTGGCTGATGGTGCCGGTGGTGCATTGCGGAACCATCACCCCCATCGGATCCGGCTGCCCCGCGCGCGTGAGGGTGCAGCTCGGCGTTAGTCCTTCGTGACCCTCCGTCCGCGGCTAGACCTCCATCACGATCGGCAGGATCATCGGGCGGCGGCGGGTCTCGCGCCACACGAACTCGCCCAGCGCGTGGCGGCACGCCTTCTTGATCGTCGACCAGTCCGTGACCCTCTCCCGCTCGAGCTTCGCGAGAGCGTCGGCGATGCGGTCGCCCGCCTCGTCGAGGAAGCCCCTCGACTCGTCCTCGTAGATGAAGCCGCGGCTCACGAGGTCGGGTCCCGCGAGGATCTCGCCGTTCTGGCCGTCGATGGTGACGACGCAGATGATCACGCCGTCGCCGGCGAGGACGCGGCGGTCGCGCAGCACGACCGGACCGACGTCGCCGACGCCGAGGCCGTCCACGAGGATCATCCCCGAGCGCACCGCGTCGCCGCGGCGAACGGCCCCGTCGCGGAGCTCGATCGTGTCGCCGTCCTCGACGATCGTGACGCGGTCCTCGGGGATGCCGTTGGCGCGGGCGATCTTCGCGTGGAGCGCGAGCTGCCGGTACTCGCCGTGGACCGGGATCAGGTGACGGGGCCGGACCGTGCGCACCATCTCGGCGAGCTCCTCCGAGGCCGCGTGGCCCGACACGTGGACCGCGGCGCTCCCGGAGTGGTAGACGTCCGCCCCGGCCTTGTAGATGCCGTTCAGCACGCGGTGGACCGCCGACTCATTGCCGGGGATCGGGCTGGCCGACAGGATGACGGTGTCTCCGGCGTCGAGCTTTACCGTCTTGTGCTCGCCCGCCGCGATCAGCGACAGGGCCGAGAGAGGCTCGCCCTGGGAGCCCGTGCACAGCACGACGGCGCGGTCGCGCGGGAGGCGGTCGACGTCGCCGATCTCCGCGAGCGTGTCGGGACGGATCCGCAGGTGCCCGAGCTCGCGGCCCACCTCGGCGTTCGCGATCATCGACCTCCCGACGAAGGCGACCTTGCGCCCGAACTCCTCCGCGATCTCGCACACCTGCTGGATGCGGTGGAGGTTGGACGCGAAGCACGCGACGACGATGCGGCCGCCGGCCTCGTCGAATATCGCCCGCAGCACGGGCCCCACGACCGCCTCCGACGGCGTCCGTCCGGGCGTCTCCGCGTTCGTCGAGTCCGAGAGCATCAGATCGACGCCCTCGTCGCCGAGCCGGCGCAGCCCCTCGAGGTCCGTCTTCCGGCCGTCGATGGGATTGGCGTCGAGCTTGAAGTCGCTCGTGTAGAGGATCCTGCCGTCGGCGGTGTCGAGCGCGACCGAGACCGCGTCCGGGATCGAGTGCGACATCGCGAGGAAAGTGCAACGGAAGGGTCCGATCTCGCGGCGGCCCTCCGAGATCTCGACCAGCTCCGCCTCGACGCCGAACTCGCCGAGACGCCGGCGCGCCATCCCGAGCGTCAGCGGCGTGCCGAACACGGGCACGGGGACCTCGCGCAGGAACCACGAGAGCGCACCGACGTGGTCCTCGTGGCCGTGGGTGAGGATCACGCCGTCGCAGGACCCCGCGCGGTCGGCGATCCACGTGAAGTCCGGCAGCACGAGGTCGACGCCGAGCATCTCCTCGTTCGGGAACGACAGCCCGCAGTCGACGACGACGATGCGCCCGGAGGTCTCGACGGCGAACATGTTGCGCCCGACCTCACCCAGGCCCCCGAGGAAGACGACGCGCGTCACAGCAGGCCCTGCGCCTCCAATGCCCGTCGCACCTCGCCGGAGGTGTCTGCGTCGAGGGGGACGAGGGGCAGGCGCGGCTCGCCTGCCTCGAGGCCGAGCATGTTCACCGCCGCCTTCACGGGGATCGGGCTCGCGCTCGCCGTCATGATCGTCCGCATGAACGGCAGGAGGCCCGTGTAGAGAGCGCGCGCGTCGTCGACGCGGCCCGCCCCCCAGTGCTCGAACAGCTCCGCGAGATGGTCGCCCACGAGGTGCGAGCAGACCGACACGATCCCGACTGCGCCTGCCGCGAGCTGTGGCAGCAGCAGGGGGTCGTCCCCCGAATAGATCTCGAAGTCGGAGTGCCCGGTCAGGTCGAGCTGGCTGCGGAGGTAGGCGGTCTCGCCCGCGTCGCCGACCGCGTCCTTCACCGCGGCGATCCGTTCGTGCTCCGCGAGCGCCACCATCGTCGACGGCTCGATCCGCCGTCCCGTGCGTCCCGGGATGTCGTAGAGCATCAGCGGCTTCGACGACGCGTCGGCGACCGTGCGGAAGTGCGCCAGCAGCCCCTCCTGTGGGGGCTTCGAGTAATACGGCGTCACGACGAGGCACGCGTCGACGCCCAGCCCGCAGGCCTCCTTGGTGAGCGTCACCGACTCACGCGTGTCGTACGTGCCGGTTCCGGCGATGACTGTGGCGCGATCCCCCACCTCGTCCAGCACCGCCTCGAACAGCTCGAGCTTCTCGGCGTGCGAGAGCGTCGGGGACTCGCCGGTCGTGCCGGCGACGACGAGGCCCTCCGAGCCGTGGTCGACGAGGTGTCCCGCCAGCCTTCGTACGGCCTTCACGTCGAGCGAGTCGTCGGCTGCGAAGGGGGTGACCATGGCCGTGATGACGCGGCCGAAGCGAGGGCGGGGCATCTCAGGGCCTCCTCTTGGATCTCGTGGGCGACCGGGTCGTTCGGTACTCGTCGCGGCCACGCTAACCCGTAACCTCCGTCGCGAGCCGCAACCCCCTGATCCGGTCGGTGTCGTTGCCGTCGTACACGCTCACGGAGCTGGCGGCGAGACCCGGCTGCTCCGGAGCCACGATCTCGAACGCGATCTCGAGGGTCTCCCCCTCGGGGAGCCCGTCGAAGTAGTAGACGACGCCGTCGTCCGACACCCTGCGGGGCTCCGGCTCGATCGAACGGAGCGCAGGATTGTCGGGCGACGTCGTGATCGGGACGAGGTCCACGGGAAGCGGCCCCGAGGCCGCGGGCACACCGACGCCCGCGAACGCCACGGTCACCGTCCCGATGTCGCCCGGCCCGGGGTTCTCGACCGTCAGCGTCGCGGTGTTGACCGATCCGGCGTCGACGCGCTCGGGGAAGTCCACGGCGATCACGGGCTTGCCCTTGCCGTCGTCGGTGAGGTTCGGGTCGGGGCCGAAGCACGCGGTCGCCGCCACGAGGAGCATCGCGACGGCGCAGACGAGCCGCGTCCGCATCAGAGCTCGAGCAGATGCTCCAGCCCGACGACGAGGCCGTCGAGGTGGGGCACCTTCTTCACCGCGAGCAGGACGCCCGGCATGAACGACGTGCGATCGACGGAATCGTGCCGGATCGTCAGCGTCTCTCCCTCGGACCCGAAGACCACCTCCTGGTGAGCGACGGAGCCGGGCAGCCGGAGGGAGTGGATGCGCACGCCGCTCTCGTCGCGGCCCCTGCTGGGATCCGCGGCCTCGCCGGAGGCGTCACGCCGGGCGCGGGCCTCGTTCACGAGACGCGCCGTCCGCAACGCGGTCCCCGAAGGGGCGTCGACCTTGCGCGGGTGGTGGCGCTCCACGATCTCGACGCTGTCGAAGTGGCGCGCCGCCGTCGCGGCGAACGTCATCATCAGCACGGCGCCGAGTGCGAAGTTCGGCGCGACGAACGCGTTCGCGCCTCCGTCACGGCACCATGCCCGTACGTCTTCGAGATCTGCGTCCGTCATCCCCGTCGTCCCGACGACGCAGTGGATGCCGTGGCTCAGGCAGAACCGGACGTTCTCCTTCACGGACGCCGGAGTCGTGAGCTCGACTGCGACCTCGGCCCCCGCATCGCTCAGCACCGTGAGCGCGTCGCCGCGCCGGACCCGCGCGACGAGCTCGAGCTCGGGGTCCGTCTCGATC
The DNA here is from genome assembly GCA_030861725.1 of Actinomycetota bacterium. Taxonomy (GTDB): domain Bacteria; phylum Actinomycetota; class CADDZG01; order CADDZG01; family WHSQ01; genus JALZEG01. The sequence continues at coordinate 1,418 of JALZFC010000001.1, read as the reverse complement.
GCGCGGCAGGCCTCGGAGCCCATCCGGCCGCCGGCGCCGATCACCCCTACCCGGAGCATCCGCTCAGGCGGCGTGCCGGTCGAACGCGTCCTCTTCGAAGGGGCCGACGACCGTGATCGAGAAGCGCGCCTCCGCCAGGACCGTTGCAGCCACGCGCCGTACGTCGTCCATCGTGAGCGCGTCGAACCGGGCGATCATCTCGTCGATCGACAGGATCTCACCCGTCGTCACCTGCTGGCGGCCGAGGCGGTTCATCCGGCTGCCGGGATCTTCCGACGACAGGACGAGCGACCCCTTCACGTTCCCCTTGGCGCGTGCCAGCTCGGCCTCGGTGATCCCGTCCCGCGCGACCGACTCGATCTCTCTCGACACGATCTCCATCACGGTCTCGGCGTTCTGCGGGAGCGTGCCGGCGTAGACCGAGAACGCTCCGGTGTCGGCGAACATCGAGCGGTACGAGTAGACGGAGTAGGCGAGGCCGCGCTTCTCCCGGACCTCCTGGAAGAGCCGGGACGACATCCCGCTGCCGAGCACGCTGTCGAGCAACGCCAGCGCGTGCCGGTCGGGGTGTCCCCGGCGCAGCGCCTCCGTGCCGATCATGATGTGGGCCTGCTCGGTCGGGCGCTTGAAGACGTGCACGCCCTCGCGCGCTGCGGGGGCCGGGCCGTTGCGCGCCGTCTCGATCCCTCCCGGCTCCGAGAAGATCGCCGCGGTGCGCCGGACGAGGTCGTCGTGGTCGACGCGCCCCGCCGCGGCGACTACGAGGTTCTTCGGCGCGTACCGCTCCCGCCAGTACCCAGCGACCTGGTCGCGCGCGACGCGCCCGATCGTCTCGTTGTAGCCGAGCACCGGCCGCCCGAGCGGGTGGCCGTCCCACATCGACCGGTAGAACAGGTCGTGGACGAGCTCGTCGGGAGCGTCCTCGTGCATCGCGATCTCCTCGAGGATGACCCTGCGCTCGGACTCGAGCTCGTCGGGGTCGATCACCGAGTTGCGGATCATGTCGGTCAGCACGTCGACCGCCATCGGCAGGTCGTCGTCGAGGACGCGGGCGTAATAGCACGTGTATTCCTTGCCGGTGAACGCGTTGACGTCGCCGCCCACCGCGTCGAAGGCCTCGGCGATCTCGCGCGCCGATCGGGAGCCGGTGCCCTTGAACAGCAGGTGCTCGAGGAAGTGGGACGTGCCCGCGAGCTCCTCCGGCTCGTCGCGGGAGCCGACGTCGAACCAGTAGCCGACCGAGACCGACCTCACCTCCGACATCGACTCGGTGACCACGGTGATCCCCGAGTCGAGCTCGGTACGGGCGAAGACGGTCATCTAAAGAGAGTCGCCTTCGTCGCGGCGGGGCGCACGCTCGCGGCGCGGCCCCCTGTCGCCGCCGCCGCCACCGTCGCGGCCCCCGCGCCCCCGGTCGC
>JALZFC010000016.1 GCA_030861725.1 Actinomycetota bacterium | reverse complement strand
GAACGTGACCGTGCGGGCGGCGGCGGCGGGCCTCTCGGTGGAGGTGGCGGCCGCGGAGGCGGTGGCGGCGGAGCAGGTCGCGAAGGCGGTCAGGATCGCGGCGGTCGCGGCCGGGGCCGAGGCTTCGGTGGCGGCTTCCGGGGCGGACGCGGGGGTCGTGGAGGCCGCGGCGGAGGTGCCGGCGCCATGGTTGCGGTCGTGGCGATCCTCGCCATCGTGGCGCTCGTCGTCATCTTCGTGCTGCTGAGCGACGACGAGGACACCGACTCCCCGGCGCCTCCGGAGACGACGATGATGCGGGTGATCGACCGGGACTACCTGCTGGGCTGACGCTCGTGCGGCGGCCGGTCGTGCGGGACCACCCGCGGCCGGCCGCTCCGGCGTCGCTACCGAACCGTCGCGAGGCGCACGTCGAAACCGGCCTTGTCGAGCTCCTCGAGGATCCACGTCATGAGCGGCCCAAGGTCCGTGGACGGCGGCACTACGAACCCGTAGCGGCTGATGATGCCGAGCGCGGCCCCCGTCTCGTGATGGACGAGCGGTGCGCCGCTGTCGCCGTTCACCGCCGGCATGTCCGCCTGGTACTCCTTCTCGGTCCAGGAGAAGAGGACGCCGGAGCGCGGCCGGGTCTGCTCGGTGGCGCCCACGCCCACGCCGTAGCCGTAGACGTCGACCTGGTCGCCGACGGCGAAGTCCTCCACCGTCGCGGCCCGGCTGGGGCCGCCGTGGACGAGGACCTCGGGGTTCGTCTTGCCGACGAACGCGGGAGCGATCTGGATGAGCGAGAAGTCGACGTCGCTCTTGACGAGGTCGGAGTCGTAGACGACCTTGCCGATCACCCCGACGCCGGCCAGCTCGGCCTCGTCACCGAGCTTCTCGGTGCAGTGTCCCGCCGTCCCGATGTAGGCCTTCGGCGGCTTCGTGGCGGTGCCCGGGGTGTAGAAGACGAAGTTGAACGTGCAGTAGCCGCCCAGGGACGACCCCGGGCGCAGCGGCGCGTCTGCGCCCCCCCACGCGGGCTGCCGGGCGGGCTTCTTGCCGTGGACGGGGGCAGCGGAAGCACCCACGACGAGCCCGCAGGCCACTACGACACCGGCGATCTTCCTCAGCACCACGTTGGCTCTCCTGTCTCGTCCGGGCGACAACGGGAAGGTTCGCCTCGCGCGGGCCGTCCCCTCCACGCGGTCGAGAGGGAGGAGGTGCGCGTCAGGGCGTGGGCTTCGTCACCATGAGGAAGACGATCGCGACGACGAGGACGCCCAGGAACGCGCCGGCGGCGGCCGCCTTCCGGGACAGCGCGGCGTACTCGGCCGAGCCCCCGCTCCCGGCCTCCAGCAGCGCGATCTGCCGCCTGAGCGCGGGCGAGTAGACCATGACGGCGACGGCGGCGACCACGACGTAGAGCCCGAGCGCCGTCGCGATCCAGAACGTCGTGAAGTCCCACGGTCCGATCAGCGTCATCCAGATCCCCACCACGAGCAGCAGCGCGTACGCCGGGTTCGCGAAGCGGTCGTCGAGCACCTTGATCGTCTTCAACACGTGGAGCTCGTGGTCCGGCTCCTTGGCTGCCCGCGCGATCCAGATGCCGTACGACGCGTTGAAGCCCACGGCTACGATCGCGAGCAGCACGTGGAAGAACTTCAGGATCTCGTAAAGGGTCATGCGATGAGCTTAGCGACCGCCACCGCGGCGCCCGACCGGCGGGCCGTCGGGACGTTGTTCAGGATCCTCGCCGCCGGCATCGTCCTCACGGCCGTGCACTACACCGACAACTACCTCTACTTCGACGATTACCCGCAGCCGGCGTCGCTCCGCCGCTGGCAGGTCTACACCGGCTGGCTCGTCCTGACCGCCGTCGGCATCCTGGGATACCGGCTGTACAAGAGTGGCCACTCCGCCGCGGCCTGCGTGTGCCTCGTCGTCTACTCGTACACGGGGACGAGCAGCCTCGGCCACTACCTCTACGGGTCGTGGTCCGAGTTCTCCGCGAAGCAGCACGTCTTCATCCTCGTCGACGGCGCCGCGGGGATCGCCGTCCTGGCATTCGTGGTGTGGTCGTTGACCAGACCTCGACGCGGCACGGGTGGTTCAACCGTCGCCGGAACGGGAACCGGATAGGCGAAGGCCCGCGACTGAGAGGAGGACGTCATGCCGAAGGACCACGGTTCCTCGGTCAAGGACGACGAGCAGTACGAGGCCCTGCGCGACGAGGGGATGAGCAAGGAGAAGGCCGCCCGGATCGCAAACGCTTCCGCGAACAGCTCGCGTTCGAAGGTCGGCAAGAAGGGCGGGAAGGCCGAGAGCTACGAGGAGCGCACGGTCGACGAGCTGCAGGACCGCGCGAAGGAGATCGGGATCGAGGGCTACTCCTCGATGGACAAGTCGGAACTCATCGACGCGCTTCGGAACCACTGAGCGGGCGCGCGATGGCCAAGTGCGACATCTGCGGCAACGAGTACGACAAGTCGTTCGAGGTGCGTTTCGCGTCGCAGCCCGGTGACGTGCACACGTTCGACAGCTTCGAGTGTGCGATCCACGCGCTCGCCCCGGTGTGCGAACACTGCGGCTGCAAGGTGATCGGGCACGGCGTCGAAGCCGACGGAGCGTTCTACTGCTGTGCGCACTGCGCCGGCGCGGCGGGTGTGACGGGAGTGAGCGACCGCGCGGGCTGATCCCAGCCGGGTTTGCCGGGATCGCGCCGGCGAGGAAAGCGAGCGACCAAGCGAGCAAGGAGGCGACGTGCCCGACGAGAAGGAGATCAAGTACCGCGACGACTCGGGGGAGGAGATCACCGAGAAGGTCGACGCGGAGACGCTCGATCGCAAGATGAACGAAGCCGACACCGTCTACGGCGTCGAGGGCGAGGACAAGCGCCGCGCCGCATACCTCGCGCAGGAGCCCGGCGACGAGCCCGACGAGGAGCCGACGGGAGAGCGCGGGCAGTAACCGCGACGGACCTCCTCGGCAAGCCGGAGCTTTCGGACGCGCCGAGCCGAGGCCTTACGGAACGACGCGGTAGAGCGCGTTCGGCGTCATGAAGTAGAGCCACCCACCCGGCCCCTTCGACACGTCGACGATGCCGTTCGGCGCGCTGTGGATCACGCGGTCGCGCCGGACGCGCGTCCCCTTCGCGTTCAGGAACAGACGGTGGAGGTCGCCGTGGAAGTCGCCCGTGTAGAGCGATCCCGACAGCGACCTCATCCGGCCCTCGTACCACCACGGATCCGTCGGGACGACGATCGAGGACCACCGCCTCAGGGGGCCGCGCGGGTCGTCCCCGACTCCCGCCGTCCCGCACCGGTAGCCGGGGCCCCAGCCGTAGTTCACGCCGCGGCGGATGAGGTTGAGCTCGTCGTCGCAGTCCGCTCCGTTGTCGGTCGAGTAGAGCCGGTTGGTCCCCGGCTTCACCGCGAGACCGAAGGGGTTGCGGTGCCCGTAGCTCCACACGGGATTCGGGTCGCCCGGTTCGGAGAAGGGGTTGCCGTCGGGGATCGTGCCGCCGGCGTTGTAGCGCAGGATCTTCCCCAGCCGCGTGTCGGTGTCCTGCGCGGTCGCGGGGTCGGCCGCGTCGCCGGTCGAGACGAAGAGCTTGCCGCCCATGAACACGAGCTGCCCTCCGTTGTGGTTGGTCGCCCCCTTCGTCGGAAGTCCCTTGACGATGACGCGCTTCGAGCGGCAGCGGTTGTCGGCGACGCGGAAGCGCGCGACGCGGTTCTGGAGCGGGTCGCGGTTCGTGTAGTAGACGTACAGGAGGTGGTTGTCGCGGAACCTCGGGTGGAGCACGATCCCGAGAGCTCCGCGCTCGCCCGACCCCTCCACGTCGAGATCGGCGCAGGGCCGGCGCAGCAACCGCCGCCCGGCCATCACCCGGATCCGGCCGGTGACCTTCTCGGTGAAGAACAGCTTCTTCGTCCCCGGAACCCACGCCATGTCGACGGCGAAGTCGAGGTCCCCGCGATAGAGGTCGACGCGGGTCCCTTTCGGGAGCGCACGCGACGCCGATCCGCCCAGGAGCCCCGTGGACGCCAGGGCTACGGCTACCGCGACGGCTGCGAGACGCTTCAACGATCCCCCTCCGTGTTCACCGGCTCACATTCTCCCCGGTCGGCCCGGCTATGATCGGGAACGGAGGCGTGCCCGAGCGGCCGAAGGGAGCGCACTGCTAATGCGTTAAGGGGGTTACACCCCTTCCGGGGTTCAAATCCCCGCGCCTCCGCGCGCTAGTGTGGTCTTCAAGCTCTTGCGCCCGTAGCTCAGTGGATTAGAGCGTCCGGCTACGGACCGGAAGGTCGGGGGTTCGAATCCCTCCGGGCGTACTCTTCCCTCGCCATCAAGTCGAGCTCGAGAAGGCGGTTCGGTCCTGGGCCTGTTGCGCCGGATCTCGGAGATCCGTCAGAAGCACATCCTCGGATACGCCGAGCCTCATCTCGAGGACGGCGAGGAGGTCGCGCACTGGGTCCGTGCCCGTCACCCGGAGCGGCGCCGCGTCGAGGGCTTCATGTACGTGACGTCCAAGCGGCTCATCCTCTGCTGGACGGGCAGCGACGAGCAGCCTCACGCGATCCAGTGGGAGGAGATCGAGGCGTGGGGGGTCGACGACGACGTTCCAGGAGGCCCGGTCCTCTTCGTCGAGCGCGACCATTCGCACGCGGTCGCGCAGCTCCCGGTGACGACGAACGGGATGGCCGACACGGTGTCGCACTTCGTGCGCGAGGTCGCCAAGCGAGCGCCCGAGCCCGTCGACCCACCGCAGGAAGAGATCTGGCGGCGCCGCTTCACGCCCCGCTCCGAGGTGAACGTCTCGCCCCAGCACCGCTCGATCTCGTCGCAGGCGCAACGTGCGGCGGTGACCGTCATCGGGGTCCTGCTCGTCGTCGGCGGCGCGGCGATCATCCCCCTGCCGGGGCCGTGGTCGCTGCCGATCATCCTGGCCGGCTTCGCGCTTCTCTCGACCGAGTACGACTGGGCGAAGGACGTCCGCGACTGGGTGCGGACGAAGTACAACGCGACGAAGGAGATGATCCGGTCGCGCCGGGCGAAGGGTTGACGGCGCCGAACGACGAGCACTTCATGCGCCTCGCCCTCGACGAGGCGGCCGCGGCCCTGGCTCACGACGACGTCCCGATCGGCGCGGTCGCCGTACAGGCCGGCGACGTCCTGGCCGCGGCCCGCAACGAGCGGGAGCTGCGCGGGGATCCCACCGCCCACGCCGAGGTGCTCGCGCTGCGTGCGGCCGCCGAGGCGCTCGGGACATGGAGGCTCGACGGCGTCACTCTCTACGTCACGCTCGAGCCGTGCCCGATGTGCGCGGGGGCTCTCGTCCTCGCGCGGGTGGCGCGGCTCGTCTACGGGCCGCAGGACCCGCGGGCGGGGGCCGCGTACTCCCTCTACAACGTCGTCCAGGACCCGCGGCTGAACCACTTCGTCGAGATCACGACCGGCGTCCTCGAGGAGGAATGCGCGGCCCTGTTGCGGACGTTCTTCCAGGGCAAGAGGCCGAAGTAGCGCTCGTATACTCGGCCCTCCGGGGGGCACGCTCTCCCGGCATAAGCAAGGTGGGGTACCGAAGCGGCCATAACGGGATCGCCTCGAAAGCGATTGAGGGTTCACGCCCTCCGCGGGTTCAAATCCCGCCCCCACCGCCGATAGGGGCATTTACACTCCCGTCCGGAGGCGTGCGAGAGCGGCCGAATCGGCACGACTGGAAATCGTGTGACCCGAGAGGGTCCAAGGGTTCAAATCCCTTCGCCTCCGCCACGCCGGCTCGATACCGGTCCTTTTCTCCCGGCTTCCGGGAGGAAACGACGTGCTGACATGCGACTGCTAGAGGTTCGACGAGCGCGTCGCCCGTTTCCGGATGCGGGGCTCAGGCACCTCACGCCATTCGACCCGATCCGGTCCGTTAAGGATGAGCTGGCGCATCACGAGTCTCGGTCACTTCCGTGCAGAGTCGTTACAGGGATGGTTCCCGCGAGCCGAACCGCTTTATCGGCAGGGTCCGCGACTTCTGACAGCGGCCGGTAGCGAAGCTTCCCGGGATCGATCTCAAGACTCGCCGCGTCCTCGTCCGCGAGATGCTCTATCAATGCCTTCGATGCCAATGTCTCGTGGGCATGCGCGGACTCCTCGATGCGCGCGCACTCGTTGACGGCATCGCCGAGGGCGGTGACGTCGAGGCGGCCGCCCGGCACGAGCTGACCGAGGTAGAGCGAACTCCCCCAGTGGATGCCGACGCGCATGAGGCATGAGTGATCTGGGTCTCTACCGAATATCTCTTCGGAACGTTCATGGATACCGCCGGCAGTTCGCGCCGCGGCAGACGCCGCTTTGGATGCCGAACCGAGGTGATCGACCAAGAAATACGCGGAAGCACCGTCACCGGCGTGCTTCCCGACGATTCCTCGGTGACGGGCCACGAGGTCGTCGATTTCGGTCCACAGGCTCCGGATCAGCCTGAAGTACTCGGCCGTGGGCAGGGCGCGCGCAAGCTCGGTCGACCCCTGCAGGTCACAGAAGAGGACCGCGCCCTCGTACGACCGCGGCTCGACGAGTTTCGCCATGCGCTCGTACATCTCCTCGTCGCCGCGCGCCAGCAGAGAGACAAGCCCCGGTCGAACGCTCCATTGGCCCAAGATGAGAGCGCCGACGAAGGTGGCGGCGTCATCTGTGAGAGGCATCGCAAGAAGATTCACGCGCATCACCGGCAGTTCGCTGTCGCCACCGGGCTCGAGGTAATCGAAAGAAGTTGCGAGCGGCTTCGTGAACGGCTTCGGGTCGGCCTCGTCCAATAACGGGCGCAGGGCCGATGGAACATCGTCCAACGTGAGATCCCTCGCGAGGGCATCGTTGACGAAGGCTGGCCCGAAGTCACGCCAGAATCGGCTTTGGGTCTCTGGCGTAGCGACCTGTCGCCATGCATCGCGCCTCAGGGCCTCCAGCACGTGCAATCCATAGCCAAGTTCTCCATCCGGAGGCGAGCCGAGAAATCGCGTCAGCTCCGGTGACGCCCATACCAATCGCAGGTCGCGGTCGAGGAGGGCGCCGGCCCATCGCAGTCGTTCGATCAGCTCGGCCCAGTGCGCGAGCTCTGGATCCGGCGGTTTGACCGAAACGTCGGTCATAGGTCAGGTGGTTGCGTTAGTGGCTGGAGCTCCGGACGCTTGGCGAATCTCCCGTCGCCCGACGAACGACCGGTGAGTCTGCGGTGTATCCAGGGAACCAAGAACGTCCGGCCCCACCGCAGCTCCTCCGCGAGACGGCGGCGATGCGAGCCGAGCGGCGTCGGCACTGCGTCGTCGGTATGCGCCAGCCCGAGCGTGCGGGCGGTCGCCAGCGCCAACCGCCGGTGACCCTCGGGGCTAAGGTGCAGCCGGTCGTCGCACCACATTCTCTTATCCGCAAGGACCGGAAAGTCTTCTGCTTCCACCAGAAGCGCGCCGTGCTTCGTGGCGATTGCTCGTAGACCATCGTTGAAATAGCGGAGACGCTTGCGCGCGAGACGGGCTACCGGGTTGATCGGCGACACATCCGGGAACGTCGCGGTAACGACGGTCGCGGGGAGCGCTCCTAGATCGCGCAGCATCTCGTCCATATGGACGAGCGAGGCGTCGAGGTCGAGGCGCGGCCGGATGACGTCGTTGATGCCGGCGACGACGGTGACGAGATCGGGCTCCAGCGCCAGCGCGGGCACGAGCTGCTCCTCGTGTACCTGGGCGACCAGGCGCCCACGCACGGCCAGGCTCGCATAGAGCAGCTGCGCATTCGCTTCGGCGAGAACCTCCGCAAGACGGTCGGCCCATCCCCGCTCCGAGCCATCCGGATGCGGGTCGTCACCGACGCCCTCGGTTCCGCTGTCACCGAGAGCCACGTAGCGGTGAAACACCTGTGGGTCGACCGGATCCACGGCCACGATCACGACCTCCCTGCAGACTGTGCCTCCGTCGGCAGGCCACAATGGGAGCGGCGGGGGCTTCCATGTGGCCGCCCGGTGCGTCGGCGCCGTTTGGGACCGTTACCCCCACTCACGTCACTTGCCTCGCGCCGCTACGGCGACCTCTTGCTTGGACCAGCAGTTGATCGCGGCCGAAGATCTTGCCGAGGCGCTTCACGGCCTGCCGATCGCCCTCGACGCTCAATGCGCCGGCGGCGGCCGCCGCCGACGCCGAGGTGCTGCCCGTGACGATGTCCGCCCACGTCTCCTCGTCCGTGGTCAAGACGACGCTGGGATCGTCGGCACGACCGTCACGGGCCTCGATCGATCCGTCGTCGACGACGAAGTAAAAGGCTGAATCGCCGACGACGTATTGATACGTCTCGCTGACCCCCCTGGCGGCTTCGCGGTCTGCGAGAACTACCATTCCCACCGCCGACCAGCGCGCGCGAACGGTTTCTCCCGGCCGGGGCCGGCCCAAACGCCCCGCGCCCCACGCGGCCAGGGGAACCATCGCGGTGGCCAGATCGTGCCCGTCGTCGGTGAGCTCGTAGACCTGCCGTGCGGCAGGAGGCGGAAGTTGTCTGCGCGCGACGACGCCGTCGCGTTCGAGCTCGCGGAGCCGGTCGGTGAGGAGCTTCCGGCTTATTCCGGGGAGTCCGTGGATCAGGTCTGTGAAGCGCCGGGGCCCGGGCCGAAGCTCGCGAATAATCAGCAGACTCCACCGATTGCCGACGACGTCGAGAGCGCGCGCGAGGGCGCAGTACTGCCGGTAGCCATGGTCGGGCATCGAAGTTCCTTTTTAGAACTCTCTGATATAAAGCATGAACTCGATGATACCGGGAAAGAACGCGCTGGAGGAATGGTGACCCATACGACGAGCGCGCCGTCCATCTCCCACGCCGTCCGGACCGGACGGTGACGTGATCATCGGCGGCAAAGAAAGAAGGAGGCCGAAGGGGGGACTGTGATGGCCAAACTCGATCTACTGGGCGCCGTCCCTCTCTTTCGAGGAAGTTCGAGGAAGGAGCTCTCGCAGGTCTCGGCGATTGCAAACCGGGTCTCGGCCGCACCCGGCGAGATTCTCGCTAGAGAGGGTGAAGCCGGCGATCTGTTCTTCGTGATCGAACGGGGAGAGGCTGAGGTGAGCATTGGCGGTAGGCGGGTTGCCGCGCTGAGTGCCGGCGAATTCTTCGGTGAGGTCGCGCTGCTCGATGCCTTACCTCGGACCGCTACCGTGACCGCGAGGACGGCGATGACGTTGTACGCGGTGAAGGCGGCTGATTTTTCTCGTTTCCTCGACAGCTCACCTTCTATTACCCGGAAGCTTCTCGCGACCGTGTCCGAGCGGCTGCGTTCGGTTGAACGTGCTCCGAGCTACGCGAAGCCCGAGGTGTAAGACACCATGACGAGACGAGCAGATGAGCGCGTTGCATTGTTGCATCAGGTGCAGCTTTTCTCGAAGTGTTCGAAAACAGAGTTGAAGCGAGTCGCTTCCCTTGCAACCCCCGTCGACGTCGAGGAGGAGGAGGTCCTGACGCGCGAGGGACAGCCCGGGTCGGAGCTCTTCGTGATTGGTAGTGGTAGTGCTCGCGTGACGCTACAGGGGGCTCATGTCGCGACTTTGTTGCCGGGAGATGCCTTCGGCGAGATGGCCCTGCTCGACGGCGGCCCCAGAGCAGCAACGGTTACGGCCAATACCCCGATGAGCGTCTACGTGCTTGGACCTCGGGAATTCTCGACTTTGCTGCAGGACGTTCCGCAGATCGGACGCAGCATTCTCAAAGCTCTCGCTCACCGGCTTCGGGAGGCTGAGAAACAGCGGTATGGCTCGGTGACAGGAGGAACTAGCCCCACATCCTGATGCCCGTGCCCAGGGGCACGGTTTAGGGCCGGAGTATCGGTCGACCGTAGCGACGGGAGGCTGAGAGGGGGCTAGCTCGCGACCGCGATCTGCGCGTTCACCTGGAGCGCCGGGCCGCTCGTAGGGTCGACGACCGGAAGCGGCGGAGGCGACGGGACCGTGAAGTGGTCGATCGCGCCCGGCTGGAACACCAGGCACATGCTCGAGCCGCCGTAGCTGAAGTAGCCCAGCTCGTCGCCCTTCGCAAGGGTGTCCCCGTTCTTCACGCCGATCGTCACCGACGAGATCTCCGTGATGCCGACCGGGATCACGCAAACGAGCCCGATCTTCGGATCCGGGCTCTCGATGAAGACGAGACCTCGCGTGTTCACCGTCGCGTCGTAGCCTTCCGACAGGACCCCCGCGCTCGGATCGAACCCTGCGGACTCTGCCTCGCTGAACATCAACCCGTTCACGACCCGGGCGTCTCGCACGACGCCGTCGATCGGCGCGTGCCACCGGTGGTAGTTCGCGCCGCTCAGGAACGACTGGAACACGTAGCCACCCACGAACCGGTCGGTGTGCTCGCTGTCGCCGAGCATGTCGATGAGCGAGTACGGCTCCCCCTTGAGCCAGAACTTGTCCATCCGCTGGACGCCTCTCGCGATCGCGACGAGGTTGCCGTCGTTGGCCGAGACGACGACCTTCGGATCGTGCGGTGCCGCGATCGGGCGGGCGTCGGTCCGGATCTCCCGGTGGAAGAAGTCGTTGTACGACTTCCACCCCCAGTGCGGTGCCGCACGGTCGAACACGAACTCGTACAGCTTCATGTCCTGATACGCGAACGGCGACAGCCACCCGTATTCGCCCTCGTTCAACACGTGCGCACTCTCCGGACCGTCCAGGTACGCGCACCATTCCTGGAGAACGCCTCGGAGGGCGTCGTTGAACGCGGCGTTGCGGAACACGGCTTCGCCGGCCTGAGTCATCATCATGTACGCGAACAGCGACGACATCGGGAACGCGTTCCGCCGCAGAAGAACTCGAAGAGCCCTGATAGGGGGAAACCCGCCGGTGCAGCTTTCCTGGGTGAGCCGCCGGGTTCGATCGAGGAGTAACTGTGGCGGGACGGGATCGCGCGAGGGCGGGCTATCCTGGGCGCGGCCGTGCTAGGCGGGGGGCTCGGGGTCCCCTGAACCGGAAACCCTCGATACGCCGGGTCGATTACCCGCTTGCGGCCCTGGAAGGACCGGGCAGCCCCCGGAAAGCAGCGTCGATGGTCGGGTCCTGCGCGACTCGGAGCCGTGAATCCGGTCAGGCCCGGAAGGGAGCAGCCGTAAGCGGTGTACCGGGAGTGCCGCAGGGTCACCCGGCCGGAGCCGGCTACCGGGAAGGCGACGGCCATTTCAGGGTCCAGAGCGGGGCGCACGGCCATTTTTTCGTCTGGTCCCGGGAGACGCAGGTGTGGTTCCTCACGATTGTCGGTGCCGCGGTCGTCTTGTGGCTCGGCGTGCTAGGCGAGTGGCGCCTCGGCCCGATGGCCGACGCCGCCATGATCGTCCTCGCCGTCTCGGCGCTCCTGTGGTTCGGCGCGGCCCGGCGGCGCGACCGGTAGCACGGGGTTCTTTCGCGCTCCGCGCCGCGGGGGCCTTTTCGGGAGCCCCCGTCACTAGAATGAGCGGCTCATGACCTACCTCTCCCTCTACCGGAAGTGGCGCCCCGAGACGTTCGACGACATCCTCGGGCAGGAGCACGTCTCGACGACTCTGGCCAATGCGATCGTCGAGGACCGCGTCTCCCACGCGTACCTGTTCACCGGCCCCCGGGGCACCGGCAAGACCAGCACCGCGCGGATCCTCGCGAAAGCGCTGAACTGCGAGAAGGGGCCGACGCCGTCGCCGTGCGGCAAGTGCGAGTCGTGCCGCTCGATCTCGGACGGCTCCTCGCTCGACGTGATCGAGATGGACGCCGCGTCGCACTCGAAGGTCGACGAGACGCGCGAGATCCTCGCCGGCGTCCCGCTGGCGACGGCGGGCGGGCGCCGCAAGGTCTACGTGATCGACGAGGTCCACATGCTGTCGCCGGGCTCCTTCAACGCGTTGCTGAAGACGCTCGAGGAGCCCCCTCCGCACGTCGTGTTCATCCTCGCGACGACCGAGGCGCACAAGGTCCTCCAGACGATCGTCTCGCGCACCCAGCGCTTCGACTTCCGCCGGATCACGCCCGAGGTCCTCGAGGGCCTGCTCGCGCGCGTCGCCCGCGAGGAAGACATCTCGATCGACGAGGCGGCGATCGGCGTCGTCGCCCGCCATGCCGAGGGCAGCGCCCGCGACGCGCTGTCCGCTCTCGACCAGCTATCCAGTCTCGGCCGTCCCATCACCGCGACCGACGCCGAGGAGGTGCTCGGCGAGCGCGACGAGGACGCGCTGTGGGCCGTCTTCGAGGCGGTCGCTTCGGGTGACGTCGGCCGCGTCTTCGGCGAGGTGGCAGGACAGATCGAGGCAGGCGTCGACATCCGCCAGCTCACGCTCGCGGCCCTCAACCACGCGCGCTCGCTGCTGCTCGTGAAGACGGCGCCCGACGCGGCGTCGCTGCTCGACCTCTCGTCGAACGACGCGGAACGGCTCACGAGCCAGGCCGAGCTGTTCCAGCCGGGGACGCTCCTGGCGACGATCGACCTCCTCGGCAAGTCGATCGTCGACATGCGCAACGCGCCCAACCACCGGCTGTTGCTCGAGGTCGCGCTGGTGAGGGCCGCGGCCCCCGAGACCGACCCCTCCGCCGGCGGACTCCTGGGCAGGATCGAGCGGCTCGAGCGGCGCCTCGGGATCGAAGGATCGCCCGCACCGGCTCCGCAGCAGTCGGCACCGCCGCAGCGCCCCCCCGTCGAGCGGCCGGCGCCGCAACCGCGCCCCGCCGCGCAGGCTCCTCCGGCCGGGGGCTCGAGCTGGGGCGACCCCGCTCCCCGGCGTGCGACGGACGCCCCACCTCCCAAGAGCACGCCGCCCCAGGAGAAGGCTCCCGAACCCGCGGCGGCTCCGGCCCCCGCCGCCGAGGTCCCCGCGAACGTCGGGCTGGGACAGATCCGGGACGCCTGGCAGGTCGTCACGCAGGAGGTCGGCAGGCGCGGCCGGACCATCGGAGCGCTCCTGAACCCCTCCCGCCCGGTGAGCTTCGACGGTGGCACGCTCGTCGTCGAGGTCCAGGCGGAGTTCCACAGGGACAAGCTGTCGGAGGCGAAGAACCGGATCGCCGTCGCCGAAGCGCTTCATGCGGCTCTCGGCATCAAGCCCCCGCTGGAGTTCGTCGCCCGCGGAGCCGCACCCGCGGCCGCGGCAACATCCGAGGCGGCGCCGGCCCCCGACGAGTATGCCGACGCCGCCGTCGCCGACGCGCCGGAGCGCGACCCGGTCGAGCTGATAAAGAAGGGGTTCCGGGCCGAGGTCGTCGAGGAGACCCTCGGCCCCTGACAGCGGCAGGAGAAGCAAACATGGGACGCGACCTCCAGAAGATGATGAAGCAGGCCCAGGAGATGGCCGCCGAGATGCAGAAGGCCCAGGAGGGCCTCGCCGACATCAAGGTCGAGGGCTCGGCCGGCGGCGGCGCCGTCAAGGTGACGGCGACCGGCGACCTGCAGATCACCGGCGTCACGATCGACGCGGGCTTCTTCGACGGCGAGCCCGACCCCGACGACCTCGAGATGCTCGGCGACACGATCACCGCGGCCGTCAACGACGCCCTCGCCAACGCCCGGGCGGCCCAGGAGAAGGCGCTCGGCCCCATCGCCGGCGGCTTCGGCCTCCCCGGAGGAGCCGGGGGTCTCGGCCTGGGTGGGCCGGGCGGTCTGTAGCCGGTGTTCGCCGGCCCCGTCCAGGACCTGATCGACCAGCTCGCCCGCCTCCCCGGCATCGGCCCCAAGGGCGCGCAGCGTGTCGCCTTCCACCTGTTGAAGACGACCGAGCAGGAGGCGCGCCTCCTGGCGGACGCGATCGTCGAGGTGAAGCAGAAGGTCCGGCTCTGCTCGATCTGCTTCAACGTCTCCGACCAGGAGGTCTGCGAGTACTGCCGCGATCCCAGGCGCGACTCGACCGTCATCTGCGTGGTCCAGGAGCCCCCGGACATCGTCGCGGTCGAGCGAACCCGTGAGTACCGGGGCCTGTACCACGTGCTGCAGGGGGCGATATCGCCGATCGAGGGCATCGGGCCGGAGGACCTGAGGGTGACCGAGCTTCTCGAGCGTCTGCGGACGGACGAGAACGGCGTGCGCCCCGTCTCCGAGGTGATCGTCGCGACGAACCCGAACACGGAGGGCAGCGCGACCGCGATGTACATCGGGGGCCTCATCGGGCCTCTGGGGGTGACGGTGACGAGGCTCGCCAGCGGGCTCCCGGTCGGTGGCGACCTGGAGTACGCCGACGAGGTGACGCTGGGGCGGGCGCTGGAGGGGCGACGGCCGATCTAGGGGCGAAAAGCGGCGTTTTGTGCCGTTGCCCGGCGCCGGCAGACGGAGGACAATGATGGGGTGGCGCCAGCCCGTGCGCCCGACTCCCTTTGGGTGGAAACATTTGCCTTGTGCTGCTATAAGTTTGTGACGCAGCGTGAGTGGGCAAATGCGGAAACGGATGATTGCTTAGCTTAAGGACGAGGACGTGGCGAAGTCTCATCGGTACGTGAGCATCCAGCCGTTCCTGCCGTATGCGCTCGCGGCGACTGCCGGGGTCGTCGGCATCCCCGTCGCGGCCGTCGCGCTTCTGCTCGGGCTGGCCGACCGCAAACCCGCGACCACCACCGTCGCCCTCCTCGCCGTCGGTGTCGCCATCGGGGTGTTCCTGGCCGGCTCGTGGCTGTGGAGCAAGCACTCCGACTCCGGCGACGTCGCGTTCGGCGACCTCATGATCTGGGGCTGGCTACGCCGGCGGTCGGCGGAGGCGCGGCTCGCCGACAACACGCGGCTGCTCGGCCTCGACCGCTCCGGTCAACCCACCGAGCCCGTCGAGATCTCGCGCGAGCAGCAGGTGCAGGTGCTGCGGGACCTCACCGCCGCGCTCGAGTCCAAGGACCCTTACACCCACGGCCATTCGCGCCGCGTCGAACGTCACTGCCTCAGGACCGCCGCCGCGATGGGTCTCGCCGTCGAGCAGATCGAGGAGCTGCGCAAGGCGGCGGCTCTGCACGACGTCGGCAAGATCCGCGTGCCCGACCGCGTGCTGCGCAAGCCGAGCCAGCTCACGATCGAGGAGCGCGCTCTGGTCGAGGAGCACGTCGTCGTCGGCGCGTGGATGGTGTCGAGCGTCGGCGACGCGGACGTCATCGCGGGAGTCCGCCACCACCACGAGCGGTGGGACGGCCGCGGCTACCCCGACGGCCTGATGGGGGCCGAGATCCCGCTGTACTCGCGCGTGATCGCCGTCGCCGACGCGTACGACGCGATGACCTCGACCCGTCCCTACCGCGCGAGCTTCGGACGCGACAAGGCCGTCGACGTCCTGTGGGCAGAGGCCGGGATCCAGTTCGACCCGATGGTCGTCGAGGCTTTCGTCGCCGCGCTGCCGACGCGGGCGACCGTGGCCGGGCTCATGGCTCTGTTCGTCGCCCCTTCGTGGCTCTTCCGCAAGGCGGCCGTGCAGGCGAAGCGGCTCGGCATGGGCAACGTGACGCCGGCCATCGGCGCGCTGGGCGCGGCCGCTCTCATGGGCGGGTTCATCCCGGGGGCAGGACCGGCCGAGAGCCCGAAGGTCGCGATCGAGAACGCGCAGGATCCCTCCGAGTCCGACACGGTCGACCTCTCCGCCGACTCCGACGCGCCGCTGGACGCGGTCGAAGAGGCCAAGGAGACGTCGCCCGGCCGCGAGCGCGGAGCCAAGGTCGCGGCGGCAGCGAAGCGGCGGCGGGGCGTGAATACCGTCGTGCTCGGCTCTCGGATCCGCAAGCCGGCGTCTACCGCGCCTACGACGACCTCGCCCACGACGCCGCCGAAGCCGACGACCCGGCCGGCGCAACCCGCAACGCCGAAGCCGGCGGCCGACCCGCAGAACGACGAGCACGTTCCGAGCGACCCGCAGCCCGACCACGGCCGTGACTGCGACGAGGAGCACGGGCAGGGTAAGGGCCACAGTCTCCACTGCGGCTGACCCCGCGCCTTCCCGCCCCCGGTGGCGGCCGCTACGCGACGCGCCGGTTTAGGTTGAGGCCATGGCAACGATCGTCCAGAAGTACGGCGGCACGTCCGTCGGCGACGCCCGGCGGATAAAGAAGGTCGCGGAGCGCGTCGTCTCCTGCGCGCAGGCCGGCCACCGCGTATGCGTCGTCGTCAGCGCCATGGGTCACACGACCGACGAGCTGCTGGACCTCGCGGCCGAGGTGTCGACGGTCCCCCACCCGCGCGAGCTCGACATGCTGCTGACGGCGGGAGAGCGGATCTCGATGGCGGTGCTGTCGATGGCGATCAACGAGCTCGGCAGCGGTGCGATCTCGTTCACCGGCTCCCAGGCGGGGATCGTCACCGACACGACGCACGGGAAGGCGCGCATCCTCGAGGTCAAGGCCCGGCGGGTGCGCGAGGCCCTCGACGCGGGGAGCATCGTGATCGTCGCCGGCTTCCAGGGCGTGTCGACCTCGTTCGACGTCACGACGCTCGGACGAGGCGGCTCCGACACCACCGCGGTCGCGCTCGCGGCCGCTCTCGGGGCCGACTACTGCGAGATCTTCACCGACGTCGACGGCGTGTTCACCGCGGACCCGCGGCTCGTGCCGTCGGCGCGCAAGCTCCACGCGGTCTCGTACGAGGAGATGCTGGAGCTCTCCGCGAGCGGCGCGAAGGTGCTGATGCTCCGGGCGGTCGAATACGCCCGCAACTACCAGGTGCTCCTGCACGTGCGCTCCTCGTTCACCGAGGAGGAAGGCACCTGGATCAGAGAGGAGGACGAGCGCATGGAGCGAGCGATCATCTCCGGGATCGCGCACGACACGTCCGAGGCCAAGGTCACGATCCTCGGCGTCCCCGATAAGCCCGGAGTCGCCGCGCGCGTCTTCCGGCCTCTCGCCGACGGCGGCGTCAACGTCGACATGATCGTGCAGAACGCGTCGCAGGTAGCGGCGGGCTCGGCCGGCGCGCAAGCACAACGGAGGACGGACATCTTCTTCACGTTGCCGAAGGACGACCTGGTCCGGGCAGAACCGATCCTGAAGGCGATCGAGACCGACGTGGGCGCGGAGGGCGTGACGACGGACCCGGACATCGCGAAGGTGTCGCTCGTGGGGGCCGGGATGAAGACGCACCCCGGTGTGGCCGCCGACATGTTCGACGCGCTCGCCGACGCGGGCATCAACATCGAGATCATCTCGACTTCCTCCATCCGGGTGTCGTGTGTGATCCGCGCGTCGGAGGTGGAGCGTGCGGTGAAGGTGATCCACGACAGGTTCGACCTGTCGCAGGAGGCCCTGATGCGCGAGCAGCACCCGGATACGGCCACCGACCAGATGAGGGCGTTGCGAGTCCCGCAGGACGGGCCGGCATGAAGGTAGTGCTGGTCGGCGCCACGGGCGCCGTCGGAGGCGAGATCCTCCGCGTCCTGTCGGAGCGCGACGTTTTCTTCGACCAGCTGGTCCCGGTCGCCTCGGCCCGGTCGGCCGGACGCAAGCTCCCGTTCCGCGGCGGCGAGCTCGAGGTACGCGCGCTTGCGCCCGACGTGTTCGACGGCGCCGGCATCGCGTTGTTCGACGTGCCCGACGAAGTCGCGTCCGAGTGGGCGCCCGTGGCCGTCGAGCGCGGCGCGATAGTCGTGGACAACTCCGCGGCCTGGCGCATGGACCCGGCGGTCCCGCTCGTCGTGCCCGAGATCAACGCCGGCGCGATCGGCGAGCGCCCGAAGGGCATCATCGCGAGCCCCAACTGCACGACGCTCGCGATGGTCGTGCCGATTGCGGCGGTGCACGCCGAAGCGGGTCTGCGCCGTCTCGTCCTCGCCTCGTACCAGGCCGCGTCCGGCTCGGGCCGTCCCGGCGTCGACGAGCTGTGGGAGCAGACGCTCACCGCGGCCAAGGAGCCCGACGCGATACAAGACGGCCTCGGCCGGACCGTCCTCGAACGTGGCGAGACGTTCACGCACCCGATCGCGATGAACGTGATCCCGCAGTGCGGGTCGGTGAAGGAGGACGGCTACACCAGCGAGGAGCTGAAGCTCTGCTACGAGACCCGCAAGATCATGGGCCTTCCGGACCTCCCCGTCACCGCGACGTGCGTGCGCGTGCCGGTCGTCGTCGGGCACGGCGTCGCCGTGCACGCGGAGTTCGAGCGGCCGATCTCGCCGGACCGGGCACGTGAGCTGCTCGAGGCGGCTCCGGGCGTGGAAGTCCGCGACGATCCCGCCGCCGGGATCTACCCGACGCCTCTCGAGGGAGCGGGCCGCGACCCCTGCTACGTGGGGAGGATCCGCCAGGACATGTTCGACCCGCATGCGCTGGAGATGTTCTGCGTGGCGGACAACCTCCGCAAGGGGGCCGCGCTGAACACGGTGCAGGTGGCCGAGCTGCTGGCCTGAGTCAGTCCTCGCGGATCTCGAAGGCGGGCGACTCGACGAGCCGCCCCCATAGCTCGACCTCGCTGCAGGCCAGGTCGCTGTTGCCGTAGATGGTCCAGGCGCGCGTCGTCGACTGGATCGGCCCGCGCGCCTTCGTCTTCAGCGGGATCTTCAGGTTCAGGATGCCTCTGTCGTCCGTCTTGCCGAGGCCGAAGACCGGGGGCACTCCGACGGTGAACGCAACGTAGACGTTCGCGTCGGCCACAGGGGTCTGGTGTGGCGGCTCGATCTCGATGCCGAGGCCCAACGGGTCCTTGCGCGCCGGCTGGACCACGGTCACCTCGACCTTCACGGTCTCACGCGGCCGGTAGACCTTCTTGTTCCACTTCGTCCGGACCTCGTAGACCTCGTAGCTCTGGGCCCCCCCGCAGCCGGCGGTCGCAGCAGACGTGGGCGCGACCAGCAAGACGGCCATGACGATGGCCGTCAGAGCTGCCGTTGCCGTGCGTTTGACCACTACGCGTTCCCCCGTCGTCGACCGTCACGAAGTCGATTCGCCCGTGTCGGGAGCGGTCCTGCCGCGGCACGTGGCCGCCACAGGCCGTCCATGCCCCGTAAGTACGTGGTCGGCGTCCGGCGGTTACGCGGTCGAGGGGCGCCGTTCGAGCAACCCAGGGCTGCCTGGCGCTTGGCTTGGCTGTATGACGTGCCGCTGTTCGAGGGTCACCGGCCTTCGCGTCGCTCCCGTAATCTCGGTCCAAGGACCACCTTGAACGCCGAAGTAGGAGCCGAGACTAGTTCGATTGGGAATCGAGGTGCTGCTCTCGCCTAACGCGACCGATAGGCCGAGGCGTCCTCTCGCCCAGCGGCGTGTTCCGGCAGTGATTCTCGCGGCCCCGGACGGACTGATGCGCGAGTGGGGCCGATGCGTAACGACGCCCCCTTCTCTAAACAGGGTCGAATACGTCGTTCAGATGATCTAGAACGGCAGTGATGTTCTGAAAATACCGTTGGGCGTCAGCCAAACTCGTGCCCACGGACACGCCGTGCGCGATCTGGTTTCGGAGGTTCATCAATCCGTCGAGCGCGTCCAGTTCATCCGCGAACTTCTCCCGGAGTCTTGCTTCCCACGTCGCGTCGAACGAGCCGACCAATTCGCACAACTTGCCGGATTTCACGTTGCGAAGATTGCCTAGTCGGGTCGAGGCATATCTCGCCACGCTCTCTGCCGACTTCCTACGACACCACTGCTGTGCCAACTCCTGCACTGACTGCTCAACGTGACCGGCAACGAGGATGCATAAGTAACGTGCGAAATCAGCGCGTAGCTGAAGATCACCGACATCAATGCTTGCTGCACGAGAGAAGACGGCGTCAAGTTGCGTCCGGCGTCGGGCGACCTCGGCACGCCCGCGGAGAACCGCAGGGCTCATGGAACGGAAGCGAACGCCTCAGTCGCGAGGGCGAGGCGCGTCTTTACGCTTTCCTCCCCAGCTGTCGAACTTTCCACCGTCTCCAGGTAGTGATTGGAGCTAATAAGCAAGTTGTAGGCGTCTGCTAGCCGAAGCAGATCTGCTACTGGACCAGCCTCTAAGCGTCTCGCGACACCCACCATGACTGAGTCGAGTACGGCAGCATTCAGGGCCCTTTGGGGTCGGAAAGCTTGTTTGCCGATCGCGCTGTCAATCACGCTCGTTGTCCTCTCGAATACGCGTCGAAGGTCAGACTCCCCCTGCACCTCCAAGTTCCGATTCCTTTGGACGTACCTATTCAAGAATCCCTTGATCGGCCGTTTGTACAGGTGTCCCAAGTAGTAAAAGGCGAAGAACCTCAGGATGAGTTCCTGGTCTTTCAGACGGTCAGATCGCGGGCCATAGATGTTGCGCCACGAAGGAATCCGGTTCAGATCCCGTAGGAGGTTGACGAAGCTTCCTCTGTACAGCGCGACTCGAATCTCTTGCGGTTGCAGCACGGTCCCGCCAGTGTTCAGGCGCTCAAAAATGCTATAGATACTGCCGTACTCGTTGGGCGGATTTTCTTGCCTTACGACAATCGCGTGGATAATGCTGTTGTCTAGACGTCGTCGATCTTCCACGTCCAAATCCTTGTACGCGAGGCCCTTATAGGGGCTGTCGACCCATTCCAGACGGAATTCCTTTCCGCGGAGAACTCCCGCGTAGTAGGCCTGGAGGCTCCGCAAACGCTGCTGACCGTCTAGTACCAGGAGAAGATTGTCAGCTTCCCGGACCAGAAAAATCGCGGGGACCGGGAGTCCGAGAAGGAGTGATTCGATAAATCGATCGATTTGGGGTTTCTTCCAGACAAAGCCGCGCTGAAAGGCTGCCATCTCGGATTCTGGAGAGGTTTCCGGATCGAACGTGGGAATAACGATGTCACCGTTGCTCATGCGGGTGACCAAACCATCGACCAGAAAGTCGGCGCCGTAGGACGTGATCTCGTAGGAGGACGGGATGACTTCCTGATCGGGGTTGACGTCGTAGACCCCGGCCTCTTCGACCTCCGTTGGGAGCGGCAGCTGCTCTTCGACGCTACTCACTGTCGACCCCCACACGTCGGCCAACTTCTATCACCCATTACGTAAAAGGCAGGAATTCCCAAGTCATCGGCACAGTACTTTCAGTCGGGAAGGGGGGATTTGAACCCCCGACCTCTGCGTCCCGAACGCAGCGCGCTGCCAAACTGCGCCACTTCCCGTTGCCCGAAAGCATCCCACACCGCGCCCGGGGCCTGCGACCCGACCCCCGTTCACCTGCAGTTCATGAACACGCCCCCGGTCCGCCATATCCCGTTGCTACCGTCCGCGGCGACTACGGCCCCCGCCGGCTTCCGGCGCGGCAGCCGTGCGATGCAGCAACGTTCAAGGAGGAACAAACAGATGAATGGACGAACACGGTGGCCCCTCAAGCTGATCGCCGCCGCAGCAGGGTTCGCGCTCGTAGCGGCCGCCTGCGGTGGCGACGACGACGGGAGCGCGGGCTCAGGCGGAGAGCTCTCCGGCGAGATCGCGGTCTCGGGATCGTCGACGGTCGAGCCGATCTCGACGCTCGTCGCGCAGAAGTTCGCTTCGCAGAACCCGGACGTGGCGATCTCGGTCGACGGCCCCGGCACGGGCGACGGCTTCGAGCTCTTCTGCGAGGGCGACATCGACGTGGCCGACGCGTCCCGTCCGATCGAGGAGGAGGAGGCTGCGGCGTGCAAGAAGGCCGGGATCGAGTACGTCGAGCTGAAGGTCGGGATCGACGGCATCACCGTGCTGACCTCGCCCGAGAACGGCGACGTCACGTGCCTCGACTTCCACGACCTCTACGCCCTGCTCGGCCCCGAGTCCGAGGGCTTCGGGACGTGGTCGGACGCGAACGACCTTGCGGACGAGATCGGCGCGGGTAACGCGCCGTACCCGGACGTCCCACTGGACATCACGGCTCCCGGTGAGGAGTCCGGCACCTACGACTCGTTCGCCGAGCTCGTGCTCGAGGACATCGCGTACGAAGAGCGTGGGATAAGAGAGGACGACCCCGTCATCCGTCCGGACTACCAGGCCTCGGCGAACGACAACGTAATCCTGCAGGGCATCGAGGGCAGCTCCTCGTCGCTCGGATGGGTCGGCTTCGCCTACTACGAGCAGGCGGGCGAGACCGTCAAGGCGATCGAGATCGACGGGGGCGACGGTTGCGTCGCACCGACGACCGAGAGCATCGGCGACGGCTCGTATCCGATCGCCCGGGAGCTCTTCGTCTACGTGAACGCCGCGGCGGCCGACGCCAATCCCGCGCTCGCCGCGTTCGTCGACTACTACCTGTCGGAGGACGGGCTCGCGTCGGTGGCCGAGGCCGGCTACGTCGACCTCCCGGAGGAGGAGCTGCAGGCGAGCCTCGACGCGTGGAGTTCGATGGAGACGGGGACCCGCGAGGGGTGAGGGCGACGGAAGTCACCCTCTCCGACCTCCGGGGAAGCGACGCCAGGCACCGCAAAGAACGCGCCGTCCGCGGCGCGTTCTTCTGCGCGGCCGTCGCGTCCGTATTGATCAGCGCGCTCATCGTCTACTCGCTGTTCGAGGAGTCCGTCGGCTTCCTGTCGCAGATCGAGCTGTCGCAGCTGTGGGAGCGCGGATGGTTCCCGCGCCGGGGGCTGTTCGACGTGCGCACGATCCTCGTCGGAACGCTCGTCGTGACCGGCATCGGGATGCTGTTCGCGGTCCCGCTCGGGCTCGGCGCAGCGATCTACCTGTCCGAGTACGCGCGGCCGGGGTTCCGCAAGGTCGTCAAGCCCGCCCTCGAGATCATCGGGGGCATCCCCAGCGTCGTGATCGGCTTCTTCGCGCTGACGTTCGTGAGCCCCGAGCTGGTCCAGCGTCTGAACGACTCGGCGACCATCTTCAACATGGCCGCGGCCGGCATCGGCGTCGGGATCCTCGTGACGCCTCTGATCGCGACGATCGCGGAGGACGCTCTGCGCGCCGTCCCGATGAGCCTCCGCGAGGCCTCGTACGGATTGGGCGCGCGCAAGCGCTCGGTCACCACCAAGATCGTCTTTCCCGCCGCCGTCTCCGGGATCATGGCGGCGCTAATCGTCGGGTTCTCGCGCGCCATCGGCGAGACCATGGTGGTCGCGATCGCGTCCGGCGCGACCGGCGGCTCTCTGCTGACGTTCGATCCGTTCGGTCCCGGCCAGACGATGACGGCGGCGATGGCATCGCTCGCGATCGGCAGCGACCAGGTGCAGGGCAACGCCGCGGCGTTCCAGAGCCTGTTCTTCGTCGGCCTCGTGCTGTTCTTCATGACGCTCGCGCTCAATCTGATGAGCGAGCGGTTCGTCCGCCGGGTGAGGAAGCGCTACTGATGTCCTCGATCGGGAGCGGGAGCGTCGCCGCCCGCGGCGCCGTCGAGCGGTCGCTGCGAGCGAGCCACGCCGACGTCAGGGGCAGGCTGTTCGAGGGCGCCTTGATGACGGCGTTGCTGCTGTCGCTGCTCGTCTTCTTGGTGCTCCTGTACGAGGTGTTCAGCGGCGGCATCTCCGTCCTGACCGAGCGCGGCGGCGACTTCCTGCAAGGCACTCTCTCGCCGCTGCCGCAGACGGCGGGCGTCGGTCAGGGGATCCAGGGGTCGCTCTTCCTGATGCTGTTCGTCGTCGTGCTGGCCTTCCCCGTCGGGATCGGCGCCGCCGTCTACCTCGAGGAGTACGCGAAGGACACGCGCTTCACGCGCTTCGTCAACGTCAACATCAGGAACCTGGCCGGCGTGCCGTCGATCGTCTACGGCATCCTCGGCTTCTCGATCTTCGTCCGGGCTCTGGGTGCCCTCACGGGGGGCGAGAGCGTCATGGCCGGCGGGATCACGCTTGCCGTCCTCGTGCTCCCGATCGTGATCATCACCACCGCCGAGGCGCTGCGGGCGGTCCCGCACAGCATCCGCGAGGCGGGGTACGGCGTGGGCGCGACGCGGTGGGAGGTCATCCGCAGCCACGTCCTGCCGTCGGCGGCTCCGGGCATCCTGACCGGAACGGTCCTGTCGCTGTCCCGGGCTCTCGGCGAGACCGCGCCGTTGCTGCTGGTCGGTGCCGTCACGGGTTTCCTAGCGACGGGATCGCAGAGCTTCGTGGAGCAGATCCAGGGTCCGTTCACGGCGCTCCCGACGATCGTCTTCGCGTGGGCCCGGCAGCCGAACGCCGGGTTCCGGGAGCTCACCTCGGCGGCGATCGTCATCCTCCTCGGCGTCATCCTCGTCGCGAACGCAGCGGCGATCTTCTTGCGCAATCGCTACGATCGGAAGTGGTGACAAGATGCCAGTCCATGTGCACGACCGGCAGCCGATGATCCACCTGGACACCAACCACGCGCCGGAGCGCGTCGACACGCCGCTCGTGTTCGACATCAAGGACCTGTCCGTCTTCTACGGGGACTTCAGGGCGGTACGCGACGTGGACCTCGCGGTCCACCAGCGGACGATCACGGCGCTGATCGGGCCTTCGGGGTGCGGCAAGACGACGGTGCTGCGGTGTCTCAACCGCATGAACGACCTGATCGAGACCGCCCGCGTGAGCGGACGGGTGCTGTACCACGGCGTCGACCTCTACGACGGGCAGGTCGACCCCGTCGAGGTCCGGCGTCGTATCGGGATGGTCTTCCAGAAGCCGAACCCGTTCCCGAAGTCGATCTACGACAACATCTCGTTCGGTCCGAAGATCGCCGGCTTCAAGGGCGACATGGACGAGCTCGTCGAGCGTTCGCTCACGAAGGCGGCCCTGTGGGACGAGGTCAAGGACCGGCTGAAGGAGTCGGCGATGTCGCTGTCGGGCGGGCAGCAGCAGCGGCTGTGCATCGCCCGCTGCATCGCGGTCGAGCCCGACGTCATCCTCATGGACGAGCCCTGCTCGGCCCTCGACCCCATCGCGACCGGCCGCGTCGAGGACCTCATGCAGGAGATCAAGAGCGAGTACACGATCGTGATCGTCACCCACAACATGCAGCAGGCCGCTCGCGTCAGTGACTTCACCGCGTTCTTCACGGCCGAGGTGAACGAAGAGCAGGACCGCCGCACCGGCGTCCTCGTCGAGTACGACAGGACCGAGCAGATGTTCACGAACCCGGCCGACGTGAGGACCGAGAACTACGTCACCGGGCGCTTCGGCTAACCGAGATTGCCCGCCCGGCAGAGGCGACCCTCACGGCACGAACTTGTAGCCCAGCCCCCGGATCGTGATCAGGTGCGCCGGCTCGTGCGGGTCCTTCTCGCACTTGGCGCGGAGCCTCTTGACGTGCACGTCGAGCGTCCGCGTGTCGCCGAAGTAGTCGGCCCCCCAGATGCGGTCGATGAGCGTGTCGCGCGTGAGCACGCGGCCGGCGTTCTCCATGAGCAGCTCGAGCAGCTCGAACTCCTTGCGCGGCATGTGGACGGCCTTCCCCTCGACCGTCACCTCGAACCGGTCGGGGTCGAGCCGGATCCCGCCGCCTTCGAGCACGCCGTCCGAGGTCGAGGCCTCGGTCGTGCTCCGGCGGAGGACCGCCTTGATCCGCGCGAGCAGCTCGCGCGTGTGGAACGGTTTCGTGACGTAGTCGTCGGCGCCGAGCTCCAGCCCCACGACCTTGTCCACCTCGGCGTCGCGGGCGGTGAGCATGATTATCGGCACGCTCGACGTCCGCCGGATCTCCTTGCAGACCTCCTCGCCGGCCATGCCGGGAAGCATCAGGTCGAGCAGCACCAGGTCGGCCCCTCCCGTCGAGAAGCGGTCGAGCCCCGCAGGCCCGTCGGTCACCCGCTCCACCTCGTAACCCTCGCGGCCGAGCTGGTACTCGAGTGCCTCCCCCAGGCTCTCTTCGTCTTCGATCAACAGGACCTTGGGCAAGTTGGAGGATCCTCCTACCTATGGGCGCGCGGTCATCCCGCGAGCGAACGGACGTTGTCTGCGCGGGGCGGCAGCGCCGGGAAGCGGGCGCAGAACGTGGAACCCTGCCCCAGCTCGCTCTCCACTCCCACGGTCCCACCGTGCAGCTCGGCGATGTGCTTCACGATCGCGAGGCCGAGCCCGGTGCCGCCGGTGTCACGCGACCGCGCGCGATCGACCCGGTAGAAACGCTCGAACACGCGCTGCTGTGCCTCGAGCGGGATGCCGATGCCGTCGTCCTCGACCGTCAGGACCGCCTCTCCCTGATCGCGCTCCAGCGTGACCACGATCTTCCCGCCGTCCGGCGTGTACCGGACGGCGTTCTCGAGGAGGTTCCGCACTAGGTTGCCGAGCTGGGCCCGCTCGCCGCGGACCCACACGCCCGGCTGCACGTCGCTCTCGAGCCGCGTCCCCGCGCGTTCGGCCACGTACGTCGCGGACGTGACCTCGCCCGCCACGACCTGGGACAGCTCGACGGGCGTCTCCGGGACGGCCTCGGCCTCCTCGAGCCGCGAGAGGTCGAGGAGGTCGGCGATCAGGTGGCCGAGCCTGTCCGTCTCCGCCACGATCCGGTCGGCGAACCCGGCTACGGCCGCCGCGTCGTCCTGCGCGGCCTCCCGCACCGCCTCCGCGAGTATCTGGATCCCGGCGACGGGGCTCTTCAGCTCGTGCGATGCGTGCGCCACGAACTCGCGTCTCATCCGCTGCGTCCGCAGCTCCTGCGTCACGTCCTGCACCACGACCACGACCCCGCTGTCGTCGATCGGCGCCACGTGGGCGCGCAGCGTCGTACGCGCCGGGAACCAGAGCTCGAGCACCTGCTCCATCGACCGGCCCTCCCGCAGGCTCCTCCACGCAAGCGTCGCCAGCTCCTCCGGCGGCAGGCGCGGCGGCAGCGCCACCTCGGGGAGGCCGAGGAGCGTCCGCGCGGGGACGTTGGCGAAGACCGGACGCAGGCGCTCGTCGAGCACGACGACACCTTCGTTGATCCGTTCGAGGATCTCCTCGGTGCGCCGTCGCTCTTTCACGAGCACTTTTACGCCGTCGTCGCCGGCCGCCCGGCGGCCGGCGCGCGCGGGGCCGGAGCGCAGGACGCCGTAGACGGCTGCAGCTGCCAAGCCGGCGCCGAGGAGGAACGCCACGAGGTCGTTCATGTGAGCCTCATATTTCTCCCGCGAGTCTAGAGGCCGTCGTGGCGCCGCCGGCGAGGCAGCGACCGCGGGAGCGGCATGTTCCCGTGATGTTCGCGCCCGCGCTACGACGGGTTCGCGGGCCCGCCCGGTAGGGTGGGCGCATGTCCGTACGGGTGAGCTTCCACGAGGAGCTGGATGCCGCCGAGGGCGTCCTGCTCGCCGAGGGCGGCCTTGTGAGACGCCAGCTCGACACCGTCGTCCAGGCCCTGCACCGCCGCGACGTCGACCTCGCCGACCGCGTGGTCGCCGGCGACGACGAGGTGGACGACCTCTACATAGACTGCGGCAGCCGGATCCTCAACCTGCTCGCGTTGCAGGCTCCCGTCGCCGGCGACCTCCGGCTCGTGAGCGCGATCCTCCACTCGAACGTCCACATCGAGCGCATGGGCGACCTCTGCGTGAACATCGCGAAGTTCGTCCAGAACCGCCATCCCTACCCGCCGGATTCGCCGATGCTCGCCCGGCTCGGCGAGATGGGCGCGCGCGCGACGGAGATGCTCGACACGGCGATGTCCGCGTTCGCGCAGCGCAGCCTCGAGGTGGCCGAGCAGCTCCCGGTCAAGGACAACGTCCTCGACCGGCTGAACCGGGGGATGCTCGAGGACCTCAAGCAGTACCTCGGCGACGAGCGCAGCTTCGAGTGGGCGACGAACCTCGTCCTGGTCGCGCGCTACCTCGAGCGGTTCGGCGACCACGCCGTGGACGTCGGCGAGCAGATCGCGTTCCTGGTCACGGGCGTCTTCCGCGAGTTCACCGACGCGTCCCACCCCGACCTCTGAGCGGCGTACCTACGACCGGCGCGGCTTCTTCTTCGGCGGAGGAGGCGGCGGCGCGACGGTCGTGAACTCCCACGCCGCGCGCGGCCCCGCGTTGCCCAGTACGTCGCGGACCGAGGCGACCGACACGCGGTAGGTCTTGCCCTTGTCGAGGCGACCGGACGGGTCGAACGTCAGGAGGCGCGCTCCCGTGACGACGAGGGAGCCGGGGACCGCGCGGCCCCCCTGGAAGACCGTGATCGTGTCGGCGGTCACGCTGTCGGCGGCCACGCGCTCGTCGTAGCGGACCGCGATCACGACGCCGGGATCGACTCCCGTCGCACCGCGGAGCGGCGTCTGGCGACGCACGTGCGGGCCCTTCTTGTCCGCGGCCTCGAAGGCCGGACGGGACTCCTGCCCCACGCCACCGTCGGCGCCGACGGGCGCGACCGCGTAGCGGTAGGAGCGCGCGTGCTCGGTGAAGACGTCCGCGAATGACAGGACGTCGGCGCCGACGGTGGCAAGGACGCTGTAGGCGCGCCCGCGCTGTGCCCGGTAGACGACGTAGCTCGCGGCGCCCTCGACCGGCTGCCATGACAGGTCGATGCGGCCGCCC
This sequence comes from Actinomycetota bacterium, assembly GCA_030861725.1. Taxonomy (GTDB): domain Bacteria; phylum Actinomycetota; class CADDZG01; order CADDZG01; family WHSQ01; genus JALZEG01. The sequence continues at coordinate 34,651 of JALZFC010000016.1, read as the reverse complement.
TCGCCCGGGACCGTCGCCGGCTGCAGCGTGCGCGGGGGCCCCGACACTACGAAGCGGCCCCAGACGTAGCGGTGATCGGAGTAACGGGCTGCGGCCGGGTGCGACGTGCCGGGCTCGGCGCCCGCCCAGCCGGGGTGGTCGGCGTGGGCCTCGGCGACGACGGCGTTCGAGAAGAGATAGTCGATGCGCGACCTCTTGAAGTGCGTCGTCTCATCGCACAACACGCGCGACTGGCGCTGCTCGTGCGTCCACTCGTGCTCCATGGACGTCCCGTGCCCGCGGTGCCACTGCCGCACGGCGTCCGCGTAGACGGTGCCGCCGTCGGGCGGCGCGACGAGGAGCTGGTACCAGGGATTCGGCGTGCTCTCCTCGTTGCGGTCGCACTCGTAGGGGTCGACGGCTGCGCGGCGGTTGAAGTCCCCGCCGAGGATCACCGGCGCGGTCTCGTCGGCGAGCTCCGCGCGCAGCGACTCGATGTTGCGCGGGACGCAGTTCGCCTGGCCCGTGGTGTCGTAACGCTTGGCCATGTGCATCCCCGCCACGACCAACGGCGCGTTCGTCGCGATCTCCGTGAGATGCACGACCGGATAGTCACGGGTCGCTCGGTTGTCCGTGGGCGTGTCCTCGGTCGTGCACACGTCGGACCACGTCGTCACGTCCCCCTGCACGGTGACGGTGTCGGTGTTGACGACGAACGACGCCGCCGCGTCGAGCGGCTCGAGCGACTGGTACCTGTACGGCAACCGCTGGCGCAGAAGGCGGACGAAGATCTCGAGGTTCGACGGCCGCACCTCCTGCACGACGATCACGTCGGGCGCGGTGACCGCGCCGTCGAAGCCCCCGTTGAACGCCTCGGGCCGGAACCGCAGCGCCTTCGGCAGCTCGAACAGCGCGAGGAAGCGGCTGAGCCCCAGGATCCGGTTCTGCTTCGCGTTCACCGTGACGACCGTGACCTGACCGGGAAGCGACGCCAGCTGGTCCGGGGGCCGCGGGGCCGCGGCGACGTCGTGGGGGAGCAGACCCGCGAGCAACACGAGGACGATGGCGAGCCTGGAGTGACGCATGGGACGGGAGATTAGAGGCAAACGCGCCCGGCCGGTCACTCCTGCGGGAACGCGGCCCCGTCGTCGACCCAGATCTCGCCGGCGCCGCGCTCCGTCGAGTAGACGACGACCTCGCGCTCGGGATTCTCGAAGTTCAGGTGCATCCAGCACGGCGCGTCCTCCTTGCTGTGGACCACCCTGACCGTCCACCCCTCGTAGCCGTGGTCGGCGAGGACGCCGAGGGCCACGCTCGTCGCCTCGTCTTCGCTCAAGCAGGCGCGGTCCTCGCTCCCGCCGTTGCGGACCGCCGTCTCGCGCAGTCGCTCGGCCGCGTCGGAGCGCAGGGCCACGTAGCGGTCGATGTGCTCGTGGTAGTCGTCCGGGACCTCGGAGAGACCCATCTGCCGCGCGACCGGACCGGCCGTGCAGAAGTCCTCGTCGTCCGTGGGGAAGACGCCGACCCCGCCGTCCTCGATCGCACACGCCGTCAGCGGAGGCACCGGGAAGGGGGCGTCCCCCCGGTCGAGGATCGGCTCGTACGGCAGGAACCCCTGCCTCCATTCCTTCGCGCAGAGCTTTTCGGGACGCTCCCCGGTCGTCCTCGGTGAGAACGCGCCGAACGGGAGGGCCTCCGGGTCGGCGGAGTCGAAGCATGCGACGTTCGAAGCCGAGATCCGGTCCGAGCTCAGGATCGCCGTCCCGCCCGCCGCGAGGATCCCGAGGGCCGGCACCGCGCCGAACGCGATCCGCCGCCGCTGCCGCCGCCGGCGTGCAGCCGACACGATCTGCGCGACCGGGCGGTCGAACGACAATCCGGCGAAAGCTTCTCGGACGATGGTTTCGGGGTCCCGCGTCATTGCCATACCTCCTCGGGTTCGTGCGTCGCCAGCTCGAGACGCAGCGTTCGCAGAGCGCGATGGAGCTGCGCCTTCACGGTGCCCTGCCGGACACCGAGGGCCGCGGCCGTCTGCTCGGTGCTGAAGTCGAGCAAGAGGCGCAACGCGAGGACCTCCCGCTGCCCGCGGGGCAGCCGCCGGACCGCGCGGAGAAGCGCGGGATCGAGCGCTTCGCTGGCGAGCGAGGTCGTCTCCCGGGCCGCCGGGCTCTTCCGCGCGTGCCGGCGCCACATGGAGATGCGGTGGTTGATCGCGGTCCGCACGACCCACCCCGCCGGGTTCGGGTGCTCCGCCAGCTCGTCCCACCGGAGAAGCGCGCGTTCGTACGCCTCCGCGACGGCGTCCTCGGCTCCCTCGGTCTCGCCGGCCCGGGCGAGGACCACGGCCCTCAAGACGGCGTCCTTGGTCTCTTCGTAGAAGGCGGCGAAGCCGGCGGGCGAGCGCGAGGTCTTCACGTCCGTCTAACGCACGGAGCAACTCACGGGGTTGACGCGGCCTTATCCGGGCGGGGCTCGAGCGTCAGCAGCGTCACCTCGGGCCGGCAGTTGAACCTGACCGGCGCGAACCTTCCCTGCCCGACGCCGGGGCTCACGTGCAGCCACGCGGCTCCCACCTTCGTCGGACCGGCCGCCAGCGCGCACGGGAGCGTCGAGTTCGTCACGACCGCGCCCGTCAACGGGATCCTCACCTGGCCCCCGTGCGTGTGGCCGGCCAGGACGAGGTCGTAACCTGCCAGCGCGTACTCCGAGACGACCTCGGGCGCGTGCATCAGCCCGATCGCGAGCTCGTCGTCTCTCGATCGCCCCAGGTGCCCCGTCTCCTCGCGGTGGATATAGGGGTCGTCGACGCCCGTGAGGCGGATGTGGGCGGCGGGGGTGTCGAGCACCTCGCTCCGATTCGTTAGCGCCCTCCAGCCGGCCTCCGCCAGCCCCCGCTCGAGCCGCGGCGTGTCCGCCGGCGCCGCGCGCACCACGGCGCGGTTGCCCGTGAAGTACTTGACGTACCCGGGGAACGTCGAGTGCAGGTAGTCGTGCGACCCGAACACGTACCACTTGCCCCAGCGGCTCGGCAGCCGGCCGAGCGCGTCGACGAGCGGGTCGATCCCCGACGCGTCCTCGATCAGGTCGCCGGTCGCGAGGACGAGGTCGGGGACGAGCCCGAGTCTTTCGGGAAGCCCCCGCAGCCAGCGCGTCTTCGCCCGGTCCCGCTCCTTCATGTGCGTGTCCGAGACGTGGAGGACCGTGACGCCGGGCGCGCCGGCGCGGACCGGGAGGAGGTGACGCTGGACGCGGTACGACCGTGCCTCCGCCAGCGAGTACGCGAGGCCTCCCGCCCCGAGGAAGGCGGACCGCGCGAGCAGGCCCTTCGGTGACCGCAAGAGGAGCCTCCGGACGTGGTGTGGTCGGGTGTGGAAGGGTCCCGGCGCCCCTGCGCGGGCGTGCAGGAGCGCGGCCCTCCGAGGATACTGGCGCCGTGAGACTGTCCCTTCGCTGGAAGATCGTCGTCGGCTTCGGGATCCTCCTCGGGCTGATCGCCATCCTCGCGTGGGTGACGCTGGCGCTCTTCAGCTCGCTCCGGTCCGTGCAGCGGCAAGTTTTCAACGACGCGGTGCCCGGTTTGGTTGCGGTCGACGAGATAGTCCGGTCCTACACGGCCCAGTCCGCCGCCGTGACGCTCTACCTGATCGGCAGCCAGGAGGGCCTGATCGACCAGTACAACGACGAGGTCGAGATCGCCGACGTGTGGGAGGAACGGGCCGAACGCCTCTTCACCGACCCGGCCGAGGTGATCCTGCTGGAGGAGCTCACCGAGGCGGGGGACACCTTTCAGGAGATCGTCGAGGAGCGCGTGGTCGCGCTCGCGTCCGAAGGCCGCCGCTCGCAGGCGTTCCAGGTCCTGCGGGACGAGGCGACGCCGGCCATCTCGCGGATCCGCACGCTCGGCCAGCAGCTCGCCGTCGAGCAGGACCGGGTCGTGGCCGTGACCGAGAGCGCGCTCGACAACCGCGCGAACCAGGCCCTCGTGATCCTCGGCGCGGTGACGGTGGGGGCGCTGCTGGCGGGCCTCGCCCTGGCGATCGCCCTGCCCCGGCGGCTGGCTGCGAACCTGGCGAAGCTCGTCGACGCCACCCGCGCGATCGGCCGGGGGGATTTCAACCAGGAGCTGGACATCCGCTCGGGCGACGAGGTCGAGGAGCTCGCCGAGCGGTTCTCGGAGATGCAGACGGGGCTCAAACGCCTGCAGCAGCTCGCGTTGCAGGACAAGGAGCTGGCGATCGCGGCGGACATCCAGCAGCGCCTGCTCCAGCGCAAGCTCCCCGAGATCGAGGGCGTGCGGGTGGTGCCGCTCCAGCGCCAGGCGAACCTCGTCGGCGGGGACTGGTACGACGTCGACGTCGGAGGCCGCTGGCTGACGGTCGTGGTCGGCGACGCGTCCGGCAAGGGCATCGCGGCCGCGCTCATGGCGACGGTCACTCTCTCGTCGCTCCGCGCGGAGCGGAGCCAGGGGGCCGGGCCGAAGAGGATCGTCGAGCAGGCGAACCTCGCGCTCCTCGACGCGACCGACACCGACTCCTTCACCACGTGCGTGTACGCGACCGTCGACACCGTCACGGGCGAGGTCCGGTGGCTGAACATGGGCCACCCCGCGCCGTTCCTGCTGCACGCGCCCGGGGCGGGCGGGGCCCCCGGCTACTACGTCGAGGGCCCCCGCAACCGCGCTCTGGGATGGGACGAGAACCCGGGGCTCGCGCAGAACTCTGTGACGCTCGCTCCGGGCGACCGGCTCGTCCTGTTCACCGACGGGTTCATCGAGGCGAAGTCCGCCGAGGGCGAGGTGTTCGGCGACCACCGCCTGGCGAGCTCGCTGCTCGAGCTCGCCTCGCTGCCGTCGGACCTCCTGGCGCAGCAGGTCGTCGAAGACGTGGAGCGGTTCGCAGCCGGTAAGCTCGACGACGACCTAACCATGCTGGTGATCGAGTTCGAGGGCGCGACCGCGCCCCTCGAGGACCCCACGCTGGTCCTGGGCGACGGTGCGGCGGGTGGGACCCGCGACGACACGCCGCCCGCCAGCCGGCTGGGGGCCGCGGCCGAGCCCGAGTAGCCGGCGCACGTCAGGAGAGACATGTCTCAGCAGAAGATCGATATCGACATCAGGCAGCAGGGCGACTACCAGGTCTTGAGGCCCGAAGGGGACCTCGACGTCTACACCGTCGGGTCTCTGCGCGACGCGATCGGGGCGATGATCGACGGCGCGACCCCGCACGTGGTCGTGGATCTCGACGGCGTCCCGTTCATGGACTCGTCCGGTCTCGGCGCGTTGATGGGCGGCGTGCGCCGGCTCCGCGAAGCCGGCGGCGACCTCGCGATCGCGTGCACGCGCGAGCAGCACCTGAAGCTCTTCACGATCACGGGGTTCGGCGAGGGCGTCTCGATCGCGCCGACGGTCGAGGAAGCCGCGGCGGGGTTCCGCGGCTAGCTCGCTACTCTTTCTTACGCTCCTCGTCCCGCCGGCGGGCGCGCCGGATCGTAGCGACCACGAGCATCGCGAACACGGCGACGAGCGCGGACGTGACGGAGACGAGGATGAGCTGCGCGGAGGTCATGGGAGGCTTCGATAGTAATGGGATTGGAGAGCTCCCTCCGGGACGTGGCGCTCACGATCGTCCGCTTCTCGGGGTTCGCGGCGAACGCGCTCGTGCTCGGGACGCTCGGCGTGATCGTCCTGGTGCTGCGCCCGACGTTCGCCTCGCTCGATCCCGCCGCCTGGGACGCGGGGCGCGCCCGCCTCGCCGAGCGGCTGGAGGGGATCGTCCACAGCGCGCTGGTCGGGGCGGCGGCCGCTGCGACGCTCGCTCTCGTCCTCCAGGCCGTCCTCACCGCCGAGCTCTCCGGGGGCGAGGTCGGCACGGACTCGTTCTTCGCGGTCCTCGAGACGAGCTTCGGCCCCTGGTACGCGCTGCGGCTGCCCCTCGTGGCCGGGCTCCTCGTGCTCCTGACCGGGAGGGTCCGGCAGTGGGCGCTCGCGCGGCCCGGCGTGGACAAGTCCGTCGCGGGGGCCGCGTGGTGGGGGGCCTGGGGCGCGCTCGGCGTCGCCCTGTTGGCGACGAGCTCGTTCTCGGGCCACGCCGCGGTCGCGACGCCGCGGGTCCTCTCGCTGTCGAGTGACGTCCTCCACCTGGTCGCCGGCGCGACGTGGTTCGCCGGGATCGTGCTGCTCTCGGTCGCGCTCCCGGACGCGTGGGTGGGCGAGGACGACCGAGCGCGCCTCCAGGTCCTCGCTCCCGCGGTCCGGCGCTTCTCGCACGTCGCGATGGTCGCGATCGGGGTGGTCCTCGTCACGGGCGTGATCGCCTCGCTCCTGCACGTGGCGCACCCGGGCGACCTCGTCGACAGCTCCTACGGGATCACGCTGTCGGTGAAGATCGCCTTCTTCGGGATCATCCTGGCGCTCGGGGGCTTCAACCACTTCGTGATCCGCAAGCGCTTCGAGCAGGCGCTGGAACGCTCGGAGGGTTCCGGGGGCGCGGCGCGCATCTTCCGCAAGTCGATCGCGGCGGAGCTGCTGGTGGGCCTGGTGCTGATGGGCCTGACGGGCTGGCTGACGGGACAGCCGAGGACGCGGCAGGAGGTGGTGGAGCCGCAGCGGGTGACCACCGCGCGCGGGGAGGAAGGCTAGACCGCGGCGATGATCTGAGTGGGATCCTCGACCTCTAGTGCCTGGGACGATTTAGGTGTCGTAGGCACCCGATAACGTGATCGCCATGGGCTCATCGCGGTTCGTTCCCCCCGCGGGGAGAGGGAGGGTAGAATTACACGATTGGAATTTCCCGAAGCTCGAGAGTTGGCCTAATGACCAAAGCCATCATCTTCACGGGTCCGGGCGGTATTCGAGCGCGTCGCAGTATTGAGAAATTTACCCAGTATTGCGAGGACAAGGGAGATCGTGCCAACACGGTCGAAATCGACGACCGTCTTATCGAACGGTACCTGCTGGCTTACCCCGACGCCGGGGACCGCCTTTTGTTGGAGCAGGGAGGCCTTGCCTATCTCCTTTATCGCCCAAAGCAGGTGCTGACCAGCCTTTGGCGTGAGGTCGTGGAGGAATCAATCCTTCAATCGCGTGATGCCTCCGCATCGGCGCTCGACGACGTTGCGAATCTCGATAGCTGGTTGTTCGTGACGATGCACGCGGTGTTCTACAACAACCAGAGCCGCGAGTTCTTCTCGCCGATTGATCAGACGTTTCTCAGGGAGACTCTCAATGCGAGTCGGATTGAAGTGGAGAAAGTCGTCACGCTGATCGACGACATTCACAATGTGGTTCAGCACCTGACACGTCCCGGTCAGCTGTTCCAAGCGCCGCACTCGGCCGACGCTTACCAGAAGACGGTGGATTCCATTCTCAACTTGCAACTGGCGCTGGACTGGCGATCATCCGAGCTCCTACGAGCTTCCGAGCTCGCGTCAGGTCTCGGCGTTCGGCATCTCGTGCTGGCTACCAAACACGAGATGACGGTCGTCCGGGACATACTGCTCGAAGACAAGCCAATGGGGTACATCTCACATCCCATCTCCTCGGTTCGTGATGACAGCGATTTCAAAGGAGAGGTCGGCGATTTTACAAAGCGCGTGTCAAGCGCAATTGCGCCTATCTCTCCCACGACTATTGACGAGCTAAGGATCGCGAAGGACGAGGACGGGCGAGTCCTTCCCCGTCTCAGCGACCGATGGCCGTTCCCCGCCGAAGGTGAGGTGCTATTCGTCCAGCCTGCGAATGCTGAAATGGACCCCTTGAACCCGACCGACGAACCTTTTGACGGGACTGATCGGTTCCTTGAGGGACTTATCCACAGTCTGGTGGATGCGATTCGCAGTCAGATCAACGCACGCGATCGGTGGCTAGTCGACCAAGCGGATTACCTTCTTGTTTGGAGGCCTTTTTACAAGGGCCATATGTCGGGGGGAGTGACGGAGGAGATTCTTCATCGGAACAGCCTGGTGGACCACGGAATCATCGAGCCAGGCCAGAAAAGGTGCATCGTCTACGGGCCACCAGAGGACCTCTCCATGTGGCGCGTAAACGAGCTCGTCGAGCGCGCCCGGAAGCTCATCGGGTTCAATGGTGGCGATTCCTCGGCGCTCGAGCGAATCCGCTCCGAGCTCCTCCGTGCCACGAACCTATTCATTGAGCAACCACCTCAGCATCAGGACATCCTCACCGTCATTAGGGATGCGGCCGGCGGGTTCGGCCGGAGCAGTACCGCACTGGGAGCTATGTCTGGTCAGCGCTCCGTGGCGGAAGATGAGCACGCCCTCGAGACGTGGTCTGCGCTGGTGCAGGACGTTCTTGCAGCTGATCCGTTGAACAGGGTTTTGAAGGAGGAGCAAGGTGACTATTGGGTCAGGGATCACCTAGCGATCGATGCGTTCTGTAGCCGGGTGACACATCGAATAGAGGAGGCTCGTAGATGATCGCTTCAGCTCTCCCAGAGGTGACGCTTCTCGCCGACCACTCTTCCGAGAGCAATGAAGTCCGGTCGCTCCTTGAAGCTGGATGGATCCCTCATCGGGTTACTCCCGCAAGCGATCTTGCACCTGTGTTGCTCATTGGCGGCCAGGCCTACTCGGGGTTCCGTCGCGTCCAACTAGTCGTTGAGATGCTGTCTTCGGTCGGAAATGCATGGCGTGAGCGACTCGGTCTTCTTTGGGACGAAGAGCAGGTCGAGAACATGCTGCGGAAGAAGAACCTATTCGACGCGGGCAGGTTGGCGGATGCGGGGATTCTGTTGTCGTTGCCAGGTTCCGGTGGACGCGTTTACCCGGCGTTCCAGTTCTCCCGCGATGGCTTGCCAAACCCGGTGGTTGCTGATGCCCTTGACCTCCTCATGCAGGCGGATATTAGTGAGTTCACCGCGGCCGGATGGTTTGTCACGCCCCAGAAGGAGCTCGACGATCGAACTCCGGCGGAATGGATTGTCTCTGACGGAGACCCAGAGGCCTTGCTGCGCGTGGCTCGCCAGACCGCAGCTCACTTGTCGCAGTAACTCGCCGCGATGTGAAGGATCTTGGCAGTTTCCCTGAGCTGATCCTCCCGGCGGATACGGTGGTACACCGTGTGCATAGAGCGGTCAATCACCCATGGTGGTTCTCGCGCAACCCCGATATGCGTTTCGATCCACTTAGGCGCCCCGGCTGGGGTACCTGCTATGCGTCAGCGATCCCGATCGGCGCGTTCATTGAGCACTTCCAGGGGCTTTCGGTGATCGACGCACGTGACATCGCAAGTCGGCGCTGGTCCGAACTCTATCTACCGAACGATTGCAGGCTTGCGGATTGCACCAGCCGAAAGGGACTTGGCTTTGGCGTCACCGCCGAAATCCACTCATCGACCGATTTCTCAACGACGCAGAAGTGGGCCGCGGATTTCCTAGAGGCTGAATTCGACGGCATCAGGTATTTCGCTCGGCATGATCCTCAGCAAGACCTCGTTTCGTACGCGTTGTTCGGGGCCGCCGGGGCTCGGCCGCTTTTTGGTCCGAGTGACATCCGAGCTCTAGAACCTCGTCTCCTCGCTGACGCTGAGCGTCTGTTCGGGATCTCAGTCTTCCCGCCGGCGCCCTTAAGGCGTAGTGGCCGCAGCTAATCGAAGGCGGTCATCCCGGCACCCGGTCCCACCGTTAGGCCGCGCCGGCGGGGCCCCCGGTGTTCCTCAGCAGCCAGCCGCCGAAGACGCCGACCAGCAGCGCGAGGCCGAGGCCGATCAGCATCGCCTGCGCGTCGGCCGTGGCGGCGCCGCCGCCTGGTCCGGACGCGACCGGCGGGTTCGGGTTCTCGGCGGCAGTCCCGCCCCCGGGTCGGTCGTTCGTCCCATCACCGTTGTGGTTTCCGTGACCCCCATCGCGGCCGCCGCCGTTGCCGGACCCCATGTGGCCGCCGCCGTGCATCGTGCCGGAGGAGTGGGTCCCGGGATGCGCCGCGCCGGAGTCGTCCATCGCGTCGTGGCCGTCGTGGTCGTCGCCACCGCCGCCGTTCCCGTTCGCGTGGTTGCCGTGGCCGTTCCCGTCGCCCTTGTCCTCGTCGTGGCCGTCGTGGTTCCCGTGGGCGCCCCCCTTCTTGCAGGGCTTGCCGTGGTGGACCATGAAGTCGAAGCTTCCGTTGGTCTTGCCGGTCAGCCCCGCCAGGCCGACCGCGGTGTAGACGACCTTGTAGGTCCCGGAGGGCGTCTTGCCGATCCCGACCTGCATCTCGTTGAGCTCGACGGTCGCCGGCCCCGAGTCGATGGCGCGACCGCACTCGTCGAAGACGCTCATCTCGGACGAGGCGTCGAGGGGCTCGGAGAACGTCACGGTGACGTCGGAGGGCGGGTGGTCCATCATGGCGCCGCGTTCCGGGTCGCTGGACTGGTAGGTCGGCGCGGCGGCGCCGGCTCCGGCCGCTCCGGCCAGGGGACCTGCGGCCCAGGCGCCCACGGCGAGCGCTGCGAGGAGGAATCTCAGGTATCGCATGCTCGGATTACTCCCAGGCCGGTGGAGTGGTAACTACGAGCTTAGTTCTCCTCGGGGGAAAAGCTTCCTGCGGAGGGGCCCAGTGGGTGTGGCCCGGATTGACTACCCGCGCACGGCCCAGTAGGGCGCGTCGAAAAGCGTCCCAACGGGCTATCGGAATCGGCAGGCTGCGGACCTATGTTGAGCCTTCGGTCGCGAATAGCCGGAGTCGGAGGTCGCAGGATGTCGAGCACGGTCATGCTGGAGCAGGACTGGCGGGCGCTGGGCGCGTGCTCCAAGACCGACCCCGACCTCTGGTTCGCCGTGGGGGCGATGGAGCACAAGCAGGCGAAGCGTATCTGCCGCGAGTGCCCCGTCCAGAGCCAGTGCCTCGCCTATGCGATGGACGCGCCGGTCGACCACGGGATCTGGGGCGGCCTCACCGAGCGGGAGCGTCGGCGGTTCCGCCGGCAGGCTGGGGCCAGGGACTGGCGGGCCCTGCTTCAAGCCACCAGCTAGGCCAGCAGGCTTAGCTCCAGCAGCACGCACTCGTCGCGCCAGCGGCGCGCGGTGTCCTCCGGGAGGCCCGGGATGTTCAGGCGCTTCTCGGCTACTTTCTCGGCGATCTCGTCCCACTCGGCCCCGTGCGGGATGACCCGGACGCGCGCGGGGACCTCGCCGATACGGGCGTTCTTGCCCTTCCACCGGAAGATCACGTCGCACTCCCTGAGCCGCTCGGCCCCCGGGATCGTCTGCTGCCGCTCGCCCGACAGGACGTAGATCTTCGAGGTCTTGTTGTCGTAGACGAACCAGACCGGCATCGTGACGTCGCGGCCCGTCCCGGGGTCTCGCCACCGCAGCCAGACGATCGTCGACTTCTTCAGCGACTCCTGCACGCCGGGGCCGACGGAGCCGGCCTCGACCGCGGTCTCGGCCTCCGCCCATCCCACGTCGCCGGCGACGGTGTACGTGGTGTCCTCCCACGACTTGTCGGTGGGGATCAGCGTGTACCAGGCGGCCTTGTCGAAGAAGGCCTGCACGGCCTCGTCCGGCGTCGCGAAGTCGGCGTAGTGGAGGAGCTGGATCTCGCCGTCGTTGCGCTCCCCGAAGAAGAACACCCAGTTGCGGTAGTCGGGGGTGAGATAGGCCTCCGCCCAGTGCACGGCCGGCTCCGCCACCTCCAGGTGCAGGCTGATGCACGGTCCCGGGACGTTCGCCTCGAACGGCGTCCAGTACACCTGCACGGTCCGCCTGACGCCGTCCTCGCGTTCGATCCTGAGCACCGCCTTGCCCTCGGAGCCCTGCTCCAGGCCGCGGCCCGAGACGGCGCGCGCGACCAGCTCCTTCACAGGAGCGAGACGGTCGGCGGTGACGTGCGCGGTCGTCGCCATTACGAGAAGGGGGACTTCTCCCAGGCGGACCTCAGCATGAAGAACGCCGGCGGGGCGAACGCGAGCACGCACAGCGTGAGCTCGACGTACGCGATCCGGCGCTGGTAGAGAGCGAGCTGCGGCCAGAAGTCGAACAGGATGATGCGCAGCCCGTTGAAGGCGTGGAAGACGACCGCCGCGATCAGCCCGACCTCGAACGGCTTGAACCACCACTGCTGGTAGAGGCTGATCGTCTCGTCGTACAGCTCCGGGCCGAAGCCGACGGCGAACGTGTCCACGATGTGGCCGAAGAGGAACGCGAGCACGAAGACACCCGTGATGCGATGAGCGGCCCACGACCACTGGCCGACGCCGCCGCGGTAGGCGGGGCCGAGCTCGTTCGCACGGAGCCTGAAGAGGTCGGACAGCACCACGACCGCGAACAGCGTCGACCCCGCGGTGAGGACGAAGACGAAGCCCTCGATGGCCCTGGCGGCTAACACGGCGGGAATCCTACCCGGCTAGCGGCGGCCCCGGCCGGTCCGCGACGCCGAGAACGGGCTCCTCGGATCGTCACGCGGCGCCGAAGAGCTGGTCGGAGATCGCCAGCAATCCCGAGAAGTCGACCGCCTCCTGCTCGAGGTACGGCACGCGCACCCACTTGTGCCGCGGGACCCGCCGGGCCAGCTCGGCCAGGTTCTGCTCCTCGAGCCGGACGACCCGCATGAACGCCTCCTCGTTGTCGAGGAGCTTCGCCAGCAGCCGCGCGTCCTCGTCGCCGGCCTCGAGCTTGTGGAGCTGCCGCGGCTTGACGTCTATCCCGTCTCCGATCTTCGGGTGGACGCGGTTCACGACGAGCGCGCCGAACGGGAGCCGCGAGTCGTTCAGGCGCTCCGCGAAGAACGTCGCCTCGGTGACCGAGTCCTCGGAGGGAGACGTCACGACGACGAACGACGTCGCGTCCGACTGGAGGAGCTCCGACACCTCGCGCGCCCGTTGCTTGAACCCGTCGTACATCCCCTCGAGGTTGGCGAAGAACTCGGCGGTGTCCTCGAGCACCTCGGTCCCGACGATGCGCTTGACGATGCGCAGGAACGTCGTCGCGGCGACGTTCGCGACGCGCATGAGCCCGCCGCCCGCCTTCATGTAGGGGAGCAGGAACCAGCGCAGGACGCGGCTGTCGAAGAACTCGTTCATGCGCTGCGGCGCGTCGAGGAAGTCGAGGGCGTTGCGCGTCGGGGGCGTGTCGATGACGACGACGTCGAAGCCCCCCTCGGCGTGCAGCTCGTAGAGCTTCTCCATCGCCATGTACTCCTGCGTTCCGGAGAGCGTCGACGAGATGTTCCGGTAGAAGCGGTTCGCGATGATGCGGTCCGCCTGCTCCGGTGTGGGGGCATAGCGGTGGACGACGCGGTCGAACGTCGTCTTCGTGTCGAGCATCAGCGCGTGGAGCTCGCCCTTCGGCTTCAAGCCGACCGCCGAGAACTTGCGCGTGCTGACCTTCGTCGGCTCGTTCGACAGCTCCTTCAGCCCGAGCGAGGACGCAAGGCGGCGCGCGGGGTCGATCGTCAGCACCGCAGCCCTCTTCCCTTCGAGAGCAGCCTTCAACGCGATCGCCGCGGCCGTCGTCGTCTTGCCCACGCCGCCGGCGCCCGCGCAGACGACGACCTCCTTCGTCGCGAGGATCTCGGAGATCGGGTTCACGACGCGGCGCGGGGCGGCGCCGCCGGGCGGCGTTCGCTCGCGGAGTCCTCGACGACATCGGCGAGGTTCTCGATGTCCGGAAGAGCGAGGCCGGCCGAGAACAGGAACGGGAGCTCGACGACGGGCTGGTCCACGCCGCGGCGGAGCTTCTTCAGGTGGACGCCCTGGATCTGCTGGCGCGCCATGAGGAAGCGCCCGTAGCCGATCAGCGCGGCGACGTCCTCGGAGTCGAGCGTGACGCCCGCGGACGCCGCGACCTTCTTCAGCGTCGCCATCGGCTTGCTCGCCCCGATCTCGGCGAACGAGCGCTTCTCGGTCTCGTCGAGGAGCTCGGTGTAGACGGCGTTCGCGAAGACGGCGCCGGAGCTGATCCCGACGTGCTCCTTCAGCGCGTCGGCCGTCTCGAGCGTCTCCGAGACCGGCATCTCCTCGGGGAGCGTGACGAGGTGGACGCGCGTGCGCTTCGGATCCTGGAGCATCTGGACGAGCCAGTCCGACTGCCGCTTGACGGGGCCGATGCGGACCGCGTCGGCGAGACCCATGGGGGCCGACAGGAACGTCAGCATGTGGCCGGCCGCGGGGGCGTCGACGATGATCGTGTCCCAGTCGCCTCCGCTGCGGCCCTGCTCGAGGTACCAGATCTTCCCGAGCATCAGGATGTCCTTCAGGCCCGGGGCCGCCGCGGTGATGTAGTCGACGAAGTGCGAGCTCGTGAACGCCTTGCTGATCCGCTTCATGTGGTACTGGACCTCGAGGTATTCGGCGAGAGCGGCCTCCGGGACGATGTTCAACCCGAAGACGCCGGGCGAGAGCTGACGGGGTTCGTAGCCGAGGGCGGCGCCGCCGAACAGGCGCGGGAGCGTGCCCTTGCGGTCCACCTCCGCGATGCAGACGCGGCGCCCGTGCCGCGCGGCGACGACCGCCAGGGCGGCGGCGACGGTCGTCTTCCCGACGCCGCCCTTGCCGGAGACAATGAGGATGCGCGGCTCAAGGAACTCGTCTATCGACACCGGGGGCATTCTGTCCCATCTGAAGGGCCGGCGGGCTGCGGTCGGCGAGCAGGCAGCAAAGCGACTGAATCCCTGCCACGATGGGGGTATGGGTCGTTGCGCGGGTGTCGGTTCAGAGGGTTTCGGCGGCGGCGCGGCGCGTCGTCTCCGCGCGGCCCTCTTCCTCGCGGCGTTCGTCGCCGGGCTTGCGCTGACGCTGGCGGCGCCGGCACGCGCGCAGGACTCGCCGGCCCCCAACGTCGACGTCATCGAGATCGAAGGCGTGATCGACGGGCCGACGGCGGACTACCTCGTGTCGCGGCTCGAGGCGGCGCAGGAGGACGCGCACGCCGCCGTGATCCAGCTCGACACGCCGGGCGGCCTCGACATCGCCATGCGCGACGTGATCGGCCGCATGATGCAGTCGGAGATCCCGGTCGTGGTCTGGGTGGCGCCTCAGGGCTCCCGCGCGGCATCGGCGGGGACGTTCATCGCGTACGCCGCGAACCTCACGTACATGGCGGCCGCCACCGAGCTGGGGGCCGCGACACCCGTGAACCTCTCCGGGACGGGGATGTCCGACGACGTCGAGCGGAAGGTCACGAACGACGCCGTCGCCTTCATCACGGAGCTCGCACGCGAGCGGGGCCGCGACGTCGAGTTCGCGGAGGCCGCCGTGCGCGAGGCCGAAGCCATCGGCGTCACCGAAGCGGTCGAGCGCGGCGTGGTCGACGGCCAGGCGTCGTCGCTGCGTCAGCTGCTGGAGGCGATGGACGGCGAGACCGTGGACGTCGCGAGCGGCTCGACGGTCACCCTCGAAACGTGGGACCCGGCGACGGGTCCCACCGTCACGCTCCGGTTCCAGCAGATGGACCTCCTGCAACGGCTGCAGCACTCGTTGACGAGTCCCGAGGTCGCGTTCCTGCTGTTGCTGACCGGCGCCTTCGGCATCATCTTCGAGCTCTATAACCCGGGGATCGGACTCGCCGGCATCCTCGGCGCCGCCGCGCTGCTCATGGGCTTCTACGGGTTGAGCGTGCTGCCGACGAACTGGCTCGGCGTCCTGTTCATCATGCTCGCGGTTGCGCTCCTCCTGGTCGACCTCCACACCGCGGGACTCGGCGCGTGGACCGCGGCCGGCCTCGTGATGCTCGTCGCCGGTGGATTGCTGCTGTTCTCCGGCGCCGACCCCGCGCTGTCGCTCAGCCCCTGGGCGATCGTCGCGGCCGTCGCGGCGACGCTGCTGTTCTTCGTGTCGGTGATGACGGCCGCGCTGAGGGTGCGGCTGCGGCGTCCGATCACGGGCGAGGAGGCGATCGTCGGGACGATCGGCGAGGCCAAGACGGACATCGCGCCCGAGGGGACGGTCGTGACGAAGGGGACGCTGTGGCGGGCCCGGACGATGGAGACCGGGATCGCCGCGGGCTCGAAGGTCCAGGTGAAGGCGACCGAGGGCCTCGTGCTCCTGGTCGAGCCGCTTCACGACGAGGTCGAGGTGGACGAGAGAACCGGTGAGCATCGGCTCGCCGATGCGGCGGAACACAAACGGCGGGTCATGGTGGAGACAAAGGAGGAGTAGATGACTCTGGGTGTCCTGGGTGTCGCGGCGTTCGTGATCCTGATCATCGCCGCGGCTTCGATCCGCGTGGTGCAGGAGTACGAGAGGGGCGTCATCTTCCGGCTCGGCCGCGTCGTCGCGGGCGCCAAGGGACCCGGCCTGTTCTTCATCATCCCGATCATCGACAAGATGGTGAAGGTCAATCTCCAGATCGTCACGCTGGACGTGCCCCCGCAGGACGTCATCACCAAGGACAACGTGACGGTCCGCGTGAACGCCGTCTGCTATTTCCAGGTCTTCCAGCCGGTGAAGGCGATCGTCGAGGTTCAGAACTACCTCTACGCGACGTCGCAGATCGCGCAGACGACGCTGCGCGCGGTTCTGTCGAAGGTCGACCTCGACACGATCCTCGGGGAGCGCGACCGTCTCAACCGCGACCTGCAGCGGATCATCGACGAGCTCACGGACCCGTGGGGCGTCAAGGTCGCCCTCGTCGAGATCAAGGACGTAGACCTCCCGGTCGAGATGCAGCGCGCGATGGCGAAGCAGGCGGAAGCCGAACGAGAGCGGCGCGCGAAGATCATCAACGCCGAGGGTGAGTACCAGGCGTCCGAGAAGCTGGCCCAGGCCGCCGAGGTCATCGCACGCCACCCGATCGCATACCAGCTCAGGTACCTGCAGACCGTCACGGACGTCTCCGCGGAGAAGAACTCGACGCTCGTCATCCCGATCCCGATCGAGCTGCTGGCGCCGTTCCAGGCGGCGTTCGGCAAGGACATGTCGGCGTTCGACGTGACGCCCGCCGTCCCGGGAGCCCCGCCCCCGACGCCTATCCCGTAGCGCAGGAGCTGCACAGGCCGTACAGCTCCGCCGTGTGCTCCACCTCGGTGAAGCCGTGGCGGAGCGCGGTCTGTGCCGCCCACCGCTCGACCTCGTCGCTGGCCACCTCTACCGACCTCCCGCAGGCGCGGCACACGAGGTGATGGTGGTGGTCCCCGCTCGCACAGCGGCGGTAGATCGCCTCGCCGTCCGACGTCCGCAGCACGTCCACCTCCCCGGCCTCGGCCAGGCCCTGCAGCGTCCGGTACACCGTGGTCAGGCCCACGTCCTCGCCCGCCGTCCGCAGCTCGTCGTGCAGGTGCTGCGCGGTGCGGAACGCGCCGGCGCGGTCGAGCGCGTCGCGGATCGCCACCCTCTGCCGGGTCGCGCGCATCACTCGAGCGCCAGCAGGGCGATCATCACCAACAGCCCCAGGACGAGGGCCCCCACCTGCAGCAACGACTTGCGCGGCTCGGGCTCCTTGTGCAGCTCGGGGAGCAGGTCCGTGCTCGCGATGTAGATGAACGCGCCCGCCGCTATCGGGAGCAGGAGGTTCCCCGACAGCGCCTTCCCCGAAGCCAGAGCGAAGATCGCGCCGATCACCGCGGTCGAGCCCGTCAGGAGGTTGAGCTTCAGCGCCCGGCGGGGCGACACCCCCGAGTGGACGAGGATGCCGAAGTCGCCCAGCTCCTGCGGGATCTCGTGGAGCACGACCGCGATCGTCGTGGCGACCCCGACCTCGGTCGACACGAGGTAGCTCGCGCCGATGAGAGATCCGTCGATGAGGTTGTGGAGCCCGTCGCCGACGAGGTTCGACATCGCGACGGGATGGATGACGTCGCCCTCGGGGTAGTGCGCGTGGTGCCAGTGGAGGACCTTCTCCAGCATGAAGAAGATCACGATGCCCCCGACGAGCGCGTACGACGACGAGAGCTCGAACGCTCCGTCGATCTCGACGAGCTCCGGGATGATGTGGAAGAACGCGTCGCCCAGCAGAGCCCCGGCGGCGAACGGAACCAGGAACACGAGCACCCTCTGCAGGACGCCTGCGCGGAGCTGGAGCCCCACGACGCCGACGAGCGACATCGCGGTGACGAGCAGGACCGACGCGAGGGCCGGCACCCAGGCGCTCACGACGCGGGTCGCCGGACGGGGAGGGAGGAGCGGAGCTCAGGGCACATTGGCCCGGAGACTACGTGAAAATGATTTTCAGTTCCGGCTAGCCGCGCTTGACGTCGAACGCCCGGCCCATCGTCAGCTCGCCGGTCTCGTAGATCACGACGCAGTTCGTGTCCCGGAGGAGCTTCTGGGCGTAGATCCGGGCGGAGACGGGTCCGGCCGGCGTGTACTTCGGCAGCTTGAGGGCCAGGTCGACCTTGCCGTTCGCGTCGGTGATCTTGTAGTCGATCATCAGGACGTCCTTGGCGAAGGCGACGATCACCACCGGGACGTCGGCGGCGGGCTCCACGTAGGGCCGCGGCATCGGAATGCCCTGCCCGGCGGGGTCCTCCTCGGCGGGCCGCGTGACGGTCGTCGGGAACGGCACCGTCTGACCGGGCTTGAACGGCCCCTTGGGGAACTTGACGTCGAGCTTGAAGGTCGTCAGGTAGACGAACTCGAGGTTCGTGGACGAGCAGGAGACCTTGGCCCCCGCGGCCGGCGCGACGGCAAGGAGCCCCGTGACGAGGCCGAGCGTGGCGATGAGACTCGTAAGCCGGCGCATATGTCCTATCTACCCACTTTGATCGCTGGTGGCAACTGGTAAGGATGGCCTGTTAGGGACGGTTCTTCCTCTAATGGTCGTGTCCTGCCATCAGGTCGAACAGGTCCGACGGGTCCTTCGGCGCGTTCACGACCGGAAGGATCAGCTTCGTCTGCGACTTCTCCCAGTCGATCTTGAAGTAGGCGCAGGCGGGCGCCTGCGGGCTGTTCGGGTCGATCGCCGCCGGGTCGAAGCCGGCGCAGTCGGAGATCGGCTTGGGCAGGTGCCACTCGAGGATCTCGGTCGCGACCTGGAGGCCGATCTGGTGCCCGGCGCGGAACGTGTAGTCCTGAGGCTTCATCACGACGGTCATCCCGGTCGACTTGCCCGGCTTGAGGTCGACCTCCTTGTCGAGGCCGTTGCGGTAGCGGCTGTCGAGGAAGCCGCGGGTGACGGAGACGAGCGCCTCGGTGCACTCGTTGCTGTCACCGGTCGCGCCCTCGGGCGTGCAGCCCGCCACGTGGTTGTTGCCGACCGCCACGTGGGTCGCCGGGTCGATGTCGCTGACGCTGGGCGTGACCGTGATGTAGCGGCGGTGCACCGTCGACCAGATCCGGAGCTTGATCTCGCCGAAGATGCGCGTGTCCTTCTTCAGGACGGGGCTCTCGAACCAGAACCAATCGTGGTTGCTGCGGGAGTGGTGGTTGGCGTGGCTCTCCGTGTTTATGTTGGCCGACGGGAACCTCGCCGTCGTCGGAGCGGTGCCCGGGAAGAAGATCGGATCCGTCGGCAGCAGTGACCAGTTGTACTGGCCCCCGAGGAACGCCTCCTGGGCGATGAGTTCGACCGGCTTCGTCTTCGGCATGCCCTTCTTGAAGCCGAGCGGCCCCTCGTAGTCGGACGTCTGGCTGATGACGCTCGGAAGCTTGTCGATGCCGTTGTCGACGCCCTTCAGGTAGTGGTCCATCCACATGTCGACGTGCTTGTCGTAGTCGCCGCCGGGCGTGCCGTGGTTGTGCCACCGGGTGCCCATGTAGAGGACCTTCTTCGGGGAGCTCGTCAGGGCACGGTAGAGGTTCCAGGCCTCCTCCTGCTTGACGTTCCAGTCGCCCCAGTTGTGGCTGACGAGGACCGGGATGTCGATCTTGTGTGCGTCCTTGACGTAATCACGGTCGAGCCAGAACTTGTCGTAGGTCGGCGTGTCGTTGTCGTAGGCGCCCTGGACGTGAACGAGCTCGTCGCACGGCTCGACGTCCGACTGCACGCGCTCGACGTAGTCTTCGCCGTCCGGGTCGAGCGGCGGAGGCGCCGCGAACCCGAAGTCGAAGGCGATCGGGGTGTCGAAGCCCTGCTCGTCGACGACGAAGCCGTTCTGCACGCCCTCGTTGCCGAGCTTCTCGTTGTTGAACGCGTAGCGGATGCCGCCGGAGTAGGCGTAGCTGTACCAGCGGGAGATCGCGGCCTCGGGGACGATCGTCGTGAGATGCGGCGGGTTCATCGTCGCGGTCGCCGTCGCCGTGGTGCCGTCGTAGGAGCCGCCGATCATGCCGATCTTGCCGGTCGACCACTTCTGCTTGGCGATCCATTCGACGACGTCGTAGCCGCTCTTGCGCTCGCGGTCGGCGCCGTAGTCGTAGCAGCCGCCGGAGTTGCCCGTGCCGACGACGTCGACCCAGGCGCGGGCGTAGCCGCGGGGGACCCAGCGCTCGGCGTCGCCGTTGCGGCCGAGCGAGGAGTAAGGGGAGATCGTGAGGATCGTCGGAGCCTTCACGATCTTGTCGTTCAGAGTGGGGTGCACGATCTCGGCGTAGAGCTTGCCGGCGCGCGTCGGGATGATGTGCTTCACGGTGACCTCGCCGTAGGCGGGGGCCGCGGCGGCTCCCGGACCGCTGAGGAGCGCGCCGACCATCGCGCCTGCCAGGGCGATCACGACTGCGTACCGAGCTCGCATCCCGTCTGTCCTCCCCATCCTGTCCGTCTAGTGTGCTCTCGTTCGAACCCCGGGGCCGCCGGGGATGTTCCTCCGGCCCCCCTCGCGGTGAAGGTTCGCCTCCAGGCGGGGCGTTCCTGCGGTTCCCGTGGCCCGAACGAGCCACGAAACCGCAGGTCCTGCCCGGTTTATGCCCATCTGTTCCGGCGCGACGGCCTTGGCCGTCGCTGTTCGTCCCGTCGCTGTTCGTCCCGTCGCTGTTCGTCCCGGCGGCCTCTCGGCGCCGGCCGGTTGGAGGTCGCCTGTGGCTCCCAGCGGGGGCGCCGGTGCACCCTCCTGTACTTTGCAGTACGTGGATCGGCCGCGGACGTACCGCCCCCTGCGGGACCTGATCCTCTTCCAGGGGTCGGGGGCCGCGGGCGACGCCCTCGTGGCGCTGGCGCTGGCCGGCACGCTGTTCTTCTCCGTCCCCGAGGCGACGGCCCGCGGACGGGTCGCGCTGTATCTCGCCCTGACGGTCGCGCCCTTCGCGATCATCGCCCCGCTGCTGTCCCGCGTGCTCGACCTCCACCGGGCGGCGTTGCGGTGGGCGCTCCTGATCGCAGCCCTGGGGCGCGGGGCGCTCGCGTGGACGATGGCGACCCGGCTCGACTCCCTCTATCTCTTCCCGCTCGCGTTCGGGATCCTGCTGCTGTCCCGGGCGGCGACGGTCGTCCGCGGCGCGGTCCTCCCCTACCTCGTCCCCGAAGAGGAATCGCTCGTGGCCGCTAACGCCTCGCTGACCCGGTTCGCGGCGGTCGCCGGGATGATCACGGTCGGACCCGGGCTGCTCGTCGTCCGCTTCGTCGGCAACGCGACTGTGCTCGTCCTGGGTGCGATCGTCTACACGCTCGGGGTCCTCCCAGCCTTCCGGCTCCCCGCGCCGAAGGGGCGCCGCGAATCCGTCGAGACGCTCAGCGCCCGCGCACTCGCCCGGTCGGTCGAGGTGCGGCAGGCGACCGTCGCGTCCGCGGGGATGAGGTTCCTCGTCGGGTTCCTCGTGTTCCATCTGGCGTTCTCGCTGCGGCGGGAGGACGTGGGGTCGATCGGCCTCGGGCTGCTGATCGCAGCCGCCGCGGTCGGCGGGCTCGTCGCGGCCGTGATCGCGCCCGCTCTGCGACGGCGGATGAGGGAGGAGCCGATCATCGTCGCCTCGCTCGTCGTCGCGGGAGCCGCCGGGGTCGCGGTCGGGCGCTGGTTCTCGCTCTACGCCGCGGCGGCGCTCGTCTTCTTCATCGGGGTCACGTCGGGTGCTGCGAAGCTGGCGTTCGACGCGATCGTGCAGCGCGTCACCCCGGAAGGCGGCCGCGGCTGGGCGTTCGCACGCTTCGAGTCGATCCTCCAGCTGACGTGGGTCGCCGGCGCATTGATCCCGTTGCTCCTTCCGATCCCGGGCGGGCCGGGGGTGGCGGGGGCGGGCCTGACGGCGGCGGTCCTCGCCGGCGTGTACGGGCTCGGCCGCGCGACGGTGAGGCGGAGGGAGAAACGGACCGCCTCTCCGGAGCAGGAGCAGCAGCCTCCCGAGGGCGTCCCGAGGCGGCCGCACCGCCGCCTCATCCGCTAGCTCGCGCTTGGTTCGTTCCGAGCCGGAACGGGAAAGCCTCACCCGAGGCGGCTTCTGCCGCGGCGCATAGCATCTGGGCGAAGTCCACGACAAGGGGGGCTGGACCGGTGAACATCATCTTCAACGGCAGCGACGCACCTACGCTCGGGGCCGAGATCGAAGTCCAGGTCGTGGACGCCGCCGGGGCTCTCGCCACGGACACGGCGGCGACGAAGATCCTGGCGCAGCTCGGCGAAGCCCCCGGTTACAAGCACGAGCTGCTCGAGTGCTGTGTCGAGGTGATCACCGACGTGTGCCCGAACGTCGGCGCGGTGCGCCGCGACCTCGGCGACAAGCTCGAGCGGCTCATCGAGGTGGCCGACGGGCAGGGCTACCGGATCATGTGCACCGGGACGCACCCGTTCTCGTCGTGGGCCGACCAGACCGTGTCGCCCGACCCGCGCTACCACCGTCTGATCGAGGACTGTCAGTGGACGGCGCGGCGGCTGCTGATCTTCGGCATCCACACCCACGTCGGCGTCGGCTCGGGCGAAGAGGCGATCGCGATCTCGAACAGCCTCGCGACCTACATCCCGCACTTCCTCGCGCTGTCGTCGTCGAGCCCGTTCTGGCAGGGACGCGACACCGGCCTCGCGTCGATCCGCTCGAAGATCTTCGAGTCGCTGCCGACGGCCGGCCTCCCGTACTTCATGGAGAACTGGGGGCAGTTCCAGCGGTTCATGCGCACGCTCGTGGGGGCCGGGACGATCCGCAGCATCCGTGAGGTGTGGTGGGACATCCGGCCGCACCCGGGCTTCGGAACGCTCGAGCTCCGCATCTGCGACGGCATCCCGACGATGGACGAGCTGTGCTCGATGGTCGCGCTCTCGCAGTCGCTGGTCGTGTGGCTCGGCGAGCGCTACAACGCCGGCCTGCCGCTCCCGCAGCACAAGGCGTGGACGGTCCGCGAGAACAAGTGGCGCGCCGCGCGCTACGGGCTCGACGCCGAGATCATCCGCGACGAGGACGGGAACCTGCTGTCGCTCCGCCGCTCGATCGGCGACACGGTCGAGATGCTGGAGCCGGTCGCGGAGAAGCTCGGCTGCTACGAGGACCTCTGCCGCGTGAACGAGATCCTCGAGCGCGGGACGTCGGCGACGCGCCAGCGCGAGGTTTACGCGAAGAGCCGCGACATGTCGCAGGTCGTCGACTCGCTCGTCGACGAGATGCTCTCGGGCAAGCCGCAGTCCTTGCCGGACTCCGACCTCGTCGGTGGGACGGTCGTGCACGGCGATCCGCTGCCGGGCGAGTAGATGCGTGCGCGGGCGCGCCGACTCGGGCTCCTGCCGCCACCGGACTAAGCGTCAGGCGCGGGGGCCCAGGACCCTCAGGTCTCCACGCCGGCGCGTGACACCCGTCGCGTCCAGCCACTCGCACAGTGGGACCGCGTACTTGCGCGTCGTTCCCAGCAGGTCGCGGATCTGCGCGATCGTCGCTCCTCCGGACTCCGCGATCGCGGCGACGACCGTCGATCGCGCCGTCTCGGCCTGCGCGCGCGTGATGTAGAAGTCGCCGACGCCGACGAGCTCTCCGGATTCCGCAAGCGCGCGCAGCAGCGCGCGGTCCGCGGCCAGCTCGTCCGCGAGCGGCGGCGTGAAGCCCGCGGCTTCGATCTGCTCGACGATCCGGCTCCGCGCCTCCTGCTCGGCCGGCCGCAGCGCCACCGAATGGCCGGCGAGCCGCACCAGCGCTCCCTCCTGGACGACACCGTCGATCCCGTCGAGCAGCGCGTCGAAGGCGTCGCCGCGGAGCGCGACGGCGGGCTTGAGCAGCTCGCGCGGCATCCCGCGCTCGAGCGGGTGAGCCGAGTGGTAGTCGCGCAGAGCCGAGGTCACGTCCGCCGCGAGCTCGTCGCGCCTGGCGGACGTGACGAGCCATCCGCCCAACCGCACGATCCCGGCGCCGGGCTCCCCTGCACCGCTGCGGAACGACGCCTCCGCCGCATCCAGGCCTCCCGCCGACCGGACCAGCGCTTCGAGCGCGCCCGCGGGATCCGCGCCGGCGAGCTCCGCGAGCAGTGACTGCCGCGCGACGTCGGACCGGCGCGCGTCGGGAGCGAGCGGGTCCAGGACCTCGCCGCCGCCGAGCGTCACCACGCGTCCCGCGTCGCGGATCACGAAGCGGTCGCCGCGCACGAGCGGCAGCGGCGACGCCAGCAGGAGCTGCGCGAAGCCCGAGTCGCCGGGCGCGAGCTTCGAGACACCCAAGAGCTTGACGCGGACCGGGACCTCGGCGGAGCCGGCATACAGAAGGTGCGTTCCCTTCTCCGTCAGCGTGACGTTGCTCCCGGTGACTGCCTGCGGCAGGACGCGGAGCTGCACGTCGACGCGCCTCGTGGCGCGCCACCGGCCGGGTGGCACGACCGCGTCGCCGCGCGCGGCCCCCTGCCGCTCGAGCCCGGCCAGGTTGAGCGCCACGCGGTTGCCGGGTCCGATCGCCGCGACCTCCTTCTTGTGGCTCTGGATCGTGCGGATGCGCGCGCGCCGGCCTTCCGGTGCGATCTCGACCTCTTCGCCTGCGCTCAGCGTCCCGCGTGCGAGCGTCCCGGTGACGACCGTCCCCGCGCCGGCGATCGTGAAGACGCGGTCCACCCACAGCCTCGGCGCGCCGAGGTCGGGGGCCGCGGGGGAACGAGCCACGGCGTCGTCGATCGCCGCGAGGAGGTCCTCCAGCCCGGCGCCCGTTACCGCGGAGCACGGGACGATCGGGAAGCCGGCGAGTCTCGTCGCCGCCAGTCTCGCCTCGGCCTCCACCGTCGCGAGCGCGAGCGTGTCGGCATCGACCGTGTCGGCCTTCGTGAGCGCGAGCACCCCCGACGAGATCCCGAGGACGTCGAGGATCGCGAGGTGCTCGGCGGACTGAGGCATCCACCCCTCGTTCGCGGCGACGACGAACAGGCAGACGGTGATCCCGCCGGCCCCGGCGAGCATGTTGCGGACGAAGCGCTCGTGCCCGGGTACGTCGACGACGCCTATCTCGCGCCCGGATGGAAGAGGGAGCCACGCGAAGCCCAGGTCGATCGTCAACCCGCGGCGCTTCTCTTCGGCGAACCGGTCGGGGTCGATACCCGTCAGGCGCCGGACGAGCGTCGACTTGCCGTGGTCGACGTGGCCCGCGGTGCCGATGACCTGCATCCCCCGGACGATAAGCCGTGGCGATCCGGGGTAAGGACCGGAGCGACGTCTCCCCGAGAAAAAGGACTGCAGTCATGCCGACCATCGAGCTCACGCGCCCCCAGGCGCACATGCCGGCACGGCCCCAGCCGCGGGACCCGGTACCCGATCCCGTCCCGGGCTCTCCCGAACCCGGTCCCGCGCCGCGTCAGCCCGGCCCGGCCCCGTCGGAGGAGCCGGTGCCCGAGCAGGACGTAGACCGCGAGGACGCCGACACGACCGGGACCGAGAGCTGAGCCACCACTCGCATAGGACGACGAGAAGGAGGAACGGATGTCGCATCACGAGAGGAACGTGGTGAAGCTGCTGAGCGAGGCCCACGCGAACGAGCTGGCGCTCGTCCAGACGCTCGAGGCCCACATCCGCATCGCACCCGAGGGGGCTTACCGCGACCGGCTCGACACGCACGTCGACGAGACCCGCAACCACGCGGAGCGCGTACAGCGGAGACTCGACCAGCTCGGCGCGACGAGGAACCCGCTCGAGGCGGGCGTGGCACTCGCGCACTCGATCATCACGAACACGCTGGCGATGGCGAAGGCGCCGATCGACATGGTCCGCGGCGCGTTCAACGTCGAGGAGAAGGCGCTGAAGAACGCGCGCGACGAGATCGTGACCGAGGCCCTCGAGATCGCGCAGTACGACGCGATCGAGCACATGGCCCGCGCCGTCGGCGACGACGCTACGGCGCGCCTCGCCGTCGAGATCCGCGCCGAGGAGGAGGCGATGCTCGGCGACCTGCGGGCGCAGATCCCGTCGCTCGTCGCGGGGGCCGTGCGCGCGAACGTGCCTGCGGACGAGATCGTCCTCGACGCGGTCGAGCCGTGGCCCGGCTACGACGACATGACCGTCGACGAGATCAAGGAGCGGATCACGTCGTCTCCGGAGCTAGCGCAATCGGTCGAGGCATACGAGCGGGCGCACAAGAACCGCGTCTCGATCATCCGCGAGCTGCAGGACGCCTGACCTGGTGACGCTGCCGCGCGGTGGTCCTACGGCGCGGCGGTGGCGTCCCCGCACGAGGACGCGACGTCGCCCGCGGGGCAGACGAAGCGACTGAGGTTCACCGTCCACCAGCCGAGGACGGCGTCGCTCGCGAGCGCGGGGTTGGCCGCCGGGTCCCAGTAGTCGTCGTTGTTCCAGTCGAAGGCGGGGCCGCCGGTGTCGACGCTCGCCTGCGACGTGTAGCACATGACGTCCTCGGCGCTGTCGTTGCAGTGCGCGCCGTCGAAGGCGTGAGGCGCGACCTTCTGCAGCGCCCCCATGTTGTGCCCGAGCTCGTGCAGAAGCGTCCGGCCTCTGCAGAATCCGCCGCTCGCGTCGCTCGTCGGGTACGGGCGGTAGACGATCGCGGTCGTCCGCCTCTCGTTGTAGTTGTCGGGACTGCGGCGCGTGTCCTGGTACAGCTGAGCCTGTCCGCAGTACTGCGACGGCGCGTCCAACCAGACGAAGTACTTCTTGTTCGGGTTCGTGAACCCGCGTGACGCCAGCTCGTTGGACACCAGCGAGAACTGGTTGCCGCCGCCGAGCCGTTTCGCGGTGTACGAGCTCCGCATCACGGTTATGTCGAGGTACGGGGCGCCCGCCGCGCCCACCCGTTCGTCGAACCGGAGAGCGCGGCCGTATCCGAGCAGGCGCGCCGTGTCCCGGGCGTCGGCCTGGAACAGCCCTGCGAACTGCGTGAACCGGCTCGCTTTGTCCCGCGGGTAGACGTAGACCGCGTGGAACGCCGGCAGCGACGTGAGGTCGGGCTGATCCGTCGTGTTGATCGCGCCGTCCCACTGCGACGCGCTCCATGCGGCGTGAGCGTCCACGTCGTAGGGAGCGGCTCCCGGAGCGCGCCCCCGGCGGTCGAGCGACATGGGATCCGGCCCGTGAGTCGACGCTTCGAGGAGACCGTCGCTCGCCTGGTCCGGAGGCGTCGGCGCCGCACTCGCCGGCGTCCCCGTGCCGGCCGCTGCGACAAGGATCGCGAAGCCCATAACCCCACACAAGCGGCGCACGTAGCCTCCTCTGGCCGGAACGACTCCACGTTGACGGTAGGCGCCGCACACGTTGCTTGCGATACGTATTCGAGGAGGGGCGATCGGACGCGGGTCGCAAAAAAACGCGATGACTAGTTCTTTAGGACCAGACGCATCCTGCCGATAGAGGGAGCGGAGGCGCCCGCCTCCACGAGACCGCAAACCGGCTGCGAGGCCGGGACGCAAAGCCAGGGGCCTCTCCGGCGCAGGCAAGACGGAGAGGCAGCCCAGCCGCCGAATGGAGGAGGTCGTCTTCCCGTGCACCGTATCGCCGCCAGGACCGTCACCGCACTCTCTCTCGCAGCCCTGCTCGGAGCCGCCGCGGCTCCCGCGCAGGCGAGATCCCCGCACGCCGAGCAGCGCGGCGGCAAGAAGCCCGTCGGCGAGATCGTCTCCTTCGACCCGGCGACGGCGACTCTCGTCCTCGAGCTCTCCGGCGGCGACGCGATGACCGCCACGGTCGACCCCCACGCGCAGGTGAAGCTCGAGCACCGCGGCCGGCACCGCGGGACCAAGGGCCACGGGAACCCCAGCGAGGGCTCGCTCGAGGACCTCGTCGCCGGTGCCCTCGTGTTGCGCATGAAGGTCGAAGACGAAGAAGTAACGAAGATCCGGCTCCGTCCCGCCCCCGAGGCGCCTCCGGCAACGGTGCCGGAAGGTGATCGGTCACCGGACGGCTCCGGCGGCTCGGACGACGTCGAGGCCGAGGACCCGGCGGACGAGCTCGGCGACGACACCACCGACCAGACCGACGAAGAGACCGACGACGAGAATGCCGACACCCCGGACGACGGCGAGAGCGGGGACGCGTAGGGACCCCTCCCTCCCCTGCCGGTGCCCCTGCCGTAGCGACCTCACGGTCCCCGCGGCCGAAGTCCGGGTAAATAGAAAGGAGCGGCCGTCGCCCCCGGCCGCTCCTTTCGTTATGAGGTTCTCCCGGCGATGACCCGCCGGCCGGGAGCTCTTACCCCGTGCCGTTCTCGTTGATCGTCGCGTCGTTGGAGAACTTGCCCGGGATGCCGACGAGCGACCGGTTACCGACGAACGCACTGGCGCTCGATCCGGGAGAGAAGGAGTGTGTGAGCTCGCCCTTCACTACGATCGTGTGCACGCCGGAGCCCATGTTCAGCCGAACCCAGTTGAACGCGTTCGCCGTCTTCGTTGCGATGAAGTCGCGGCTGCGGTCCCATCCGTCCTGCGGGTCCTCCGCGTCCTGCACGGTCCGGTTGAAGACCCGGTTGCAGAACGTGACCTTATCGGTGTCGTCTCCCGGAGGAGGTGGATTCTGCGGCGGCGCGCTCGAGCTGATGATCGGAACGATCTGGCCGTCTACCTCGAGCCACACACGGACTGTTCCGGTGGTTGTTGCGCTCTCTGAGCCACCCGGCGCGGTTGAACCGGCGATGACGTTGTCTGTGATGATCGAACATTCCATCGCGACCTGCAGGATCAGGTCGGTCGGCTTCGAGTTCTTCACCGTCGCCGTCAGCAGCGTCTGGTTCGCTCCCGGCGAGAACCTGACGGTCTTCGACGCCGCCGCGAACGGCTTGTCCGCGGGCTGGTGCGTCGCGTCGGCGACGTTGCCCACTTGATACGCAGCGAACAGCGTTGCAGCCAGCAGCAGAGCTACCAGCGGGGTAGAAGCCTTACGCAAGACTTCTTGCATTTCCGCCCTCCTTCTAGACAGCTATGTCCACCGCCTCCGGCGCGGAAGCGGAGCGAGGAAGCCCCCGCCGACGGACAATTTCGGACAAATCCCGTGGAAGTCCTGCTCGTATTGGCAGAAAATCTTCCAGAAATAATTTTCTTCTAGAAAACCGCGGCCCCCCAGCCGTGTCGCCGTTCATGTAAGCGCGTGGCCGAGAGCGTCCACGAGATGGGCGTCCGCGGCGGAAGGGACGGCCCTCAGATCGAGGAGCAGCAACCCCTCCTCGATCCGCCCCACGACCGGGACCACCGCGCGCCGCAGCCGGGCGGCCACCTCGTCCGGCCCGCGCTCGGGGTGTCGCACCGCGACCGCCCACGAGCCGAAATCCGCCCCGGGCATCGACCCTCCACCGGCGACGGCGCGCGTCGGCACGGCCTCGAGCTTGACCGCCCCCACCCGCTCCTGGACCGACGCGACGATGGACCGCGCTCGTTCCTCGAGCGTCTCCAGGGCCGTTGTCGCGAGCGCCCATAGCGGGAGCGATGCCTCCCGGCCCTCGCCATACGCCACGAGGGTCGCCTCCAGCGCGGCCAGCGTCATCTTGTCCACCCGAAGGGCGCGGAGCAGCGGGTTCTCGGCCAGCCGGCCCACGAGGTCGGCGCGGCCGGCTATCACTCCCGCCTGCGGGCCGCCCAGGAGCTTATCGCCGGAGAACGTGACGAGGTCGGCTCCTTCCGCGACCGCGTCCGTCACCACCGGCTCGTCGGATTCCCCCCACGGAGCATCCGTCACCAGACCCGAGCCCAGGTCGTGGACGAACGTCATCCCTCGGCCCCGCGCGAGGCGCGCGAGGTCCCGCCCCGCCACCGACGCGGCGAACCCGACGACGCGGTAGTTCGACGGGTGGACCTTCAGGATCGCGGCGGTGGCGGGGGTGATCGCCCTCTCGAAGTCCGCGAGGTGCGTCCGGTTGGTCGTCCCCACCTCGACAAGCCTCGCGCCCGACGCCGCCATGACCTCGGGGATCCTGAACTCGCCCCCGATCTCGATCAGCTCACCCCTGCTGATCAAGACCTCTCGCCGCGCGCACAAGGTCGACAGGACCAGCAGCACCGCCGCGGCGCAGTTGTTGACCACCAGCGCGTCCGCCGCCCCCGTCAGCTCTGCGATCAGCATGCGCGCGTGGGCGTACCGGGTCCCCCGCGCTCCGGCAGCGAGGTCGTACTCGAGATTGGAATAGCCGCCCGCCACCACGGCCACCGCGTCGAGCTGCTCGGGGCCCAGCGGGACGCGGCCGAGGTTCGTGTGGACGAGCACGCCCGTCGCGTTGACGACGGGGATGAGGCGTGTCAGACGGTCTTCCTCCGCGAGCCGCCGGGCCGCTTCGGCCAGCTCCGCGGCGCTCGGCGCCTCCGCCCCGCCCTTCACCCGTTCCCGGGCGGCGTCGACCGCCCGGCGCGCTAGCGCCGCCGCGGTCCGCGGGGGCATCTCGCCGAGGAGGCCGACGACGCGGTCTACCGCGGGAAGGGCACGCAGCCGCTCGTCCCCGCTGCCGCCCATGGGCTAAGGGTTGTAGTCGAGGATGCGCCGGCGCATCGCTTCCTGGATCGCCGAGACGCGGTTGTTCACGTGGAGCTTGGCGTAGATGTTCGCGACGTGGGTCGTGACGGTCCGCTCCGAGATCGACAGGCGGCTCGCGATCGTCTTGTTCGGCAGCCCCTCGCTCATCAGCTGGAGGATCTCGCGCTCCCGCGGCGTCAGCGGCTGGTAGACGTCGGCGACCTCTTCCTCCTGGTAGCTCTGGAACTGCGTGAGGACCTGGGTCGCCAGGTTCGGGTCGATGAGCGCCTCGCCCTTGGCGACGGCCCTCACGGTGAGGATCACCTGCTCGAGGTCGGCGGTCTTCAGGAGATAGCCGGAGGCCCCCGCCTTGAGCGCGTCGAAGACGAAGCGCTGCTCGTCGTGACCGGACAACACGACGACGCCCACGTTCGGGAACGAGTCCTTCACCTCGCGGGTGGCCTCGATGCCGTCCTTCGTCGGCATGATGACGTCGACCAGGACGACGTCGGGGAGGTGCTGCTCGACCAGGCGGAGCGCCTCCGTCCCGTCCGACCCCTCGCCCACGACCTCGATGTCGGCCTCGGTCTCGAGCATGGTCTTGATGCCCCTGCGCAAGAGGTCGTGGTCGTCGACGAGGACGACCCGTATGGGCTGGGAAGAAGACATGCCAGCGATGATACGAGGCTGCGACCGGCGCCGGGTTGATCCCCCGACGGAGGGTTTTTTCGACCCCGGCCGAGAGGCTTTTGTCATTCAAGGTCGCGTGCCGTTTCGGCCGATTTCACCTGTATGGGAACACCTCTCTCCCGGCGCCTTCTGGCGCTCGTCGCGGCAGTGACCGTGACGTCGTTCGCCGCGGCCCCCGCGGCGCTCGCGTACGACTTCACACGCTCGCTGAAGCGAGGCGACGAGGGACCGGACGTCCGTGCGCTGCAGACCCGCGTCGCAGGCTGGTTCCCGCGCGACGACCAGACCGCCATGGGGATCGACGGAGTCTTCGGGCGAAAGACCGCCCGCGCGGTGAAGGCCTTCCAGAGGTCCCGGGGGATGACGGCCGACGGCGTCGCGGGAGCCGCGGTCTTCGAGGCGCTGGACGAGCTGGAGGACGACGACGGCTCGACCGCCCACTTCGACTGGTCCGAGTTCGTCCAGAACCGCAACCCCGGATGCTCCGCCCAGGCGAACGCGTACGCGGGGACGTTCGGCGGCGGGCTCGTCGCGCCGTCGGTCGTCAAGAAGAACGTGCGGCGGCTGATGTGGCGCCTCGAGGCGCTGCGGGCGAAGGCGGGCGGCCACCCGATCGGCATCAACTCCGGCTTCCGGAGCGTCGCCTACAACGACTGCATCGGTGGGGCGCGTGCCTCGCAGCACATGTACGGGACCGCCGCCGACAACCGCGTCGCCGAGGTCGCCAACCGGTCGAGCCGCGAGCTTGCGATGACGTCGCAGTTCTCCGGGGTCGGGTGCTACAGCTCGCTCACCCACAACCACCTGGACATCCGCGTCGAGAACGCGGGCTCCGGCACCACGCAGTTCTGGTGGTGGCCGAAGACCGACGCCAAGGGGCGCCATCTCGCCGACGACGGCAGGCCGTGCTGGGGCGAGACGGTAAGGAAGGGCGCAGTCGCCGCCCGCGCCGTCAACCTCTTCCACCGCGTCGCCGCGGCGGTGCCCGGAGCGGGATCGATCGTCCCCGGCGCGGCCGAGGTCGAGGCGTTCGAGGACGCCGGCGAGACCGAGGACCTGCTCGGCCTCGACTGAGGCGCGACCTCCGCGGCGCCCCCGTAGTTCTTTCTCCGAGAGCCCCTTTATGGTGAATGGCTGCTCGTACCCGACCGGGTGAGGCTCGGCCCCCGGCATCGATCCGATCGAGGTGGTGTTCGCACGATGCGTTTCAACGAGAAGTCGTTGGTCGTCTTTGTCGCGGGTCTCCTGGTCGCCGCGGTGGCGGCTGCGCTCGTCTGGTCGCTGCTCCTCCGCGACGACGACGACACGGCCTCGGACCCGGCGGCTGCGGCGAACGCCGCGTCCTCGTTGGAGGGCGGGCCCCCCGAGATCCTGCTTCTGAGCGGGACCACGCTCGTCCGGCGCAACGTCGAGGAGCAGACCGAGGAGCTCCTCGCCGACATCCCGAGCCCGAGCGTCTATCCCGCCCCCGGCTCGTCCTGGCTCGCCTACGTGACGTCCAAAGACGCCGAGGCAGGCGAGGACTTCGCCGCCGAGCCGGTGCTGCACCTGTACGACGTCGCCACCGAGGACAAGGCCGGCTACGGCGCGGGCGTCGCGCCGGTATGGAACCCGGCGGGGACGCACGTCGCGTTCCTGCGCCCGGTCGAGCCCCGGAGCTGCACCGGCGAGACGTGTCCCGGCAACGTCCAGATCGGCCTCGTCGAGGCCGCCACCGGGCGCGAATCGCTGCTCCTCGAGCCCGGGCGGTACACGATCCTCGGGTGGGCGGGCGAGTGGGTCCTCGTGAGCGACTTCGACAACCCGACGCAGGTGATCAGCGTCTCGCGCGACGACGAGCGCAAGACGCTCGACATGCCGGCGAGCCAGCTGTGGGGCGCCTCGCCCGACGGCAGCTGGGTGATCAAGACGAACGCGAAGAAGACCGAGTTCGTCTCTATGGTGGACGGCGAGCTGGGCGACGAGCGCATCGAGGTCGACCTCGGCGGTTACCGGCTGCTCGAGGGGGCCTGGGCGCACGACTCTGCGCGCGTTGCCGCGGTCGTCAGCAACGAGTCGTCCGTAGAGAAGGGGAAGGGCAAGAGGACACGCAGCGTGGACCAGGACCCGTCGAGCCGCATCGTGGTGTTCTCCCCCGGCGACCCGGAGCCCGTGGTAGTCGACGGGAGCTTCGGAGCGACCGGGACGGTGCTGTGGACCGTCGACAACGAGTCCGTAGTCTT
This sequence comes from Actinomycetota bacterium, assembly GCA_030861725.1. Taxonomy (GTDB): domain Bacteria; phylum Actinomycetota; class CADDZG01; order CADDZG01; family WHSQ01; genus JALZEG01. The sequence continues at coordinate 1,196 of JALZFC010000016.1, read as the reverse complement.
CACGAACCTGCTCGACCCCAAGAAGGCCTTGTTCCAGGCGAAGACCTGCTCTCTCGGGAACCCATCCGACTGCAAGATCGTCACCTCCTGGACGGAGGGCGTCGTCCTGCTCCGCGCCGAGTGATCCTTCTCCGAGAAGAGGCGCAACGAATCGGGAGCCGCGGCGTTATCCGTTGACGAGGAAAGGCAGGTCCGGCGCGGCTACGGGAGCTCGTGCCGGATTGGTCCTTTTGGACTATTCAGCCGGACGCCCCCCGGTGTCACGCTGAGCGAGATGAGGTCTCGATGAGCCCGTACGCCGACGACACCCTCGTAAGCGGCCTTTCTCCGGAGGGTCTCCCTCCCGCCTCCCTGGACGACAAGGAGATGACGCTCGCGTTCCAGCGCGGGGAGAAGGGCGCGTACCAGGCCATACACGAGCGGTACGAGGACCGGGTCCACCGCGTCTGCCGGCGCATGCTCGGCAAGCCCGAAGACGCGCAGGAGGCCGCGCAGGAGGCGTTCATCCGCGTCTACACCGCGCTCGGTAAGTTCAACGGCCGGTACCAGCTCGGCGCGTGGATCACGCGCATCGCCACGAACGTCTGCCTCGACCACATCCGCGCCCGCTCCCGCCGGCCGGTCGACGCGACGCCGTTCGAGGAGCTCGATCTCGAGCTCGTCTCGTCGTCCGTCGACGGCGACCCCGAGACCGTCACCGTCCGCAACGCCGAGAGCCGGCGGGTCCGCAAGGTCCTGCTCGGTCTGCCTCCGATGCACCGTGCCGCGATCGTGCTGCGCGACTTCGAAGGTCTCTCGTACGCCGAGGTCGGCGTCGTCCTCGGCATGACCGAATGTCAGGTCAAGGCTCTGATCCACAGGGCGCGCAAGGGCTTCCGCAGGTCCTGGACGCCGCTGGTCGAGATGCTCGTCCCCGCGCGGGTCCTGCAGCGGTTCCGAGACGTCGACGTGTCGGTGAAGGAGCACGCCGCTCACGCGGTCGCGTCGCAGAGCGCGCCGGTCGTGTCGGCCTGCAGCGCCCTGTTGCAGCAGTGCGGGACGTTCATGGTCGAGAAGGTCGCGCCGTTCGCGACGACGATCATCCTCGGCGGCACGGCGGCGATCGCCTCGCCCGCCTCCGACCCGGCGCCGCCTCCGCAGCCGAGCGCCGCGGCTTCGGTCGCGGAGGTCGTCCCGGGCGGGTCCTCGGCGTCCGG
>JALZFC010000015.1 GCA_030861725.1 Actinomycetota bacterium | reverse complement strand
CCTCGGCCGTCTCCGACGCGGGCGCTTCGGCGCGCGCGGCGGGGGCCTCGGCGGCTTCCTGCGGGGACGGCCAGCCCGAGCGTTCCGACGTGGGGGCCGCGGCCGCCGTCTCGTCCGGCCGCGCCCATGTCAGCGGGCTCTCGTCGGCCCCTGCAGCAGCGGTCTCCGCGGGGGCGGCGGTCGCAGCGGCCGGCGCCGACGCGGTCCGGGGCTCGGCCGCCGCCGGCTCGTCTTTCTCGAGTGTCTTCCGGATCGCACCGAGCGACTGCAGCACGCCGAACAGCGTCAGCAACAGCCCGAGGAGCAGGAACAGGCTCAGGATCTGGAACAGCTCTTCGTCCACGTCACTCTCCTCTGTCGGCTCTGTCGGTACGTGGGTCTGGTTCCGCCGGGCGCATCGTCAGGTAGCCACCGTATGTCATGCCGCACGCGAGTCCCATTCCGGCGAAGAGCAGGACGCCGCGGGAGATGCCGTACCCGTTGGGGTTCGAGCTTCCCTGTGGCCCCGCCGCGGCCTCCCACAGCATCGACAGCGTCGCGGTGAGGCAGAGTCCGAAGAGCAGCGGTCCCTTGTGGGGGACGGACAGACGCGGCGCGCCCGAGAACAGCGCGAGCAGGACGGCGACGACGGTGAGCACGAGCGCGAGCTGCATCCCGGCACCGTATGCGCCCCACGCGTTGCGGTAGACGGTCTCGGGCGCGAAGAGGCCGAGCCCGGGCACGCGATACGTCGCCCACAGGGGAACGAACGACGACGCGACCAGAGCCGCTCCACACGCGGCCGCCAGCAGACGGCCCTGGAGGGCACGGGCGCGGCTCACGGACGCGAGGATAGCCACCCTCTATGCCGCGCCCGCCGGCTCGCGGTCGGCGTCTAGCAGTGCGAGAACAGCAGACAGACGATCTTCTGGAAGAGCTTGGAGTTCTCGATGTGGCCCTCGCACAGCTCGTTCAGCACCGGGTCGTCGAGTCCGCAGGTGTGCCGGGCCTCTGCGACGCCGCCCATCGGAACGGCCAACGCTGCCGCGAGCGCCACTGCCGCGGCCGCACGTCTCTTGCGCATGTCCCCTCCATCCCCTATACGAAAAATGCCGGATTTCGTATACCACGGCCTTGACTTGCTCGGCAGCGAGTGGTGAAGAAGAGGGCGCGGACCGCCCTTAGCCGAGTGGCAACGGATGCCGCACCCGTTCCCGCTGCGTCCACGGGTCGTCTCCGCTCTCGACCCGGTCCAGGACGTCGCGCGGCAGGAGCAACAGCGCGTCGTCCCGGCGCGCTGCGACTGCGGCTTCGAGCTCCTCCCACGCGAGCGGCGCGGCGACGTACGGGAGGCGCGCGAGCCTCAGCGAGTACGGTCCCGCGACCGAGCGGAAGCGGCCGTTCTGCTGCCAGTCGATCAGGACCTTCCCTCGCCGGGCGGCGGGGCCCTTCTGCGTCACGACGGTAGGTTCGGCGTCCTCGATCGTCTCCGCGACCAGGCGGGCGAACGTCTTCGTGTCCTCGAACGTGTTCGTCCCGTCGAGCGGGACGACGACGTGGAGCCCTGCGGCCCCCGAGGACTTCACGAGCGGCTCCAGGCCCTGGTCCGCCAGCACGGACCGCAACGTGAGCGCCACCGCGGCGGCTTCGACGAGCCCGGCCGGCGGGCCGGGGTCGAGGTCGAACACGAGGTCGAGCGGATGCACGGGGTCGTCCTCGACGAACAGCAGGGGATGCAGCTCGAGGCAGCCGAGGTTCGTCAGCCACACGAGCGCGGCCGGCTCGTCCGCCGCGCAGTAGCTCCAGGTCCTGTCGCCCTCCGCGCCGGGCACCGAGATCGTCCGCATCCATTCCGGGGGCCGCGGGCACTCCGTCTGGTACCACCACGGGCCGGCGACGCCCTCGGGCGCGCGCTTCAAGGTCAGCGGCCGGTCGCGGATCTCGGGAAGCAGCACGGGCGCGACCCGCGAGTAGTAGAGGAGCGCGTCGCTCTTGGTGAACCCCACCTCGGGCCACAGGACCCGGTCCGGCGACGAGATCGTCACGCGCCGCCCGCACACGTCGACCTCGATGCGCTCCTTCACCGCAGATCCGGTGCCTTGAGCGCGGCGATCAGCGGGGAGACGTCGTCGCCGAGCTGTTCGTACGTGCACGAGCGCGGCTCCCGGTCGGGCCGCCAGCGGCGGAACCTCAGCGGGTGCCGGAACCGCTCGCCCTCGAGGTGGTCGTACGCGGCCTCGCACACGAGCGCCGGCTCGACCGGCACGAAGGTGATCTCGCGGTCGTACGCCCACCTGCTCGCGGCCCCCGGCAGACGGCCCACCGGCCCCCCCGAAAGGTTAAAGCCGCTCTCCCACGGATGACCCTCCAGCGGGACGATCCGGGGCAGGAGCAACTCGGTCAGCTCCGCGCGGAACGCCGCGCCGAACGACGCGGCGAGGCCGCAGTGGCGTAGCACGTCGCCGTCGTAGAGCCCGAGCAACAGCGACCCGACCGTGCCGTCGGCGTGCCGGCGGAACGCGCCGACGACGCAGTCCGCCGTCCGGTCGCGCTTCACCTTCAGCATCTTTCGCTTCCCCGGGACGTACGGGACGGCCGCGTCCTTGACCACGACTCCGTCGATCCCCCCGCCGCCGGCCTCCTCCAGCCAGCGTCTCGCGACGTCCGGGTCGCGCGTGCAGGGCGTCAGGACGAGCGGCTCCGGCGCGCCGGCGAGCATGGCTTCGAGGATCGTTCGACGCTCCCCGAACCCGTGCGTCCGGAGATCGGCACCACCGGCCGCGACGACGTCGAACGCGACGAACGAAGCCGGAGTCTCGCGGCTCAGGCGCTCTACCCGCGACGTGGCGGGATGCAGCCGTTGCAGCAGCGCCGTGAAGTCCAGCCGCTCGCCGGCGGGGACGACGAGCTCGCCGTCGAGGACGTAGTCGCGGCCGAGCGCTTCGAGCGCGGGGATCACCTCCGGGAAATAGCGCGCGAGCGGCCGGCCGTGGCGACTGCGCAGGTCGACGCCTTCCGTGGAGAAGACGAGGCACCGGAAGCCGTCCCACTTCGGCTCGTAGAAGAGGCCGTCGCCCACCGGAAGCTCGCGCGTCGGCGACGCGAGCATGGGCTGGAACGACGCGGGCGCGTGCATCCCCCGTACCTACCCGCGGCTGCCTCCCGCACTCGGGTCGATACAATCGCCGCGGCCCCCCACGACGACGAGCGAGGTGCTCAATGGCGGTGATCAAGACGATCGACCTGGTAGGCGTGTCCACCGAATCGTGGAGGGACGCGGCGAACCAGGCGCTGGCCGAGGCCTCCAAGACCATCCGCGGCATCACGGGCATGGAGGTGCTCGACACCTCCTGCAACGTGTCCGACGGGACGATCAGCGAGTACCTGACGCACGTCCGGATCAAGTTCCGGATCGAGCGCTAACCATGCCCGGCACCGCTCTCGTCGGCATCCAGTGGGGCGACGAGGGCAAGGGCAAGGTCACCGACCTCCTCGCCGAGCGCACGGACGTCGTCGTGCGCTACCAGGGCGGCAACAACGCCGGCCACACGATCGTGGTCGGGGGCGAGCGGTACGCCCTCCACCTCGTCCCGACCGGCATCCTCTATCCCCACTGCACGCCGGTGATCGGTCCCGGCGTCGTCGTCAACCCGCAGGTGCTGATCGAGGAGATGGACAATCTCGGGGGCCGCGGCGTCGACACCGCCCGGCTGCTGCTGTCGGGGAACTCGCACCTGGTGATGCCGTACCACCTCGAGCTCGACATGGTGACGGAGCGGCGCCTCGGCAAGAACCGCCTCGGCACCACCAAGCGCGGGATCGGCCCGACGTACGCCGACAAGGCGGCGCGCATCGGGCTGCGCGTGCAGGACCTGCTCGACCCGAAGATCTTCTCGGAGAAGCTGAAGGTCGCGCTCAAGGAGAAGAACCTCCTGCTCACGCGCGTCTACGGGCGGCTCCCGCTCGACCAGAAGACGATCGAGGACGAGTACCTCACGTACGCGGACAGGCTCGCGCCGCACATCGCGGACACGAGCCAGTTCGTGCAGCATGCTCTCGACGAGGGACGTTCGGTGATGTTCGAGGGCGCGCAGGCGACGATGCTCGACCTCGACCACGGGACGTATCCGTTCGTGACGTCGTCGAACCCGATCGCCGGCGGCGCGTGCGCGGGGGCCGGCGTCGGCCCGCGCGACATCACCAGCGTGATCGGGATCGCCAAGGCGTACTGCACGAGGGTCGGCTCGGGGCCGTTCCCGTCGGAGGCCGACCCGGCGGACGCGGAGGTGCTCGTGGAGGCCGGCGGCGAGTACGGGACGACGACCGGACGCAAGCGCCGCTGCGGCTGGTTCGACGCGGTCGCGGCGCGCTACGCCGCGCGCCTCAACACGTTGACCGAGCTCGTCGTGACGAAGCTCGACGTGCTGTCGCAGTTCGACGCGATCCCGGTCTGCGTCGCGTACGAGTACGACGGGGAGCGCTACGAGGAGTTCCCCCCCCACCAGACGATCTTCAACAAGTGCCGGCCGATCTTCGACGAGCTCCCGGGATGGCGCGACGACCTGACGGCGGCGCGCTCTCTCGACGACCTGCCGAAGGAGACGCGCTCGTACCTCGAGGCCCTCGAGTCGCTGTGCGGGGTTCGCGTCTCGTACGCGTCCGTCGGCCCGGGGCGCGAGCAGATGGTGTCGCTCGGCGAGGCCGCGGCTTGAAGGCTCTGCTGCTCGGCTCCGGGGGCCGCGAGAGCGCCCTCGCGTGGGCGTTGTCTCGTTCGGCATCGGTGGACGAGCTCGTCGCGGCGCCGGGCAATCCCGGCGTCGGGCGGCTCGCGACGCTGGCGCCCGTCGATCCCTCCGATCCCGCCGCCGTGGTCGACCTCGCGCGCCGCCTCGACGCGGGCGTGGTCCTCGTCGGCCCCGAGGGTCCGCTGGTGGCCGGCGTCGGAGACGCGCTGCGAGCGGAGGGACGGCTCGTGTTCGGCCCCGACGCGGCCGCGGCGCGCATAGAGGGGTCGAAGAGCTACGCGAAGAGGCTCATGCTCGACGCCGGGATACCGACGGGACGCGCCGGAACGTTCGCGGACGAAGCCTCTGCGGTCGCGTTCATGGACCGGCTCGGCCCCCCGTACGTGATCAAGGCCGACGGGCTGGCCGCGGGCAAAGGCGTCGTCGTGACCGAGGAGAGGGCCGAGGCGGTGACGGCGATCCGGCAGAGCTTCGGAGGCGCCTTCGGCGATGCCGGCCGAACGATCGTCGTCGAGGAGTTCCTCAGCGGCGAGGAGGCCTCGCTCATCGCGTTCACCGACGGCCGGACCGTCGTGCCGTGCGAGCCCGCGCAGGACTACAAGCGCGCCTTCGACGGCGACGCGGGTCCGAACACTGGAGGGATGGGCTCGTACAGCCCCGTGCCGTCGTGCCCGGACGTGCTCGTCGAGCAGATCGTCGCCGAGGTGCTCGAGCCGATGGTTGCCGTGACGGCGGCGCAAGGAGCGCCGTTCGTCGGCGCGCTGTACGCGGGGCTGAGCCTCACGTCCGAAGGTCCCAAGGTGATCGAGTTCAACGCGCGCTTCGGCGACCCCGAGACGCAGGCGCTGCTGCCCCGGCTCGAGTCGGACTTCGGCGAGGCCGTTCTAGCGGCGGCGTCGGGAGACCTCGCGGGGACGAAGCTCGAATGGTCCCCCCGGGCGTGCGTGACGCTCGTGCTCGCCAGCGGCGGCTACCCGGACCCTCACGACACGGGCTTCCCGATACGCGGCCTCGACCGGGTGCCGGAGGATGTGCTCGTGTTCCACGCGGGGACGCGCGCCGCGGGTGACGGCGTCGTGACGGCGGGGGGAAGAGTGCTTGCGCTGAGCGCTCTCGGCGCCGGCTTTGCCGAGGCACGGCAGCGCGTCTACGACGCCACGCAGACGATCGACTTCGAGAACGTCCACTACCGCACCGACATCGCGGCGCGGGCAGTCCGAAAGGAGCAAGGCCGTTGAGCGCACTGGTAGGGATCGTGATGGGAAGCGACTCCGACATGCCGGTCATGGAGAAGGCCGGCGCGGTGCTCGACCGTTTCGACGTCGAGTACGAGATCGAGGTCATGTCGGCGCACCGCAAGCCCGCGCGCGTCGCGGAGTACGCGAGCAGCGCCGCCGACCGGGGGCTGAAGGTGATCATCGCCGGCGCCGGCCTCGCCGCCCACCTCCCGGGCGTCGTGGCGGCGCACACGATCCTTCCGGTCATCGGCGTGCCGCTGTACCAGGAGGGCCTCGCGGGGGCCGACGCGCTGTATTCGTGCGTGCAGATGCCCCCGGGCGTCCCGGTGGCGACGGTCGCGATCGGGGGGGCGAAGAACGCGGGGGTCCTCGCGACGCAGATGATCGCCCTCGCCGACGACGCGCTGGCGGCTCGCCTGCGGGACTACAAGAAGGAGCTCTCGGAGGGGCTGAAGCTCTAGTCCCCGAGGTCGTAGGCCCTCCAGCGCATCTCGGTCGGGATGTCGCGCTCCTCGTCGAGGCTCCCGTACCGCTCTTCTGCATAGGCCGCCGCTTCGTCTGCGGCCGCTCGCCTCGTGGCGTCGTCGGCCCGCCACGTGAACGAGTAGAGGCCCTCACGCAGAGAGTCGACCATCGTCCTCAATCGGTCCCTGCGCGTGTCGGTGATCGTCACGAGGTCACGGCCGCGAGCCCCCGCAGCCGCCATCGCCTTGTCCAGCTCGGCTTCCTCGTTCACGCCGACGTGGCGCATCTCCAGCCCCGCCGCCTTCGTGAAGGTCTCGATGACGTCCGGGAACGCGACGACGCTCCACGTCCCCTGGCTCACGAGCAGGACTCCCCCGGGCCGAACCACGCGCGCGAGCTCGGCGATCGCGTCGCGCCACGGCGGGATCAGGTGCAGGACGTGGACCGCCAGTGCCGCGCCGAACGAGGCGTCGCGGAAGGGGAGCCGGGTGGCGTCCCCCGCCACCACCGGCGCGGCCCCCTTCGCCAGCAGCCTCTCCAGCATCGGCACCGACAGGTCCACGCCTGTGACGTCCACGCCGGCATCCCGCAGCGGCAGGGCGATCCGCCCGGTCCCGACACCGATCTCCAGGACGCGCCCACGCCCGCTCAGCTCCTGCGCGAGGACCTCGACCATCCGTGCCTGCGTCGCGGGAGTCAGCGCCCGCGTCCGGTCGTAGTAGTCGACGGCGCGGTCGAAGCGGACGGACTCGCTCACGCCCGGATTCTGCCAACGAAAGTCGACCGCCGGGGAAGGGACGGGCGTGCCGAGTCCGAATTGTCCGACTGATATACATCTGTCGAGTTTTCGGTGACAAGGTGAAAGGTGGAGATCATGAAGAAGCTGATCGCTTCAGCGCTGGTCGCGGCCGCTCTTGCGGTGCCGGTCGGCGCCGCGGGGGCCTCCGAGGCGGACGCTCAGTTTGGGACGGAGCCGTGTCGCTCGGGGCAGACCGGGATCGTCGTATGGGTCTGGGACCACCTCGAGAACGAGAAGGACTACTACCGGCTCTGCATCCAGACCGGCCCCTGAACCCTCGGCCGCAATGCTTCCGCCCTCGGAAGAAAGGTAGGGAGACATGAAGAAGCTGGTTGCTGCCGCGCTCGTCGCGGCGGCGCTCGCGGTCCCGGTCGGGACGGCGCACGCGGCCGAGCCGAGTGCTTCCGCGGGCGTGGACGCCGCCGAGGTGGCGCGCGCCGGGGTGTCGAAGTGCACCGGCGGGGGCTACAGAGGCTTCATCGTTTGGTGGTACGACCTGGACAACCCGTACCAGGAGCTCAACTTCTGCATCTACACGGGCCCTTAGAAAAACCATCGAGAAGCACGGTTCGGGCTGCAACCGGATCTCGTAGCGGCAGCGCGCAACCAAATCGTCGTTTTCTCCCGCTCCGCGGGAAGAAACGAAGGGCCGGGCGGGATCAGGGGCCGCGGCCCCCCTCGATAGGATGACGCCGTGATCCCCCGGTACAGCCGCGACGAGATGTCGGCGATCTTCTCCGAGGGCGCGAAGTTCTCGCGCTGGCTCGAGATCGAGCTCCTTGCCGTCGAGGCCCGTGTCCGCCTCGGTGAGGTCCCCGTGGAGGACCTCACCGCGATCAAGGAGAAGGCGGCGTTCGACGTCGACCGGATCGCCGAGATCGAGGCCCTCCGCCAGCACGACGTCGTCGCGTTCGTCGAGAACGTGCGCGAGAACGTCGGCGAGGCGGGGCGCCACATCCACTTCGGCATGACCTCGTCCGACGTGCTCGACACCGCCACCGGCGTCGCGCTGAGGGACGCCGGCGACCTCCTCGTCGAGGAGACGGGGCGCCTCACCGAGGCCGTCCGCCGCAAGGCCCTCGAGCACCGCGACACGCTCATGGCCGGCCGGACCCACGGCGTCCACGCGGAGCCGACGACGTTCGGCCTGAAGCTCGCCGGATGGACGTTCGAGCTGGCGCGCGACCGCGACCGGCTGCGCCGCGCACGCGACCAGGTCGCCGTCGGCAAGCTCTCGGGGGCGGTCGGCTCGTACTCGCAGCTCCCGCCGGACGTCGAGGCGTACGTGTGCGACCGCCTCGGGCTCACGGTCGAGGACGCCGCCACGCAGGTCGTCCCGCGCGACCGCCACGCCGACTTCCTCGCGGCGATCGCCGTCACCGGCGCGAGCCTCGAGCGCTTCGCCCAGGAGATCCGCCACCTCCAGCGGACGGAGGTGCGCGAGGTCGAGGAGCCGTTCGCACCGGGGCAGAAGGGCTCGTCCGCGATGCCTCACAAGAGGAACCCGATCGTGTGCGAGCGCATCACTGGCCTCGCCCGGCTGCTGCGCGCGTACGCGCAGACGGGGTTCGAGAACGTCGCGCTGTGGCACGAACGCGACATCTCGCACTCGTCGGTCGAGCGGGTGACGTTCGCCGACGCCTGCATCCTGCTCGACTACATGCTGGCGAAGATGCGCTGGGTCGTCGACGGCATGGTCGTCCACGCGGACCGGATGCGCCGCAACCTCGAGTCCTCGTGGGGCCTCGTGCACTCGCAGGGCGTGCTCACGGCGCTGCTCGCGAAGGGGACGCTCCAGCGCGAGGAGGCGTACGCGCTCGTCCAGAAGAGCTCGATGACGGCCTGGGACGAGGGACGGCCGCTGGTCGAGCTGTTGAAGTCCGATCCGCAGGTGACCGAGCACCTCGACCCCGACGAAATCGAGGCTTGCTTCGACCCCTCGGGCTATCTTGGAAAGGCGGAGATCGTATGGGAACGACTGGAGGCGCTCTGAGTTGGTAACCCCCGTCCACGTCGGCTCCGGGAAGGTCCGCGAGATCTACCGGGTGGACGAGGGGACGCTGCTCCTCGTCGCGACCGATCGCATCAGCGCGTACGACGTGGTGCTCCCTCAGGACATCCCCGACAAGGGCAAGGTCCTGACGGGGCTCACCCATCACTGGCTGACGACGATGTCGTCGATCTGCCCGAACCACATGGTCTCGGTGGCCGCGCCGGATCTCCCCGACGTGGGGATACCCGACCTCCCGGGACGGGCGATGCTGTGCAAGGCCGCCGACCCACTGCCGGTCGAGTTCGTCGTCCGCGGCTATCTGTCCGGCTCCGGTTGGCGCGAGTACAAGCGCGACGGGTCGGTGTGCGGGATCCCGCTACCGCAGGGCTTGACCGAGTCGGACCGGCTCCCGCAGCCGCTGCTCACTCCTTCGACGAAGGCGACCGAGGGCCACGACGAGAACATCACCGAGGAGCAGGCGGCGGAGATCGCAGGCAAGGATCGCTACGACGCGGCGAAGGAGTACGCGCTCGCGCTGTACTCGACCGCCGCGGAGAACGCGCTGCAGCGCGGCGTGATCATCGCCGACACGAAGTTCGAGTTCGGCGTCTACGACGACGAGGTCATCCTGATCGACGAGGTGCTGACGCCGGACTCCAGCCGCTTCTGGCCGCAGGACCAGTACCGGCCGGGCGGCGGGCAGCCGTCCTTCGACAAGCAGTACGTGAGGGACTGGCTGGATTCGACCGGCTGGGACCACTCGCCGCCCCCGCCCGATCTTCCCGGCGACGTGATCGCGGCGACTCGAGCCCGGTACGTCGAGGCGTACGAGAAGGTCACCGGACATCCGTGGTCGCACTGGGACGCCGTCGTCTCCGGTGAGACGGCCTAAAGATATGAGCGTGGTCGCGGGTTCGACCTCACGGGCATCGGCCGGACCGGCCGACTTCGGCGCCACCGTGCGCGGGGTCCTGCTGGCTCCCGCGTCGGGCTTCGTCGCCGCCCTCAAGCGAGTCGAGTCGTCGCCGGAGGGCCTGTCGACCTACGTGCTCGGGGCGGCCGGCGGCGCGGCGGGCGTCCTGCTCTGGCTGAAGGTCAGCGGCCTGTTCGGCCTGCGTGAGGTACCCGCACGGGACTTCACCTGGAGCATCTTCGCGGCAGTGCTCGTCCTCGCCGCGCTGATCGGTGTCGCGGCTCAGGTCGTGTGGAGCTTCGTCGCGTCGCGCGCGGGAGGGCCCGACGCCGCTTCCCCCCGCTCGTTCCGCGCCGTATGGGCGCTGGCGTCGTTCCCCCACCTTCCCGCGCTGCTGCTGTTGCTCCCGCTCGACCTCCTCTTCGTCGGGGGCCGCGCGTTCACGACGGAGACCGTCGGCGACTCGGTGTCGACGGCGTGGATCGCGCTGTCGACCGCCGCGACGCTGACCCTCGGCCTCTGGGGCGCGTACGTGTTCGTGCGCGGCACGCACGCCGCGACGCGCGCGACCGCGGGACGGAGCGCGGCCGTCGTGGCGCTCGCGGTGGCGACCGGCCTCGTCCTGGCTCTGTTGGTGCTGCTCGGCCTCGCGGCCCTCGAGGACGTCGCCGCATGACGTTCACGGCGCGCGTCAACGTCATGCTGAAGCCGGGCATCGCCGACCCTCAGGGCCAGACGATCGAGAAGGCGCTTCCGGTGCTGGGATACGACGGCGTCGGCGGCGTGCGCGTGGGGAAGAGGATCGAGCTGCAGCTCGACGCTTCCGACGAGTCCGACGCCCGCGCGAAGCTCGACGCGATGTGCAGGCAGCTCCTGTCGAACCCCGTGATCGAGTCGTACGAGGTGAGCATCGCGTGAGCGTAAACGTCGGAGTCGCCGTCTTCCCCGGATCGAACTGCGACCTCGACGCGGCGCGCGCGTTCCGCGGGCTCGGCACCGACGTGAGCATGGTCTGGCACGAGGAGAGGTCGCTCGACGGGATCGACGTCGTGATCCTGCCGGGCGGCTTCGCCCACGGCGACTACCTGCGCACCGGTGCGCTCGCGCGGTTCTCGCCGGTGATGGACGCCGTCCGGCAGCATGCGGACGCCGGCCGGCTCGTCGCCGGCATCTGCAACGGGTTCCAGATCCTCTGCGAGGCCGGGATGCTGCCGGGCGCGCTCCGCAAGAACGCGGGGCTGAAGTTCCTGTGTAAGTGGGTGGACCTGCGCGTCGAGAACGTCCACACGCCGTTCACGTCGCGGACGACCGAGGGACAGACGCTGCGCATCCCGATCAACCACTTCGAGGGCAACTGGTACTGCACGGACGAGCAGCTTGCCGGGCTGAAGGCGGCGGACCGGATCGTGCTGCGGTATGTGGACGACCCGAACGGTTCCCTCGACCACGTCGCAGGGATCGTGAACGAGGACGGCAACGTCTTCGGGCTCATGCCGCACCCCGAGCGCGCCTGCGACGCGCTCCTCGGCTCCGAGGACGGCATGCTGATCCTCGGATCGATGCTCGACCACGTCACGGCCGGTCGCGCTCTGTCGGCGACCGGCTGACGATGGCGATCGACTCCGCGGCCCCCGCGGGCCTCCACCGCGAGCTCGGCCTCACCGACGAAGAGCTCGAAGCGATCCGAGGGCGCCTCGGCCGCGACCCGTCGTACACCGAGCTCGCGATGTTCTCGGTCATGTGGAGTGAGCACTGCTCCTACAAGTCGAGCCGCGTCCACCTGAAGACGCTGCCGACGGAGGGCCCGCATATCGTCGTCGGCCCCGGCGAGGGCGCGGGCATCGTCGAGGTCGCGCCGGGCGTGCGCGTCGCGTGGAAGGTCGAGTCGCACAACCACCCGTCGTTCGTCGAGCCGTTCAACGGGGCGGCGACGGGCGTCGGCGGGATCGTCCGCGACATCCTCTCGATGGGGGCGCGGCCGATCGCGCTGATGGACTCGCTGCGCTTCGGTTCACTCGACGATGCGCGCGCCCGCTACCTCGTCGAGGGCGTCGTCCACGGCATCTCGTCGTACGGGAACTCGATCGGGGTCCCGACGGTCGGCGGCGAGACGATCTTCGAGGAGTGCTACGCGGAGAACCCGCTCGTCAACGTCGCGTGCCTCGGCGTCGTCGAAGACGCCCTGATGCACGGACGCGCCGAGGGCCCCGGCAACGCCGTCGTCCTGTTCGGGTCGTCGACGGGTCGCGACGGGATCGGCGGCGCCAGCATCCTCGCGTCCGCCGAGTTCGACGAGGACTCGCTCGAGAAGCGTCCGTCGGTCCAGGTCGGCGACCCGTTCACTGAGAAGCTGCTGATCGAGGCGTCGCTCGAGCTCATCCGGCGCGGCCTCGTCGCGGGCTTCCAGGACCTCGGCGCCGGCGGGATCTCGTGCCCGACGTCGGAGATGAGCGCCAAGGCGCGCACCGGGATGGTCGTCGACGTCGATCGCGTGCACCGGCGCGAGCCGGGGATGGAGCCGTTCGAGGTGATGACCTCGGAGTCGCAGGAGCGGATGCTCGCGGTCGTCGAGCCGGCGAAGCTCGACGAGGTCCTCGAGGTCTGCCGGCGGTGGGGGCTCGAGGCGTCGGTGCTCGGAGAGGTCGTGAAGGACGGCCGGCTGAAGGTGCTCGCGCACGGCGAGGTCGTGGCCGACGCGCCGGCGGAGGCGCTCACCGAAGAGGGCCCGGTCTACCAGCGGCCGCTCGAGCGGCCGGAGTGGCTCGACGCGCTCCAGTCGGCCGCGTCCGGCGACGACCGACCCGCCGACCTGATGAGTGCGTTCGTGCAGCTCCTCTCGTCGCCGGGGATCGCGTCGAAGCGGTGGATCTGGGAGCAGTACGACTACATGATCTTCCTCGGGACGATCCACGGCCCCGGGTCCGACGCCTCGGTGATCCGCCTTCCCGGCACCGACGTCGCGGTCGCGATCACCGTCGACGGCCCCGGCCGCCTCTGCTACCTCGATCCCTACGAAGGCGCGGTCCACGCGGTCGCGGAAGCGGCTCGCAACGTCGCCTGCTCCGGGGCGAGGCCGCTCGCGGTGACGAACTGCCTGAACTTCGGCAATCCCGAGAAGCCCGACGTGATGTGGCAGTTCGCCGAGGTCGTGCGCGGGATCGGCGACGCGTGCACCGCGCTCGGCACGCCTGTCACCGGCGGGAACGTGTCGTTCTACAACGAGACGACCGGCCGCGCGATCTACCCGACCCCCGTCATCGGGATGGTGGGGGTGTGCGACTCGCCGGAGCGTTCGGTGGGGCTCGCGTTCCGCGACGCCGGCGACGTCCTGCTCCTGCTGGGCTCGTTCGACGACCGCGCCTTCGGCGGCAGCGAGTACGCGAAGGTCGTGAACGGGACGATCGGCGGGAAGCCGCCGGCCCTGGACCTCGCCGCGGAGCGACGTCTGCACGCCGCGCTGTTCGAGCTGGCACGCGCGGGTTCGCTTCGTTCCGCGCACGACGTGTCGTCGGGTGGGCTCGCCGTGACGCTCGCGGAGTCGGCGATCGCCGGGGACAGGGGTTTCGAGCTCCAGCCGCTCGCCTACGAGCCACATCGCGCGTTGTTCGCAGAGCCTCCCGGCTGCGTCGTCGTGTCGGTCGCCGCGGGCGACGAGCAGACGGTGCTGGAGCGCGCCGCCGCCGCAGGCGTGGCGGCCGCACGCATCGGCTCCGTCGGGGACGACGACCTCGACTTCGGAGCCTTCTCGATCTCGCTCGCGGACGCGACGACGGCGTTCGAAAGCGGCTTGCCTCAGCGCCTCTCCGTTACCATCGACACATGATTGGCGGGGGATGGGAGACGTAGGCGGAGACAGCCCCACCGTCGCCGAGCTCCGGGCGGCTCTCGCCGAGCGAGACGTAACGATCGCCCGGCTCGAAGAGCTCGATCGCCTGAAGAACGACTTCGTCGCGACCGTGTCTCACGAGCTCCGCACGCCCCTCACCGCGATGATCGGCGCGGCGAAGACCCTCGTCCGCGGCGGCGACCAGATGTCGCCCGAGGAGCGGGAGTCGTTCCTGCAGATGATCCAGCGACAGGGCGACCGGTTGCTGCGGTTGACCCAGGGAGTCCTCTCCGGTGCGCAGCTCGAGGCCGGCGGCGCGGTGACGCGGCGGGAACGCATCGAGCTGGCGACGCTCGCGCGTGACGTCGCGGGGGAGCTGCGGGACGCGCGCGGCCGCTCGCACGAGATCGAGGTCGTGGCGGAGCCGGCGGAGCCCGTCGCGTGGGGCGACCCGACGGCGATCCGCCAGATCATGACGAACCTCGTGGAGAACGCTCTCAAGTATTCGCCGGAGGGGTCGAAGGTAGGAGTCGGGATCTACGACCTCTCTTCGGAGATCCTTCTCGAGGTCTCCGATCGCGGCCGCGGGATCGCCGCCGCCGAGATCGGCACGATCTTCGAGAGGTTCAGGCAGATGGACTCGTCGTCCAGCGCCGGATTCGGTCTCGGTCTCTACATCGTGAAGGCCCTCGTCGAGCAGCACCGGGGCACGATCGAGGTGGAGAGCGAGCCGGGCTCCGGCACGACGTTCCGGGTCCGATTGCCTCAACGGTCTGCGAAACGGTAGCGGTAGGCTCGGTCGACGGCCGGCGCAGGAAGGATGAAGCTGCGATGAGCAAGCTGAAGGTCCTCGTAGCAGACGACGAGCCGGCGCTGCGCAAGCTCCTGAAGACGAACATGGAGCTCGAGGGCTACGAGACGCTCGAAGCTGCCAACGGAGCCGAGGTCCTGGAGTCCGTGAAGCGCGACAACCCCGACATCATCCTGCTCGACATAATGATGCCGGTCATGGACGGCTGGGAGGTCCTGACCGAGCTCGCCGCGAACCCGGAGTACTCGCAGAAGGTGATCCTCGTGAGCGCGAAGGCCTCCGACGACGCGCAGCTGCAAGGCTGGGAGTTGGGGGCCGACGAGTACATCACGAAGCCGTTCGACCTCGACGCGCTGCTCGAGAGAGTGCGCGAGGTCGCGGCCCGGAGCGAGGCGGAATCCGAGAAGCGGCGGGCGGAGGCGATCTCGGAGCTGCAGAACCTCTAGCGGGCCTGCAGCGCGTCCATGCCCACGGCCGTCGCGAGGACAAGCCGCCGGTCCACGGTCCGCTCCGGGTCGCTCGTCATGTCGATCGTGTATCTGTCCCCGAGCTTCCACAGGTGCCGCCGGTGGTGGCCGATCACCTGGTCCTCCCTCTTGAAGACGAAGTGGTACGGGATCGGGAGCCAGTTCGCGAAGTTGCCGAGATTCGGCACGAACCCGACGAGCCGCCGGAACAGGGCGACCAGCAGGTTCTTCTCCGAGGCCGTCGCGACCTCCGCCCCGTCCGCGCCGTACAGCTTGTACGTCGACCGCAGCAGGCTGGCCCCGAAGACCTTCTGGATCTGACCGATCGTCCGGTTGTCGGAGTCGGTGATGTCGTAGCGCGCGGCGGGGTCGAACCGCTGCCGCGCCTTCAAGCGCATCACCTCGGTCGACTTCGTGCCGTCGGTGTAGAAGCGGATGTCCTCCTTGAACTTGAAACGTTTCTGCTGGACGAAGCAGAAGACGTCGCCGGGCTCGTCGCCCTCGCCCCTCGGGAGCGAGAACTCGTACTCGTTGATGACGAGCTTGAACCTCTGGCGGAGGATGAACCGGTCGTGCTGATTGGGGTCGACCGCGAGCTCGTTGGCCACGACCGGAGCCTAGCCGCACCCGCCGCGGCCCCGATCCCGCGGCCCCATGCACGACAGCAGTCGTGTCGCTAACCTGGGCTCCATGGAACTCGAGCTCTGGTACTGGATCGCCCTCGCGGCCGGGGTCGGGTTCCTCTTCCTCTCGCTCGTCTTCGGCGACCTCTTCGACTTCGTCGACATCGATCTCGGCGACGGCTTCTCCGCGACTCCGGTGTTCTTCACGGTCATCGCCGCGTTCGGCGGCGGCGGGCTCCTCGCGATCGAGGCCTTCGAGGCCTCCGCGGGCGCCTCCGTCTTTTCCGGCCTTGCCACCAGTGTCGTAGCCGGCGCGCTCGCCGCCGGGTTCTTCAAGATGCTCGGGAAGCAGGAAGCAGGCGACGGGTTCGCGATCGGTGAGCTCGTAGGAGCACGCGGCAGGTGCACGCTCGCGATCCGCCCGGGCAAGCAAGGCCGGGTCGCGGTCCAGGCGCGCGGGATGACCCGGAACATCGCCGCGGTCAGCGACACCGACGTCGCCGTAGGGGAAGAGGTCGTCGTCCTCGACGCCCTCGGCACCTCGCTCAAGGTCGGACGGACGAGTGACAGGACGCCGGGCTGAGCCGTAGCCCGGTCTGTCGAGGAGGGTAGATGAACCAGATCCCGATAGTCGTAGTAGCTCTGATCGCGGTCGCCGTCGCGCTCGTCGGCTTCGCGGCGAGCCGGTACAAGGTCGCGAAGCCGAACGAGGCGCTGATCATCGCCGGGTCGCGGAAGTCGGCCGGCGGCATCCGCGTCGTCGTCGGCGGAGGCGCGATCGTCTATCCCCTCGTCAACGTCGCGAAGCGCATCTCGCTCGAGGTCCAGTCGATCCCGGTCGGCCTTCACGGAGCCGTGACGACACAGGGAGTGCCGGTCGCGGTCGAGGGCATCGTCAACGTCAAGATCGCCGACGACGAGGACTCGATCCGCCAGGCTGCCCAACGTTTCCTCGACAGCCAGGGCAAGGTCCCCGAGATCGTGCGCAACGTGATGGAGGGTTCGCTGCGGACGATCATCGGGCAGCTCACGGTCGACGAGCTGATCCGCGACCGGGAGCTGTTCGCGTCGCGCGTGCAGGAGGTCGCGAACGGGGACCTGCAGGGGACGGGCCTCGCGATCGACGTCTTCACGATCCAGTCCATCTCCGACTCCGAGCAGTACATCGAGAACCTCGGTCGAAAGGCCGCTGCGGAGGTGAAACGAGACGCCGAGATCGCGGAGGCGAACACCCAGCGCGAGGCCCGCCAGCAGCAGGAGCTGGCGCGGCAGCTGGTGCTCGAGGCCGAGAAGGTGACGCGCCTCAAGGAGCAGGCGATCCTCCAGGAGGTCGCCGCGTCGGAGGCGAGGGCCGAGCAGTCGAAGCCGCTCGCGGACGCGGAGGCGCGCCGCGAGGTCGTGCTGAAGGAGACGCAGGTGGCAGAGCTCGTCGCGCAGCGGCGCGACAAGGAGCTCGACGCCGAGATCCGCCGCACCGCCGACGCGCAGCGCTACGCCGGCGAGCAGGCCGCGGAGGCGGCGCGCTACCGCGTGAAGGCCGAAGCCGAGGCGGCGCGCGACCGGCGGCTCCTCGAAGCGGAGGCGGAGCGCGCGAACCTGGAAGCGGTGGCGGCGGGACGCGCGTTCGAGGAGCGCGAGCTGGGACGCGCGCGGGCGGAGGCGACGCAGACGCTGGGCGAGGCCGAGGCCGCGGCGATGTCGCGCAAGGCCGAGGCTTACAAGGAGTACGGAGAGGCCGCGACGCTCGAGCTGCTCGTTTCGAGGCTTCCCGACGTCGCGCGCGCGATCGCGGAGCCGATCGGTAACGTGAAGGACATCACGATCATCGACACCGAGGGCGCGAACAAGCTGACGCGCACGACCGCGAACACCGTGAGGCAGATCGACTCCGTCCTCGAATCGTTCACCGGCGCGAGCCTGAGCGACCTCGTCGGGCGATACATCCAGCGGGGCGCCAACGGGCACGACGGCGAAGCCGGGCCGGAGCCCGGCGAAGGCCCGCCGCCGGAGCCGGACGCCGGGCCGAAGCGGCCCCGCCGATAATCTCCCGCGGGCGGGGGCCGTGTGCAACGAAACGCTGCGCCCTTACAAGCCGCCGGTCCCCGACGCTGGGGCCGCGTGAGGTTCATCCGAGGGCTACAGGGCCTCGATCGTCGCGGCCCTCCGCGCGTCGTACTCCGCCTGTGTGATCAGCCCCTGGTCCAGGAGGTCCTTAAGAGTCTTCAGCCGTTCGGCCGCGGTGGAGGGCTCCGGCGCGGGCGACCCGGCTCCCACGACCGGGCCCATTCCCGGCGATTCCGCTGCCGCGCGCGGTCCCGCCTGCACGACCGGGGTTCCCCGCTTCTGCGAGTGCCCGTAGAGGTAGAGCCCGATGACGCCGATCCAGCTCCCGACGAGGCCGATGCCGAA
Source organism: Actinomycetota bacterium (assembly GCA_030861725.1). GTDB lineage: Bacteria > Actinomycetota > CADDZG01 > CADDZG01 > WHSQ01 > JALZEG01. The sequence continues at coordinate 45,175 of JALZFC010000015.1, read as the reverse complement.
GCCGGCCGCGCCCGCCACTCCCGCGTCCTTCGCGAGCGACGCCCCGACGAATGCCGGCAGCAGCGCCAGCAACAACCCGACGAACAGGAAGGTGCCGAACCAGCTCGAGACGTCCTCGGACCCTCCCACGGGCGTCCACTCGCCGCCCTCGACCTTGACGCAGTCCATCTCCATCTCTTCCTGCGAGATCGTGTCGCCGAAGCACTGCCGGAGCCCGTCGCCTTTCGGCTGGGCGGTCGCTGCCGGCTGCACCCCGATCGCGAACGCGCACGCCACGACGAGCCCACCGAGCACGCTGCGTCCCATTCGTCCACCTCCCCTCGAGCCCGCCCCATTATGCGTTGCACCCCCGGGTTACGCTTCGGTCCATGCCCTGCAGGTACGAGGAATCGAACGGCACCGCGGTCCTGACCCTCGATCGTCCCGACGTCCTCAACGCGTTCGACGAAGACCTCGGCAAGGAGACGCTGGCGGCCGTGACGCGCGCGTCGGAGGACGCTTCGGTGCGATGCATCGTCATCACGGGTGCGGGCCGCGCGTTCTCCTCCGGCGAAGACCTCGGGGCGCTCCAGGCCGACTACGAGAGCGGCCACGCCCCCCCGCTCGGCAACACTCTCGTCAACCGCTACAACCCGCTGATCCGCGCCGTGCGCGGCGCGCCGAAGCCCGTCGTCGCCGCGATCAACGGCGTCGCCGCCGGCGCGGGAGCGAGCCTCGCCCTCGCCTGTGACTTCCGCATCGCGTCGGAGAAGGCGAAGCTCGTCCTCGCGTTCGTGAAGGTCGGCCTCGTCCCCGATTCCGGCGCGCTGTGGTTCCTCACGCACATGGTCGGAGCGGCGCGCGCGTGGAGGCTTGCCGCGACCGGCGACCCGCTGGGCGCCGCCGAGGCGCTGGCGCTGGGCATTCTCGATCGCGTCGTCGCGCCGGAGGACTTCGAGAGCGCCTGGCGCTCGTTCGCCGGCGAGCTCGCGGCGGGGCCGACGCGGGCGTACGCGCTCACGAAGCAGCTCGTGAACGCGGCGACGCACGTGACGCTCGGCGAGCAGCTCGACCTCGAGGTCGACGCGCAGAGCGCGGCCGGCGCGACCGCCGACCACCTCGAGGGCGTGCAGGCGTTCCTCGGCAAGAGGCGCCCCGAGTTCAAGGGGCTGTGAGCTCGATCCCCCGGATGAAGACCGACGTCCTCGTGATCGGCGCGGGGGCGGCCGGACTCTTCGCGTGCATGCACCTCCCCGAGGGCACGGACATCCTCCTCGTCGACAAGGGACGCAAGGGGCAGGGCTCGTCTCCCTGGGCGCAGGGCGGCGTGGCCGCGGCGGTCGGCCCCGGCGACTCGCCGGACCAGCACGCCAGCGACACGATCCGGGTCGCGGCCGGCCATGCGGATCCCTCCGCCGTAGCCGTGCTCTGCTACGAGGCCCCCGAGTGCGTCCTCGAGCTCGCCGAGCTCGGCTGCGAGTTCGACAGGACCCCCGACGGCGCGCTGCACCTCGCGCGTGAAGGAGGGCAGTCGGTCGCGCGCTCCGCGCACGCCGGCGACGCGACCGGCGCCGCCATCATGAAGACCTTGCGCGCCAAGGCCTCACCGCGGGCGCGCCGCATCGAGGGGACGTGCCTGAAGCTCGCGGTCGTCGACGGCCGCTGCGCCGGCGCGTGGGTCCTCACGGGCGAAGGCGTGGTGGAGGTCCAGGCGACGTCGACGGTGCTCGCCACCGGCGGGGTCGGCGGGCTGTTCGAGGCGACGACGAACCCGGCCGGCGCGACGGGTGACGGCCTCGTGCTCGCGTGGGAGGCGGGAGCCGGGCTGGCCGACGTCGAGTTCGTCCAGTTCCACCCGACCGCGCTGGCCGTCGACGGGCGGGGGCAGCGTCCGCTGATCACCGAGGCGCTGCGCGGTGCCGGCGCGTACGTCGTCGACTCCGAGGGACGCCGCTTCCTGTTCGACCACCACTCCGACGGCGAGCTCGCGCCCCGCGACGTCGTCGCGCGGGCGATCGCGGCTCGGCGGTCGTGGCTCGACTGCCGGCACCTCGACCCGGCGATCCTCGAGGCCGAGTTCTTCACGGTGATGGCGGCCTGCCGCGACGCCGGCATCGACCCGCGCACGGACCTGATCCCCGTAGCCCCCGCGGCCCACTACTTCATCGGCGGCATCCAGACGGACCTCGACGGGCGAGCGTCGGTGCCGCGTCTGTACGCGATCGGGGAATGCTCTAACACGGGCGTGCACGGGGCGAACCGCCTCGCGGGGAACTCGCTCGCCGAGGCCCTCGTCTTCGGCCGGCGAGCGGCGCGGGCGATCGCGGGTCAGCGGGCCGGCAGGCTGAAGTCGCTGCCGGAGGCGCCCGCTCTGCACTCGACCGAGGTCTCGCTGGACGAGGGATGGACGAGGGTGCGTGCCGCGACCTCGGCCGCGCTCGGCATCGAGCGCGGCGCGGCGGCGCTGGCCGCGGTCGCGGGCGATCTCGAGGACGTCGCGATCCTGCCGCTCTCCGCGGACCCGGCGGTCATGGAGATGCGCTCGGGAGCGATCATGACGCGGCTCATGGCGCGGGCGGCGCTGCTGCGGTCGGAGTCGCGCGGCGTCCACTACCGGAACGATTACCCCCACCCGGAGCCGGAGTGGGGGGGCGTCCGGCTCCGCCTCGTCCGCAGCTAGGCCCGCCGGATATCCTGGCCTCCGCAGAAATCCTTTGCCAGATTCTTGGAGCATCGCCGAGGCGATGCTTCGTCAGATTCTGGAGCATCGCCGAGGCGATGCTTCGTCAGATTCTTGGAGCATCGCCGAGGCGATGCTTCGTAGGAGGTGGTTAGGTGACCGAGCGACACGACCCGTTCCCCATCCTCGGGTTCGACTACGTCCAGTTCTTCGTAGGCAACGCGAAGCAGGCGGCCCACTTCTACCGGGCGATGGGCTTCACGCCCGTCGCGTTCACGGGCCTCGAGACCGGCTCCCGCGACCGCGTCTCGTACGCCGTGCGCCAGGGCGAGGTGACGTTCGTCTTCACCGGCGCGTTGCACGCGGACAGCCACATCGCCGACCACGTCCGCCGGCATGGCGACGGCGTGCACGACGTGGCGCTACGTGTGCCGGACGCGGAGGAGGCGTTCCGGGTCGCCGTGGAGCGCGGGGCCACGGTGGTGTCCGAGCCGGAGGTCTTCGAGGACGAGAACGGCAAGGTCGTCCGTGCCGCGATCGGGACCTACGGCGAGACGATCCACTCGCTCGTGCAGAGGGACAACTACTCCGGGACGTTCTTCCCCGGCTTCAAGGACGTCCCCGGCTCCGGCCAAGAAACAAGGGGGTTCGGCGTCAGGTACATCGACCACGTGGTCGGCAACGTCGAGCTCGGCAAGATGGACGAGTGGGTCGAGTTCTACGAGAGGGTCATGGGCTTCGTCGAGCTGAAGCACTTCTCCGACGAGGACATCTCCACGGAGTACTCGGCGCTGATGTCGAAGGTCGTGTGGGACGGCGAGGGGAAGATCAAGCTCCCGATCAACGAGCCCGCCACCGGCAAGCGCAAGAGCCAGATCGAGGAGTATCTCGACTACTACGGGAGCCCCGGCGTCCAGCACATCGCCCTGACGTCGGAGGACATCGTCGCGACGGTCGAGTCGATGCGTGACGCGGGTATCGGGTTCCTCAAGATCCCCGGCAACTATTACGAGGACGCGATCAAGCGTGTACCGGAGATCGCGGACCAGGTCGAGGCGCTGCAGCGCAACGGCATCCTCGTCGACAAGGACGAGGAGGGCTACCTGCTGCAGATCTTCACGCACATAGCGCAGGACCGGCCGACGGTCTTCTACGAGGTGATCGAGCGCCACGGCGCGCGGGGATTCGGCGAGGGCAACTTCAAGGCTCTGTTCGAGGCCATCGAGCGGGAGCAGGCAGCGAGGGGGAACCTGTAGATGGAATTCGTCTTCTCGAAGGGCGTCGTCTCCAAGCAGGCGCACGTGTCGATTCCTCCCGGGACCTACGAGGAGGAGCACGGCCGCGAGGCGTTCGCCGGCCGCGCCTCGCACCTCTACCGCAAGCACCCGCCGACCGCGTGGACGCGCATCGACGGGCCGCTGCGCCCGCGCGCGCTCGACCTCAACGAGATGAAGCCCGAGGACATGGTCGACGCCAACGCGACGTGGCAGCTGATCGCCGGCAACGACGACGTACGTCTGTACGTGAGCCGGCGCACCGAGCCCATGTCCTACTTCCTGCGCGATGCCGACGGCGACGTCTGCTACTTCGTGCACCGCGGCAGCGGCGTGATCGAGACCGACTACGGCCCCCTCGACTACCGCCAGGGCGACTACGTCATCGTCCCCAAGGGGACGACGCACCGTGTCGTCCCGGGGAGCAGCTCGGACGAGTCGTTCTTCTTCGTGATCGAGGGCGACGGCGAGTACCGGATCCCCGACCGGGGGCTGATGGGGAGACACGCGCAGTTCGACCCCGGCGTGCTGGTGGTCCCGGAGCCCGACCCGCACGACGAGGAGGGCGAGTTCGAGGTGCGCGTGAAGCGCGACGGCGAGTTCTCGTCGCTGTGGTTCCGATGGCACCCGCTCGACGTCGTCGGATGGCAGGGCGACCTGTGCCCGGTGAAGCTGAACGTGCTCGACCACAGGCCGGTGTACTCGCCGAGCTACCACATGCCGCCGTCCGCGCACTGTACGTTCGAGAACGACGGGTTCGTGATCTGCTCGTTCGTCCCGCGGCCGCTGGAAGAGGACCCCGACGTCCTGAAGGTGCCCTTCTATCACGCCAACATCGACGCGGACGAGGTGCTCTTCTACCACTCCGGCGACTACTTCAGCCGTGCCGGTATCGACATGGGCTACATGACGCTGCACCCGCAGGGCGTGCACCACGGCCCCCAGCCCGCGGCGATCGAGGCCTCCAAGACGAAGGAGCGCACCGACGAGATCGCCGTGATGGTCGAGACGGAGCATCCTCTGCAGCTCTCGCCCGAGGCGGAGCAGGTCGTCGTCACCGAGTACGAGACGTCGTGGGCGCGCGGCATGGGGTTGCTCGACGAGTAGTGCGCCTCTACAGATACACGTCGAGCAGCGGAGGCTTCCAGCCCCGGCTCGCAGTCGCGGTCGGCGACGGTGCGCCCGTCGACCTCCTGAATGCATGGGACGAGGTGACGGGGACGCGCCTCGCCCCGGAGACCGCGCAGTTCCTCGTCTCGACCGCGGTGCTCGTCGAGCAGGGCCCGGAGCTGTGGACCGAGGTCCGCGACGTCGCGCGCGCGGCGGCCACTCTCCCATACCTGCTCGTGTCGGAGTCCGACCGCGGCTTCAAATGGCTCTGCCCGATGGACAGGGTCGCGTCGCTCAAGGACTTCCTCGCGTTCGAGGACCACGTGAAGCGCGGCGCGCAACGCCGCGGCGTGGACGTCCCGGATTATTGGTACGAGGCGCCCGTCTACTACAAGGGCAACCACCGGGCCGTGATCGGCCCCGACGCGACGTGTCCCTGGCCGCCGTACACGAACCAGCTCGACTTCGAGCTCGAGCTCGCGCTGGTCGTCGGCAGGAGGGGCCGCGACGTCTCCGTCGAGAACGCGCAGGATTACGTCTTCGGCTTCACGGTCTTCAACGACTTCTCCGCCCGGGACGTGCAGGCTAAGGAGATGAGCGCGTGGCTCGGGCCCGCGAAGGGGAAGGACTTCGGCAACGCGCTCGGCCCGTGCATCGTCACCGCGGACGAGGTCGGCTCCGAGCCGGACCTGGAGATGATCTGCCGCGTGAACGGCGAGGAATGGGGCCGGGCACGCTCGTCGGAGGCGCGGTGGCGGTGGGCGGAGATCATCGCGCACGTGAGCGAGGCCGAGGACATCTGGCCGAGCGACGTCTACGGCTCCGGGACCCCGGGGGGCTGCTGTGGCGTCGACCAGGGCCGCGACCTCTCACCGGGCGACGTGGTCGAGCTGGAGATCGAGAAGATCGGCGTGCTGCGCAACACGGTCGGTCGCCCGCCCACACCCCCCGCGGCCCCTGGGGATTAGGCGCGCCTTCCCCAGTTGCTCGACGAAAGCCGGCTCCTGAGCGAATTCACCCGTGCGATGCAAGGAGATCGAGCGTCCGGCCTCGAACACGTGCGGGGCCAGTCGAAGGCAAGACGAAGGAGGAGCAGGATGCGGCGAAGGATCCAGTTGGCCCTCGTGGCGGGGGCGGTGGCGGCGGTGACGGCCGTCCCGGCGGCGCCCGCCTCGGCGTCGGAGATCTGCTACACGGGCGATCCCCTGACCGACAGGATCGTGTGCGGGACCTACGGTCTCGTCGGCAGCGTGATCTGCAAGGTGACGAAGGGCCAGAATTGCATCACTTGATCTGCGGGCAGCCCGACGCCGGAAGAGCCCTCGCGGGATCGCGGGGGCTCTTTCGCGAGCGACCGATCAATCGGAAAGGGAATGGCCGAACGGGAAGACCCACCGGAAGAGGCTGAGCCCGGGCTTCTTGCACCAGCAGTCGGCTTCGCACGCGCACCGCAGCTCCCCGCTGCGCTCCTTCGCGAGTCCACGGACCGCCGCAGCGATGTAGAGCATCGCCGCGACTGCGAGACCTCGACCCACCCCTCGTCTCATGTGCGTCTCCTTCCGGCGGAGTGCAGAGCCCTCAGCCCTCGAGCGCCAGTGCGGCCGGGTGCTCCAGGAGCTTGGCCACGTCGAGCACGAACTTCGCTGCCGTCATGCCGTCCAGCACGCGGTGGTCGAACGTGATCGAGAGGTTCATCATCTGGCGGATCACGATCTGGCCGTCGCGCACGACCGGACGCTCCGACGCGCGGTGCACGCCCAGGATCGCCGACTGCGGGTGGAACACGATCGGCGTCGCCATGAGGCCCCCGAACGGGCCCGGGCTCGAGATCGTGAACGTCGGGTCCTTCAGGTCCTCGGACCTCAGCGTTCCCTCGCGGGCCGCGCGGGCGAGGCGGTCGACGTCCTCAGCCACCTCACGCAGGCGCTTGCGGTCCGCGTCCCGCACGACGGGGACCACGAGCCCGGCGGGCGTGTCGACCGCGATCCCGATGTCGCAGCGCTCGTGGAACACGATCTCGCCGGCGTCGTCGTCGAGCGACGCGTTCAGCGCGGGATGCGCCTTCAGCCCCGCCACCACTGCCTTGACGATGAACGGCATGTACGTGAGCCGCAGCTTGCCGGGGTTGCGCTCGTTGACGAGGTTGCGCGTCGCGTCCAGCTCCGTCACGTCGCACTCCTCGACGTGCGTGACCGGCGGAACGATGCGATGCGCTGCCGACATGCGCTCCGCGATCAGTCTCCGCACGCCGCGCAACGGCTCCCGGCGCTCCCCGAGAGCCGATCGCGTCGGGGGCTGCGAGGGATGGGCCGCCGCGGCCGCCTCGACGTCCTCGCGCCGGATCCTCCCGCCGGGACCGGAACCGGTGAGGGCGGCGATGTCGACCCCGAGCTCCCGCGCCAGCTTCCGGACCGGCGGCATCGCCTTCGCCGCGCCGTTCGACGAGCGGGCGTCCTGCGCGGACGGACCCGCGGGGGCCTCGGCCGCCGTCGCCGCGGGTGGTGGAGGAGGCGGAGGTGGTGCCCCGTCCGACGCGGCCCGCTCGCCGATCGTTATGAGCACGGTCCCGACGGGGACGACCTCACCGGCCTTGACGTGGATGCGCGAGACGACGCCCTCGTACGGCGACGGGATCTCGGCCGTGGCCTTGTCGGTGATGAGCTCGACGAGCGGGTCGTCCTCGCTGACGACGTCGCCCTCGTTCACGAGCCAGCGGTCGACCTCGGCCTCGGTGACGCCCTCGCCGAGGTCGGGCAGCTTGAAGTCCGGCACTAGAAGTCGAGCACCTTGTTCGCGCCGGCGACGATGCGATCGACCGACGGCAGGTAGTCGTCCTCGTTCGCGAACTGCGGGAACGGGACGTCGTACCCGGTCACGCGGCCCACGGGGGCCTCGAGGTCGAGCATCGCACGCTCGTGGACCAGGCTCGAGACCTCGGCGCCGATGCCGGACATGCGCGGGGCCTCGTGGACGACCAGCACGCGGCCGCACTCCGACGCGGCCGTGACGAGCGCGTCGACGTCGAGGGGGAAGATCGACCGGAGGTCGAGCACGCGCGGGCTCATGCCGCGCTCCTGCTCGATCCGGTCGGCCGCTTGGAGCGAGAGCGGGACGGTCGCGCCGTACGTGACGATGGCGAGGCCCTCACCGTCCCGCGCGACGCGCGCCTTCGTCAGGTACTCGTTGTAGACGCCGTTGCCGCCGGTGACGGGGAACGGCGGCGACTCCGGGACCTCCTCGCGTCCCGCACGGTAGATCCGCTTCGGTTCCATGAAGATCACCGGGTCCGGGTCCTGGATCGCGGCGAGCATCATCGTCCGGGCGTCGCCCGGCGTCGTCGGGCACACGACCTTCAACCCCGGCACGTGCGCGAACAGCGCCTCGGGAGAGTCGGAGTGCAGCTCGGGCGCACGCACGCCGCCCCCGTAGGGGATGCGGACGACGATCGACGCGGGAACCTCGCCCTTCGTGCGCCAGGCGAGCCGCGCCGCGTGCACGACGATCTGCTCGAAGCCCGGGTAGACGAAGACGTCGAACTGGATCTCGACGACCGGGAGCAACCCGTACATCGCCATGCCGATCGCGGACCCGACGATGCCGGCCTCGGCGAGCGGCGTGTCGACGATCCGCTCCTCGCCGAACCTGTCGAGGAGCCCGCTCGTGACGCGGAAGACGCCGCCGGTCTGCGCGACATCCTCGCCGAGCACGACGACGCGATCGTCGGCCTCCATAGCCTCGTGCAGCGCGAGGTTCAGGGCGTCGACCATCGTGAGGGAGCTCATCGCGCCTCCCTCGGAGACGGGTCGGCGGCATCGCCCGCCGACGGCTTCGCCTGAGGCTGCAGGGGCTTGACCTCGGGGGGCCGCTCCACGGCCTTCAGCTCCGCGAGACCCTCGTCGAAGCTGTACGGGCGGCCGCTCGCGTACACGCCCTCGAAGAGGATCTCCCGCCCGGGATGCTCGATCGCCTCCATCTCGCGCACCGCCTCGGCGATCGTCTCCTTCGCCTCGGCGCGGATCGCCTCTTCCTTCGCCCCGTCGAGGATCCCGAGCCGTCCGAAGAACGCCGACATGCGGCCGACCGGCTCCAGGTGTTTCCACCTCTCGACCTCGGCCTCGTCGCGGTAGAGCCGCGGGTCGTCCGCCGTCCCGTGCGCGCCGAGCCGGTAGCAGTAGGCCTCGATCAGCGTCGGCCCGCCTCCGTTGCGGGCCCGGTCGAGAGCGTCGCGCGTCGCCTTCCAGCACGCGAGCGGATCGAAGCCGTCGATGCGGATGCCGGGCATCCCGTACGCGGCCGCCTTCTCCGCGATCGTCGCCGTCGCGGTCTGCTTCGAGTACGGCGTCGAGATCGCCCACTGGTTGTTCACGCAGAAGAACACCGTCGGCGCCTTCACCACGGCGGCGAAGTTCATCGCCTCGTGGAAGTCGCCCTCGGACGTGGCGCCGTCGCCGAACCACGACAGCGACGCGATCGGGTCCCTGCGGATCTTCGCCGCCCACGCCAGCCCTACCGCGTGCGGCAGGTGCGTCGCGATCGGGACGCAGATCGGGCCGACGCGATGCTCGCGCGGGTTCCAGAACCCGTGCTTGCCCCCGTACCCGCGCCACCACGCGAGGACCGTCGCCGCGGGGACGCCGCGGAGGATCCCGATGGCGTTCTGGCGGTACGACGGGAAGACCCAGTCACCGTCGTCGCAGGCGTAGAGGGCGCCTGCCTGGGTCCCTTCCTCGCCCCAATAGAGGGCGTACGTGCCGATGCGGCCCTGCCTCTGCAGCGCGACCGCGCGCTCGTCGAACGTGCGCAACAGCACGAGCCACCGGAAGACCTCGACGAGGTCCTTCTCCGCGAGCCCGTCGGGGAGGGGCGCGTCGGCCATCCCCCGGCCGTCGCCGATGATCCGCAGGGTTTCGCTCATGGCGTCAGTTGCTCGAGCTGGGACCGAACTCCGCCGTCCGCACGAGGCGGATGCGGCTGATCTTCCTGATCCGCTCGAGCGCGTGCTCCTCGGCGGCGCGGCCGGTCGAGAGGTTGCGCTCGCGCGCCATGGTGAAGATCAGCTGGAGCTGCTTGTAGATGCCCTCGACGCGCTTCATCGCGCGCGCCCTGTCGTAGCCGCGCAGCTCGTCCTCGACGTTGATGAGCCCGCCGGCGTTGATCACGAAGTCCGGCGCGTAGAGGATGCCGAGATCCCGCAGCTTGTCGCCGTGCTCCTCGCGCGCGAGCTGGTTGTTGGCGGCCCCCGCGATGATCTTGCACTTCAGCTGCGAGATCGTGTCGTCGTTCACGACGCCGCCGAGCGCGCACGGGGCGAAGATGTCGACCGGCAGCGTGTGGATGTCGGCGAGGGTCGTCGTCTCGACGCCGTAGTCGTTGACGGCGCGGGCGAGGTTGTCGACGTCGATGTCGCCGATGGTGACTTTCGCGCCCTCCTCGACGAGGTAGCCGCAGAGCGCGTGGCCGACCTTGCCTACCCCCTGCAGCGCGACCGTGTGGCCCTTCAGGGTCGCGTCGCCGAACACCTCCAGCGCGCACGCCTTTATCCCCTGCAGCACGCCGAACGCGGTGACGGGCGAGGGATCTCCGGAGCCCCCGTAGGTGTGGGAGCATCCCGTGACCCAGCGGCTCTCACGGCGTACGACGTCCATGTCCTCGAGCGCGGTCCCCACGTCCTCTGCCGTGATGTACCGGCCCCCGAGCGTCTCCACGAAGCGGCCGTATGCCCGCAGCAGCTCCTCGGTCTTGATCCTGCGGTGGTCGCCGATGATGACGGCCTTGCCGCCGCCGAGGTCGAGCCCGGCAGCCGCGGCCTTGTACGTCATCCCCTTCGCCAGACGGAGCACGTCGACGAGCGCCTGCTCCTCAGTCGGGTAAGGGAAGAACCTCGTCCCTCCCAGCGCGGGGCCGAGGGCCGTCGAATGGATCGCGATGATTGCCCTGAGCCCCGACTGGTCGTCGGAGCAAAAAACCACCTGCTCGTAGCCATCGCCGTTGATGTGCTCGAACACGCTCATCTCTACGGGTCTCCTGTCGGTGGAGGCGCCGGATGCGCCGCGATGCGAGCCTTGACTTTACCGCCCACCCGGCGTGCCCGCAGTTCGAGCACGCCGGCAAGGGCCGGTTACGGAACCGGCGCGGGGACAGCGTTTAGCATCGGAGTCGATGATCAGAACGTCTTATCTCCGCGTGTACCAGCCGGTGTCGGAGTTCTCCGCCGCGGAGCGCGCGGCGTGGGCGGGGCACACCGAGGAGACCGAGCAGGACGAGCCCGCGCTCGTGCGCAAGTGGCTGCTGGGACGGGCTCTGCCCGACGACGGGGCTGCGGCGAGCCAGGCCGACGGCGCGTTCGTCCGTGAGGTGGACGGGACCACCTACGTCTGCCCGTGGCGGACTCGCCTCCGGATGCTGGCCGGCTTGCTGGCGTTCCGCACGAGCGTGCCGGAGGAGGTCGCGGATGCCTTCGTTCCCGAGGCGGAGGCGCGGCGGGCCGCGGCGGAGCTTGCCGCCCTCGGCGAGGACGAGCCCGAGGTGCGGTCGCACATCCTGCACGCGAACTGGCACGTCCCCCTCAGGTGGTTCGTCGCCTTCGACGAGACCGAGCGGATCCTGACCGAGGACAAGTCGGGGCTGAGGATCAGGTACGAGACGACGATGGATGCCGCCCGGGCTCGTCTCAGCCGGGCGGTCGACGTATTGGAGGGGTCGTGGATCGACGACGACATCACCGGCTACGTGAAGGAGCTCGTGGGCTGGTTCGCCGAGTTCCCCGCCGACTGCCTGGTCGAGCTCGACTACTCCACCGTCGCCCGTGACTTCGACGACGAGGAGCTCGTCGACGACCAGTCGGCGAAGGAGGTGTGGGCGTGCCTGGACGCGCTCGCAGCCGGCGACGTGGTGAGCTCGGGGCGGATCTTCGGCAAGCTGACCGAGCGCTGGAACGTCGCGCGCTCCCGCGAGGTCGTCAACTAGTTCCATTTGCGCTGCTTGTAGGGGACTAGAGAACTACTAGTCAGGGACAATCACCCAAAAATGGCTCTATCTAGCCATTCCACCCGCGTCCGTTTTAGGCCGAATATCTACCTGTGACTTGTTCGGGGAAAAAGCCCCCGGGCAGGTCGACTGGACCGGATGCCCCGCTCCAGGGAAAGCTAGATCGGAGGCAAGGATGAAGGCGCAGAAGGATGATGCCCTCCTCACGCCGGCCGAGGTCGCTGCGCTTTTTCGAGTTGACCCGAAGACGGTCACGCGGTGGGCGAAGGCCGGCAAGCTCTCCTCGATTCGGACGCTCGGCGGCCACCGCCGCTACCGCGCCGACGAGGTGAAGAAGTTCCTCGAGGGAGCGATGAAGGAAGCGTAAGGGCGAACGGCCCGACGGCTTGCGAAGAGAGGCGCCTCCGGGCGCCTCTTTTGCTTTGCGTCGCCGAAGGCGGCGAAGCCGAGCGCCGAGGCTTCCGCACAGGGCGGGATCGCTCGCGATCCCGCTAGGGCAAGACGGTGGCGAGGGGCAGAATCGAACTGCCGACACCGCGATTTTCAGTCGCGTGCTCTGCCAACTGAGCTACCTCGCCCGGTGGAGCATCGCCGAGCCGATGCTTCGTGCCCGGTGGATGCTTCGTGCCCGAATGGCCCGGGGGCCGGACAGGCAGGATAACGCGGTCCGGCCCCGCCAGGCTGGTCTCTCGTTGTGGTCTGTTAGCCTCGCGTCGAAGGCCCCAGTGGAGCAGTTAGGAGTGCTCATCTCCCTGTCAAGGAGAAGGTCGCCGGTTCAAATCCGGTCTGGGGCGCCTCCGAGACCTCTCTAGCAGCCGGGACCCGACGTCAGGCGGATCGTGTCGGCGCCCAGGCGCATCTCGGGCGATTCGAACGCCGGCCACCCGATCTCGGCCCCCGTCGCGAACGCGAGCTTCGCGGCGCTGCGTCCCTTCCAGGACACCCCCACACGTGTCTGCTCGTCGAGCCCGGCGGGGCTCATCCGGCCGGGCAGCAGCCGGAACTCCTGCGAGACCAGCCCCTCCTCGACCGCGGTGGCGTTCGCGGTCGCGACCAGCTCGACGGCGACCGGCGCCGCCTTCCTAGCCCTCACCGCGTCCGGTGGCGTGCGCCCGTAGATCTGCGTCTCCGGGGAGACCTCGATGTAGAAGCCGACCTCGCTGGTGCACAGGCCCGGGAGCGCGTCGAAGGTCGCCTGCGCCCATACGACGCCGTAGTCGTTCCAGAGGTCGAGCTCGAACAGCGAGTTGAACCGGTAGAAGAAGATGCAGAACTCGACGTCGATGACCGGCTTTCCGTCGGACTTCAGCGTCTGCTCGTCGCACTGCTCGCCGGCGAGCGTGAGGGGACCTTCGACGGCCGGCTTCTGACGTGCTCTCAGCTGCCGGGCGGCGTGCGCGGGAGGTCCGGCCAGGACGGCCAGGCACACGAGCAGAGCGGCGAGGAGCTTTCGCACGTTACAGAGGGTTAGACGCGGCCGGTTCGTGACCTGCCGTCGGGCCGGGAGTGGCCCGGCGAGGAATAGCCTCTCGGAGGAGCTGGTTCCAGACGATCGAGGACGCCGAGCCGAGGAGCGGGCGACATGAGACTCGAGGGGATCCACCACATCACCGCGATCACCGGCGACGCGCCGCGCAACGTCGAGTTCTACGCCGGCACGCTCGGCCTCAGGATGGTGAAGAAGACGGTCAATCAGGACGACCCGACCGTCTACCACCTCTTCTACGCCGACGAGAAGGGCAGCCCCGGCTCCGACATCACGTTCTTCGAGTACCCCGGGCTCAGCCGCGGCCGCGCGGGAGCCGGGATGGTCTACCGGATCGCGTGGCGCGTCGCGTCGACCGGCGCCCTCGACTTCTGGGCGGCCCGGCTGGCAGGCCATGGGGTCGAGACGCCCCGCGGGGAGGACTACCTGCGGTTCGAGGATCCCGAGGGCCTCGAGCTCGAGCTGCGCGTGAACCGGACGTCCGAGCCGCCGTTGCGCGCCCACCATCCGGAGGTGCCGGTCGAGCACGCGCTGCTCGGGTTCGACGGCGTGCGTGCTTTCACGTCCGATCCGGGCGAGAGCGCGGCGTTCCTGCGGGGGGGCCTGGGGTTCGACGAGACCTCGCCGGGGGAGTGGGTCGGGCGGGGCGAGCAGCGCGGCTCCTACTACGTCTACGACGAGGCCCCCGCGCCGCGCGGGCTGAGCGGCGCCGGCACCGTCCACCACGTCGCCTGGGCGTCGCCGGTCGAGGAGCACCTCGCATGGCGCGAGCGCGTCGCAGGCGCAGGGCCCGAGGTCACGCCGGTGATCGACCGCTTCTACTTCAAGTCGATCTACTTCCGGGAGCCGTCGGGCGTGCTGTTCGAGATCGCGACGATGGGGCCGGGATTCACCGCCGACGAGCCGGTCGAGACGCTGGGCGAGGGTCTCTCGCTGCCGCCGGACTTCGAGCACCTGCGGGACCGGCTGGAGAAGGTGCTGACGCCGTTGCCGAACCCGAGGGCCGAGTCGCTGAAGAGCTAAGCCGCGCCCGGCCGGGACAGTTGACGCCGCAAGGGGAACCCCAAACGGGCAGGCGTCGTAACAGCAGCGGAAGATGACTCCCGTGGAGGGCCGACCACTGGAGGACCGCGAGCTGGTCGAACGGGTGAAGCGTGGCGACGTGGACGCATTCGAGACGCTGGTGCAGAGGCATCAGGTCGCCGCGTACCGCACCGCGTACTTCGTCGCGGGCTCGCCCGGCGAGGCGGAGGACGCCGCTCAGGAGGGCTTCGTGAAGGCGTACTACGCCATCGATCGCTTCCGCACCGACGCTCCGTTCAAGCCGTGGCTGCTCGCGATCGTCGCCAACGAGGCGAGAGACCGGCGGCGGTCGGCGTCGCGACGCGACTCGCTCGCGCTGAGGCTCGCCGGGGGCCGCCTCGGCGGGGATGCGGCCCCATCTCCCGAAGAGGCGGCCCTCGCGGGCGCCGAGCGGCAACGGGTCGTCGAGGCGCTCGGACGGTTGGCTGAGGACGACCGTCTCGTCATCGGGTACCGCTATTTCCTCGAGCTGTCGGAGAAGGAGACCGCGACGGCGCTCGGAGTCCGCAGAGGGACCGTGAAGTCGCGGCTCTCGCGTGCTCTCCGCCGCCTGCGCGCGGTGATGGAAGGAGAGGTGGGGGCGTGAGAGAGGCAGACCGCCGACTCGCCACCCTCCTCGAGGACGTCGCGCGCGACGTGGAGTTCCCCGAGACGCCGCCGCTTGCCGCGACCGTCCGCCGCAGGATCGAGTCCGGTCCGCTGCCCGTCGCGCGCATCCGCCTTCCGCGGACGCGGCCCGCGGCATGGCGTCCGGTGCTCGCGACGGTCGCGGTGGTCGTCGTCGCGCTGACGGTCACGCTGGCCCTGTCGGTGACCGCCCGCCGGGCGGTGGCAGACCTCCTCGGGATCGTGGGGATACACGTCACGTTCGACGAAGAAGAGGGGCAGTCGATGCGTCCGAGGAGCGAGCTCTACCTCGGCGAGCCGACGAGCACGCACGTCGCGAGCGAGAGGGCGGGGTTCGAGGTCGTGGTGCCCTCCCCGCCGCGGAGCCGCCGTGTCTGGGCGGTGTATTACGACCGCTCGATCGGAGCCGGCGGGATGGTGTCTCTGGTCCATCCGCCGGACGCTCGGTCGGTCGAAGACGTGGACCTCCTCGTGACACAGTTCGTCGCCTCACTCGACGGCGAGTTCTTCAAGAAGATCGCCTCCGGCGGGGCAGACGTCAGGTACACGCGCGTCGGCTCGTCCGAGGCCTTCTGGATCGGCGGCGACCCGCACCTCTTCTATTACGTCGACGAGGACGGCGAGCCTCGGACGGAGACCGTGCGACTCGCCGGCAGGGTGCTGCTCTGGGAGGACGGTGGGATCACGTACCGGGTCGAGGGGGCGGACTCTCTGCGCGCGGCGCTGCGCATCGCGCGGAGCCTGCGCTGAGGGAACCGGCGGGGCCCGAGCGGCGTAATCAGGTCGTCATACCCGCGTCGAAAGGGGAGCGTCATGATGCGCCGTCTCTCACTCCTGGTGCTGTTGCTCGGAGCGTCGCTGGCCGGCCTGGCGCCTGCTGCCGCCGGCGGCGGCTGCCATGCGAGCCCGGACGCGACCATGAGCAGCTCGGCCGACACCGACGTCACGATCGGCGAGTGCGCGTTCCTCGACACCGTGATCTACGTCGATCCCGGCGAGCGCGTGACGTGGACGAACAAGGACCCGGTGCCGCACACGGTCACGGGGGCCGCGAGCTCGTGGGGTGACGAGCAGATCCTCGACCGCGGAGAGAAGGTCGGCTACCGGTTCGACGACGAGGGCGTGTACCCGTACTACTGCGCGCTGCACCCGTCGATGGTCGGTGCCGTCGTGGTGGGCGAACCGTCGGCGAAGCTCGGGACCGCGGCCGGTGGGGTCGAGAAGGTGGACCTGGCGGCATCTGCGACGACGTCCGACGAGAGTCCGGCAGATTCCGGCGGGACCTCGGCGGCTGCGATCACGAGCATGGCCATCGCCCTCGCTGCCGTTGCAGCCGCGTTGGTCTGGCGCGTGACGATCAAGCGACGAGCGCGAGCGGCGTCATCGGTAGCCTGACGATCCGCACGCCAGAATGAAGAAGGGGGAGCTCTCGCGCTCCCCCTTCACTTTCACGCCTCGTCGTTCGTCCCTACTTGTACGCGCCCAGCGTGAAGTTCGTCGTCCCCTCCGGCTGCACCGCGCCGTGGAACATGCTCGGGCCGGTGACCTCCCAGGTCAGGGTGAGGCCCTCGAGCACCTTCTTGTCGTGCTCCGCCGGGATCGCGATCTCGAACTCGACGGGATACTCGACCTGAGCCGGCGTGACGAGGTAGCGGTCGCTCTCGATCTCGCCGAGGGGCACCTCCGCGCCGCCCGAGGTTCCGGTTGCCGTGATCGTGACCGACGGCTCCCCGACTCCGACGATGTCCTCCCCGTGCACTGCGGCGTAGGGCTCGATCACGATCGTGCCCTTGATCGGCTTCGTGGCGTCGAGCGTCAGCGGGAGCCCGTTGACGGCGGACGCGCCGAGCGGGTCGGCCTCGAGCTGGCTGCCGAGAAGCCCCCAGAACGGGTTGCACAGTCGCCGTCGCCGGGCATCGGCGTCGTCGAGAAGACGCACGCGTCGCCCTCCATCCCCAGCTCGAACTTCTGAGGGCGTGCCCCGTTTCCTGCGTGGGCCGTAAAGAGGGAGCGCGCCGGGGCGGGACCGCCTCTGCCCGAGGCGCCGGTCAGGTCGGGGGCTCTTCCGGGTCGTCCCTGAGCAAGTCGGCGAGGACGTCCAGGTCGACCCACTTCTTCTCGCGGGCGAGCGCCGTCAACGCGTCGTAGAACTCGTCCATCGGGCGGATCGGCGGCGGCGCCGGCACGGGCTCCGAATACGCCTCGAGCTCTGCCAGCGTGTCGCGGAGCGAGTCCGCCGCCGCCCGCAGTTGCGGCATGTCTGCGGCGTGCGCGTCGAGTTCCTCGTCCAGCCGGCGAAGCGCGTCGAGGAGGTGATCGGGCACGCGTGCGCCTGCGTGGGCCTTGCCCTCGACGGCATCCAACACCCGCTGGTAGTCGAGCCGAAGGCTCTGGAGCCCGCGGATGAGCTCCGCGTACCGGACCTCGGCGGGCGTCCCCTCCCGGAGCGAGCGCAGGTCGACGGCGGTCGCGACGGGCGAGTCCACGGCGCCCCGAAGCCCGCGCCTCATGTGTCCGGCGAGGTCCTCCACGGCGTCCGCGACCGACGTGAGCTTCTCGGGTTCGTAGAAGACGGTCCGCATCACGCTCGTGTCGAACGGCAGACGTTCGCCCTCGCGGGCGAGCAACGCGGCCGGCTTCCGGAAGCTGTGGCGGACCGCAAGCTCGTAGTAGACGTTGGCGTTCCCGCCCGTCAGGTCCGCGACCACCATCCGGGAAGCGATCAGGTGGTCGACGATCTGCGTCGTGATGACGCCGGGCTCGACCATCCTGTCGGCTCTGACCGGGACCATCCCGAGGCGCCGCGCTGCGGGTGCGACGATCGCCTTCAAGACACCGTCGGCGGCCTCCCGCTCCGGTGTCCCTCTCTTGCCGATCGGCGTGATGAAGAAGCAATCGTTCCGGCCCGCGTCGCCGGCGTCCGCTAGCACGCAGGGATCATATAGAGGTGCACGCGATGAGCGCAGGAGACGGCGGTTCCGATGGCGAAAGGCTCGAGCAGGCCGAGTGTTCGGTGGCCCGGGGCGTCGTTAGCGGGAGGACGCAATGATGAAAACACTGAAGATGGCGATCGCGGTCGCGACAGCGACCGGACTGCTCGCGTCGGGAGCTTCTGCGCTGGAACGAGACGATCCGGAGAGCTGCCAGGCCGTCAATCCAGTCCAGCCCAGGTGCACCTTTACGGTCACCTCCGTGTCGACGAGCGCCACGATCACCGGCGCGGTCGGGCAGGGAGACTGGATCGTCGTCGTCAAGCGCAAGAAGGAGAAGTTCACGATCGAGCCGTCGGGCACGGAGCCCGAGCCGATCGCGTTCCAGTACATGGTCGGGGACAAGGTCACCGCGACGGCCAAAAGCGCGGGCGGCTGGGTGATCGCGGGACACGACTGAACCCTCCAATTTTTGAGGGGTGCAAGGCGGCCCCCCCGAAGAGGGCCGCCTTCGTCAACCTCGAACACCACGATCGCTAACGAACCGTGACCTTCGTCCTCATGTTCCAGTGGATCGCGCACATCACGGTGAAGGGCGTGTCACCAGACTTTCGGATGAACTTCAGTGGATAAGGATGGTCGGGTATCCCTTCGGGTCCCCCACGAAGACCCGACGTGTCGTAGTCACGGACGCGGTCGCCGCCCGTTGGGACCTTCCCGTCGCCCTGCTCCTTGGCGAACTTGTTCGGGAGGTCGAGCTCCGCCATCGACGGGTCCTCACAGAGCATCGGGTTGTCGAAGTCGGCGCGCTGGTCCGGGCCGGGACCGGCGTCACCGTCGGGGTCGCAGACGGGCGTGCTCTCGAAGGCGGCGTTGGCCCACTTCTTCGCCTTCTCCGGCGGCGTGGTCGCGGTGTGCGGCTCGACGACGTTCTGGGCGAAGTTCCACTCGACCTTGTCGCCCTTGCGGATCCGCAGGCTCTGCGGGAAGGCCTCGAAGAACGTGATGTGGTCGGTATCGTATCCCATGTACGCCGTGTAGATCCGGTTGCCCGCGGGGGTCGTCTCGAACTGCACGTCGTTCAACATGTCGAGGAGCGCCTCCGCCTCCTCGGCCGACTGCGCGAGGTGCGAGTCGAGGTTCGGGTCGTCGACGGGCGACTGCTGCGCCGTGGAGTCGACCGTCACCGTCAACGTGTGGAACAGGTTCGAGACGACGAACCCGGCGTTGTTCAGCGAGTCGGCGATCTGCACGTAGAAGCCGTTCTTGAAGTTCTGGTCCCCGGGGTACAACAGGGCGGACCCGTCGTAGATGCACGGGTCGTTCGCTCTCAGGCCGCAGTCGGTTCCGGCCTCCGTCGGGAAGAACACCCTTCCGTCGACCTTGAAACCGTTGTCGTCCGGATCGGCGGCGAAGAACCCGCCGAAGGGCACGTCGGTCTCGCCGATGGGGAGAAAGACGACGCCGCCCCAGTCGAAGTGAAGCGTGTCTCCCGGATGAGCGGTGAGCTCGCTCGGGAACATGTGGAAGTCGAAAGCCTCGGTACCGGGACCGGCGGAGACCGTCAGGGCCTCGTTACGCCTGACTGGACCCTCAGGCACCGGGACCCATGACATCAGTTCACGAAAGGACTGACTAGGCGAAAAGGGTGCGTCTTTTACGTATTTTGCCGCTCGGCCTCACTCCTCGGGGAGGGTCGATTGGGCACCGCGCGACCCTGCCCCCGGCAGGACCCAAGTGCGACACCGGCAAAATAGGCGGCTACTCCTGCGCGTCGAGGATCCACGACACGAACCGCCATGCCTGGGGGCCGTCGGAAAGCCAGCCGCCGATGCCGGGCGGGTCGACGTGGGAGAAGTGGTCGAGCATCACGAGACGCCCTCGCGGCAGGGCGCGATCCAGCAGTACCGCTTCCGTCCACGGCGTGGCTGCATCCTTCTTCGCCTGCATGATGAAGACGGGTACGTCGAGGCCGTCGACGTGGCTCGACGGCGAGAACGCGCGCAGCGTCTCGCGGATCGACTCGGGCAGCCCCGCGATGAGCTCGTCGCCGCGCCGCGGGTCGGTGTTCGTGAGGAGCTCGTAGACGCGTGTCGCCCCCGGCGAGAGACCCGAAGGATCGCTTGTCTCGAGCGCGCGGCCGAGCTCGTCCGCGTTCGCCTCGCCCACGAGGTCGGCCGCAGCCTCCGGCAGGATGCGGCGAGCCTCGGGCACCGTCTCGAAGTTCACGAGTTTGCCGTCGAGGACGGTCGACCCCGTCGTGACGCCCTGGATGACGTGGGTCAGGTCGTAGTACGCGCCGAAGGTCGCGACGTACGCGACCTCTCCCGCG
The DNA here is from genome assembly GCA_030861725.1 of Actinomycetota bacterium. Taxonomy (GTDB): domain Bacteria; phylum Actinomycetota; class CADDZG01; order CADDZG01; family WHSQ01; genus JALZEG01. The sequence continues at coordinate 24,687 of JALZFC010000015.1, read as the reverse complement.
ACCGCGGCGTCGCTCGCGGCGATCAGGGCGAACGATCCGCCGTAGGAGAACCCGACGATCCCAATCGGTCCGTCTCGTGCAAGGGCCCGGATGGCCGCGACGAGCCGCTCGACGTCCGCGCGACGGAACACCCTCTCGTAGAGGCTCAGCTCGGGGACGAACACGCGCCGCCCGGCCTCCGCGAGCGCCGTTGCGGCGTCGATCACGCGTGCGTCGTCGCGCCCTCTGCGGGTCGCGCCGGGCACGAACAGGATGACGGGTGCATCCTCGCCGCCGCTGTACAGATCACCGGTGACGCTCGCAGCGACCTGCGTCTCCTCGACCGCGACCGTACGCGCCCACGGCCTCGGGAACGGAATCCCCGCGAGCTCGGCCACGGCGCCGATCGCCTTGATGCGAGAGCGCGTCCAGGGGATCGCCCAGGCCGCGGCCCCGAGCCCTAGAAGCAACGCGAACATCACGAGGATCCGGCGCAACCGCTTGACTGCCACGGGTACACCTTCGCGCCAGCGCGCCCGGCGCGGCCTCCGCTAGGGTCTCAATCGTGGCGGAGAAAGAGTTCACGTTCAGGGACCCACACAGACGCCAGGCAATCGTATTGAAGACGCTGCCTGCCGATCGCCTGCAGGTGGTCGAGCACCAGCGCAAAGCCCGGCCGGCGCACGTCGAGCACCTCGTCTCGTCGATCGACAAGATCGGGTTCATCGTCCCTCTCGTCGCGATAGAGACCGAGCACGACGGAAAGCCCGGCTACCTGGTGATCGACGGCCAGCACCGCCTCCAGGCCGCGCGGGAGGTTGGCCTGCGGAAGCTGCCGGTGCTCGTCGTCCCGCGCCGGCTCGCCTCGCGGATGATGAACCTGAACGTCGAGAAGGACCTCAACATCCGGGAGAAGGCGGTCGTGTCGCTGGGTATCTACCGGTCCTTTCTCGACGCGCAGCCCGAGCTGAAGGAGAACGATCCGGAGGTGGAGGAGTCGATCGAACGCGCCTACTACGTGACCCTCGGCCTGGCATACGAGGGCCCCGGGCGTCTCGCCGGAAGCGCGTTCGAGCCTCTACTCAAGAAGTGCGACTTCTTCCTGAGGAGGACGATCGAGAACGCGCACGCCGTGCGCCAAGAACGAGCGGCGCGGGTGCTCGAGGCGAACCGCCTGGTCAAGGACGTGATCGCGTCGGCCAAGGAGATGGGCGCCTTCCACCAGTATTTCCAGTATCAGCTCATCTCGCATATCGATCCTTTCAAGCGCAAGCGCGGCCGCCAGAACTTCGACGAGCTGTTCGACAAGGCGATCGCGAAGCTGACGAAGCTGAACGAGGAGCCAGACCGGATCCGGAGGCTGGGAGCCGATTAGGGGCCGGACGCGATTAGTTCCTCGCGGCTGGGGCGTCTAGAGACGTAGAGAGATGACGGCGCAGGCAAGGGAGGCGATGGTGTTCGGTGAGACGAAGGCTTTCGGCAGCTTCTCGGTGGACGATATCCCCGCCGCGAAGGAGTTCTACGGCACGACGCTCGGTGTGGACGTCTCCGAGGAGCAGGGGATGTTGACGCTTCGGATCGCGGGCGGGGGCGAGATCATGATCTACCCCAAGCCCAACCACACGCCCGCAGCGTTCACCGTCCTCAACTTCCCCGTCGGCGACCTCGACGCCACGGTCGACGAGCTGACGCGCCGCGGTGTGACGTTCGAGCGCTACGACGGCTTCGACCAGGACGCGAAGGGCATCGCGCGCCCGGCGGGTGGCGAGGGGCCACCGATCGCATGGTTCACGGATCCCGCGGGCAACATCCTGTCCGTGCTCGAGTCCGGTTAGCAAAGACGAGGGTGCCGGTCGGGGCTCGGAACGTCACGCACCGCCGGACGCCCTCGCCGCGGGCGTCGCGGGCGGCAGGGCCACGTCCGTAACCAGCCCCATGATCGAGGGGTCGCCCCAGTAGCGGCTGTGTGTCCACGCGAGCGGCAACCATGTGACCGGGTAGCCGTAAGAGATGTTCACGACGAGGTGCCGCCGGGCTTCCTCGAGCAACCTCTCGAAGGGGGGCTCGGCACCGTGGCGATAGTCCTTGTGCTTCGCGGTCTCGGAGTCGAAGGTCGTGATCGGATTTGCGACGACGTCGTTCTTGTACCAGAGATTCAGCCACACACGGTTCTCCGCTATCCCTCGTGCCGGCCGAACGAGACGCTGGCTGGCGGCCTCGTCGGCTTGCTTTCGGCGCTCGAAGAAGAACCGCACCTTCTCGAGAGCGGAACCGAAGGTGACGAACGCGTCGATGCGCGGCAGGAGCTCGGGGATCCTGCGCCGCAGCCGGTCGAGTGCCGTGAACGCGATGACCGATCCGAGACTGTGCGCGATGACCACGAGGTGCGCATAGTCACGTTCTGCAACCAGGGCGAACGTCTTCTCGGCCTCGGCCAACACGGCTTCTCGGGCGGCATAGTGCTCGTTGTTCTCGTCTCGCTCCGCGTATATCTGCACGTCCCCCAGCGATTCGGCCAGGAACGTGCGCCCCACGCGCAGGATCGCGGCGGTCACCACGACGACGAGGATGAATGCGATCAGCACCGGCGGAATGACCTGTATGGCGAAGAACAGGGCGAGGAGCAGCAATACCAGCAAGACGACTTGCCGGCGGAGATTGTTCCGCCGGACGCCGCGGCCACCCTGGATGGCCGCCGCGGCGATCTGCGCCAGGCGGTAGACCGTCTGCGCCAGCAGGAACGCGATCAGCATCATCATGAACCACGAGCTCAGAGGGATGAGGTCCAGCACCCTTGCGGCGTGGGCCGGCGACATCTCACTAAAGGGCCGGTCCTGGAGCTCGATCGAGTTCGCGATGGCGCCGAAGACGGCCGCTACCTGAGCATGCCACCCGGCCGTGACCGATTCACCCGCCGTGTTTCGTTGCTCGGGCGGGAGCTCGCACCCGAGCGGCACTCGGGGGGATGGCGTCGGGTCGGGAGCCGGAGTCGTGGGAGAGGCCCCGGCTTGCTCGGTCCTGCTCGGGTGGCAGACGGCCACCTGCGAGGAGAGGTTGCCGACACTCATTGCCGCGCCGAGCACGACCGCGCTCACCAACGTGACTGCGACGACGGCTGCTCCTGCGTCCCACAGCGTCTTGCGCGAGGGCCGCGTCATCCGGGAGCCGGGGAGGAACGTCGTGCGCAACAACCACCACAGCACCGACCGCGCCGTAGTCTTCCTCGCAGTCAGCGGCGCCCAGTACACCTCGTATACGTCGGCGGTGACGCCGCCGCGGGAGATCCGCAGTGCATCCTGTGGGAGAGGCTTCTCGAACGGAAGACTCTCCTCTACCGGCTCCGGAGGCCCCGCGCCGTGTCGCCGGAACGCCCGCACGATCGACTCGTGAGTCGCTCCGCGCCGCTGCTCGCCGATGCCGTGGACGACGACCACGGCGCGATCTGGCCACGATGTCCCCGCCGTCCGCGTTGCTGTCGCTTCGCCGGCGCCGGCGCGATCGCGGCGCGCGGGTTGCGACTCTCGGTCACTCATCCAGGCCCCACGTTCAAGTGCGTCCAAGCCTGAGGATAACGCGATGTCCCTACGGGCCATCAGGCATCGGGACGGAGCGCGACGTGAAGAAGCCGGGTTCGAACCCGTGCTACCGCCTTGTAGGGGGCGGAGCCGATTGTCCCGCCTCACGCCCCGCGACTCATGGAACGGCGACCCTGGGGCTCAGTTGTTTCTGTCCCTCAGACATATGGGTAGGAGGCGTGTTTGATCGGCATCGCCTGTTCCGCCGGTGGGAGCCGGCCGTGAGCCCGGCCCGGGTAGCCTCGCTCACGAGCCGGTCCATCTTCACGGGAGGTAGCTTGCGCGCACGCAGAAGCCCGCTCGTCCCAGGTCTGGTGCTGACCGCCGCGGTCGCCCTTTCCGGGAGCGTGCTCGCAGCGCCCGCCCCCGCAGAGGACAAGCGGTCACAGCCGCGCAGGAACTCCGAGATCGTGCAGCAGCAACCCGGCACGCGGAGCGTGATGGTCGTCAGCAACAACTGGGCCGGCACAGCGACGATCGTCGACGCGCGGTCGCACGGGATGCTGACGACGATCAACGTCGTCCCCGACCTCGACGAAGAGCTGCAGCATGTGATGACACCGTCTGCAAGCCACCCCGCCGGCGCGGCGTTCTACCTCGCCATCCAACAGGGGGTGGGCGAGGGCCACGACCAGTACGTCGACGACGCGTTCACCACCCTCGATGGGAAGTACCTCGCGGTCTCGCGCCCGAGCCTGCGCGACGTCGTGTGGATCGACGTCGCCAAGGCGGCGGGGGCGGGGGAGGCGGGCGATCCCGACAGCATCGTCGCGGAGGCCGAGATGGACGGCTACCGCACCGACCACATGGGGCTCTCGCCCGACGGCCGGCGTCTGGTCGTGTCGGACTCCACCGCGCGACAGGTCCTCGAGTTCAGCATGGTGGACGAGGCTCTGCCCGGCGGCGGGCACGTCACGATGGGCCAGCGCCTGCGGTCGTTCGAGTCCGGCGACACCCCGCACGAGAACAACTACTCGGCCGACGGGAGGCGGATCTTCCACGCCTCGATCGGCCGCGTCTACACGCCGGGCGACGACGCCGACTCCGACTCGAGCGGGGGAGACACCACCAAGGGCGACCGCTGGCTCCAGATCGTTCACGCCGGCAGCTTCGACGTGAAGCGACGCTGGGACATGGGCCAAGAGCTGGCCGAGGCCGACCACCCGAATATGAGCAGCGCCGTCCGTCCCGTCGCCATCACCCCGGACGAAAAGATCATGTACGCCCAGGTGTCCTTCTTCCACGGCTTCGTCGAGTTCAGGATGGCGAAGAAGGATGACACCGGCGGTGGCGACTACGAGCTCGGTGGCCTTCTCGAGCCGAGGACCGGGGTCGTCACCCGGATCGTCGGCTTGCCGATCGCGGACGAGGTCAAGGACATGCCGCGCGAGCAGTACGTCTTGGATTCCGCGCACCACGGGCTCGCCATCAACGAGCGCGGCAGCAAGCTCTGCGTGGCCGGGACCATGTCGGACTACGCCGCCATCGTCGACCGGAAGACGTTCAGCCCGACTGTGTTCAAGGGCGCTGCTCGTTACATCGAGGACGCGCGCTACTCCAAGCCCTACTGGGCGGTCGAAGGTCCGGCCAACACGTGCTGGCTGTCGATGAGCGGTAGCGACCTGGTCACGATCATCTCCTTCGGCAAGGAGAAGGTCGTCGCCGAGGTGCCGGTCGGCGACCACCCGCAGCGGGTCCGCCAGGGACGCATCCTCGAGTCGATCGTTGCCGGGTTCTAGGCGCGCGCCCCGGGCCGCTGCAAGTAACGTCCCGGCTCAGGTCAGCGCCAGCCCCGCCAGCCACGTCGCGATCATCAGTACGCCCGCCGTCAGCTCCGCGAGGATGCCCACCCCGATTGCCTTCAGAACCTCGACGGTAGAGCGCCGGGCCTCGGCTCCGGGCCCCACGCGCCGCGCCTGCGCGAGGTAGACGCCGACGACACCGCCGATCAGAAGGCCGATCGGAGGCAGCACCACGAGGCCGACGAGCGCTCCCGTCGCACCGAACAGAATCGTGGAACGCGGCAGCTCGCCCGAGAGCCGCCGTCCCGGCAGGACGTACTTCGCGACGAGGCCGAGGACGAACAGCAGGGACATGACGCCGACGATCACCCAGGGACCGGCTCCGTCGTCGGCGACCAGTGCCCAACCGATGCCGGCGGCGAGGATGAGGAGCGTTCCGGGAACTCCCGGGACCACCACGCCGGCCAAGCCGACGACCATCACCAGACCCACCAGCACGTTCTCGACCACGACGACGAGGCTACGGGAGCGGCGCCCCCGCTCCGGTTCGGGTGCCGTCGCCTGATTGGACTTTCAAGCCAACCAGGGAGGTTCTAGAGGTCCACGGCGAGAATGGAGCCATGGCCGGTAAGTGATTTGCTCGACTTGGCGAAGCGTTGGGCCAGTGAGGGAGAGGACAGACAATGACAAAGAAGCGAGTGGCTCGGTCCGTAGCGGTATTCACATTGGTTCTGGGAGCTGGATCCCTTCTCGCGCCCGTGGCTCACGCTGCTCCGGAGTGCAGAGGCGCCAGCGCAGTGATCCAGTGCTGGGACCAAAGAGTCCAGGAATGCCTCCGCAACCTGACGTTGCCGCCCGGCCGCTGCTAGCCAGAGCCCTTACTCCACTCCCCGGGATCGTCTTCGGCACCTGCGTCTGGCCGCGGTCGGAGTACGACGGCGGATGCGTTTACGCGGGAGGACGTAGCGGCGAACGGCTCCGGCGGCCAACCCCTCGCGAGCCTCGGCAGATCGCGGACTGCCTACCTCTGAAACGAGTGGCCCCAACGGGATTCGAACCCGTGCTACCGCCTCGAAAGGCGGATCAGCGAGTCCTCGCGACCGAACCACCTGACGAGCCACATGAGCCTCACCTCCGTAGTGACGCGTGACGACGGCCCGATGTCAACGAGCGGGGTTTCGAAGCGACGAGGAGCGAAGCGACGAGGGAAGCGAGCCGCTCGTTATCCTGGAGGGCCGGCGGGCGTCACGGTTCCTGGAGGTGAGGGCGTGTCATCAGCCGCAGGCCTTCGGATCGTCAGGGTGAGACGTCTCGGGCGCGAAGTGACGCCGAGCCCGCTCCCACGTCAACGTGACGAGCGTGTACCAAGCGGCCGCGATGACACTTCCAATGATCATTACGAGCATCCTGGCCTCACCCTAATTGCGCTCCTCTCCGAAAGCGCGCATCAATCGTACCGCCCGCTGCAGGAGAGCTGCTGACAGGCCTGCGCTCTTGGCTCGGCATCATCGACCCGGAAACACTGCGCGAAGACCTTGACCGGGATGGTATCTCCGCACTTTTCTTCCAGTGTCGTAAACTGTCGCTGGGGCACAAGAGGAGGCGGCGATGGAATCTGGCTGTACCGCGGCCAACGATTGGGAGCAGACAGGCCGGTCGGTCTACAGCCGGGCAACGGCGGCCTCGCGAGGGCTTTTCGCCAAAGGAGGTCTGCAGGTGGGCCAGGAGATCGTGCTGCGCAAGCGGCTCAAGGACTGCCGCAGTGTCTGGGAGACCGGGCGCTGGTGCCAGGCGAAGGGATTCTCGCCGGGTGAGCACAAGGACTTCGGAGGCGTTCACCCGGGCCATACGCGCGGCGCGACGAGTTCGCCGACCGACGACTCGCTTCACTATCAGCGCATAGTCGACGGCCGGATCCAGAAGGCTCCCGACGACCAGGGCACGCTCGCGTTCGACATCAACGACCGCGACGTCGCGGACGACGTCCTACCGTTCGACGACGAGACGGAGGCGCTCATCTGGCTGTATCACAAGTTCCTCGGCGCGCTTGGCCCCAAGGGGCGCGACGTGCTCGACGAGATGTTCTTCGACGGCTTCGGGTTCATCAAGGAGACGCCGACCGACAACCACCCGATCGGGGGCCACGACGGCCACATGCACGCCGGGTTCAAGCAGGAGAGGTGGTAACCCGCGCCTAGTCGGCGCGAGGCGACGCGAAGGTTCTCTGCGCCGGTCTTCATAACGGCGAACCACAACGTGTAGTAGTGCGCGCGCTCGAAGCCTTCAATGCCGTCGACTCACCAGACCTGCGCAGCCGCCGGGGTTGCTTCAAGAATCGGTCGATTATGCGCGGCCGGCGACACTATTCGCGATGATGAGAGTCCTCTAAGGGGATGGGAGGACTCGATGCGCACGTATGGCGTGGAACGATTGGGCGCCTTCAGCGACGGCGTCTTTGCGATCGTCGCAACACTGCTCGTCCTCGATTTAAAGCTTCCCGACCCACCTCTGCCGGGCCGGGAGCTCGGCCACGAGCTCGTCGACAACATCCCCGCCTTCTTCGGCTGGGTCGTGAGCTTCGTGGTACTGGCGCGCTTCTGGGCGGTCCATCACCACGTGGTGGATGCCTTGGCCCGGGTCTCCATGCACACCATCGTGTGGAACTTCGCGTTCCTCGGCACGATCTCGCTACTCCCGTTCGCGGCCTCGCTGGTGGGAACCTATGAGTTCGAGAGCGCGGGGCCGCACGTCGTCTTCGCCGTGGGTCTCGGACTCACAGCTCTCACTCTGGGCCTGTTCACCCGTCATGTCGCTCGTGCAGAGCACCTGTGCCGGGAGGCCCAACCCGATCTCGACCGGGTGTGGCGACATCACAGCCTGGTCGTCCCTGCCGTCGCGGTCGTGGCTTCAGCGGCGGCCTTCCTTCATCCGGCCATGGGGCTCGCAGTGCTGACTGCGGAGTCCGTGGGCATACTCGTGAGGCTGCGCGACCCGAGCGCAGAACCCGCCCCCTGACGGGGCGCGCTGCGAGATAGCCGCCTGACGGGTCTAGCAGGCGAAGAGCTTCACCGCCGAGCTCGGCTCCCTCTCGGCGTCGCCGGCGTATCTCACCTCCGCCTTGCAACGCCCGCTTGCGGGGCGCGTGAACGACGCCTTGAACAGGCCCTCCGCGTCGAACGGCGCCGGCTTCGAGCCCAGCCTCTTGAACCCCGAAGGCGTCCTCCGCGACAACGTCACGGTCGCGCGGCCCGGCACGGCGGGAAAGATCTGACCCGCGATCTTCACCGCCGTCTTCGTCTTGGCCACGCGGAACGTGATCGTAGTCGGCGTGCACCGGCCCTCGCGCAGCGGCGCCCACTCGGGCTGTCGCTCGGAATCGAGGGCCGTCGTGGCGCATGTGCAGCGAGAGGTCATCCACGTCTCCTCGTAGTCGAACCCGGGGCTGATCTGCTCGCCGTCGCCCGCGTCTTCGCCGGAGGCCGTCGCATGGAGAGAACTCCGGGGGCACCTCCTCGGCTCGATTGAGCACGAGTGATGACGCAGACGGACCCCAGAGACGTGGAATTGGTGGGACAAAGGTGCCGAGGCCGGTGTCGCCCAGGAGCCGAAGCGGGCCGGAGAGTGGGACACAGGTGCCGAGGCCAATGTGAGACGGACCTACCGAGACTTCACACGTCCCGGAACGGAGACCCGCCGTGACCTGCGCTTTTCGATGTGGCCCCAACGGGATTCGAACCCGTGCTACCGCCTTGAAAGAGCGGACCAGCCAGTTTTCGGCGCTTCGTGACGTCATTCCTGAGCCTTCGTTTTCCCAGCTGGAGGTGCCTTTCGCGTCATCCAGGCTTTCGAGGTTTTCCGCCTGTTTTCATCGTCGCGGGCAACAGGTGGGCAACAGAAAGCGCACCATTCTTTGCGCGTTCCTGGCCTCAAGTCGACTTAGCAGGTGCGGCTTGGCGAGGTCGCTGTCGAGCTGCACGAACGTGAGCGCCGGCTGGACCTGGCCGATCTCCTCAAGGTTCAGTCTGAATGGCTGATAGCCGAGCCGCCGCTGGTTGGTCTTGCAAGTCGAGCCGCCAGTCGTTGCATCGCATCCAGTGGCCCGGCGGGAACTCGAAGTCGTACTCGCCGAGAAACTCGAATCCGAGCTTCCGGCAGATGGCGTTCGATGCCAGGTTCTCCACGGATGGGAATGCATGCACAAAACGATGATTTCCGTCTTCTCTAGCCCGTGCCAGGGCCGTCGCCGTTGCGATTGTGGCGACCCCTCGCCCTTGGGCTTCGGGAATGACTGTCCAGCCGATTTCGTAGACAGTCGTGCCGTTCCATGCCTTGTCCCAATAGCCGATCGAGCCGAGGCTCTCGCCAGTGGCGATGTCGACGATCTTGAACATGCGGCCCTCGCCCGACCCGGCCAGCTTCTCGTACTTCTTCTGCCGCTCGGCAAGGTTCGCCGCGTCCTCCGGGCCCCCGAGGTAAACGGTCATGGCGGCATCGCCCATAGTCCGCTCGAGCAGCGGCAGGTCTCCGGAGCCCCACGGCTCGATTCGGATCTTGTCGCCGGCCGTCATGGAACAAGTATGGGCGAATTTCGCAAAGACTTGACGTAGATGGTTCTTCGGACGAAGAAATGCCCGCACGAAGAACGGCGCGAGAAGTGATCGGCATGCCTCAAATTGATCGAACCGCAATGTGCTCGTGACGTTGCGGCACCGTGCGCAACTTACTTCGGCTCATGTTGGTCGACGCCTTGGGCGGCTAGCAGAGCGGGAGGCGGACAAACGACCATCGCTGTCGCCGACGACGACAACAATAGGCTGAGCGTGGCGCCGACGTCTTTCATCGTCGGCCACGGCCCACGCAAAGGCGCGATCGTGCTGGAACGCTCGCGCCATCGTCCGAGCAGCTGCGGCAGCCGTATGCACCGTCCGGAACCTCTAGAAGCGACAGTTCGCAAGTGCCGCCCGGACTTCGATCGAGGGTTGTGCATTGGAAAAGATAGTGCCTTCGCTTTGCCGGGCCAGACGTTCGTTCTCGATCTGGAACTCGGCTGCCGACATGCGATCTTGAAGCTCGCCTGCGAGACACTCACACGTCTTCGTGTCGAGGCCGCCCTCGGTGCAACTGATGAGGAAGCTCTCGACTTGTTGGTCTGACCACCCTTGGTCCCAGGGCCGCCATAGGAGGAGCGCAGCGAAGCTGACAATGAGGCCGAACACGATGAGCAGACGGCGCAGGAACCTGAGAACCATCGATCCATTGTGCAGGGCCACCGCGAGGTCGTCGAGGACGCCGCGTATGGCTGACTGCCTGAGACGGGCATCCGTCTCCGTACTGGAGCGTGATCGCTCGAGCTGCCCAGTTGATATCTGCACCCGTCGAAGTCGCGACCTGGGCCGACGGCCCCGCCATCGACTTTGGTCTGACACCGGTCCTTAGCTCTGCAGGTCAGGATCTTGTGAGCGGAGCGACCTCGTCGACCCGGGCGAGCTTGTGCGGATTGGCGACGACGTAGATGTGGGTGATCTGACCGTTCTCGATGTCGAGGCTTACCGCGGCGACGTCATCGCCGATGTTGACGCGGACGCCCGGTGAGCTGTTGAGCCATACCGAGTTCACCTCTAGCTCTGCTCCGCGGGAAGCGGCGATCAGCAAGGTGGCCACGCGTTTCGCACCCTCGACCGGACGACGAGCAGCGGCTACGAAGCCGCCTCCGTCGGCGATGGCGATGACGTCGGGCGCGAGGACGTTGAGGAGGCCTTGAACATCGCCGTGTTGGATGGCGGCGGCGAACCGCTCCACGACCTCTTGCTGCTCTGTCCTGCTGACCGCCATGCGAGGGCGTCGAGCAGCGACGTGGTCGCGAGCCCGATGGGCGATCTGACGGACGGCGGCGCGGGACTTACCAACCGCATCGGCGATCTCTTCGTAGGAGATCTCGAACACCTCGCGAAGTACGAAGACAGCGCGCTCTGTCGGATTGAGGGTCTCGAGCACGGTCAGCATCGCGATCGAGACACTCTCAGCCAGCTCGACATCGGCGGCGACGTCGGGGGTCGTCATGAGCGGCTCCGGCAGCCATTGGCCTACGTACTCCTCGCGCCGGCGCGCCAGGGTCCGCAGCCGGTTCAGCGCCTGACGGGTGACGATCCGCACCAAGTAGGCGCGCGGGTCCCGCACGACCGCATGGTCGACGTCGGCCCACCGCAGCCAGGTCTCCTGGACGACGTCCTCGGCATCCGAGGCGGAGCCGAGCATCTCGTAGGCGACGGTGAAGAGCAGACTGCGGTGGAGCTCGAACGCGTCGTCGTTCATGCCGAGGTCGCGTACCCCGCCGAGGGTTGCGCCAACGGCAGCTTGCACGCCTTGGAGAACCCTTGAGTTTCGATCCCCAGCGCAATGTTGGACCTGCTGCTCATGTTCTGAAACCCAATCACGGCGGTGAGCTCCACCAGGGCTGGCGCCCCGAGCTGCTCGAGCAGCCGGGCCGACAGCTCATCGGTGACGGTCGGGGGTGTCTCGCTCATCGCCTCGGCATACTCCATGACATCGCGCTCGAGCGAGGTGAACACCGCCGACTCACGCCAGCGGGGCACCTCGCTGGCCTTAGCTTCGTCGAGCCCCTCGTTGTGGGCGTGGAAGTAGCCGTAGTCGAGGCACCACGAGCAGCCGACCAGCGCGGCCACGGCCATGTTTGCGAAGGACTTGAGGTCGGGGTCCAGCCGGTTCCACTTCTGGGACTTGCGCCCCAACCCCATGGTGCTGAACAGCACCGCCCGGTTGTGCCACATCACCCCGAGAGCCTCCGGGACTTCGCCGAGCATCTTCTTGCTCATCTTCTTCAGTAAGGCGCCGTAGACGCCGGTGATCTCAGCCTTGGGGACGCGGGTGTTGGCGGCCATGTCTCCTCCTGTGTCGATGTGATCGGCATCAAGACACCGCCCGCGCTCCGTATGTGACAGCCAGCGCCAGATTTAGATCTGGGAGCTCGGACCGGGCGAGGCCGCCTGCCATCAAGGAGGACGAAAGTGACGATGGCGGCGACGGTAGCTGCGTTCTCGAAGACATCACCCCCTCTTCAATCGCGATGGGCTGACGCTCTCCGGCAAGCTGCGGGCGTACCACCAGACATCACTCAAGACATGTCCGTCTCGGCGTGGGCAACAGGTGGGCAACAGAGAGGACGCCGATTTCGGGGTCAGGAGGAGGGATGGCCGCTGACCTGCTCTTTTATTGGTGGCCCCAACGGGATTCGAACCCGTGCTACCGCCTTGAAAGGGCGGCGTCCTGACCAGGCTAGACGATGGGGCCTCGCGACCCGATGCTACCCGCCGGGTCGGCCGCCCCGATGCCGGCCGCTACCCTCGGCCGATGACCGTCGATCCCGCAGAAGCGATCGCAGGCAACCGGCGGGCCTGGGACAAACAAGCCGCCGACTACCAGCGCCAGCATTCTGCCTTCCTCACCGAGAACGCCCTCGCGTGGGGCGTATGGCGGACGCCGGAGTCGACTCTGAACCTCCTCGGCGACGTGACGGGAAAGCTCATGCTCGAGTACGGCTGCGGCGCGGCCCAGTTCTCGATCGCGCTCGCGCAGAGCGGGGCGCGGCCTGTCGGGCTCGACATCTCCAGGCAGCAGCTCCGGCACGCGCTCCGCAACTTCGAGACGAGCGGCGTAACGGTGCCCCTCGTGCAGGCGTCGGCGCACCTGACGCCGTTCCAGGACGAGACCTTCGACGTCGTCTTCTCCGACTACGGCGCGACCACGTTCGTTGATCCCTACCTCACTGTGCCGGAGGCGGCGCGGCTCCTGAAGCCCGGCGGGCTCTTCGTCTTCTGCGCCACGAGCCCGCTATACATGATGTGCCTCGACCTCGAGAAGGACGTGATCACGGAAACGCTGCAGCGCCCGTACTTCGGCATGCGCGTGATCGAGGACGGCTCCGACTTCCGCGACTACCAGATCCCCCACGGGGAGTGGGTCACGTTGTTCCGCAAGAACCGCTTCGTGATCGAGGAGCTCCTCGAGACGCAACCCGACGCGAGTGTGACGACGACGTACGAGGGTAGGCCGCCAGAGTGGACCCGGCGATGGCCGGCGGAGGACATCTGGAAGGTCCGCAAAGAGGGCTAGGCCCACGTCGACGACGAGGAGGCGAGCGGTGGCCGACGACGAGCAGGTGACGACTCCGGTCGACGAACGCGACGACATCGACCACACCGAGTTCACGTCCGAGTCCAAGAAGTGTCCGCAGTGCGGCGAGCCGGTCGACAACCTCCGCAAGACCTGCATCACGTGCGGCTACGAGTACGGCAAGGACGACTACGACGACACCGAGGCGGGGAACGAGCTGCGCGCGGGCTCAGCCCTCGACGAGGAGGGGAACGAGGTCCTCGAGGAGCAGGACGACGACGAGCAGGACGACGAGGAGCAGGACGACGAGGAGCAGGGGTGAACGCCGCCGACGCCGCCCGCAAGATCCTCGAGACCTACAAGACGTTCGCGGTCGTGGGATGCTCGTCCGACCCGTGGCGCGCGAGCTACGGGGTCGCTTCGTTCCTGCAGGATCGCGGGTACCGCGTGATCCCTGTGACCCCGTTCGAGGAGGAGATCCTCGGCGAGCGCTGCTACCCCGACCTCGCGTCGATCCCGGTCTCGGAGGGCGTGGAGGTCGCCGACATCTTCCGGCGCCCGGACGCCGCCGGCGCCCACGTCGACGAGGCGATCGCGCTCGGCCTGAAAGCGGTCTGGATGCAGATCGGCGTGGTCGACGAGGCGGCCGCCGAGCGGGCCCGGGCTGCGGGCCTCGACGTCGTCATGGACCGGTGCCCGAAGCTCGAGTACCCGCGCGTCTTCTCCTCTTGACGGGACGGTGCCGGAAGCACCTGCGCGTGCCGGAACCTAGCGGCGGGAGCGCCGCCGGGCCGCGAGCGCCGACGCGAATCCCACGAACGCGAGCATCACCAGGATCGCTGCCGGCGCGGTTGCTCGCGAAGACGAGCTTGCGCCCGTGGGGTGAGCGGTTCGGCATCTGCTTGACCTGCTCGGGGGGCGCTCCATAATGAATCAGCCGATCGGGGCATAGGGGGCGGTTCGACGGGAGGTGCCGTGGCTCAATCCGGGAACTGCGACCAGTTCCGGGTAGGAACGAAGGCCTGGACGGATTGCGTCCACGACTCCGCGACCGGCGGCGGGCTCATGCCGTGGATCGTCGTGATCCCGCTCGCCGTGATGGTCCTCGGGATGTTCGTGGGCTTCGCGCGGCAGTTCTCGCGGCGCGGCCAGCAGCGGGCGCGAGAGCACGGCGTCGCAGGCTCGGCCGGGAGCTGGCTGATATTCGTCTCGTTCATAGAGCTCGCCATCGGGATCGGGTCGCGTGTCGCCGCGCAGAGGGCGCCGGGCGAAGGCGGGGGCTACGACATCTCGTCGACGATCCTGCTGGGCGTCGGGGTCCTTCTCTTCGTCGTCGGGGTCTTCCTGAAGGCGCGCGGCCGGCGCCGCGCGCGCATCTACAACACGGGTCTTCCCGGCGAGGCGCTGATCCGCGACGTCCGCGAGACGGGAACGGTCGTCAACAACCAGCCGATGTACGAGTTCGACCTCGACGTCACCGGGTCCGGATTCGCGCCGACGAGCACGACGCACCGCGAGGTCATCCCCTTCTGGTTCGCGAACCGCGTCGGCCCCCAATCGAACGTGCCCGTGAAGGTCGACCCGTCGAACCCGGGGCGCCTGATCTTCGACTGGGACCGCTTCCGCGCCACCGCTCCGGTTCAGGTTCCCGCCGGCGGCGCCCCGGCGACGGCGGTCGGCGCCTCGGGATTCGCCGAGACCTCGGGCGGAACCGCGACCCCGGGCGAAGCCGCGAACGTCCTCATGTCGGGCGCCGACGCGCTCGCCGACGCGATGCAGGCGGCGCGCCAGTTCGGCAGCGGTGGGCCGGGGTGGCACGTCGGAAAGGCGATCGGCGCCGCCGTTCTCCTGTTCGTGATTGCGATCGTCGGAGGCGGGCTGTACTTCATCTCGTCGATCTTCGACACCGTCAGCGACACGACGAACGAGGTGACGGAGCAGGTCGAGGATGCGCGCGACGAGGCGGGCCGGATCACCGGGGGAGCGGGGGCCGGAGCAGGATCGTCTCGCCCGACGACGGTCGCCGTGAGCAGGACGGCGGCGGGACGGCGGCCGGTCGCCTACGCCGTCGAGCTTCCCGTGGGCTGGCTCGACCTCACGGCGGCCGAGGAGGAACGCGTCGGTCCGCTGGTGGTGGACGTCGTCCTGAAGCCGGTGACGCCTTCCGAGGCGCGCATCGTCGTCACTCGATCCGTGCGTTTCCTGGAGGACCCCGCGCCCGAGGACGCGGACATCACGAGCATCCGCCGCGAGATGCTGGCGGAGTACGGCGACAGGCTTGCCGGAACTGCGCCGGCCCGGCTCGCGGGGGAGCCCGCGATCCGGATCGACATCGCCCCGGGGACGGACGGCCTCAGGTCGCGTCAGGTCGCGGTGATGCGCGGCGGGCAGGTCCTGTTCGCGTCGGTCACGGCGAAAGAGCCCGAGTGGCGGGCAGTGCTCCCGGTATTCGGCGACGTTCTCGCCTCGTGGAAGTGGAAGTAGCCCCTGCACGGACGGGACGAATCGGCGGGATTGCGTATTGGAGGCCGTGCCCGGCGTCGCTAGTCTGGTCGCGCCAATCGAACCCAGGGGGTCTTCCTTGTCACGCGCTCGTGTCCCCGTAGCAGTCCTCGCGGCTGCGTCGTTGCTGCTGCCCGTAGTGCCCGCCGAGGCCGGTGCGTACCCCGGCGAGAACGGCAAGATCGTCTACGTCGCGGGCGACGACATCTTCACCGTCGACCCGGACGGCACCCACGTCGCGAACCTCACGAACACTCCCGGGCTCGACGTCGAGAACGTGGCCGCGTCCCCCGACGGCAAGAGGATCGCGTTCAACGTCGGGACGAGCTCGGTGCTCGATGACGCCGGCCTCTACGTCGTCAACATGAGCGGCACCGGCGCCCGCGACGTGCTCGCGAAACGCCACGACGACTTCATCGCGGTAGGTGCGCCGACGTGGTCGCCCGACGGCGAGCGGCTCGCGTTCGAGGCTTACGACTATCCGGGGTTCCGCAACGAGCTGTTCGTGATCGATGCCGACGGCACCGACCTCAGGAGATTGACGAACTGCGACTGCGTCAGCAGCTCCTACCCGGTGTGGTCGCCGGTCGGCCCCCATATCGCGTTCGTGCCGTGCTGCAGCCAGGTCGTCACGACGATCAACGCCGACACCGGCGCGACCGCGGAGGTCTTCACGCCCGGCTCCGGCTACGCCTCCAACCTGACGTGGTCGCCGGACGGGATGCAGATCGCCTACGACGACCTGATCGAGGTGTACCGCGTGAGCATCCCCGGCGGCACCCCGGTCCCGTTGACGAACACAGGACCCGGCTACTACTCGAACCCGTCGTGGTCCCCCGACGGTACGAAGATCCTCGTCGAGTCGAACCACGCGTCGCAGCAGAGCAACAACCGCGACATCTATGCGATCGACGCGGTGCAGGGGATCGCCGGCGGCGTGACGCGTGTCACGACGGCCCTCGATTCCGAGCGCCAGCCCGAGTGGGCGCCGCTGTGCGAGGGCCGGTGCACGCCGACGGCGATCACGTTCCGCGTGGCGAAGACGAAGACGGCCGTGAAGATCGCCGGTCAGGTCCTTCCCGCCGTGCCGGGCCGCGCGACCGTGACGTTGTCGCGGAAGACGCCTTCGGGGTTCAAGAGGCTGGGCTCGAAGCCGGCGCCGTTCGACGCGGAGGGCCTGTTCAAGGCGTCGTTCGCGCGCCCCGCAAGCGGGCGTTGCAAGGCGGAGGTGAGATACGCCGGCGACGCCGAGAGGGAGCCGAGCTCGGCGGTGAAGCTCTTCGCCTGCTAGGGCTCTTGATGCCCCTGCCTGGTCCCGGCGCGATGCGGCCGTCGGGTAGTTGCTCGACCTCCGGATGGCCGCTCAAAGTGTTAGCTAGCTGACTGCAGCCTCCCTTCGACTCGGTTGTAATCGCTGAGGTGTACGGGACGCGACGAGTGGAGGAGGTCCGCCATGGCGGGCGCTAAGAGGGGTGGCGTGCGACGTCTCAGGCTCGTGTGGAAGAACGAGAACTGGGAGGTCGAGGGCGACGAGATCGTCGAAGGCGCGGTCCTGCCTTCGCATGAGCCCGTCTCCGAGGAGTCACCCGCGCCCTTCTACTGGGATCTCGTGGATCCCGCGGGAAAGCTCGCCTATTCACACGCGGAGGGTGATCCACGCATCGGGTTCTACGACCACTTGACGGAAGAAGGCGAGCTCGAGGGCGGCCAGCACACGCAGGAGTACGCCGTTCTCGACATCTTGGTCCCGGATACGCCGGGAGCCGAGTTCCGTCTCTACGCCGCGCCGGCTGCGCCGCGCGGCAAGAAGACGAAGAAATCGCCGGCAGTGGCCCTGACGCATCGGATCGGAGGACGTCGTGGGTGACGGCACGGTTTCGACTCCGATCCTGGTCGTGAACCACGGACCGAGGGCGCAACGGCTCAACCTCGTCCTCACGGGCGACGGATATGGGCCGGGAGAGCAGGCCTTCTGGGTGGAGGACGCCTCGAACCTGATCCGGATGATCGAGCGTGACCTTCCTTTCATCTATCAGGCGATGAACGTCTACAGGCTCGACGTGGAGTCGGCACAGTCGGGCAGCGACCAGCCGGCGTCGTGTGACGGGTTTGCGAACCCGAGCGGCGCGAGGACCGTGAACACGTACTACGACGGCGCCTATTGCGTGAGGGACGGCCGCGCCAACATCAACTGGGAGAGGCTCGTCCAGACCCTGCAAGCTCAATTCCCCGGCGTGCCGCTGACTCGGACGCCCGGCGGCCTCATCGCCGGCGTGATCCTCAACGACAGGACGAATTTCTTCCGCGGTGACGGAGCCTCGAGCGGCACCCTCTTCTTCATGGGCTCCGCGGGTCTAGAGATCGCCGTGCACGAGCTCGGACACGCGGCGTTCGGCCTCGCCGACGAGTACCAGGGCGGCTCCACGAGGTACACCCCGGCTCCCGGCGAGGTGGATCGCTTCCCGGCGAACGTCACGATCGGCACCACACGCGCGACCACGAAGTGGAAGCACCTGATCCGACCTGCCGTCACCGTCCCGACGCTGCCCAACTCCGCGTGCGCGAACTCCGGGTGCCGCACCCCGATCGCTCCGAACCCGCTGGGCGACGACCTCGCGGTGGGCACCTTCGAGGGATGCGACTACTACAACTGCGGCAAGTTCCGGCCCTCGTACCGCTGCAAGATGAAGTGCAACGTCGGTTCCTACTGCCGGGTCTGCCTCGAAGCGGCGCTGCGCGTCGCGATCCCGGCGTCGCCGACGCCGCCCGATCCGGAGTTCGAGGTCTCTTCGACGGACGTCGACTTCGGCGTGGTCGCCCCCGGGACGACGGCGACGCGGACGCTGGAGGTGCGGAACCGCCGCCGGACGTTCCCCGGTTTCATCACGGCCGACGTGACGAACCCCGCCGCGCCTTTCTCGATCGATCCAGGACTCGAGCGACCGTTCCTGGTGGGCGCGCCCGTCATCGACGCGGTGGTCGCGCGCGAGGTCGTGATCACCTTTACCGCTCCCGCGTCCGGGACCTTCGAGGATCAGGTGACGGTGACCCCGGCTGGCACACCCGCTGCGGCCGTGACGGTTCGCCTGCGCGGCACCGCCGGAACGCCCCGGAGGCTCCGGACCGTCGACGTCTCTGCGCCGGCGGTGAACTTCATCTTCGATCCCGACGGGACGATCACCGTGTCGGACTTCGTGAGGCCCGTGACCCTTGCCGGCGCTGGTGGTTCCGGATTCCTGCAGTCCCGCACGTTCCGCGGGGAGCCTCCGGCTCCCGCCGGCATGCACCACGGTTACGAGTACCGGATCGACCTCACCGGCATGAGCGGCGGGACGCTCGGGATCGCCGGCCTCGGGCTGCCTTACGGCACGGTTCCGGAGTTCGCTTACGCGAGCCCGTCCAACACCGCGCCGTTCGACGTGTACGTCGTGACGCAAGGGGGCCTCGGCCAGGTCGGGCTCGCGTCGGTCGACGCTATCGGGGGCGACCTGCTCTTCACGCTGAGCCGGCCCGTGCGTCCCGGAGAGACGACGTTCTTCTTCGGCGCCGCGAGCTCCGCTCCGCCCCGCGAGGCGATGGGCTTCCTGGTCGACACGAACGGGACGCGGCACACGATCGCCGTGCACGTCCCCTCGTAGATCGGGGGCCGCGCGGTCATCGCGGCAGCGGCGACGCGCCCTAGATGCAGCCCATCGAGGCCAGCGTCTCCGTGAAGCGCGACGATCAGGCGGAGCCGCGTAACGGTCTGGGGTCGCCGGAACGTCCGACACTCCTCTATCGTCTAACCGATGCGGATTGCCCTAGCCGGAGACACCATGCTCGGGCGAGGCGTCGCCGAGACGCTCGCGGCAGATCCCCGGGCGCTCCTTTTCGACCCTCGGATAACGGAGATCTGCCGGGAAGCCGACCTCTGCGTGGTCAACCTCGAATGTTGCATCTCGGACCGGGGCGAGCGATGGCCGGATCCCTTGAAGCCGTTCTTCTTCCGTGCTCCTCCTGCCGCAGTGGACGTGCTTGCGGCGCTGGGCGTTGCTTGCGTGACTCTCGCGAACAACCATGCCCTCGACTTCGGCTACGACGCGCTCCTCGATACTTTCGAGCATCTGCGATCGGCAGGTATCGCGTGGGTGGGCGCGGGCCCCGACGTCGGCAGCGCCCGGTTACCCGTCGTGTTGGAGAGGGGCGCCGAACGGCTGGTGGTTCTCGGAGCAAGCGATCATGTCGCCGACTTCGCCGCGGGTCACGCTGAGCCGGGTATCGCGCTCGCGGAATTGGGGAGCGAGGTATCGCCGTGGTTGCTCTCCGCCGTAGAGGAGCACCGGTCCGATCCGGTGCTGGTGTCGCCACACTGGGGCCCGAACATGAACCCAGAACCCCTTCCTCGTATCCGATCCGCGGCCCAGGCGCTCGTCGCGGCGGGAGCCGCTCTGGTTGCCGGGCATTCCGCGCATCTCTTCCAGGGTGTGCGGCCCCCGATCCTTTACGATCTCGGCGATTTCGTCGACGACTACGCGGTGGACCCGGTATTGCGCAATGATCTGGGACTGCTGTTCGTCGTAACGCTGGCGGCGGGGCAAGTCTCTCAGATCGAAGCGGTTCCTCTGAAGCTCGACTATTGCCACACACGGCCTGCCGTGGGCGACGATGCGGAATGGATCGGCAGTCGCTTCGCATCGGCATGTCGAAACCTCGGATCGTCTGTTGAGCCCTACGAGGACCGATTGATCATTCGGATATGACCACTAAGC
This sequence comes from Actinomycetota bacterium, assembly GCA_030861725.1. GTDB lineage: Bacteria > Actinomycetota > CADDZG01 > CADDZG01 > WHSQ01 > JALZEG01. The sequence goes on along the minus strand of JALZFC010000015.1, from coordinate 4,011 downwards.
CTTGCGATTATGTTGAGCTGCAGTTCGCGCTGGGCCCCCTTCTGAGCCGGACGCCGCGGTCGATCGTCATCTGAAAAAGGAGTCGCATGTCGTCTGGTTCGTGCGAGCATCTCACCGACCTACCGCCAGTCGTCCGCTTGATACTTGACGAGGCGCGTCGGGGCGCGTTCGCCACAGTCGATGCTGAGGGACGGCCCCACGTCGTACCGGTGTGCTTCGCGACACGCGGCGATGAATTGATCTCAGCAATCGATCACAAGCCCAAGACGGGAAAGGTGATGGCGCGCGTCCGCCATCTCGAAGCCGATCCGCGCGCGACTTTGATGGCCGACCGCTGGGACGAGGATTGGCAAAGGGTGGGATGGGTGATGGTGCGTGGAACAGCTCGGCTCGAGGCACCCCTCAACGTCGAATCCTTGAATGCGCGCTATGCGCAGTACCGGGACATGCCGGATCACGATGCGCTGATCGTGTTGCGCCCTGAAGCGATCCTTTGGTGGACCTGGAAGTGATTCAGGCGACGTGGAACCCGGCTGCTCGGTGGTGGTTCCCGAGGGTCCAAACGCTCGAGCGGGGCGTGCATGCCTCTGGTTCGGCCCCTGTCATTGCGGGTAGCTATTCCCGAAGGGGGTGAGGGAAAGTGGCCACAGCACGACAGCGAGATGCGGCGAGGAGAAACATCAAGAGCGCGCAAAAGGCCGCTCGCAGCAAGAAGACCATCGCGCATCTACCCAAGAGCGTCCGGACAGATCTCGGCAAGCAGGCTGCGAACTCCCGTCAACGGGCCGGCAGGCCGGGCCACGCGCTCGAGGATCGAACGCGGACCCAACTGTACGAACGAGCCAAGAAGCTCGGCATCGAAGGTCGTTCGAAGATGGGCAAGTGGGATCTCATCGACGCGATCCGCCGCGCGAAGGGGTGACGTGGATGGAGCGACCTGTTCCCGGACCCGGGCCGAACCCATATCCGCCCGATCCGACACCCCAACCAGTACCGCCGGATCCTTTCCCCGGCCCGCTACCACCGGAGCCGTTCCCCGAACCACATCCTCCGGACCCAGACCCCCTGCCGCGAGCAACGGCCTAAGCGGTGAAGCGGCAATTCGACGATCGACGCCAGGCGGGACGTTCCTTGGCCGAACGACTGTCGCATCTGGCGGGCACGGACGTGCTCGTCTTGGCGCTTCCGCGTGGTGGAGTGCCCGTCGGTCACGAGATCGCTCGCGCGCTCGAGGCTCCGCTCGACGTCTACGTGGTGCGCAAGCTGGGAGTTCCCGGACACGAGGAGTTGGCGATGGGCGCGATCGGTCCAGGTGGGGTTCGTGTCTTGAACGAGGAGGTCGTGCGCCACACCGGTGTTTCTCCCAGCGACATAGAGAAGGTCACGGCACGGGAGAAGGTGGAGCTCGACCGCCGGAGCCGGCTCTACAGAGGCGATCGATCACCGCCCGAACTCGAGGGGCGGGCGATCGTGGTCGTCGATGACGGGCTCGCTACGGGATCGACCATGAAAGCGGCCATTGCCGCCCTGCGGGCACAAGGCCCGGCCCACTTGGTGGTCGCCGTCCCCGTCGGCGCAAGTGAAGTCTGCGAAGAGCTGCGGCGGGTGGCGGACGAGGTCGTCTGTCTGGCGAGTCCCGAATTCATGGGCGCCGTAGGTCTCTTCTATCGCGATTTCTCACAGACGGGCGACGACGAGGTGCGATCTCTGCTGCACGAGGCACAAGGGGCGCGATGAACGGACAGAGTGCCACGATCCAAGTCGACGGAGCCCGACTCGACGGCGATCTTGCGATCCCCTCGAACGCGACGGGAGTAGTGCTCTTCGCGCACGGGAGCGGAAGCAGCAGACACAGTCCTCGTAACCGTCAGGTGGCACAGGTGCTCCAGGATTCGGGCTTGGCGACGCTGCTCATCGACCTGCTAACGCGAGAAGAGGAGAAAGCCGACCGCGCCACCGGTGAGCTGCGCTTCGACATTGCCTTTTTAGCGGAGCGCCTCGAATTTGCTACCGGGTGGCTACGCGACCATGAAGCTACCTCCGGCTTGGCCGTCGGCTACTTTGGGGCGAGCACGGGTGCCGCTGCAGCCCTGGTGGCCGCGGCACGTACGCCGGCAGCGGACGCGGTCGTCTCTCGTGGCGGGCGGCCCGACCTGGCGGAGCACGCTCTCGGTCACGTCAAGGCGCCCACGTTGCTCATCGTCGGAGGACGCGACCACCAGGTGATCGAGATGAACGAGTCTGCGCTGGCAAGGCTGAATTGCGAAAAGCACATGGAGATCGTGGAAGGGGCCACGCATCTGTTCGAGGAACCAGGAGCCCTCGACGACGTCACTTCTCTGGCGCGTGACTGGTTCCTCCGATACCTCGCGGCGAGGCGGTGCACCACCAGCTCTGACAGATGGGGCACCGCGCCTCTAAGCGTATTGAAGCGACGAACCGAGCGATGACCAGTTCTCGTTCAGCTCGTCGAGCTCTGCCATGTCGCTGTCGCTGAGCTCGAAACCGAAGACGGCGAGGTTCTCTTCGAGGTGCTCCACGCGGTTCGCCTTCGGAAGCGGAACCGTTCCCTTCTGGAGGCTCCAGCGGATGAGGATCTGTGCCGGTGTCTGGGAGTGGGAGACGGCGACCCTGTGCAAGCGGCCGTCGTCGAGGCGCTCGGCGCGCGTGACTGGACTGTAGGCGTGGATGATGATGCCCCGATCACGGCAATAGGTGAGCATCTCCGGACGCCACCCGAAGGGCGTCCATTCGATCTGATTCACCACAGGAAGCTTCCCGGTCTCCTTCGCGAGTTCATCGATCTGCTCGATCGAGTAATTGCTGACGCCGATGTCGCGCGTGAGCCCGTCGCTCTCGGCTCTGATCAGGCCTTGCCAGAGAGCCGTCCCGGCGCCGCTGCGAGGTGGGCGGTGGATCAGCATCAGATCCGCGTAGTCCAGCCCGAGCTCGCGCAGATTCTTCACGGTCGCCGCGTATGCGTCTTCGTTCTCTTCCACCTTGGTCACGAGGAAGATGTCGTCCCGGGTGACGCCGCTGCGTCGGATCCCCTCCCCGATGCCCGGCTGCGTGCCATAGTCGCCGGAGGTGTCGATCAGGCGGTACCCGAGGGTGAGCGCCTTCGAAATCGTGCCGGCCGTGTCGTCCTCGAGCTGCCACGTCCCGAGGCCGATGACCGGCATGTCCCGCCCACTCTGTAAGCGCACGGTCGCATGGATGTCGATATGGTCCTCCTCCGATTCGGGATCGCCCGAGATGCGTCCCCTAGACACCTTTTCCAGCGCCCTCGGCTGGCAAACGACGCGCTCCCGCGACACGCTCCTGATTGGGGGGGGCGCGACATTGCTGGGAACCCGAGATATGAGGCCCGGTGGTTCGAACGGTGGACCCGACTTCCCATAATGCGAACCGCACTTCCCGCCTACAGTTGGAAGCTCCGACGGCCTCGATCTCGCGGCACGAGGGGCCGCCCGGCGGCTTCTACCCAGCCAAGAATTCTAGCGACGACGGCTAAGCTCGGCTAAGATCGCGCGTCCGCGAAACCTGCCGCGCACCGCTGGCGACCAAGAACCGACCCGACGTCGGTTTGCGCGTGGAACGTCCACCGAGAGTCCTGGTTCGCGCTGGTCGTCTGGTGATCCTTCCACGCTCCGCCCAACCGCAGATAATAATCGCGGCACGGAAGATCCAGCGAGAACACGACATCCCACGACTTTCCCGAATGTCGCAACCGATGGATGATCGATTCACGCCGGCCAACGGGTGCGTCATCCTGATCAACGGCAGCCCACGCGTGCAGCTCGACGTTGCGTGGACGTTGCCTCTTGTGGATCCTAATGCTGATGGTCCTGCCGGCTACCACGCGTTCGACGGGAGGAAAGCCCCACACGTTGTCGACGCACTGGGTCGTCGCTTCATGCCGGGCGCTCGGATGGACCCAACAGTACTGGAGTAGATACCCCTCCTGGAGCGTGCTCGCGTGCCGGAGGACCGTCTGCGGCGGCTTGTGGT
>JALZFC010000070.1 GCA_030861725.1 Actinomycetota bacterium | reverse complement strand
GGGCGGCACCGTGCTCGAGCGCGGCCCCCGCGGCGGCGAGCGCGTCCTCGACGCCCGCGCGTCCCGGCAACGTCAGCGCGGCCAGCGGAGCAAACGGCCTCCCGCGCCACGACAACGCCTCATCGGCGACGGTGAGGTCCGCGTCCGGGTCGGCCGCCGAGAACGTCACGACCCGCCCCGGCGCCTGCGCGGCGACCTTCATCACGAGGGGGTCGTCCGCGTTGCACACGAAGACGTCGTCGGACGTCTGGTTCTCGACGATCCGGGCCTTGGAGCTCCAGTACGTCTGCAGGTCGCCGTGGTAGTCGAGGTGGTCCGGCGCGACGTTCAGCATCACCGCCACGCGGGCGCGGAACTCGTGGATGGCCGCCAGCTGGAAGCTCGACGCCTCCACCGCGACCGTCCCCCCCGGCCCGACCTTGCTCACGGCGTCGACGAGCGGGAGCCCGATGTTGCCGCCGGCGACCGAGCGCATGCCGGCCTCGGCGAGCATCGCGGCGAGCAGGCTCGTGGTCGTCGTCTTGCCGTTCGTCCCCGTCACCGCGAGGAACGTGCAGTCGCCGATCCGGTAGGCGAGCTCGATCTCGCTCCAGATCTCGGCCCCGCCCGCGGACAGCGCCCGCAGCGCCTCCGACGACGGCGGGATCCCCGGGCTCACCACGGCGAGCGAGACGTCGCCCGCGGCAAGCGCGTGACCTCCCAGCTCCACCTCGGCGCCGCGCTCCTCCAGCTCGGCCGCGCGCTCGCGCAGCGCCGGCGTTCCCCCCAGCTCCGTCACCCTCACGCGCGCGCCCCGGTCGAGCAGAGCGCGGGCCGCCGCGAACCCGCTGACGCCGAGCCCGACCACGAGGACGTCGCGGCCCTCGAACGCGCCGTCCGTTCCACGGTCCGGCCCAGGCCGCCCCGTCACAGCACCCCGCCCTTCGAGAGGAAGTCCGCGTAGAACAGCCCCAGCCCGAACGCGACCGACAGCCCGGACAGGACCCAGAACCGCACGATGACGGTGAACTCGGCCCAGCCCGCGAGCTCGAAGTGATGGTGGATCGGAGCCATGAGGAAGAGGCGCTTGCCGGTCCTCTTGAACATCGCCACCTGCGCGATGACCGACAGCGTCTCGACGACGTAGAGCCCGCCCATGACGATCAGCAGCAGCTGCGTGTTCAGCAGGATCGCGAGCACTGCCATCGACCCTCCGAGCATCAACGAGCCGGTGTCGCCCATGAATATCTTCGCGGGGGCGGTGTTCCACCACAGGAACCCCGCGCACGCGCCGAACATCGCCGAGGCGACGAGCGCGAGCTCGAACGGGTCCGAGCCCGTCTCGCCGATGTCGTAGAAGATCTGGTGCCGGAACTGCCAGAAGCCGATCACGACGAACGCCGCGAGCACCTGCGCGGCCGACCCGACCGCAAGCCCGTCGAGGCCGTCGGTGAGGTTCACGCCGTTCGACGCGGCGGCGATCATCAGGAACACCCAGATGTAGAAGAAGATCTCGAGGTCGAGCGCCGTCGAGCGGAAGAACGAGAGATCGGTCCCGATCCCGACGACCTTCACCGCGAGCACGCCGAACACGGCGGCGACGAGGAGCTGGCCGAGGAACTTCGCACGCTTCTGGAGCCCTAGCGAGCGCGATTTGCGGATCTTGATGATGTCGTCGAGGAAGCCGAGCGCCGCGAGCGCGGCGATCGTCCCGATCGCGAGCACTCCGCTGTCGTGGAACGGCGACCACCCCCCGCTCCCGAAGTGCCCGAGGACGTACCCGGCGACGGTCCCCGCGAGGATCACGAGCCCGCCCATCGTCGGCGTCCCGCGTTTCTCGTAGTGCGCCTTCGGCCCTTCCTCGCGGATCAGCTGGCCCCATCCGCGCCGGCGGAACCTCTTCACCGCCAGGGGCGTGCAGAACAACGTGAGGACCAGGCCGACGAGGCCGGCGAGCATGATGTTCGTCACCGGCCCGGGACCTCGCCGCTCTGAGAGCGAAGCGCTTCTCGCGCCACGATGCGGTCGTCGAACGGGACCTTTCGATCGCTGAACTCCTGGCCCGTCTCGTGTCCCTTGCCGGCGACGACGACGACGTCGCCGCGCCGCGCCGCGCGCACGGCGAACCCGATCGCCTCCCTGCGGTCGACGAAGACGGCGTCCGCGCCTTCCGCCCGCTCCGCCACGACGCCTTCCAGGATCTCGTCGATGATCGCCGCGGGGTCCTCGCTGCGCGGGTTGTCGGACGTGACGACGACGGCGTCGGCAAGTCTCGCCGCGACGGCTCCCATCAACGGCCGCTTCCCCCGGTCCCGGTCCCCGCCGCAGCCGAACACGGCGACGACGCGTCCCCCGCTGCGCTCGGCGAGCCCGCGCGCCGCGCGCAGCACGTTGTCGAGCGAGTCGGGCGTGTGCGCGTAGTCGACGATCACCGAGAAGGCCTGGCCCTCGTCGACGGCCTCGAACCGTCCGGGGACCGCGACTCCGGAGCTCAGCCCCCGCTCGATCGCGTCGAGCCCGATCCCCGCCTGCAGGCACGTCGCCGCGGCCGCGAGGCAGTTGGAGACGTTGAACGAGCCGGCGAGCGAGGACGACACCGAGACGTCGCCCTTCGGCGTCACCATCCGGAACGAGCTCCCGGCGACGCCGAGCTCGACGTCGGTCGCCCGCACGTCTGCCTCGGGCGCCGTCCCGAACCCGATGCACGGGACGTCGGTCGCGCCGAGCAGCTTGCGTCCGTACACCTCGTCGACGTTCACCGCGCCCCGCTCGAGACGGTCGCCGGTGAACAGCGCACGCTTCGCCTCGAAGTAGTCCTCCATCCCGCCGTGGAAGTCGAGGTGGTCCTGCGTGAGGTTCGTGAACGCGGCCGCCGCGAGGCGAACGCCCTCGACCCGGTGTAGCGCGAGCGCGTGCGACGTCACCTCCATCGCGACGGAGTCGCAGCGCGCCTCGACCATCTCGGCGAACAGGCGATGGAGGTCGAGGGACTCCGGCGTCGTCCGCACGCCCGGGCGCGCGGCCCCCGCGACGCGCGTCTCGATCGTCCCGACGAGCCCGGTCGTCCGCCCGTCGGCGCGCAGGATCGCGTCGATCAGGAAGGCGGTGGTCGTCTTGCCGTTCGTGCCCGTCACGCCGAGCAGCAGGAGCTTCTCGGACGGCTTGCCGAAGAAGGCCGAGGCGATGCGGCCCATCGCTCGCCTGCCGTCGGTGACGAGGGCCGTCGGGAGCGGGACGTCCACCGGCCGCTCCGCGACGAGCGCGGCCGCGCCCGACGCGGCCGCCGCGGGGGCGTAGTCGTGCCCGTCGACCTTTGTACCGGTGATGCAGAAGAAGAGGTCGCCGCGGGCGACGCCGTTGGAGTCGTATGCGAGTCCCGTCACCGGGGTCGCGGGATCGCCTTCGACCCGCACCAGGAGGTCACCGGCGGCGGCCGCGAGCTCGCCGAGGCCGTGGCTTCGGGGGGTCGCCATCATCGGATGCTAGTCGTAGGTCGGCTCTTCGCCCGCCTGGTCTGCTTCGATGGCTTCGGCTGCCTTCTCCGCGTCTCCGGTGGGCGAGACGCCGAGGTGCCTGAGCGCGAACTCGGCGATCGTCTTGAACGTGGGGGCCGCGGTCGAGCCGCCCCAGATGGGGCTCGGCTCGTCGAGCACGACCAGCACGACTATCTCGGGTCGCCCGGACGGCACGAAGCCGGCGAACGAGCCGACGTACGAGTTCCCGTAGCCCCCGCTCGGCAACGGCTTCTGCGCCGTACCGGTCTTCCCGGCGACGGCGTAGCCGGGGATCTGGGCCTCGATGCCCGTGCCCTCGCGCGTCACGCCGGTGAGGATGCGCGCCATCTGCTGCGCGGTCCTCTCGCCGACGACGCGGCGCGTCGCCGCGGCCGGCGAGCGGCGGATGCGTCCGTCGCCGTCCATCGTCGACGCCAGCAGCTTCGGCTCGACCCACACGCCGCCGTTGGCGAGCGTGGCGTACGCCGACGCCATCTGCAGCGGCGTGACCGCGATCCCCTGGCCGATCGGGATCGTCGCTATCGTCGGCGCGGTCCAGTCGTCTTGGTCGATCACGATCCCCGACGACTCGCCGGGGAAGTCGAGCCCGGTGGGCTCGCCGAAGCCGAACTTGCGCACGTACTCGTCGAGCCTGTCTCCACCGAGGTCGAGCCCGATCTGGATCGTCCCGACGTTCGACGACTGCTGGATGATCTCCGCAGCCGTCATCTTCAGCGTCGGGTGCGGGTGCGAGTCGTTGAAGATCTCGCCCGCGTACGGCAGCGCGTCGGGGACGATGTAGTCGGAGCGCGGCGTCACCACCTTCTCCTCGAGCGCCGCGGACGCCGTGACGATCTTGAACGCGGAGCCCGGCTCGTAGACGTAGTTCAGCGCGCGGTTCTGCAACGCCAGCGGGTCCGACGCGGCGGGCTCGTTGGGGTCGAAGTCCGGGTAGTTCGCCAGGGCGAGGATCTCACCGGAGCCGGGGCGCATCACGATCGCAGTCCCCGCCTCCGCGTGGTACTTCGCGGCGGCGTCCGCGAGCGTGAGCTGAGTGAAGTACTGGAGCTCCTTGTCGATCGTGAGGAACAGGGCGCGGCCGGGTTCGGGCTCGTCCATCTCGAATCGCCCGCCCGGGAGAAGCGTCCCCTCGAGGTCGCGCTCGAACGTCATCCTGCCCGCCTTGCCGTGCAGGATGTCGTCGTACTGCGCCTCGATCCCCTCGAGCCCGACGCCGTCGGTGTCGGCGAAGCCGAGGACGTGCGACGCGAGACGCTTGCCGGGGTAGTACCGCTTCGCCTCGTCCGTCATGAAGACGCCGGGGAGGTCGAGCTCCGCCACCTTCTTCGACACGCGCGGGGGGGCCTGTCGCATGAGGTACTCGAACTCGTCCTCGGGGCTCGCTCCGAGCAGCTTCGCCTCGACCTCCTCGACCGTCATCCCGAGGATCGGGGCGAGCTGCTCGGCCTCTCCGCGAGGGTCTTCGACGAGATGGGGGTCGGTGAAGATCGTCTGCAGGTCCACCGAGATGGCGAGCGGCTCGCCGTTCCGATCGAAGATCGCTCCCCGCCGCGCCGGGAACTCGATCGTGTCCTCGCGCTGCTGCGACGCGAGCTGCGCGTACGCGGGCGCGTCGACGATCTGCAGCACGAACAGCCGCGCCCCCAGCGCGAGGAACAGCAACGTGAGCGCGACGAACGTGAGGCCGAGCCTCCTCGGTGAACGTGAGGCCGTCTTCTTTTTCGTCTTGCCCCGGCTCGCCGATCCCTCTGCTCGGCGCGCCCGCCGGGGCGGCCGCTGGCGTGGTGGAGCCAACTAGGGAGCCTCGTCCCAGACCCCGGCCGCGGCGGCGTGGCCGGTGCCGGAGACGCGGGCCTGGAGCGCGCCTCCGCGGGTGACGCCCGCGCCGCGCGTCGCGACGTCGGCGACGATGTACTGCATCGCCGCGGGGTCGGGGTCGACCATGCCGAGCTCCTCCCGCGCGTACCGCTCGATGCGTCCCGGGTTCTCCCGCCGCGCGACCTCGAACGTGAGCTCGCTGCGGCGCTCGTCCGCGGCCTCGACGCGGCGCATGAGCCGCGTGAGCTCGAACGCGGACTGGGCGAGCATGACGCGCTCGAGCAGGACGCCGAAGACGATGCCGAGCACGCACAGGACCGCCACGACTGCGAGCGGAGCGACGCGGCGGCGGTGCCGCGGCAGCGCGGCCGCCTCGCCGACTACCCGCAGCGCGGCGCGCTGGCGGACTGCCTGCCGGACCTGCTAGGCACGGGCGCTCATGCGGACCTCCTCTGCCGTCCGGGGAGCGGCGCCGTTGCCGGTTCCAGCCGTTCGGCGGCGCGGAGCTTGGCCGAACGGCCTCTCGGGTTCGCGTGCATCTCGTCTTCTGTT
>JALZFC010000054.1 GCA_030861725.1 Actinomycetota bacterium | reverse complement strand
CTGCCGTTCCGGCTGGCTCAGCCTCTGGTGCTCGTGCTGCCCCGCGATCTCGACGAGGTGCCGCCCGGCGTCGCCGAGGATCGCGACCGGAGCGACCCGCGCGTTCACCCGCGCCTTGCCGCCGCGTCCGTCCGCCGAGACCGTCCGCGCGATCACGACCTCGACCTCGTCGCCGTCGTCCTCGTCGAGGAAGCCGCCCTCGCGCAGCAGCGTGACCGCGGGATGCGCCGCCGGGAGCACCCACCGCCCCTCGACGCGCGCCCCGGCCGCGCCGGTCCGGACGAGGGCGCGGTCGGCCCGCCCGCCTGCGAGCAGGCCGAGGGCCGCTACCAAGAGGGTCTTGCCGGCGCCGGTCTCGCCCGTGAGCGCGGTGGAGCCGGGTTCGAAGGAGACCTCGGCACGGTCGATGACGCCGAGCCCCTCGACCACAAGGTCGTGAAGCATCCCGTTCATCCTAAGTTGAGGCACCGGCGGAGACGCGGGCCTCGCCGGCTACCCCGGCAGGTTCATCTTCACGCGCAGACGCTCCAGGAAGCGCGGCCCCCCCAGCCGCACGAGCTTCAGCGGGCGTTCGTGCCGGCGCACGACGACCGTCGCGCCGGCGGGGACGTCGCAGCCGAGATGGCCGTCGAGCGACAGCGCCGCGGGAGGCCCCGAGTCGCGCACGGTTATCTCCACGGTCTCGTCGTCCGCCAGCACGAAGGGGCGGGCAAACACCATGTGGGGGCTCACCGGCACTACGACGAGGCAGGCGGCGCGCGGCGACACGATCGGCCCGCCGGCGCTGAGCGCGTAGGCCGTCGAGCCCGTCGGCGTCGCGACGATGATGCCGTCGGCGTTGAAGTCGCCGAGGCTCTCGCCGCCGACCTTGACGCCGATCCGCACCAGCCGCCGGCGATGGGCGCGCTCGACCAGGACCTCGTTCAACCCGACGAACGGCCCCGGGTACGTGTCACCCTCGAGCGCGCACGAGAGCATCATCCGGTGCTGGATCTCGTAGCTCCCGGCCAGCACCGCGCGGACGGACTGCACCTCGTGCCCCGGATCGACCTCGGTCAGGTAGCCGAGGGTCCCGAGGTTCACCCCGAGCAGCGGGACGTCCGCGGCATGTGCGTGCTGCGCGGCGCGCAGCATCGTCCCGTCGCCGCCCAGCGAGATCACGAGGTCCGGCTCCTCGACTGCGACGGTGATGCCGTCGGCGGTGAGCACGGCCCCTACCTCCCGCGCGAGCGCCAGCGCGGCGGCCTTGCCCTCGTTGACGACGATCGCGACGCGCCTCACCGTCATGCCGCGACCTCCCGCGCGGCCGCTTCGAGAACGTCGCGGGAGGCGTTCGACCCGGCGCGGAGGTGGAGGAAGAACTCGCGGTTGCCCGCGGGACCCGGCACGGCCGACGGGACCGCGCCGGCGAGCCCGGCTCCTGCCAGCGCACCGGTATCGGCCACGCCCTCCATCGCCGCGACCCAGAGCTCCGGGTCGCGCACGACGCCGCCCTTGCCGACGGCGGCGCGCCCGACCTCGAACTGCGGCTTGACCAGGACGACGAAGTCACCGCCGGGCTCCGCGACCGCGACGAGCGCCGGCAGCACGAGCCTCAGCGAGATGAACGACAGGTCCGCGACCACACCCTGCGGGGGCCACGGGAGGTGCTCCGGCGTCAGCTCGCGCAGGTTGAGGCGCTCGATCACGACCACCCGCTCGTCGTTGCGCAGCCGCCAGTCGAGCTGGCCGTATCCGACGTCGGCCGCGACCACTGCCGCGGCGCCTCCCTGCAGCAGGCGGTCGGTGAACCCGCCCGTCGACGCGCCGGCGTCGAGCCACCGCCGGCCGCCGACCTCGACGTCGAGGCGCGCCAGCGCTCCGTCGAGCTTGTCGCCGCCGCGCGAAACGAAGCGCGCCGCGGGGGCCGTCAGCGTGATGGGGTCGGCCGGGGAGACGAGAGTGGTCGGGCGGGACGCGGGGACGCCGCGCACGGCGACCTTCCCCTGCTCTATCGCGCTCCTGGCCTCGGCCCTCGACCCTGCGAGACCGCGTCTTACCAGCTCAGCGTCCAGCCGGGCCGGCTTGCTCAAAGTCCTGCGGCTCCGCCGGGGGCGGAAACGCCATCTCTCGTTCGAGCTCCGCCTCGAGGCCGGCGTAGAGCTCGTCGAGGACGCGCAGCCGCTCCTGATCGGTGGCGTCCTGGGCTGCCTCGAGCCGCGCGGCCGCACCGGCCACGACGTCGTGAGGAGGCGTGAGGGGGCTGGTCATGGCTCGATTATCACTCCCCTGCGCCGGTCTCGGTGGGTTTGCCGGCGCCCGCGGACCGGCCCGCGCGACCGGTCGCCTCGGCGAGCGGCCCAGAAGCAGGCGTCTTCTTGGAGGTGCCGCTCGTCTTGGGTGCCGTCTTGCGCGTGGGCGTCTTCTTCGCGGTCGTCTTCCTGGCGCTCGTCTTCTTCGAGGTCGTCCGCTTCGCCGCCATGGACGAGCCGGTCGACGACGCCGCCCCGTCTGCTGCAGCCCGCGCCGCGGTGACGTCCTTCTGCGCGTCGCGCAGGTCCGTCTTCAGCTTCCGGTTCTCGTCCTCCAGACGCGCGACGCGGCGCTCGAGGCGCTCGACGTCGCGGGAGCTCGCCACGCCGAGGTTCGCGATCTGGTCCCGGATCTCGGCGCGCACCAGGCCGAGCAGCTCCTTACGGTTCGCGCGCGCCATCTCGAGCATGTCCTTGACCGCGCCCTGCGCCTGCTCGCGTCGGATGTCGCCGGCCTTCACGAGGTCCTTGACCAGCTGCTCGGCGCGGTAGCGCGTGAGCTCGGCGACTCCGGAGCCGACCAGTGCGATCCGGCGCAACTCGTCGAACATCGTTCCCCCGATCCTCTGCGGCACCGTCGGTGCCGGTCGCAAAACGCGGCGAATCTATACTCGCTCGGTGCCGGCCCTCATCCCGATCTCGGACGCGAACCCGACGCGCCGATTCCCGCTCGTGACCGTGATCCTGATCGCGCTCAATGCTTACGTCTTCTTCGCGGTCGAGCCGGATTTCGGCCTGAGCCTCGAAGCCAACGTCTACTTCGTGCAGGAAGCGCCGATCCCCTGCCAGCTCGAGGACAGCTGTGACAGGTTCCTCGCGGTCCAGACGAGCCAGGGCGTCGGCGGCATCCCGATCCCGGAGCGCAGCCTGACGTCGTTCCTCACGGCATCGGTCTTCTCCACGTTCCTGCACGCCGGATGGCTGCACGTCATCGGCAACATGCTGTTCCTGTGGGTCTTCGGGAACAACGTCGAGGACTATCTCGGTCGCGTGAAGTTCGTCCTCTTCTATCTCCTAGGCGGCCTCGCGGCGACGTTCGCGCACGTGTTGACCCATCTGGGCTCGCAGTCGCCGGGCGTCGGCGCGTCGGGCGCGGTCGCCGCGGTCATGGGCGCGTACCTGTTGCTGTACCCGAGGGCGCGCGTGAACGTGCTCGTGCCGATCTTCTTCTTCCTGACGATCATCCAGATGTCGGCGTGGGCCGTGCTCGGCGTGTGGTTCGTGTACCAGTTCGTGTACGCGTACCAGGAGGCGACGGTCGCGACGGGCGTCGCATGGATGGCGCACGTCGGGGGCTTCGTGTTCGGCCTGGCCGCGATCTACCTGCTGGGCGGGCGGCCGCACCGGCCGCCGGCGGCCTGGGAGCCGCGGGCCTACCGGTACTAGCGGGGCCGCGGGCAGGAGCAGGGCGGCGTCACGTAGAAGTACGAAGCCACTCGAACGCTCGCGGGAGGCGGACATGAAGCGTGCACTTGCGCTGCTCTTGATGGTCGCGGTGGTTGCCGCATTGGGCCCCGCCGCGGGAGCTCGCGGAAAGCGGCCGAAGCCTGCCCGCGCCGCGACCTATTACATGGTCCGGGAGGGTGACGGTTGCATCCTGGCGACCGACCAGAAGCTCGTGGATCCGTCGAAGAACTGCTCCCGATCGCCGGAGGTCATCTCCTCGGCCACTCCCAGCGAGGCCGTCGAGATGCCCGTCCGCGACGGTCTTCCCCTGAGGCTCGACGTCACCCGCCCGGTGCACGGCGTCGTCTCCGTCTGGTCCTGGCATCTCGTCAGCGACTACGGACCGACCGGGGTCGGAGAGGCGCAGGTGACCGCGCGGCTCACCGGGACGGCGCGCGGCGAGGAGGTCCTGATCGGCGAGACGACGACCGATCCGTATGCCGTCACGCCCGAGAGTGGCTATTACGAGGTCGAGTTCGAGATCACACCCGACGCGGCCGCCGCGGGGCTTCTCTTCGAGGAGCTCACCCTGAGCCTGCGCACGTCGGGAACGACACTGCAACACGGCGGCTTCAACACGGGTGGCTCGTTGACCCTCGGGTCGCGGCCGCTCGTTAACTCTCGACAATGCCCAGCCGCGGGCGAGTTGGAGCGCGACAAACAAGGTCAGATAGCGCGGCGCCCCTCGTAGGAAGAAGTGTGTGAGGCTGCTGCTGCCCGAGGCAATCGCGAAGCTGGGTCCCGGTGCCGACCGAGACCCAGCTATTCGTGCGCTTCCTACCTTCGAGCGTCTTCATGATCGGTCGTAGGGAGTGAGCGCGTCCGAGCGTTGCTGATCAGTCTGTAGCCGAAATAGAAGTGTGGAATCCCTTCTGCTACTACGGTCTAGTTGGCGCACGCCAGAACGAAGTCGACCGCGTCTTGGACCTCGTCCGCGAACGCGCTCGGAACCGCTGACAGCACAAAGCTCATCGCCATCGCCGATACCATCAGAACCCGACGCCTCATCTCATTTCCCCCCTTCCGCCCCTTATGCCCGGTATCCAACCGGGGGATTACACTCCTCCCACTTGCAAAAAGTCAACGCCGATCCCAGCCACAAGCGCAGTACTTTTCGGGGCTACAGCTCCGCGAGGCTCCCGAGGATCAGATCCGGCGCAGGCCTCAGCTCCCGCGCCTCCTCCGGGGTCGTCACACCCGACGTCACGAGGATCGTGAGCCAGCCGCGGGCGAGGCCGCCGGCGAGGTCGGTGTCGGCACGATCGCCGGCGATCGCGATCCGCCGGCAGCCGGCGAGGCGCCGCGCGGCCGCATCCATCATCGGCGCGTGCGGCTTCCCGAGGACCTCGGCCCTCCGGCCCGCCGACACCTCGATCGACGCCAGGATCGCCCCCGCCCCCGGCCACAGCCCGTCCGGAGCGGGGAACGTCGCGTCCGAGTTCGTCGCGAGCAGCTCGGCCCCCGCCCGCACGGCCATGCAGGCGCGCCTCATCTTCCCGTAGTCGAAGGCGGTGTCCCACCCGACGACGACATAGTCGATCTCCTCCGGCGGCACGTCCTCGCCGACCGCGACGACGCCCGCGGCCTCCAGCCCCGCGCGCAGGCCCTGCCCGCCGACGGCGAGAGCACGGGCGCCGGCCGCGCCGCGTTCCTTCAGCACCTCGCCGAGCACGACCCCCGAGGACACGACGTCCTCCTCCGTCACAGGGACGCCCGCCTGCGCCAGCTTCGCCACGTATTCCGGCACCGTGTGGTGCGAGTTGTTCGTGCAGAAGACGATCCGCTTGCCGGCGGCGCGCCAGCGCGCGACGGCCTCACCGGCACCAGCGATCGGTCGGTCCCCGCGGTAGAAGACGCCGTCCATGTCCGAGACGAGGCCGTCGACGTCCGCGAGCACGGCCGCAGCCCGTCCCGCAGGCTCACTTATCATCTCGCCGTGCCAGAGATCAGACCGTTCACCGGGATCCGCTACTCCTCGTCTTCCGACCTGCCGAAGCTCATCTGCCCGCCTTACGACGTCATCTCACCGGAGGAGCAGGACGCGCTGCACCGCCTCCACCCCCACAACGCGGTCCACCTCGAGCTCGCCCAGGGCGGGCAGGCAAACTACTCCGAGGCCGGAGCGGCGTTCGCTCGGTGGCTCGCCGACGGGACGCTCGCCCGCGACGACACTCCGTCCCTATACGTCTACCGCCAGGACTTCGTCGGCGCGGGGGGCCTCAGACGGCGCGTCGCGGGAGTCGTCGGCGCGCTGAAGCTCGAGGAGTTCGGCGACTCGGCGGGCGTGCTGCCGCACGAGCGGACGATGGCGGGCCCGAAGGAGGACCGGCTGGCGCTGATGCGCGCCGTGCGCGCGAACATCTCGCCGATCTACGCGGTCTACCGCGGCGGCGGGGGCCTCGGATCGTTCTTCGACTCGCTGGAGCACCGGCCCGCCGCGGCGCGCGCCCAGGACGGGTCGGGCGTGCTGCATCGCCTGTGGGCCGTGCCCGCGCCGGGCGAGGTCGCGATGCTGCGCGACGCGCTGGCGCCGGGACCCCTCGTTATCGCCGACGGCCACCACCGGTACGAGACGGCGCTCGCTTTCCACCGGGAGGAGGTCGGCGCAGGCGGCGGGGCAGCGGAAGGCCACGACTCGATCATGTGCTTCTGCGTGGACGCCGACTCGGAGGAGCTCGTGGTCCTCCCCTACAACCGGGTCCTCCGGGCGAGCGTCCCGGACCTCGGCGCTCGCCTGCGCGACGACCTCGGGGGGGAGCCGCTCGCCGTCGATCCCCAGACGTTCCTCGCGGAGTCCAAGGCCGACCACGCGTTCGTCTTCGTGCTCGCGGGCGAGGCCCTCGGCGTGGAGGTGTCGGACGCCCAGGTGGTCGAGGCGGTAGGGCACCGGGCCGAGGCGTGGCGGGCGCTCGACGTCGTCGCGCTCCACGAGGTCGTGCTCCCGAAGGTGCTGCCCGAGGGCGTGGACGAGATGCGGTTCAGCAGGGACCCGGACGAGGTGACCGCGCTGGTCGAGGCGGGTTGGACGGCGGGCGTCCTGCTGCGCGCGTTGCGTCCGGCCGACGTCGTCGAGGTGGCGCGGTCGGGGGAGCGGATGCCGCAGAAGGCGAGCTACTTCTGGCCGAAGGCCGCCACGGGATTGGTCTTCCGGTCTTTCTAACGGGATCGCAAGCGATCCCGTCCTATGGGGAGTCCTTGGCGCGCACCGTCGTCGCCTTCGGCGACGCTAAGTGCGTCCGCGCCCCCCTAATGCTCGGGGTCCGCTAAGTAGACGAGGCGGCCTCTTGGGGCTCCTTGGCGGCCCCGTCGCCCGCCGGCGCGGTCTCGGCCGCCGGGGCCGGGGCGGATGGCTCGCAGACGCGGCACGGCGTCAGGCCCTCGGCCGCCGCCTGCTCGACGGTCAGCGTCGTCAGGCCCGTCTTGCCCTGGAGGATCCTGCAGCCGGCCCGGTGGTAGACGTTCTCCCCCGCCACGACCTGCTCGCCGCTGCCGGCGGTGCCGTTCGCCGACAGCTGCATACGGTTGAGGTTCCGGCCGAGGAGCTTCGTCACCTCGTCGAGCTTCTCGGTCATGACCTTGCGCTCGCCCCGCACCGTCGACAGCAGCAGCAGCGTGCAACCCGTCACGACCAGGCCCAGCCCCATGAAGCCGCCGGAGAGGAGGTAGGGGAACTGCCCCGTGGTGAAGTTGATGCTCGCCGCGCCGTCCCACGCCTTGCCGATCACGACGAACCCGGCCGTGACGAAGACGAGGCCGAGGATCCTCCCGACCTGCACCCGGCGGTCGACGTCCACCCAGAGCGACTGCCACGCAGCGCGGAGCTTCTTCACCGGCGCGAGCGTAGCGCAAGGCGAGCTCGCCTACTTGTCCCGGGGAATTGCTAGTGTTAGGGACGGCTACGCAGGCAATAAAGAGGTGAGGGACGGGTGGTCCCGAGCCCACTCCACTCGTGCCCGGGGAGGTTGGTCCGTGAAACGACGCGCTCTGCGGGTCCTCGCGATCCCGCTGGTCCTGGCATTCGTGGGGGTGCCGGCATCGCCCGCGCTCGCGGTCACCGACGAGCCCCTCGTCCTGGTCACCGCCTGGTACTGGGAGGAGCAGACGCGCCAGCGCATCCAGGACCCCACGACGGGGACCGATGTCGCCGTGATCTCGCTCCCCAACCCCTTCTGCCCCAGTCCGCCGCTCGCGGGCTCCCCTCCCGAGGAGACGTGCAAGCCCGGCCGGTTGCCGGTCCAGGTCCGTGACGGCGACTACGAGACGCCGAACCAGGTCTCGGCGCTGGGCTTCGACATGGCCCTCGTCCCTCCCGAGTCGAAGATCGGCAAGTTCACCGTCACGTTCGTGGAGGCGTCCGATCAGCAGTCGGAGCCGGTCAACGCCGAGGGCAAGTCCGTGCAGGCGTGCTTCGTCGAGGAGTTCTTCGGCGACGGCGAGGCGAGCCTCTACAACGCAATGCCCAAGCACACGTGCTCCGACACCGATCCCGTCGCGAAGCGCAAGGAGATCAAGACCAAGAAAGACGGCGGTGGCGACGCGCAAGAAGAGCCGACCTTCGGCTACACGTTCGACCTGACCGAGTTCGCGCAGCGGTGGACGGACGAGGCAGCGGTGGTGACTGCGATCTTGCTGATGCCGGTCAAGCCCAAGGAGGCGGACTACGACCCCTCCACGGACGCGAACTGGCGGACGGTGCTGGTCGGGAACGCGAACCCCGAGGAGGAGGGGATCAAGACGTCGCTCACCTACACGCCGTCGAAGACGCCGGTACTGGACCCGCCCACCACGCCGACCGACCCCGGCACGTCGACCTCGTTCGACCCGGGCTCGTCGGTGACGACGTCGACCGGCAGCGGGAGCATCGCCCCCACGGACACCGGCAGCACCGACGCGCCGCCGGCCACGACCGAGGAGGCGGGTACTCCGACCGAGCTGACCGAGGCCGCGGAGCCCACGGGCGCCACGCTCCCGAAGGGCCTGCCGGGGTACGTCTGGCTCGGCATCCTCGCCGGGATCGTCGGGCTCTCGATGGTCCGGTCGGTGGTGCTGGAGAAGACGGCAGGCATCCGGCCCGACGGGGTCCTGGCACAGATCCGCCGGGTGAACGCGTCTCGCCGCGGCGGGGAGATCGCGGCCGCGACGGCGGGGGCGGAGACCGGTGGCGGCATCGGGGCCGTGATCGGCGGTTTGAAGAGCCTGGGAGAGAGATCGGCTGGGATCATGGGGAAGCTGAACTTCAGGAAGAAGGGGTCATGAGGACTCGTCGGACCTACCTGCTCTGCGCCGTCGCGCTCGTCGCGATGACGGTGGCCGCGGCATGCGGCCAGAAACCCGACGTCTACAAGCTCGGCGCGCCCGCGGGCGCCGCGGGCCAGGCGGCTGCCGAGGGCGGCGTCGCCCTGGACGCGGCCGGCAACCCGATCACGGGCTCCGACGGCGCCCTCGGATCCAGCGCGAGCGGAGGAACCGGCTCGAGCACGACGACGACCGGCGGCGGGTCCGGCCCCGGCGGCCCGGGTGACGACGGCGCGCCGGGAGACACCCCGCCGGGGACGATCGAGCCGGGTGAGCCGACCGGGGGGAACTCGACAGGCGTCGAGGACAAGGTGATCCGCATCGGGATCCACGCCCCGATCACCGGGGCGGCTCCGGTCCCCGCTGCCTCGTTCGACAAGGGCAAGGACATCTACTGGAAGTGGCTCGAGAGCCAGAAGAAGTCGATCTTCGGACGGAACGTCCAGGTGTTCGGGCACAACGACGAGTTCGACCCGTCGGTCGCCGTCCAGGAATGCCAGGAGATGGTCGAGGACGAGAAGGTCTTCCTGATCATCGGCGTCGCCGGCGCCGACCAGATCGCGCGCTGCGCGCAGTACGCGAACTCCGTCGGCGTGCCGTACATCTCCGCCGGCGTGACCGAGACCGGCGTCAACAACCTCGCCACGTACTACGCGATCTGGGCGTCGTACAAGCAGCAGGCGCCGCTGCTGGTCTCGTACATGGTCGAGAAGCTCGGTGCCAGGGGCGAGAAGAACGGGATGGTGTACTTCAACACGCCGGGGTTCCTCGACGGGCGCGCGGCCTGGGAGGCCGAGATGGACAAGGCGGGGGCGTCCGTCGACTACATGCGCGCCGTCCCGAAGAACGCGGGCCAGACCGACGCGGCGACCGTCGCCACCGACCTGTGCCAGCAACAGATCAAGAACGTGAACGTCCTCACGTCGCCGACGTTCTTCATCCAGCTCGCGTCACAGGCGAACGAGCAGTGCGACCTGCAGTACGTCGGCGTCGGTCTCACGATGACGATCGACACGGTGGCCGGCGTCGCGTGCCGGAACAACTCGTCGATCAACAACGCCAAGTTCCTGAGTCCGTTCCCGGCCTACGTCGACTCGAACCGCTTCGACCCCAATTTCCGCAAGGCCGGCGGGACGGACGACATCATGTTCGGGCTCTGGGGGATGAGCAAGATCCTGCATCAGATGCTTCTCGAGCCGGGCGAGAACCTGACGCGCGAACGGTTCATGTGGCACGTCGAGCGCATGGGCAAGATCAGCACCGGAGTGCTCCCGGACGTGGTGTTCTCGCCGACCGACCACTTCGGCGGCAGCCAGATGCACATGAGCAGAGCAGACTGCTCGCGCAACATCTGGGTGACGGAGATCCCCTTCTTCGGCGGCTTCTAACGCACGGCGGCTCGCCTCGCTGACTCCAAGGCGATAGGTTCAGTCGCTGATGAGAACGGCCGTCGTAACCGGGGTCATCGTTGCGCTGATCGGCGCGCTGCTGATCGCGGGCGCGGGCGACCCCACCGGGCCGGCGCCGTTCGTGATCCTGGGCCTCACCAACGGCGCGATCTTCGGGCTCGTCGCGCTCGGCCTCGTCCTCGTCTACAAGGGGACGCGGGTCTTCAACTTCGCTCAGGGCGAGTTCGGGACGTGGGCGGCGTACTTCACGTTCATCGGCGTCCGGACGACGGGCTTCCCCGCCCTCGGCCTCCCCTACTTCGCCGCCGTCCCTCTGGCGCTCGTCGCGACCCTGGGCATCGGGCTGATCTTCGAACGCGTGATCGCCCGGCCGCTCATCAACGCGCCGAGGGTCACCGTGCTCGTCGCGACGATCGCGACGGCGCTGCTGCTCATCGGCCTCCAGATCGTGTTCTTCCAGATCGAGCCCAAGAACCTCCGCGGGGTGTTCACGACGGACCAGGCCGGGATCCTGAGCACGAAGACGTTCTTCAACCTCCCGATCAACCCGCAGCGCCAGGTCGCGATCCTCGTGCTCGTCGCGTTCGGGGTGCTGCTCGCCTACTTCTTCTCGCGCACGGACCTCGGGCTCGCCGTCCTCGCGACCTCGCAGGACGCGTTCGCCACCCGCGTCGTCGGGATCGGCGTCGAGCGGATGTCGCGCTTCATCTGGGGCGGCGCCGTGCTGCTCGGCGGGATCGCCGCGATCATCTACGTGCCGCTCGCGGGCCTTCTCATCCCGGGGGTGATGACCAGCAACATCCTCATACCCGCGTTCACCGGCGCGGTCGTCGGCGGGATGAACAGCCTTCCCGGCGCGTTCCTCGGAGGCATCACGATCGGAGTCGTCCAGACCGTGTCGCAGTGGGCGGTCGGGCACTACCACATCGGGGAGAAGGCGATCACCGAGGTCGTGCCGGCGTCGGAGCAGATCTCGATCCTCCTCGTGCTGTTGATCATCCTCCTCGCCCGTCCGGCCGGCCTCCTCGGACAAGAGGCATGACCGCGACGTCGGAAGCCGCGACTCTCGGCGGGGCCCAGGCCGCCGCTCCGGCCGAGGGCGTGTGGCGGCCGGACGCGCGCGGATGGGCCGCGCGGATGGGCGTGCTGGCCGCGCTCTTCGGCGGCGTCGCGTACATCCTCGCGACCGCGTCGCAGACGTGGGCGAACCTCTTCGCGCAGGCCGCGATCTACGCCATCATCGGGCTCTCGCTGAACGTCGTCCTCGGGTACACCGGCCAGGTCTCGCTCGGCCACCACGGGTTCGTCGGCCTGTCGGCGTTCGTCTCCGCGGGGCTCGTGAGCGAGCAGGGGCAGTCGTTCTGGGTCGGCCTCGTGCTGGCCGTTCTCGTGGGGGCCGCGACCGCGGGGCTCCTCGGGCTCGTCGCGCTCCGGATCAAGGGCCTCTACCTCGCGCTGATCACGCTCACGTTCGGGTACGTGTCGGCGAACTCGATCTTCGAGATCCCCGCGCTCACGCGCGGGGGCCAGGGCATGCCGGCGCCGCGTCCCGCGGGCTTCACCACGAACCGCGCCTACGCGCTGCTGTGCTTCGCGATGCTCGCGGTGGCGATCTTCGTCGACTGGCGGATCGTCCGGTCGAAGGTCGGACGCGCGATCCTCGCGGTCAAGCAGTCGGAGGCGGTGGCGGCGTCGTACGCCGTGAACGTCACGTTCTACAAGGCGTTTGCCTTCATCCTGTCGGGCGCGTTCGCGGGGCTTGCCGGAAGCCTCTTCGCCCACCGCGTCGGCGTCGTCGTCGCCAACAACTTCAAGTTCGAGAACGCCCTGTTGTGGGTGCTCATGGTGGTGGTGGGGGGGCTCGGCAGGCGGACCGGCGTCGTGATCGCGTCGGCGTTCTTCGCGCTGTTCCCCTCGCTGATCACGGAGATCGCCTGGCTCAACCACTTCATCGAGGACACCCTGGACCGCGAGCCGGACCATTTCACGCTCGTGATCGGGGCGCTGCTCGCCCTGGAGGTCATCATCTTCGCGCCCGGCGGCCTGGGCGGGCGGCTGTCCCCGCTCACGACGTGGCTCGGCGGCGCGCCGTTCTCGATGCACCCGGAGGGCGGCGGCCGCCACAAGAAGGCCTCGGGCGAGGGACCGCGCGCGAAGCTGATGAAGAGGCTCGGCCTCGACCGCGCCGCGTCGCCCGCCGCCGGCGAGGCCGAAGAGCCCGAGGCTGCGCCGGAGCGAGAGGACGAGACCACATGACGGCCGCCGCGCTCGAGATCAGGGACATGGGGATCCGCTTCGGGGGCCTCGTCGCGCTCGAGGGCGTCAACGTCGACGTCCCGGAGTGGGAGATCGTCGGCCTCATCGGACCCAACGGCGCCGGCAAGACCACCCTGTTCAACTGCATCACCGGGCTCTATGCCCCCAACAGCGGGACCGTGAGGTACAGGGGGCGGGACATCTCGCTGCTGCCGACCCACCGCCGCGTCGCCCTCGGGCTCGGCCGGACGTTCCAGAACATCGGGCTCGTGCGCGAGCTCACCGTCCTCGAGAACTTCCTCGTCGCTCAGCACCCGCGGATCGGCTATGGGCCGGTCGCGGCCGTGCTCGGCGCGCCGCGGGCGTTCGGCGAGGAGCGGCGGCTCAAGACCAACGCCCTCGAGGTCCTCGACTTCCTCGACCTAGCGCACCTGAAGGACCGCAAGCTCGACGGCCTTCCGTACGGGACCCTGAAGCTGATCGAGATCGGGACCGTCCTCGCGACCGACCCCGACGTCGTGCTCCTCGACGAGCCGTCGTCGGGCATGGGGCCGGACGAGGCCCACCAGTTCGGCGAGCGCCTCCTCGAGCTGCGCAAGACGCTCAACCTCACCGTCCTGATGATCGAGCACCACGTCCCGCTCGTCACCGGCGTCTGCGACTACGTCTACGTGCTGAACTTCGGGCGGATCCTCACCGAGGGGAAGCCGCAGGCCGTCGCGTCGCACCCCGAGGTGATCGCGGCGTACCTCGGCGGCGAGGTCGAGGAGACGACGGCGGAAGAGACCGGTCGCCTCGGCGAGCGGCCAGAGGGCGAAGAGACCGGTCGCCTCGGCGAGCGGCCAGAGGGCGAGGAGGTAGCCGATGCCACTGCTTGAGGTGGAAGACCTGCGGGGCGGCTACGGCAGTCTCCCCGTCCTCGGAGGCATCTCTTTCTCCATCGAGGAGGGCGAGACCGCGGTCCTGCTCGGGCTCAACGGCGCCGGCAAGACGACGACGGTGCTGACGCTCAGCGGGATGCTGAAGCCCTGGTCCGGGGCGATCACGTTCATGGGCAAGGACGTGACCGGCGTCGACCCCCGCAAGCTCGTGGCGGAGGGCATCGTGCTCGTGCCCGAGGGGCGCCACGTGTTCCCGCAGCTGACGGTCGCGCAGAACCTGCGCCTCGGCGCGTGGCCGTACAAGAAGGACCGCAAGAACACCCGCGCGATCGTCGAGCGCGCGATCGAGTACTTCCCGCGGCTCAGCGAGCGCTGGACGCAGATGGCGGGGACGCTGTCGGGCGGCGAGCAGCAGATGCTCGCGATCGCGCGCGGCCTGATGGCGCGGCCCAAGCTCCTGCTGATCGACGAGGCGTCTCTCGGGCTGTCGCCGAAGCTGACGCAGACGGTGTTCGACGTCGTGAGACAGATCAACCAGGACGGGACGACGGTCCTGATCGTCGAGCAGAACGCCGGCGTGCTGAGGATCGCCTCACGTGCCTTCGTGATGGAGAAGGGGACCCTCGTCTACCGCGGCTCCGGCGAGGAGATCCTCGACCACTCGGAGATCCGCCAGGCGTACCTCGGCTCCCCCGCGTAGCCCGTTAACGCGGGGGCTCCAGCCGCAGCGCCCGCCACCCCT
Source organism: Actinomycetota bacterium (assembly GCA_030861725.1). Classification (GTDB taxonomy): domain Bacteria; phylum Actinomycetota; class CADDZG01; order CADDZG01; family WHSQ01; genus JALZEG01. Next base: position 3,422 of record JALZFC010000054.1, on the reverse strand, counting down.
CGTCCGTGCCCAGGTCCGCGACGAGGCGCGGCTGCCCCGCGAGGTCGTCGGCGGCGTCGACCGCCTCTGCAACCGCTGCCGGCGACAGCCGCGTCCCGAGCCCGAGCCGGCGGCGCGGCAACACGAGCGCGATCCAGGACATCGACGCGGGCAGGTCCGGGATCGGAAGCCCGACGAGCACCGCCCGGTCCACCCCGACACGCGCCGCCGCGGCCAGCGCGGCGGGGGCCTCGCTCCGTGCGCCGTCGCCGAGCACGATCGTCCTCACGCCCTGACACGCTCGCTCGACGAGGTCCTCGTCCGCGAGCTCGCCGGCGGCCACGTGCGCCTCCGGCGGAGTCTCGCCCGCTCCGCGGGGGCCGATCATCCGCACCTGATCGCCCTCCGCGACGAGGCGCCGCGTCAACGCCGCGACGAGGCCCGGGTCCAGCCCCGCGAGCAGCACGCTCATACCCCGCGGACCTTGAGGATCCCCGGGACGACGGACAGCGACGCCGTCCGTGCCGGTTCGAGCGGCTCACCGTCGACGTGTCGCGCGAACGGCTCGTCCGCCGCCACCTCGAAGGCGTCGAGGTCGTTCGCGTAGAACGTGTCGGGGTGGTGCACGAGGTCGCCCGACACGACCGAGCGCCACGCGTAGAAGGGCAGCGCCTCGATCCGCATGCTCCGCAGCGCGAAGACGTCGAGCCCGCCGTCGAGCTCTACCTCCGGAGCGAGGTCCACGGCGCGGCCGGCGAAGTACGCGTACGGGCCGGCGTTGCACCCGATCGCCATCGCGACCGGCACCTGCCCGAACGGGCCGGTCAGCGTCATCGACGGCTTGCGGTGCCGGTACGTGCTTGCGAGCACGCGGAACGCGCTCCAGAAGAAGAAGAGCTCGCCGAACATGCGCTTGGAGCGGAAGTCCCGCTCGACGCGCGCGGCCGCCTCCGCGTCGAAGCCGCATCCGGCGGAGAACGTGAAGTACCGCCCGTCCATCCGCCCGAGCGGCACCGTGCGGATGCTCTCCCACCGGCCCACAAGCGCATCCACCGCCGCCAGCGGGTCCACGGGGATGCCGAGCGCGCGCGCGAAGACGTTCATCGTCCCGCCGGGCACGATCGCGAGCGCGGTTGCCGTCCCGGCGACGCCGTTCGCCACCTCGTTCACGAGCCCGTCGCCGCCGAACGCGATCACCCCGGCGGCGCCGGCGCCGGCAGCCTGTGCCGCGATCTCTATCCCCGCGTCGCGCTGGGGCGTCTCGTAGACCTCGACCCGGCAACGCCGCCGCACCTCGTCGACGACCTCGAGGCGCCCGTCGTCCGTCGACCTCCCCGCACCGGGGTTGACGATCAGGACGCCGGAAGGCCGCGCCCCCGCGGCTATCATCCCGGCAACCTATCCGACAGGCCGAGGACTCGAACGTGCTAGGTCACACCACGATCGACCTGAACATGCACGGCTTCCCCGGCATCACGGGTGCCTTCCTCGTGCGCGGGTCGAAGACCGCGCTCGTCGAGACGGGGCCGAAGTCGTCGCTCGAGCACCTCTTCACAGGGCTCCGTGCCGCCGGGGTCGAGCGCGTCGACTACGTCGTCGTCACGCACATCCACCTCGACCACGCGGGGGCCGCGGGGACCTTGGCGCAGCAGTGGCCGGACGCGACCGTCGTCGTCCACCCCGTCGGCGCTCCGCACCTCGCCGACCCGTCGAAGCTGTGGTCGAGCGCCGCGAGGATCTACGGCGACGCGATGGGGCAACTCTGGGGCGGGATCGATCCCGTGCCGGCCGCGCAGATACGCGAGATAACCGACGGCGAGACCGTCGACCTCGGCGGGGTCTCGCTCCGCGCGATCGAGACGCCGGGGCACGCCCGCCACCACCACGCGTACCTCGACGAGTCGAGCGGGACGCTCTTCTGCGGTGATGCTCTCGGGGTGCGCCTTCCCGGCGTCGCGCCGATCCGTCCCGCGACGCCGCCCCCGGAGTTCGACCTCGAAGCGGCGATCGCCTCCATCGGCACCATCCGCGACGCGGGGGCGCAGTCCCTCTGCTTCACGCACTTCGGCACGAAGGACGGCGAGGATCCCGCCGCGACCTGCGAGGCCGCCGTAGACGCGCTCGTGGAGTGGGCCGGATGGGCCCGCGCCGCGCGCGCGGAGACGGACGACGTGGACGCAGCCGCCGAGCTCGTCCGGCGCGCGGCGGCCGCGGCGTACGCGGACGAGCTCGACGCCGCCTCGATAGCCCGGCTCGAGCAGACGACGTCGTATCGCATGAACACCTGGGGCTACATGCGCTACCTGGACAAGCTCGAACGCTCCGCCTCGTGAACGTCGTCGAGCTCCGCAGCGAGCGCGAGCTCAGGAACGCGTGGCCGGTGATACGTGAGCTGCGCGGCCACCTGGACGAGGCGCAGTGGCTCACGACAAGGTGAGCTACAGCTTCACGAAGCGCGTGGGCTCCGGCGGCGCGAGCATCTACGAGCGCAGCCGCTAACCGCGCTTCGTCCCCTTCGCCCGCTGCGGCGCGTCGGTGGCGTCGGGATCCACGGCGGCCACGGCTTCGAACCATTCGCGGGCCTGCGTGAAGCGGCCGCGCCTCTCGAGGAGATCCGCCAGCGCGTACCAGGCCCTCAGGTGATGCTCCTCGGCGTTCTCCGGCTGGAGCTCGAGCCGCTCGAGCCGCGCGATCGCCTCGTCGACGCGCCCCTGGTCTGCGAGCGCACCCGCGGCGACGATGCTCGCCTCGTAGAGGACGTCCTCCGGCACGCGTCCCGGCACGACCTCGTCGCACAGCTCCACCGCACGCTCGGGCTTCCCCAGGGCGCGGTAACAGTCACCGAGCACGGCGTTCTGCTCCGGCGTCCCGGACAGCCGCCGGAACGCCGACAGCTCCCGCGCCGCCTCCTGCCAGCGCCCGGCGCGGTAGTAGGCGAGACCGAGCAGCTCGCGCGGCGCGTGGGCCCTGAGCGCCATGTGCTTCGCCTGCTCGCCGAGCCGGATCGCCTCGTCGTAGTCCTCTTCCAGGTAGGCCGAGGCGGCGTCGGCGAAGACCTTCACGAGGAGGTCACCCTTCCCCGGCCGCGCGGTCGCCCGGAGTTCTTTCGTGACGTCGCCCTCGAGGTGGAGGGGCTCGCGGCCGCCTCGATCCTCGTGCGCCGCGTGCCCGCGCTCGCGCTGACGCTGCTGATGGGGGCCGAGGTGCGAGACGTGCCTGGGCCCGGATTGACGTCGGGGCGGCGGCTTCGAGGACATGGCCTCAGGTTACGGGCAAACGAAAAGAGGCCACCCGATGCGCGGGTGGCCTCTCGAAGAAAAATCCGGCGGCGTCCTACTCTCCCACCCCGTCGCCAGGGCAGTACCATCGGCGCTGGAGGGCTTAACTTCTGGGTTCGGAATGGGACCAGGTGTGACCCCTCCGCCATAGCCACCGGAAACCTT
>JALZFC010000014.1 GCA_030861725.1 Actinomycetota bacterium | reverse complement strand
CCTCCGACCGGGGCCCCTTCGGCCGCGCCGGCGCCCTCGCCGGTGCCGTCGGAGTCACCGTCGCAGGCGCCCGCAACGGCGAGCCCTCCACCGCCGAGCGGCACCGTCGCGCCGAAGGCGACGCCCGCGCCGGCTCCGTTCCAGCCCGTCTTCTATTACCAGTACGGGCAGAGCCCGACGCCGCGCACGCCGGTCGCGAACACGGTGCAGGTGAGCTGCTCGCAGCTGACCGTGGCGCAGTCCGTCACCGCCGAGATCTCGGATCACGAGGGCTCGTATCCGATCCGGGCCCGCCTCACGACCACCGGCTCGACGTTCGAGATTGCGTTCACGGTCCACAAGAAGGGCTTCGACGTCAACTACACCGGTGGTGGTGCGCTCGTCGGCCAAAGCAATACAGGCAATGGGTTGCAACTTACTTTTAATGGCAGATACGGGAGCGGGGGCACGGCTGCAGACTCCGCAGGGCTCCCGGTGAACGGTTCCATTCGCATCGAATTGGGCCTAGACTGCACGGCGCAGTCCCTGGTTGCAGAGAGCGTCGTTCTCACGACGCAGTGAATTTTCTGGTATCAGGTTAGGCAGCAAAAGAGCGGCGACGACGGTCCGGGTTGGGAGGCCCCGGCCGGTTTTGGTGTCTCGAAATCCAAGTAGGGCGAGCAACTTCCATAAAAATCAGTCGTTGAACCCATTCGGAGCAGGAAGTCTGCTCCAGTTGCAAGTGCCAGTAGGGAAGGGAACGACCGTCACCAGAGGAGGTGCGGATTGTCAGTAGGTAGAACTGCGAACCGGAAGACGTTGGCAGCCGTTTTGGCGTTGACGCTTCTCGCAACACTGTTCACGGTTATCGCCCCACTCGCGCAGCCAGCCAGCGCGGGGCACGGAGGCTGTGACCTGAACATCTCGCCGGAGAACGACACGAATCCGACGGGAACGACTCATACGCTCACGGCGACCATCGTCGCGGGCGGGCCCAGCCCGGAGACGGCGGGTCCGTGTACCGAGCAGCGCGCCCAGGCGATCACGGTCGACTTCGAGATCGACTGCGTGAGCGGCGCGTCGGCGGCGTACACCGGCGAGACCGGCGGCAACGCCGAGGACTCGGGTGCCGCCTGCGGTGCGGATGCACCGGGCACGGGGGACGACATCCGGACCACCCCCGACATGCAGTGCACGATCAACGCGAACCCGAGCGGGACGGGTACGGCCCAAGCCAACAGCTGCACGGTGTCGTACTCGCGCGACACGGACGGCCAGGACGAGATAACCGGTTGGGTCGACGAGGACAACAACGACACGACCGACAACTCGCAGGGCGAGGCGCAAGCGGACAACACCGCGAACGACACCGACGTCGTTGCGAAGTTCTGGAGCGACCCGACGCAGCAGCAGATCGACTGCGGCCCCGAGGGTGACACCAACCCGACCGGCACGCAGCACACGGTCACGTGCACCGTTCGTTCCGCGGCCGGCGCCAACCCCACTCTCGAGGGCGCCGACGTCGACTACCAGGTGACCGGCGCGAACCCGACGGGTCCGCAGCACGGATGCACGACGGGCGCGAACGGGACGTGCTCCTTCACCTACACCGGCAACAACGCCGGCAACGACGTCATCCAGGCGTTCGTGAACCAGGACGGCAACCACACGAACAACGACTGTGGAGCCGAGGCCACGGGCGACGCCGAGAACGACGACTTCTGCGACCAGGTCGAGAAGACCTGGCAGGCGCGTACCGCGACGTTCCTCGACGTCGAGCCCGAGACCGACACGAACCCGAACGGGACGACGCACACTCTCACGGCGACGTTCACCGACCAGTTCGGTGACCCGATCGAGCTCTCCGAGGGCCAGCTCGTCGACTTCGAGATCATCTCGGGGCCGAACGCGAACTTCACGCCGGGCTTCCGTGACTTCGAGTGCCCGAGCAACAACCCGACGCAGGGCGGCACGTGCACCGCGTCGTACACCGACGCGGCCGCGTTCGACGCGAACAACGCGACGGACACCATCTGCGCGTGGCTCAGCAACGACGGTGACGACGACCAGTTCGACCCGAACGGGGCGCCGGAGGACGGCGGCGACTGCGACCTCGAGACGCCCAACGAGACCGAGCAGGGCGTCGACCCGAACAACCAGAACATCGCGGGCAACGAGGGCAACGACATCACGGACACGGTCCTGAAGACGTGGACGGCTCCGATCCAGGCGCCGGCCACGCAGGTCAACGCCGAGCCCGAGACCGACACCAACCCGGTCGGCACGCAGCACACGATCCGCGTCTTCGCCGGCAGCTCGAACAACCAGCCGACGACGGCCACCAACATCCGCGGCGACATCCTGCCGGGCAGCGCCAACGCCAGCCAGCAGACCGCCCAGGCGGAGATCAACTGCACGATCGACGACACGGGTGCCCCCGCAGGGACTTTCCCGCAGGGCCAGTCCCAGACGCACGAGTGCACCTACACCGGCACCGCCGCCGGCACGGACACGATCCGCGTCTTCGCCGACTCGAACGGGAACAACATCTTCAACCAGGGCGAGCCGTTCGACGACGTCACGAAGACCTGGTCCGGCCAGGCCTTCGCACTCGCTATGAGCGAGGGTGACAGCGCGACCGCGGGCACCTGCAACGAGTTCACGGTCCGCATCACCGACCAGCAGGGCAACCCCGTCGTCGGCCAGATCGTCGACGTGAGCCAGACCCTGCAGGGAGCCGGCACCGAGCCGAACGAGGACCGCGAGCTCGCCTTCTGCAACCCGCAGAACGCACAGGGTCCGAACCCGACCGGCGTGGGCGGCACCGCCTTCGGTGACGTGACGGGGAACAACCCGGGTCAGACCGCCGGTCAGCCCGGCCGCAACACCACCGTCCGCGGTGAGGTGGGACCGACCAACAACAACGGCGAGGTCACGTTCGGCATCACGATCAACAACGTGCCGACCGGCCAGACCGCGACGGTCAACGTCCGTTCGTGGGTAGACACCGGTGGCGACAACGACCAGTTCGACGCAGGTGAGCCCACCGACACCGCGACCAAGACGTGGACGCCGGGCGGCGGCGGCGCAGTCACGAGCCTGAACGCCGAGCCCGAGACGGCCACCAACCCGAACGGCACGCAGCACCAGGTGACCGTTACGCTCACGCCTGCGATCCAGGGCGTGACGCCGAACAGCATCATCGCGAACAACGCCGCAGGGCGGCCGCAGGGTGACGTTGCCGACGCGAACGCCGGCACCAGCCCGAACGCGGCAGCCAACACGGGCAACTTCAACGTGTACAGCTGCACGCCCTCGAACGCGCAGGGCGTGTCGACGTGCACGTTCCAGGACCCGCTCGGCACGGCTGCGGGCACCGACACGATCGTCTTCTACGTGAACCAGGCCAGCGGAGGCACCGCCGGTCCGGACGCCGGCGAGCCTCAGGACGCCGTGCAGAAGACGTGGACGGCCGGGCCGCAGAACCTGATCATCGACCTGCGGTGCGCCGGCACGGGCACGAACGACGACCAGGACGTCGCCGAGCAGGGCATCGACAATCCCGGCACGCCCGACTGCACCAACCCGCTGAGCGACCAGGACGAGGTCTTCACGGCCATCATCACGAACGCTCAGAACATCGGGCAGCAGAACATCAGGGTCGACTTCTCGTTCGGCCAGCGCACCAACGGCAACGCCGCGGGTGCGAACAACTCGACGAACGACGCGACGCTGAACGCCACGCCTGGTGGCCAGGTGGGCACGAGCCCAGGAGGTCTGCAGACGTTCTGTCTGACGGACGCCACGGGCCGCTGCTCGGTCACCCTGACGAACGCCACGCCGCAGGCCGGTGACACCATCGAGGTCATCGGTGTCATCTCCGGCCAGACGGTCGGCGGGCCGGCGACGGACGGCGCCACGAAGCAGTGGCAGACCGGCGTCGTGAACCAGGGCGGGACGATCACGCTCACCCCGCGCGCTGCGACCAACCAGGTCGGGACCCAGCACACGGTGACGGCGACGGTCCGCAACCAGTTCGGCCAGCCCGTCCAGGGCGCGAACGTGGACTTCGACATCACGTCTGGTCCGAACGCGGGTCTGGCGCAGGCCGGGATGACGGACGCGGTCACGGATGCCAACGGGAACGCGACGTTCACCTACACGAGCAACGCGCTCGGGACCGACACGATCGAGGCTTGCTCGGAGACCGGTGGGACCGAGAACGACGTGTGCAACCCCGGTCAGGGGGAGCCGCAGGCCACGGCGAGCAAGACGTGGCAGAGCGGCCCGGTCACGACCAACGCGGTCGCGCTCGACATGGACGCCGACGACCAGGCCGGCGTGCCGCTCGGCAACCCCGGTGGTTGTGAGCTGACCACGGGCGGTGCCGACCCGAACCGGGAGAGCACGGCGACGAACACCATCGACCCGACACCTGGCGGTCAGCTGGCGGCCGGGAACTTCCACCGCATCTGTGCGGCGGCGTTCCAGACCAACCAGGCTGCGAACAACGGTCGGCTGGCAGGTGCCCAGATCACGTTCACGATCGCGGGCCCGGGCCGCATCTTCGCAGCGAACGCCAACGGCAACTGTGCGACGAACGCAGTGCCTCCTGCCGGCACGACCGTCACGGTGACGGCGGACAACGCCGGTTTCGCATTCGCCTGCCTGTTCTCGCAGCAGGTCGGCCGCACCACGGTGACCGCCTCGTCCGGCAACCCGGCGCAGACCGCGACGGGCACGAAGGACTGGACGGTCAGCCCGAGCACGGCTCGCTTCATCCAGCTCTGCCACGGTGACGTCGCAGGCACCACGTGCGACACGGCGCCGTCGACGAACGAGCCGAACGACGACCACGAGATGACCGCCAGGGTCACCGACGCACAGGGCAACCCGGTTGCCAACGTGCCCGTGCAGTTCCGTGAGACCGGCCCCGGGATCTTCATCCCCCAGGGTGGCAGCTCGGCGACCGTGTTGACGGACGCCAACGGTCTCGCAGCGGTGCTGCTCACGTCGGACGTGGTGGGTGACTCGTCGATCGTTGCCGAGATCGACCCGGGCAACACGACTGCCCGCCAGGCAGGCGCTGGGAACGACCAGTGCGAGGCACCGGCGGGCACGAACAACCAGCCCGCGGCCGGCAACTGTGTCTCCCAGACGCTGACGAAGCTCTGGAGGCCGCCGACCGTCGATCCGGAGTGTGACAACGGCATCGACGACGACGGCGACGGGTTCATCGACGAAGAGGACCCGAGCTGCGACAGCCCGACGGACGACGACGAGTCTCCGTTCGACGAGCCGCCGCCGCCGGACCGGTTCCCGCACGACCGCCGGATCAGCATCAGGTTCAACGACGGCACCGGTGCCCGCGGCAACGGCCTGGTCGTCTTCGGTCGCCTGAGGGTTCCGGACGGCTTCAACGACTGCCGCTCGCAGCAGCCCATCAACATCCAGCGCCGGATCAGCGGCCGCTGGGTCACCAAGAAGACGACCAACACGAACCGCAGAGGTCGCTACGCGGTCGAGATCTTCGACCAGGCATCTCGGTATCGTGCGGTCGCAGTGAGGACCAAGATCGAGGACCTCGACAACAACAGGGTGGATATCTGCAAGAAGGCGGTTAAGGCCAAGAGGCACCGTCACCGCAGGTAAGCAGTGACTCGCTGATCTAAGCGAGAAGCAGTATCGAGCCGGCCCCTTCGGGGGCCGGCTCTTTTTTTGCCTCCGTGCGGACGGCGTTGCGCGACTTACGTATTTGCAGGAGAGCCCAGAAGGTCAAGACGCACCACCACCGGCGGTAGCTCGGGGCCGCGGACTCGGCCCGCGGTCGCCCCGGGATAATGACCGGCGTGTTCGTCCTCAGGAGCGTTGCCGGGATCCTGTGCGCCGCGTGTGTCGCGGCCGCGCTTGCGGCGTGTGACGGGCGGCCGGCCCCCACACGCGCCCCGGCCCAGGAGCCCACGCCGCCCAACATCCTGCTCGTCATCACCGACGACCAGCGCGCGAGCGGCAGCATGCAGGCGCTCCCGACGGTCCGGAAGCTCTTCGGCCGCGGGGGCCGGACGTTCACGAACGCGTTCGCGACCACACCCCTGTGCTGCCCCTCGCGCGCGTCGATCGTCAGCGGCCGCTACGCGCACAACCACGGTGTCCACACGAACGACGACGGCATGGGGCTCGACCACGACGCGACGATCCAGCGCTACCTCGACGAGGCCGGCTACCGGACGGCCGTGGTCGGCAAGTACCTGAACCGTTGGGACCACGGCTTCGACCCTCCGCACTTCGACAAGTGGGCCGTGTGGCTGCGCGGCATCTACCGGCACTCGAGCTTCCGGTTCAACGGGACGATCCGGCGGCCGGAGGGTTACACGACGACGCTGATGACCGGCATGGCGGAGCGCTTCCTGCGGGGGTTCGAACGCAACGACGACGACCCCTGGTTCATGTGGCTCGGCCCGAACGCGCCGCACTCGCCCTACGCGGCGGAGCACCGCTACAAGGGCGCGAAGACGAAGGGGTGGGACGGGAACGGGGCGACCCGCGATGCGGACGTCTCCGACGAGCCGGCGTTCGTGCAGCGCTCGCAGAGCTCGGTCGAGGAGGCGCGCACGGTGAGGCGCAAGCAGCTCCGGACGCTCTACTCGGTGGACGACCAGGTCGAGCAGATCTTCGCCGTCCTGGAGGAGCTGGGCGAGCAGGAGGACACCCTGGCGATCTTCATGTCCGACAACGGCTTCTTGTGGGGCGAGCACGGGATCACCGGCAAGCGCTACGCGTACACGCAGTCGATCGAGATCCCGCTGATGATCCGGTGGCCGGGGCGGCTCGAGCCGGGATCGGCAGACGACCGCCTGGCCGCGAACCTCGACCTAGCGCCGACGCTGCTCGAGGCCGCGGGCGGGGACGCCCCGGCGACGTTCGACGGCCTGTCGTTGCTGGGGACGGCGACGCGCCGGCGCCTGCTGGTCGAGCAGTGGGGGGACGAGGAGACGTACGTCCCGACGATGGCGTCGCTGCGCACGGACGCCTACCAGTACGTCGAGTACTACGCGCCGGGGGGCAGACGCGTGGTCGCGCGGCAGTACTACGACCTGGAGAAGGACCCGTGGCAGCGCCGCAACCTCCTGGGCGACGACGACGAGTCGAACGACCCCGACGTGGGGGCGCTGTCGCGGCGGCTGCGCGCGGACCGGAGGTGCTCAGGGGCGGCGTGCCCCTGAGCATCCTGACCGATTAGACGCAGAGCTCGACGTCGGCAACCAGCTCGTTGCCGTTGACCGTGATCGAGCCGTCTGGGTTCTGTGTCACGTAGTTGGGCTGACCGTCCTCGAGGACTTGAACGTTCTGAGCCAGGCAGATCACGGGGCCGTCGACGTCACCGTTGATGCACCAGACGTAATTGAGTCCGCTGAACGCGACCTCGACGCCGAAGCCCACCACGGACATCGGGTCGGCTGTTCCGTTCGGGTTCACCGTGACGTCGAATCCATTCACCGTGACGAAGCTCTGGCTTATCGCTCCCGGGGCCCCTGGAGGTGGCGGAAGGCAGCCCACGGGATCCCCCGGGCCGGCGTGCGCCGGTGTTGGCCCCACGATGCTTCCTGTGCTCTTTCGCGCTCGGTTGGAGCGCTAGCAGCCCGTATCTGAATGCAACCTCTGGGCGCCGACCGTCGTTAGAGTTAAAGATAGGCTCAGCCTGATTCGCCCGATTTCAATTTCTTGCCAATGAGCGCGCCGGAGGGGGCAACGTGAACACGAGAGTCACAGAAGGCCGAACCGCCCTCGCGATCACCGTGCTGCTGATCGCGACGTTGACGGTTCCGGCGGTCCTGTTCGGGGCGGCATCCGGATTCGCGCAGGGGCAGCAGTCGCCGTCGCCCTCGGGGACGGCTCCGCAGATCGAGCTGCTGAACCCGTCGGACCACAGCAACGTCATCTCCGATAAGGACTCCGACCCTTCGGCCGCGACCGATCCGACCGACACCCAGTACCACTTCAACGCGTGGGCGCGGAACATCCCGCCGAACCCGCTCGCGGAGTTCTTCATCGTCCAGGGCAACACCGTCCTCCAGGTCGGTTCCTCGACCTTGGACGGCTTCGACACCTTCGATCTGTTCGCCGCGATCCCCGACGGCCTGACGGAGACGACGTTCGACCCCCAGGGTGCGCCCGCGAGCAACACCGCGATCGTGCGCGTCATCCTGTATTCGAACAACGGCGCGACCGAGGTGGACCGCGACGACCAGACGGTGATCGTCAACCAACACGACGACGAGAGCTCCCAGCTCGCGGCGCCGACCAGCAGGCGGAACGCAGCCGAGACGGTCGAGATGACCTACCCGATCAACACCGCAGGGATGGGCTTCTTCACGCAGCAGGGCCAGCCCTCGGTCGGGACCATCGACGTCACGTCGAGCGCGGGGACCGACAACGTGACGGCCTGGTACACGACCTCACCCGTGGGTACGGAGCCGGCCTGGGACGAGTGCAGCGCGCCAGCGGCCGGAGTTCCGACGCCACGTGCGGGGGAGACGCGTGCGAACTCCGCCGACGGTGTTCGCTGTACGCTCGATTCCGGCGTGCGTCCCGATCAGGTGACGGCGATGGGGGCGGTCGCGATGGACGACGAGTCGAGTGCGCCGAACGCGCCCGTGAGCCAGGCGAAGAACGCCGGCGACGCGCATCGCGCCGTAGGGTTCGAGCAGGACCCTGCCGCCGTCTTCGTCAGCAGCCACACCGCGGTCGTCGCGGATTGCAGCCCCCTCGTGACCGTGAGGGTCCAGGACAGCTCGGGCCACGACGTCTCGAACGCCCAGGTCGACGTGCACGCCCAGGGCCCCAGTGACAACGTCGCCTTCAACACCGACGACGCCGACACAGACGCGGCCGGTGACCCCGATCCGAACGACCCGCCCGAGAACCACACGACCGAATCGGGGCGTGACTGCAGCGACGAGTCCTTCGGGGGCACCCAGGGCAACCACGCCGTCGGCGGGGGCTTCGACCGCAAGCACATCGAGTCCACGAGCCGCACCGACGACAACGGGGAGTTCACCTACGAGATGTACAGCGACGTCGCCGGGGGCACGACCATGACGGCGTGGGTCGACCGCGACGACGACGACCGCTTCTGCGCCACCGAGCGCGGCGGGAGCGGGTCCATCACGTGGGGATCGGGCGGACCTCCGGCCCCGAACCCGGAGGGGCCCGAGATCCAGACGTGCCCGGCGGCCAGCCCGAGCGGGTCGCCCAGCTCGACCAGCCCCACCGGCACGGCCTCGCCCACGCCGACTCCCAGCCCCACGCAGTCGAGCCCCACCCCGAGCCCGACCGGGACGCAGACGACGAGCCCCACCCCGAGCCCGACCGGGACGCAGACGACGAGCCCTACCCCTAGCCCGACCGGGACGGCGACAACCACTACCGGCGGAGGCACGACGACGACGGGAACCGCCCAGCAGGCCGCGGTCGAGGTGACGCTCGATGCGTCGCAGAGCCGCAAGACGTTCGGGAAGTCGTTCACGCTCAGCGGCTCGGTCACGTCGTCGAACCCCGCCTGCACCGACTTCGTCAGCGTCCGGATCCTGCGTGACGTGGTCGGAGGCGCCGACGAGTTCGAGCTGTGGGCGCAGGAGCAGACCGATGCCAACGGCGCCTACTCGGTGACCGACCGGGCCGACCGGAGCGCGAACTACGTCGGCCAGGTCACCGCGACGGAGACCTGCGACGACGCGAGCTCGAGCCCCGAGACGGTCCTGGTCCGGGTGAAGGTCTCCCTCAGGCTCTCGAGGGACATGGTCCAGCCGGGCGACCGGGTGCGCTTCAGGATCAAGACGGCCCCCTGTCCGGCCACCGCCCGCGACAAGGTCCTGTTGTTCCGGGCGATCGAGGGCGAGTTCGGGAAGTCCGGCCGCAAGCGCACGAACCAGAGGTGCGCGGCCACGATCGTCCGCCGCGTGAACCAGAGCTCGGTCTTCCAGGCCCGGTGGCCGAAGCAGAGCCCGGAGTTCCTGGCGGGCAGGTCGAGGTCGAAGGCCGTCCGCGTGGAGCGCTAGTGACGAACCACGACAGGTTTTCGTTGTAGAAGGGGGCGGCTCCCGGGCCGCCCCTCTTTTTCCGTCTCCGCGCCCTTGCGAGGCGACGGATACAGTTGCGGCAGGCGCGGCAGCAGGTACTGCCGCAGATCTAGGGGGGCTGCGGGATGACGGAACGACTCGGCGGTGGCGACACCAGGCGCGGTGTCGCCCGGATAACCCTCGGGCTCCTGATCGCGGCGGTTGCGATCCTCGGGCTGACGACCGTCTATTCGCCTCTCCGGGACGCGTCTGCCCAGGGGGCGGAGCCGACGGCTACCCGCACCACGACGGGCGGAGCGACGAGCCCGGGCGCTCCTGCGTCACCCACGGCGACGCAGATCCAGTTCGTCAACCCCTCGAAGTACGCATCGCCGGAATACGTCTCGATCAAGCCGGACGTCGACGAGCTCTATCACCTCGTGGCGTGGGTCCACGACGCCCCCGCCAACGCGCAGGTCGAGTTCGAGATCCAGAAGGCGGGTCAGAACCCCGTTCTGATCGGCCCCGCGACCCGGGTCGGGCCCGACACCTTCGAGCTCTTCTGGAACCTCGCCAACGTGCCGGACGACAACTACACGCTGATCGCCAACCTGTACGACGGCGCCGCCTCGCCTTCGCCGACCCCGTCTAGCCCGTCTCCTTCGGATTCGGCCTCCCCCTCGCCGTCCCCCAGCGAGCCGGGCCGCCAGCCGGTCGCGTCCGACACCGAGAACGTTACGGTCGACCGGAGCCGGCAGACGGTCGAGATCACGCTGCCGGGCAACGGCGGCGAGCTCGGCCGCTACGACCCCGACGGCGACCCGGGCCCGCGCCGGCCCGGCTTCACGGTCGAGGTCGTCAAGAGCGAGAACGCAGACGACATCCGCGTCTTCTTCTCGACCTCGCCTCCCGGGACCGAGCCGTCGTGGGTGACCTGCACCCAACAGATAACGATCGCCTACTCCGACGACACGAACCGCATCGGCTGCACGTTCCCGGAGAGCACGGACCCGATCACGGCGGTCGCCGCGGTCGCCGTCGAGAACGTCCCGCAATCGGGGACTTCGGCAGGGCCCGTGTGCACGCCGCCGTTCTGCACGCCGGCGCACGCGAGGACCGAGTCCGGCGACGCCCACCGCGTCAAGCAGTACACCGTGAACCCGGCGACGGTCACGCTCGAGCCGCCGGCGACGTCGGCCCCCCGCACTACGTGCGTCGAGATGACGGCGACCGTGCGGGACGACAGGGGCAGGTTCGTGTGGCGGGCGAACGTCGACGTGCACGCGACGGGCCCGACCGACGCGCTGCAGTTCGCGCAGACGAACAACACCGATCCGTTCCAACCGCCGCAGGGCGGCAACCACAGCAGCAACGAGTTCGCATGGAACTGCAACACGAACGCCAACACCTCCGACCAGAGGCAGGCGGAGCACTCCCGTTTCCAGGCACCGGACGACAAGCACATCGAGTCCGCGGTGAACCCGGGCAACTCGGGGTCGGACCCGCGGCCCGAGGGCACGACGCAGGAGGGAACGGACCTCGAGGGCGAGTTCGTCTTCGCGCTGCGCTCGCCGGACGCGAACCAGACGACGGTCGTCGCGTGGGCGGACGAGGACGACGACGACGTCAACGACAGCCAGAACGCGCAGGGCCAGCCGGATGCCACGGTGGATCCCGAGGACAACTCGACGATCACGTGGACCCAGCAGACGGCGTCCCCGTCGCCCAGCCAATCGACCTCGGCGAGCCCGTCACCGACGGCGACCGCGACGACCACGACGAGCCCTAGCGGTACGACGTCGACCACTCCCGGCAGTCCGAGTCCGGCGACCTCTTCAGGGCCGGTGCAGTCGTTGAACTGCGAGCCGGAGACCGACACGAATCCCGTCGGCTCGACGCACACCTTGGTGTGCACGGTCTCCGAGGGGTCGTCACCCCGCTCGGGCGTGCGCGTCGACGTCGAGGCGACGGGAGCGAACGACTTCGACGGCGACAGCCGTAACTCCCCCGACTTCACGTGCACGACCACCGGCGAGAGCGGGAGCTGCACGGTCTCGCACGGCCCGGGCGGCGTCGGCGACACGAGCAGCACGGGCACGACCGTCTACCGCGCCTGGATCGACGCCGACAACAACGACGTCGTCTCGGAAGCCGACCAGACCGAGGGCGTCAACGAGTTCCAGCAGCCCGGTCAGAACCCGGGCGAGCCCGACAACACCGACGTGGTCGAGAAGACCTGGCGCCGCGCTCCCCTGGACTGCTTCCCCGAGCAGGACGGCAATCCCACCGGTACGTCGCACACGATCACGTGCCGCGCGTCCGGCGCCGAAGGAAACGCGGTCCCGCAGGGCACGCGCATCTCGGCGGAGGCCACCGGCACGAACGACCCGGACTCGAGCGAGACGCTCGACTCGCCCGACTTCCAGTGTCAGACGAACCAGCAAGGCATCTGCACCTTCACGCACGGGCCGGGCGGGAACGGGACGACGAACTTCGAGGGCGTCACGCGCTACCGCGCCTGGATCGACGCCGACAACAGCAACGCGAACGTCGAGGCCGATCGCACCGAGGGCCGAGACGAGGGCGCGCAGCCGGGGACGGTCCCCGAGTCCGACGAGACCGACGTGGTCGAGAAGACGTGGACGCGCGAGCCCCGGACGCTGACGATCGACCCCGCGTCCGACTCTGCGTCGGTCGGCACGTGCAACCCGTTCACGATCACGGTGCTGGGCGAGAACGGCCAGGCGGTGGCGGGTGTGCTCGTGGACGTCGAGCAACGGCACGAGCGTGCGAACAACCAGACGAACAACGACGAGCCGCGCGTGACGTTCTGCAGGCCGAGCGCTACGCAGGCGCCGAACCCGTCCGGCGTCGACCAGACGCAGGGCGACCTCGATCCGCCCGACGAGAGCCCGGACAACCTCGGCACCGCCGGCGGTGAGGCCCTCCAGCCGACGGACTCCTCGGGGCGGGTCACGATCGGGATCGCGATCGAGCCCGCGCAGGGGAGCGACGGCAGCGGGACGGTCACGCTGACGGCGTGGTTCGAGACCGACGACGACCAGGACCCCGAGCCGGGCGAGCCGCAGGACTCGTCGACGAAGACGTGGGTGGTCCCGGAAGGGCGGACGATCGCCTGCCTGCCGGAGACGGCCACGAACCCCGTGAACACGCAGCACACCGTGACGTGCACGGTGCGCGATCGTTTCGGCGACCCGGTCGAGGGCGAGGGCGTCACGTTCACCGAGGACGGGCCCGGCGACTTCACGTCCCGCGGCTCCCGGACCGACGCGAACGGCCAGATCCGCGCCGTCACCACCTCGACGACGCCCGGCACGCAGACGATCACGGCGACGCTGGACCGCGACCTCTCGGGCGCCGAGCCCGGCGAGGTCGACGAGTGCGACCGGGCGGCTGGGAACCCCGAGAACGCTCCCCAGGGCGCGTGCTCGGACTCCGTGACGAAGACGTGGACCGGCGGGACGACGACGTCGATCACGCAGTTCGGCCGCGACGTCTCGATCGAGGCCCAGCGAGGGAGGGTCCGCTTCGGCAAGAACGTCACGCTGAGCGGCTCCGTCGAGTCGGACGCCGCGGCCCCCGCGGCCTGCACCGACTTCGTCCAGATCAACATCCTGCGTGACGTCGTGGGAGGAGCGAGCGAGTTCGAGCTCTTCGCAACCGAGCAGACGGATTCGAGCGGCGCCTTCAGCCACAGCTTCAGGGGCGATGTCAGCGCCAACTACGTTGCGGAGGTCGAGGAGCTGGCACAGTGTGACGCCGCGACCTCGGACGCCGAGCCCGTGCTGGTGAGGGTGAAGGTCTCGCTGAGGATCTCGGACACGAACGTGCGGAGGGGCAAGAGGGTCCGGTTCACCGTCAAGACGGCTCCCTGCCCCGCGACCGCGCGCGACCGCGTGCTGCTGTTCCGTGCGATCGAGGGTGAGTTCGGCAAGGTCGCCTCGAAGCGGACGAACCGGCGCTGCGTGAAGAGCTTCCAGCGCAAGGTCTTCAACGACTCCGTTTTCCAGGCCCGCTGGCCGAAGCAGGCCGAGGAGTTCCTGGCCGGCAGGTCGAGGCCGAAGATCGTGAGAGTCAGAGGGCGCTGACCCCGAACGCGTCTCAGAGGCCCCCGGTGCATCTCCCGGCCGGGGGCCTCGTCGCGCCGGGGTTTTCCGCGCAACCCCGGAGACAATTCCACCGCTTTCGGTCACACTTCCATGCAACCTTTGGCAGACCAAGCAGCGTCTGTGTCGGGTACGTAGCCGGGACGTCCCCGGCGCGGTTCTGGGGGAGGTGCTGATGCTCTTCAGTCGTGGCGGCCGGACGAGATCGACCGCAGTGGTTATCGCATCGCTGGTGTTGTCGGCGCTGATGGTGCCGTTCGCGGCCCCCGCAGCCGCGAACCATCCGAATGCGTGCCTGGACCTGACCCCCGAGACGGCGACGAATCCTGCCGGCACGTCCCACGAGATCACCGCGACTCTGCGGACCCTATCGACTGGCTGCACCGGTGCACCGGTCACGCCGAACTCCGGCGGCGGCGGGGGAGGGCCGGTCAACATCGACTTCGAGATCACCGGACCCAACGACCCCGACGGCGGTAACACGCCGGACACCCCGGACCTCACCTGCAACGTCTCGGTCAACCAGTCCGACTGCTCCGTCACCTATACGGGCGGCGCGACCGGAACCGGCACGATCCGGGGATGGATCGACCACGACGGCCTCACGCCCGCTCAAGGAGGGGTCACCGAGGCGGACCTCGCCGAGACGCAGTCCGGTGAGGACGCCGACACGACCGACGTCGTCGTCAAGACGTGGACGTCCGGCGCTGCCGCGGAGGTCGACTGCGACGACCAGACGGGGCCGGACCACGAGCGCGAGACGAACCCGTCGCTCAGCGGGGCCGCCAGCAACGAGATCTACACCTGCCGCGTCACCGACGCCGCGGGGAACGGCATCGCGAACACGGTCGTCGGCGGCGAGGTGACGAGCGCCCCGAACGACCCCGACGCCAATAACGGATCCTCGTTCGACACCCCCGACTACTCGTGCACGACCGGTGCGAACGCCACCTGCCAGGTCACGGTGACGCAGGTCGAAGGCCAGACGGGCACGGCGATCATCTGCTTCTGGATCGGTACGGCCGCGCAGGGACAGACCGCGTGCGGCACCGAGCCCGTCGACGAGGCGACCGCCGCTAACGGGTCCGACGAGCCGAACGACGCCGCCGACCTCGTCCACAAGACGTGGGAGGCGCGGTCGGCCGCGACCGGCGGCGTGGACGCGGAGCCCGAGACGGACTCGAACAACCTCGGCGAGAACCACACGATCACCGCTACCGTCTACGACCAGTTCGGCGCTCCGTTCCAGGGCAACACGACGGTCCGGTTCGAGTTCTTCGCCGGATCGCCGACCGACCCGGCGAACGACGGCGGGAACACCACGGCCAGCCCCGACCGGACGTGCACGACCGTGAACGCGGCGACGTGCTCGATCACGTACACCCAGACGACTACCGCGGGGACCGACCTCGTGTGCGTGTGGACGAACGCGGCCCCGACGATGCTGAACACGAACACGAACGGGACGTGCGGCGGTGAGGGCCTGGCCGACGCCGACGACGCCGCGGGCTCCGCCGATCCCCCGGCGCCCGCGAACGACGACGTCGACGTCGTGCAGAAGGTGTGGCTGAACCCGAACGCGCCGTCGCGCCTCGACTGCACGCCCGAGACCGACTCGAATCCCACGGGCACCGCCCACACCGTCACGTGCACGGTGACGAACAGCTTCGGCGCCCCCTCCTCGGCGGTGAACGTGGACGTGGAGGCGACGGGCGCGAGCGATCCGGACGGGACGAACACGCCGTTGCTGCCGGACTTCAGCTGCACGACGAACGCGAGCGGCACGTGCACGTTCACCCACGGTCCCGGCGGGACCTCGACGGCGGGCACTACGTCGTACCGCGCGTGGATCGACATCGACAACAGCAACACGACGACCGAGGCCGATGCGAACGAGGCGCGTGACGAGGCGGTCACCGCCGGCACCCGCGCCGAGCCCGACAACACCGACGTCGTGAGCAAGACGTGGATCGGGCCCCCTGCCGAGGTCACGGCGTCGCCGGCGACCGACACCGCGTCCGTGGGGACGTGCAACGCCTTCACGTTCACGGTCCGGGACGCGGCCGGGAACCCCGTCCCGGGGATCCGGCTCGACGTCGAGCAGCGCCACCAGACGGCGAACGACACGACGGCGAACAACGAGCCCGCGGTGTCCTTCTGCGGCCCGGCTGCGGGGGAGAACATCTCGGCGATCAACGAGAACGCCGGCGACCTCAGGCCGCCGGCCGAGACGCCCGACAACATCGGGACCGCCGGCGGCGAGACGGCCGTGACGACGAACGCCAGCGGGCAGATCACGATCGGGATCGTCGTCGCGCCCGCGAACGGCTCGAACGGGACGGGCACCGTGACGGTGGCCGCTTTCTTCGAGACGACCGACAGCGACGACCGTGAGACCGGCGAGCCGGGGACGAACGCGACCAAGACGTGGATCGTCCCCGAGGGCCGCACGATCGACTGTGCGCCGGAGACCGCCACTAACAGGACCGGCGTGACGCAGACGGTCTTGTGCGTCGTCCGCGATCGGTTCGGTGAGCCGGCGCCGGGCGAGAGCGTCACGTTCACCGAGGGCGGGCCCGGCGACCTCACGAGCGCGACGACCGTCGTCACCGACGCGCAGGGGCGGGCTCAGGTCACGGCGACGTCGCTGCAGCCGGGGGCACAGATCGTCACCGGCGCGATCACCGACGACCTCACCGGGAACGAGCCGAACGAGGTCGACGAGTGCGACCGCGCCGCGGGCGATCCGGCCGGCGCCCCTGCAGGTCTATGTGCCGACGCGGTGACGCTCACGTGGACCCAGGCGACCCCGTTCTCGGTCGCGCTGGATCCCGAGGAGGCCTGGAACGAGCCGGGGACGCCCCATACGTATCTCGCGACCGTCCGCGACCAGGCGGGTAACCCGGTGGCCGGCGTGACGCTCACGTGGACGACCGAGGGCGCGGGGAGCTTCTCGTCGACCGAGGTGACGACGGACGCCGCGGGGCAGGCGGAGGCGATCGTGACGTCGGACGACCGCGGCGACCAGGCGCTCACGGTGACCACGACGGCCTGCGCGACCGGAGGCGACTGCAGCGACTCCGCGGTGAAGCACTGGGGGCCCGACTTCTGCACGATCTTCGGCACGGAGGGCCCCGACAGCCTCGTCGGCACCGACGGCCCCGACGTCATCTGCGGGTTCGACGGCAACGACGAGATCTCCGGGGGCGGCGGCGCCGACCTCATCCTCGGTCACGCCGGGAACGACTTCGTCGTGGGCGCGGCCGGCAGGGACACGATCCAGGGCGGGTCCGGGCGGGACCTCCTGAAGGGGTCCGACGGCGCCGACTTCATCCGCGGCGGCCGCGGCGACGACCTCATGAGGGGCGGTGGTGGCGCCGACTTCCTCAGCGGCGGTAGCGGCGACGATACGATCGCCGGCGCGGCGGGGGGCGATACCCTGCTCGGCCGGGGCGGCAACGACCGCCTGAACGGAGGACGTGGTCGCGACGGGTGCTCGGGGGGCCGGGGCCGCGACTCGGTCAGGAGGTGCGAGCTGAGGGTGACGGTCAGCCGCAACTAAGACGCAGCAGGCGAATGGGAGAGGCCGGCCCCCGGGCCGGCCTCTTTCGCGCCCGCCCCCGGGCCGGCCTCTTTCGCGCCCGCCCCCGGGCCGGCCTCTTTCGCGCCCGCCCTCTTCGCGCCCCGCCCCCCCGGGGGATACCTTCTACGCCATGAGCCGCCGTGTCCTGGTCGTCCTGTTCGTGGCATTCGTCGCCACCCGCGCGGTCACGGCGTTCCTGGCGGACCACCCCGAGCACTATGCCCCGCCGACCAGCGAGGTCACCGGCGACCCCGGCGCCTACGAGGGCTGGGCAAACCAGATCCTCTGGCTCCACCTCAATCCCTACTCGGAGGTCGGGATCGAATACCCGCCGGGCTCGCTCCCTTTCGTCGTCGCCCCGGCCGTCGAGAAGCCGATCACCGATACATACAGGACCCGTTTCGTCCTGCTGATGCTTGCCGTCGACCTCGCCGGCTTCCTCGCGCTGCTCCTCCTCGCACGGCGGTGGGGCTCGACGCTGGGGCCGTGGGTATGGGTGGCGGCGATCCCGCTGCTCGGCCCGATCACCTACAACCGGCTGGACCTGGTGCCGGCGGTGGCGACGATCCTCGCGATCGAGCGGCTGTCCGCGCGCTCGTGGTTCGGCGCGGGCGGATGGCTCGGGTTCGGCGCCGTCGCGAAGCTCTACCCGGCTCTGTTCCTGCCGATCGCGCTGGTGGCCTCCCGGCGCAGGCAGATCGCAACGGGGGCCGTCGTCGTCACAGGATTGTTCGTCGTGCCCTACCTGGGCTTCCTCGGCGACCTCACGCACAGCGTCTTCGGCTACCACACCGAGCGCGGGATCCAGATCGAGAGCCTGTGGTCGTTCGTGCTCCTCGTCGCGTCCAAGTTCGGCCACGCGATCGGTATCAACTACAGCTTCGGCGCCCTGCACGTGGACTCCGAGCTCGCGCCGGCGATGAAGGCGACGTCGGAAGTGCTCTCGCTCGGCATCCTCGGCGCCGGCGTCTGGCTCGCCCACCGGCTGAGGCGGTCGGGTGCCGATGCCTCGGGTCCCCAGGTGGCCGGGATCATGTTCATGACGATGGCCGGCACGATGGGCGTCGGGACGGTCTTCTCACCTCAGTTCGTGCTGTGGCTCAGCGCGCTGGCGGCGGCGGTCCTGTGCGAGCGGGGGTCGTGGCTGACGGTCCCGGCGCTGACGGTCCTCCCGATCTCCGTGCTGACTCAGCTCGTCTACCCGTTCTTCTACGGACGGCTGATCGCGGTGGAACCCGCCGCCCTCGTCCTCCTCGCGAGCCGCAACTTCCTGGTCCTGTTCGTCGGGATCGAGACCTTCCTCGCCCTCAGATCCCGTACGGCGCCCGAGCGGGCCGTCGAGCCCGAGCGGCGATCAATGCGCGCGACAGGGGCATCGCCTCCACCGTCGCCGGAGGCGACGAAGCCAGGTGCCGAGGAACCTGCATAGGGCGAAGCCAGGTGCCGAGGAACCTGCATAGGGCGGGATCGTTTGCGATCCCGCTAGAAAGAAGAAATCCGCCTACGATCCCGCCAAAGCTCTACTTAGCAGCGTCGCGCAGGCCCTGGACGGCACCCTTCACCTTGTCCACGCCCTCCTGGACCTTCTGCTTGGTGTCCTCCGAGGCCTTCTGCGTGCGGCCCTCGGATTCGAGCTCCTCGTTGCCCGTGAGCTTCCCGCCTACCTCTTTGGCTTTTCCTTCCAGCTGCTCTCCTCGGTCTGGCATTTTCCACCTCGCTCGTCTATGGTGCTGGGCGTTTTCCGTACCCCTGCGTCCCTACCCACGGGGCGGACCAGGAAACGGCTGCCGCCTGGGCGTCGCCCCCCGCCGCGACTTCCCGGAGTGGACACCGGTACCGGAATACCCCGGAGACCCCGGTCGTTTACGCAGGTGTCCGGGCGGACATAGAAGATGCGCCGCGGGCGCATCTTGTGAGCGTTTCGACGCGATTGGAGGGATTTTCCGTGTCCTTGCTGGACACCGCCACCGAGAAGCTGGACTGGCAGGAGGAAGCGGCCTGCCGGCCCTTCGACAACCTGACCTTTTTCGGTGAAGAGGGCGAGTCCGAGCTCGAGAAGCAGGCCCGCGAGGGCCGCGCGAAGGCGATCTGCCGCACCTGTCCGGTCGCGGAGCCGTGCCTCGAGTTCGCCATGGAGACCAACCAGAAGTACGGGATCTGGGGCGGTCTGACCGACAAGGAGCGAGCCTCGCTGAAGCGCCGCCGCGCTCGCGCCCGCCGCGCCTCCTAGGATCAACCGCGCCGGGTCGCCCCGGCTATTTCCCCCCGCTGCGCAACTCCCGGCCCCCCTTGCTCGTTTACGTGAAAGGGGGGGAACGCGGCATCCTTAGGTGCTAGCGTTCGGGACGGCGTCTTCAGCTTGCGGAAGGGGAAAACTGTATGGCTCGCACAGGCAAATGGCCCGCGCGGATCTCGCTCGCCCTGAGCGTCGCGATGATCGGCGCGCTCGTCAGCGTCATCAGCGCGTCCGGCCAGCAGTCGTCGACCGCCGGCCTCACCACCATCGGCGTCGACGTCCAGTCCGCGAGCATCACCCAGGCCACGTACACGTTCGTCGCGCGCAACCAGGGGACCGCCCCCTCGACGAACGTCAGGGTACGGAGCAACGTACCGGCCACGATGACGTTCGAGTCGAGCGACCCCGCGCCCACGACGACCACCAGCCCTGCGTCGCCCGCATCCTCGTGCGCCAACGGCGGAGTCCGCGAAACCGAGGGCACGACGTGTGAGTGGAGCCTCGGGAACATGAACCCCGGCGAGACCCGCACGATCACCGCGATCTACAACCTGCCCCAGACGAACGTCGCGAGCGACCGCTTCGAGATCACCGCGACCGCCAGCGACGGCGAGGGCCGCAGCAACTCCGACACCGACGAGTCCCTCGTGCGCCAGCGCGCGACCCCCAACAAGGACACGTGGGTCGACGACGGCGAGCCGCCGGGCACGAACCACGGCGCCTGCAACTTCCTGAGGGTCCTCCAGGGCAATGCCGTCACGTCCTTCATCGACGTCGACAACCTGGGCACGCCTCCGACGTCGTCGCAGGCGACGCAGAGCATAGAGACCGTGTACGGAGCCCAGCTCCGGCTCGAGGTCCTCGACACGACGTACTCGCAGGGGACGCCGGGCACGATCGGCGCCCACCGCATCACGTCCGGGGACTGGACGCAGGGCAGTGGCAGCTGCCAGGGGGCCGTCAGCACGACCACGACCGACGCGCGCACCGGGGCCGAGCCCACCTCGGCCGGGACCGCCACGGGCACCACCGTGGTGAGCGCCGCGGCCCAGGTCGTCAACTTCGACGTCACCGGCGACCTCGACAGTGAGGGCGACCGCGGCAGCTTCCAGGGCTGGGAGCTGCGCGACCAGGCGTCGAGCGGCACCGACAACGCCACTCGCTTCCATTCGATCGAGTCGGCCGACCCCGAGGACCCGCAGCTGTTCTGGGTCTACACCACGACCGAGTCGCCCACCTGCATCGACTCCGATCCCGACGACGCCACGCGGACCCCCGGGACGGAGCACCTGATGACGGCCTTCGTCACCGACGGCAACAAGACGCCGACGGGGAACACCCCCGGGGCCGGCACCGGCCCCGGGGGCGATGCCTGCAACGGGGCTCCCGTCGCCGCCCCGGTGGAGTGGGTGATCGAGGACGACACCCCCGACATTTGGTTCTCGAGCCAGGAAGGGCAGCCGATCCAGAAGGTCGTCAGCGGCAACAACGCCGGCCCTAACTCGATCGTCACGACTGCCGACGGCAACGGCCTGACGGGTGCGGGCGTGCGCGTGGACGTGACGCCGGGCGCGGACGCGTCGAACCGCATCGAGGCCCGGATCCAGGGCGCTACCGGCGACCCCGATCCCGCGTCTCCGGGTCCGACCGAAGGGACGTGCGCTGCCGTGACGGTCCCGCAGGGCAAGAACTGCTCCGGCGAGTCCCACCAGTTCGACGACACGACCGTGACGTGGGCCGCACAGTCCGGGACCAGCCCGGGCACCACGACGTCCACCACCGCCAGCTCGAGCCCCTCGGGGTCTCCGAGCGGCAGCGCCTCGCCCTCGTCCGCGTCGCCAACCGGCAGCGCGTCCCCGTCCTCGGCGAGCCCGTCCGGCTCGCCGTCCACCACCGGCGGGACGACCACGAGCGGCTCCACCAGCAGCCCCTCGCAGAGCTCGCGGACGATCTCGCTCTTCGCCTCTTCGAACGAGGTCGTCTTCCCGGCTCAGGTGACCCTCTCGGGCCAGATCATCTCGCCGGACCAGTCGTGCGAGGACGCCGGTGAGTTCGTGCGGATCCAGCGCCGGCTGCTGGGCGAGAGCCAGTTCACGGACTTCGAGTCGCGGAACACCGACGCCGACGGCCGCTACGAGGTCGCCTTCCAGGCAACCGAGAGCGCCGAGTACATCGCGGTCGCTCCGCGCCACGACCAGTGCGCCGACGCCACGTCGTCGTCCGAGACCGTCCTGGTCCAGGTGAAGGTGACGGGGCGGTCGGGGCGCCGGTCGGTGCAGCGCGGCGCCACCGTCGGGATCGTCGGCCGTGTGAAGCCGGACCACGACGGCACGACGGTCGTCCTCCAGCGGAGGAAGGGCGGACGCTTCGTCGGGGTTGCCCGGGACGACCTGAACGTCCGCTCCCGCTACCGCTTCGTCGTGAAGGCGAACTGGCGGGGCAAGAGGGTCTTCCGCGTCGTCTGGAAGAAGCAGGACGACAACCACGAGGCGAACACCAGCAAGAACATCGTGATCCGGACGACGCGCGGCTGACGTCGACTGCCAGCAAGTAGGAGAAGCCGGTCCTTCGGGGCCGGCTTCTTCGCTCCGGCAGGACCGAGACGCCGCGGGGCCAGCGCAACCCAAGCCCCCGCCCAGGCGTTGA
Source organism: Actinomycetota bacterium (assembly GCA_030861725.1). Taxonomy (GTDB): domain Bacteria; phylum Actinomycetota; class CADDZG01; order CADDZG01; family WHSQ01; genus JALZEG01. The sequence continues at coordinate 53,031 of JALZFC010000014.1, read as the reverse complement.
TCCAGGTAGAAGGCCCGAGGCGCATCCCACCGCCGGAGTCGAGTGTCGGGGATACTTGACCGGGCCGATCAGAACGATGCTGAGGGGCGAAGGCGCACCCCAGGAGGTGTGTGTTGATATCTAGGATCAGGAAGTCCATCCCGCTGGCCGCAGGCGATCGACGGATAGCCGCACGTATGGTGCTGGGCGTCGTCGCCGCGGTGCTGTGCCTGATGCTCGTCCTCGCGGGCGCGTCGATGGGTCTCACGGGATCGATCGCGGTCTCGCAGCCCTCCCCGAGCGGCTCGCCGTCGGGGAGCCCCGGCCCGACTGGGCCTCAGATCTTCCTGTTGAACCCGAACGTGACGTACGACCCGCACCTGACGGTGACCGAGCCGCCACGTGAGCCGAGCGACCCGACGGACCCGACGGGCGACCTGGACCCGCCGAAGGTCTCCGACGAGTATGACGGCGTCGACGGTGCCTACCACGTCGTCGCGGTCGTGAAGAACGCGCCTTCGTCGCCTCTGATCGAAGCGTATTTCGCCGCGTCCGGCCAGAACGAGGTCACGGTCGGTCAGCTCTCTCCCGTACCCGGGAGCAACGACACCTACGAGTTCTTCTGGGACATCTCCGAGAGCACGCTGAACGCGGGTTTCGGGACATTCGCCGTCCGAATGTTCTCTCAGACGGCGTCCGGATTCGAGGAGGTCGCGAACGACGAGGTCCCCGTGCGCCTCCAGCACGAAGACTCGCTCAACCTGGGTGAGCCACAGATCGAGGAGGCCGAGACGATCGAGCTCGAGTGGCCTTCGCAGAACGGGCCGCTGGGTTTCTACAAGAACGCCGGAGTAGGTGTCTGGCGCACGCTCATCAACGGGACCACGAGCGTCGGCGTCCCGGGAGCTGATACCGGGAGCCCCGCAGGCACTCAGGGAAACAGGAACGTCTACCAGGTCCGCCTCTATTACTCCGTCACGCCGATCGGGGACGCCCCCGAGTACACCGCCTGCGGCACGACTATGGACGTGGGCGGGGCACGTCCCGACGGATCCCGGACGTTCGCCGGCATCTGCACGCTCGCCGGAAAGGACCTCCCGTCCGCCGTCACGGCGGTGGCGGCTATCGCCATCCAGGACCAGGATCCCGACAGGACCGGTGTCAACAACAGGCAGCCGAGTCAGGAGGGCGCCGACGCCCACCGTGTCCAGCCCTTTGTCCCGGCGCCGTCGGAGTTGCAGATCGATCTTTCGTCCAGCCCGACGCCCGACCAGCCGACGCGGCGGCACGAGAGTTCCCGGACCAGGTGCCTCACCTACCTCGTTACGGTGACTGATCCCTTCGACCGTCCCGTTACGGGCGCGAACATCGACGTGCACCTGGTGGGACCTGACGACCAGGTGCGGTTCGGCGACGACGCGACTACCACCGCGCCTGGCAGTCAGAGCGGCGCGTACGTGACGCCGGACAAGGCCCACCCTTCGAAGGAAGGCGGGTCCGACTGCGACTCGAACTTCGGCGGGATCTGGGACGAGCAGGGTGATCACAACATTCCCGGGGGCGACGACGTCAAGCACCGGGAATCGCAGTTCGGCTCGGGGCTGACCGCCGGCGGGTCGTCGACGTACGGCCAGTGGCGCTTCCATTTGTGGGCGTCGAGTCTCGGCGATTCCGAGATGACTGCGTGGGTTGACGACGAGCCGCTACTGGCCGAGTCGGAGAAGCGTCCCGCGGACGACGACGTCCTCGGGCCGAACGAGCCGCGCGAGTCGAACTTCGCGCAATGGCTTCCGTCAGCGATTACCGTGACGATCGACCCGCTCGGCGCGACGGCGGCGGCAGGATCCTGCCAGCGGTTCGTTGTTCGCGCCCGGAGCGGGACGACGCCCGTAAAGGACGCGAACGTCGACGTGCACGCGGTCGGGCCCAACAACGACCTCGACTTCTGCGACCCGTCGGACGGCTCGCTGCGCCAGGCGCCCGACAAAGGCGTCGGCCACAACGCCGAAGACGCAGGCGAGGTCCTCCACGCAGGCCAGCCTCCGGTGGCACAACACAGCGAAGGCCAGACCAACGACCAGGGGAACTTCGTCGTCGGCATCATGTCACCGGTCGCAGGCGACACCACGCTCACGGCCTGGTACGACGGCGGGGAGGCCCCGTTCGACAACGACGAGCAGGCGACGGGCGAGGCGAACGCGACCGCGACGACGAACTGGGTCGAATCCACCGGCGATGCCGCGATCAGCTTCCTGAACCCCTCGCCGTACGGGAGCGCGGGGACGAACATCGGCAGGAAGCAGGACGTCGACGCCGCGTACCACATCGTCACGCGCGTCTCGTCGCTCGAGCCCGTCGCCGGCGTCGAGCTGTTCTACCGGTCCGGCAGCGACCCGCTCGTGAAGATCGGCGACGCGACGCGCGTCAACCAGACGGACACGTACGAGGCCTACTGGACGGTCGACGTCGCGGACGCGGCGTACACGCTCGTCGCGCGGATCCTGGGCACGAACATCACCGCGGAGCAGTCGGTCACGGTCAACAACTCTCCGACTCAGACGAACCCCCAGGACGTCCCGTTCGAGACCGTCGAGATCACCGCTCCGCTCGACGGCGAGCGGGCATCGTTCGTCCGCGGGAAGGTCACTGTCCGCGGCGTCGCGAGCGCGGGCGCCGACGGCGTCAACCTCTACTACACGAGGGCCGGCTCGCTCACGACGCCTGCGTCGGGCGCATGGACGCAGTGCGGCACCTCCAACCTCCCGTCGGCCACCGCCCCGAAGGAGTTCACGCTCGACTGCACTCTGCAGGGATCGGATCAGCCGGCGATGGTGACGGGACTCGCCGCGCTCGTCAACGACTGCACCCAGGGGAACTGCATGATCGGCCGCTCGAACCACTCCGGCGACGCTCATCGCGTCTTCGGCGCAGAGGCGAACCCGCTGCTCTCGATCGAGCCGGCGGAGACCGCGGGGAACACGGGGACGTGCCAGAAGTTCGTCGTCTCGTTGCAGGACCAGACGGGACAGCCGATCGGCGGCGAGAACCTCGACGCCCACCTGACGGGGCCGGGTAACTCCGGGAACTTCTGCTCGCCCGACGACGGCACGGGCACCGAGCGACGGGCGCCCGATGCGGGCGGCCACATCGCCGACGGTGACGAGACCGACGAGGCGTACCACGACGAGGGCGGGACGCGCATCCACCACACCGAGGCGCAGTCCACGTCCAACGGCCGCTTCGTGCTCGGCATCGAGTCGCAGACGACGGGCGACGCGCAGCTGACCGTGTGGTTCGACCAGAACGACGACGACCTCTCGAACAACGGCGAGGTGAGCGACATCTCGGTCATGCACTGGGAGGCCGAGGGGATCTGTGACATCACCGGCACGAACGGCCCCGACAACCTGACGGGTACCGACGCGCCCGAGAAGATCTGCGGGTTCGGCGGCGACGACACGATCAGCGGAGGCGGAGGCAACGACATCCTGCTCGGCGGCGCCGGGAACGATCGCCTTCGTGGGAACGCCGGGAACGACACGGTGCGCGGCGGCGCGGGCAACGACCGAGTGTTCGGAGGCGGCGGGTCTGACCGCGTCTTCGGCGGCGGAGGCCGCGATCGCGTGAAGGGCCACCGCGCGGACGACCGGCTCCGCGGCAACGGCGGGAACGACCGGCTCGACGGAGGCACCGGCCGCGACGACTGTGGCGGCGGCAAGGGCCGCGACAGGCTGCGCCGGTGCGAGCGCGGCTCCCGGTCGTTCGCGGCCCGGCCGCGACTCATCTAGCTGTAACGGCGACAGGAGGTACCCGGATGAAGAGGATCATCATGCTGGTGGGGGTGCTGGTGGGGGCCTTGCTCCCCGCAACTCCCGCGATCGCGGCTCCGACGATCGAGTTCTTGAACCCTTCCGGGTACACGACGGCGGTAAGGATCTCCGACGTCCAGGACGGGGACGGGTCCCTCCACCTGGTGGCGTGGGCGAGAGAGATCCCGTCGAACGCTCTGGTGGAGTTCGAGCTGAAGCCGCCGGGGCAGAACGCCGCGACGTTCACCGCGGACCGCGTCGGCACGGACACGTGGGAGAAGCTCATCCCGATCCCCGACACGTACGCCGACGCGCCCGGTTACACGCTGACCGCGCGCCTGTACCAGGGCGTCCCCGGGGATGCCGACGAGGTCGACAACGACGAGATGCTGGTCGAGGTCGACCAGTCCGAGGTGCCGCCGCCGCAGGCGCAGACGGTCGAGCTCTCGTACCCGGAGAACGGCGGGAGGGCGGGTTTCTTCACGCCGAAGGGGAAACGGTCGAACATCGTCCTCGACTACCAGGCCAGCGCCGGCACGAACCAGGTGCGCGCCTTCTACACGCTGAGCGACCCCGGCGCGGCTCCGGTCTGGGAGGAGTCCTGCGGCTCGGGCGACCCCGACGACCAGGGCTTCGGGAAGGTCAGGTGCACGCTGAAGGAGGGGCACAACCCGCTCGACGTCGGCGCGGTCGCGATCGTGAGCAACAAGACGGCGCCGCCCGCCCCGCCGAGTCCGCAGCTCGACGACACCGGCGACGCGCACCGGATATTCCCCTACATGCAGAACCCGAGCAGCGTCGAGATCTCGCCGGGGGCGCAGACGGTGCCGCTGGCCCAGTGCTGGGTGATGGCGGCGCTCGTCGAGGACCAATTCGGTCGCTCGGTCGCGGCCGCCAACGTCGACATCCACGCCGAGGGGCCTGAGGACGAGCTCTACTTCGAGTCGAAGACGAACGAGACCGACCCGTTCCAGGCTCCCGACACCGCCCACGTCTCGAAGGAGAACGCGAAGCGGTGCTCGGACAACGCGAACTCGGGCCAGCAGGGTGACCACAACAGCCCGGGCCGCGACGACCAGAAGCACGTCGAGTCGGTCGACGGCACGAGCGACGGAGGCAGGTTCCGGTTCGCGCTGCGCAGCGACTTCGCCGGCGGGACGTTCGTGCAGGCGTGGGCGGACGTGAACGACGACGACGCCGCAGGTCTCACGGAGGCGTCGGGAGGCACGCAGCTCGGCTGGGGTAGCCCGCCCCCGCCGCCGTCGCTCGAGGTCTTCCTCAGTCCGGCGAGCACCACCGCGACGACCGGGTCGTGCACGGCCTTCGAGATCCTGGCGCGCCGCGGCGGCAGCCCCTTCTCGAGCGCGAACGTGGACATGCACGTCAGCGGCCCGGACGCGTCGGTGAACTTCTGTGACGTGGAGGGTGGTACGGCGCGCCGCGCGCCGGAGAGCGGAGGGCACGTCGCCGACGCGCACGAGGACGGGACGCGACACGCCGAGGGCGAGACCGACGCGAACGGCAGGTTCGTTTTCGGCGTCACGTCGGCGTCACAGGGCTCTACCACGGTTCAGGTATGGGTGGACGGCAACGACGACGACCTGCTGACGAGCGGCGAGCCGTCCAAGTCGGGGTCCGTCGCCTGGCAGCCGCCGGGCGGGCGCTCGATCTCGATCGACAGCAACAAGAGCACGGTCGGAAAGGGCCGCCGCGTCCGCCTCTTCGGAGCAATCGAGGGAGACCCCGCCTGCTCGAGCGGCCAGTCCGTGGCGATCCAGGCGAAGCCGGTCCGGGGCGGCAGGTTCGGAACCGTCAAGACCGCCACGACCGACGAAGACGGCGACTACTCGACGAGGATCAAGATGCGTAAGTCGCGCAAGTTCCGCGCGACGGTACCTTCGACGGGGACTTGCTCCGCGGCGCGCTCGCCGACGATAACCGTCAGGGTGCGCAGTTAACGCCGCGGCGTAGAAGGGTAGGACGAGGGCGGGGCCGGAAGGCTCCGCCCTCTCTCTTTCCCGGCGAGCCGAAAGGACCCGGCGGATGATCGAGCTCGGTTACAAGCTGTCGTCGGAGGAGCACGGGCCGAACGATCTCGTGCGCTACGCGCGGCGCGCGGAGGAGGCGGGGTTCACGTTCGGCGCGATCTCGGACCACTTCCATCCGTGGACGAGCAAGCAGGGCGAGAGCCCGTTCGTCTGGAACGTCGTTGGAGCGATCGCGCACGCGACGCGCGACCTCGAGCTGGGGACCGCGGTGACGTGCCCGACCGTGAGGATCCACCCGGCTCTGGTCGCACAGGCCGCTGCGACGAGCGCCGCGATGATGCCCGGGCGGTTCTGGCTCGGGATCGGCTCGGGCGAGAACCTCAACGAGCACGTCACGGGCGAGCGCTGGCCGCAGACGAGAATCCGCCAGGACATGATGGTCGAGGCGATCGAGGTCATCCGGACGCTCTTCCAGGGCGGGATGCAAAGCCACCACGGCCGCTACTACACCGTCGAGAACGCGCGCTTGTTCACGCTCGACGAGCCTCCCCCTGTATACGTCGCCGCCGGTGGGCCGCGCGCGGCGAAGCTCGCGGGTGAGAGCGGTGACGGGCTCATCGGCGTCGCGCCCGCCGAGGACACCGTCCGGGACTTCGAGTCCGCCGGAGGCCGCGGGAAGCCGAAGTACGCCGAGGCGAACGTGTGCTGGGCGCGCTCGGTCGAGGAGGCGAAGAAGACCGCGCTCGAGTGGTGGCCGGTCGCCGGGATCGGCGGGACGCTCATGCAGGAGCTCGCGCTGCCGTCGCACTTCGAGGCCGCGGCAGAGCCGCTCGACGAGGACGAGGTGTCCGAGTCGCTGGCGGTCGGGCCCGACCCGGACGTCCACATCGCCAACATCCGCAAGTTCGCCGGCGCCGGGTACGACCACGTCTGGATCCACCAGATCGGGCCCGACCAGGAGGGCTTCTTCGACTTCTACGAGAAGCAGGTGCTGCCCAAGGTCCGCTAGAGAGGCCGGCCGCCTCTTTCGGCCAGCGTCTCGGCGACCTCCCGGTACCGTCCCACCGGGATCAGGTGCACGCCGTCGAACAGGCCGGACTCCCGCAGCTCTTCGATCTGCTCGCACGCGAGGTCGATGCCGACCCGGGGGTCGTCGTCGAGCTTGTCGATGATGCGTCTCGGGATGTGCACGTCCGGCAGCGCCGCGTTCACGCGCTGCGCCATGCGGCTGCTCGAGAGCACCAGCACACCGGCGTAAACGCGGCCCCCGTAGTCGAGCGATTCTCGCCACTCGAACAGGCCGGTCGTCGCGTACGTGATCTGGACGAAGATGAAGTCCGCGCGCGCCCTCCACAGCAGGTCGCGTCCCGAGCGCACGACCGTCCCGACGCGGAAATCCGGGTAGCCCTGGAACAAGGGGCCGGTGCCGAACGAGCGGACTTCGTCGATCATGCCGCGGACGGTCAGGTCCTCCGTGCGGCGGCCCTCCTTGGGCGGGTCGCCGTAGACGAACAGGAAGTGGTCGACGCCGTAAGCGGCGGCCGTCAGCAGGTCGCGCCGGAACCCGAGGACGTTGCGGTCGCGGGCGTTCATGCACGCGATCGAGAGGCCACCCATGTACGCGACCTCGTGCGCCACCGACACGCTCGAGACGGTCGCCCGGCCGAGGTGGTTGTCGGGGATGAGGAACGCGTCGACCACGGGCTTCAGCACCTGGATCTGGTCGCGGACGATCTCGATGTCGGGGCGCCGCGGAGGCTGGATCTCGCACAGGACGCTGAAACGCCCGGTGTCGAGGAAGGACGGCGGTGGCGTCGGTGGCGAGGGGACGCCGGAGCCGGAGGCTGACATGGCCTGGATATACCAGCAGTTCCGGTGGCCGGCGCGCCGTGGGCCGGAGCAAGGCGAATCCCGCGCGGCGGAGGAGCTAGTGGACGATCTCCGCGACGACCTTCCTGACCTTCCTCACGACGCCCTTGGCGGACGACGCTCCCGGGTCGCCGAGGCCGGGATCCTCTCCGTCGTCCTTGGGTCCGCGCCCGCCGCCCTCGTCGTCGAGGTTCGCGGTCTGCTCGCCGACTGCCTCGAGGACCTTCGTCGCGGGATCGGCCGGCTCGGCTACGGGCGCCGGTTCGGCCGGTGACGGCGACACCTGCTCCGCTGCGGGGTCGGAGAAGCGCACGCGGCCCTTTGCCGCGGGGGGCCGCACCTCCTCCGGCGTGGTGCCGGCTGCGATCGACGGCGTCCGCCGCGGCGTCTGTCCCGCGTCGGGAGCGGTCGGCGCGCCGGTCAACGCCACCGCGACGATCACCGCGGAGGCCGCGACGCGCTCCACGAGGAACGGGCTGAACGAGGGGGTAAGCCCCACGAGGTTCGACGACGCCTCCGACGCGGCCCCCGACTTGTTCGAGAAGAAGCTGCGCACTCCGACGACGGGAGCGAGCGCCCATCCCTCGGCCTGGTCCCACGCCCGGCGGAACGAGTTGCGCGCCCGGTGGAGCAGCGCCTTCACCTGGGCGGGCGTCATGTGGAGCTCGCCTGCCATCTCGCGGTGCGAGAGGCCGCCCAGCGCGCGCAGCTTCAGCGCCTGCGCGTGGAGTGGCTGGATCCCGGAGATGACCGCCTGGATGCGCGGGTCGTCCCCCACCACGATGTCCTCCGGCCCCCGCTCCGTCCCCGCGTTCTCGTGCTCGTCCGAGAGGGCGACCTGGCCGGCACTGCGCGACTTGGACCGGATCTGGTCGAGGCAGACGTTCGAGGCGATGCGGGAGAGCCACGCGCCGAGCTGGTACTGGCCGTTGAAGCGCCCGAGCGCCTGGTAGGCCTTCAGAAACGCCTCCTGGGTCGCCTCGTCGACGTCCTGGGGGTTCTTCAGGATCCGGGCGCAGACCCGCCGGACCCGCGCGGCGTACAGCCGGTAGATCTCGTCGTACGCGTCGATCCTGCCCTGCTGGAAGGCGACGACGAGGTCGCGGTCGGACGCGAACGGAGGCGTTGACTCGCGGGCCATATCAGGTGGTTCGACTTAATTTGGGCATTTCCTACTCCGATGCCCGCGTTTCGCCGCTGGTTCCCGGCCTAGACGGTGCCGGGGGTGGACCCGGCGGGGGCCGTCGTGGTGCCCGCGTCCGGGCCGGCGTTCCACGAGCCCGAGCCGTTCGAGCTTCCCGGCGTCGCCTTGTCCTTGGCCGCCCCGACGAGCGGCGCCAGCTTCCCGCTCTTGTTCAGGTAGAAGAGCGCGCCGCCGAGCGCCGCCACGAGCGCCACCGGCGAGATCCGCGACCACAGCGACGGCTTGGGACGACGCATCTCCTGGACCTTCTCGATACCTTCTTTGATCGCTACTGCAGCGAGCACCTTCTTGAGCAACGGGTTCATATGAGACCTCCGCTTGAGCCGGGTGGTACCCGTCCGTCCTACCCGCCGAGTGCCGGGCCCAACCGTCCGGCGCTTGAACGTGCGTTCAGCGACCTCTAACGCACGCCCAATACCGTCTGTGCGGCTATGCGAGAAAATGACCGCATGATCGTATTCGAGGAGTTCGAGGCCAAGACCGGCGGCCGCCTCGACACGCTCGACATCACGGACGAGGTCGTCGACACCGTGCGCGAGTCGGGCGTTCGCCGCGGGAGCGTCCTCGTCTTCTCACCTCACACGACCTGCTGCGTGCTCATCTCGACGCCCGGCGCGCGCATGTACGAGGTCCTCGAGCAGACGATGGACGTCATCGCACCCGAAGGCGATTACTACGCGCACGACGACCTCGACATCCGCACGGAGAACCTCGTCGAGGACGAACCGGCGAACGCGCCGGCGCACATCGTCCACGCGTTCATGGGCAAGACGTCCGAGTGCATCCCGGTGATCGACGGCGCGGCGGCGCTCGGGGCCGACCAGAGGGTGCTGTTCGTCGAGCTCGACTCGTCGCGCCCCCGGCGCTACTGCATCCAGGTCCTCGGCGAGTGACTGCTCCTTCCTCCGCAGCCCGGCCGCAATGGCTGGTGGAGGACATGGCGCGCATCGAAGATCTCCTGTTCGCGGCCGCCGGCGCGTCGAAGCTCGCGCTCGTCGCCGAGGCGTCGACGCACCTGATCAAGGCCGGCGGCAAACGGCTGCGGCCCGCGCTCGTGATGATCGCGTCGCGCGCGGGCGAGGCCGGTCTGCGCGCGACGGACCTTGCGGCGACCGCGATCGAGCTCGTCCATCTCGCGACCCTGTACCACGACGACGTGATCGACGAGACCGAGACGCGCCGGGGCGTGCCGACCGCGCACGCGAAGTGGGGCACGGACGTCGCGGTGCTGGCAGGTGACTACCTGTTCGCGAGCGGCAGCGCGCTGGGGGCCGAGGCCGGTGGAGAGGTGCCCGGCATCCTCGCCCGCGCGATCGCCGAGGTGTGCGAGGGGCAGATCGCGGAGACCGAAGCTGCGGGTGACCCGGCCCGGCCGGTCGAGGACTTCCTCGACACGATCGGCAAGAAGACCGGCGCGCTCTTCCGGGCGTCGTGCGACCTGGGGGCCGCGACGTCGGGAGCGCCCGCCGGGCTGCGGGCCGCGCTCGTGGACTTCGGCTCCCATCTCGGCCTCGCGTTCCAGATGGTCGACGACCTTCTGGACCTCACCGGCGACCCGAAGGCGACCGGCAAGACCCCCGGCACGGACCTGAAGGAGGGCGTCTACACGCTGCCCGTGCTGCTGGCCTGCGGTGAGGATCCGGCCCTGGCGGCGCGGCTGCGAGGGGGCCGGCGGCGGCTCGAGGACGTCCTCCCGGTCCTCCGGGCCACCGGAGCGCTCTCGGAGGCGTTCGAGCGGGCTCGAGCCGAGTCCAGGGCCGCCGAAGAGGCTCTCGGCCGGCTGCCGGACGCTCCCTGGCGGGAGGCGCTCCGAGGCGTCCTCGAAGGGGTCCTGGCCCAGGTCGACTGAGCGCGCCTGTTTGTTTCTCCTCGGTTGGGGTAGTCTGCAGCAGCTAGCAAAGATTTAACACTTGCAAGCACCCGATCAGAGGAGGAGAAACATGCCGAAAGTCACCGAGACCGTCGGGCGTGTCCGTGCCCGAGCGCTCGAGGTGGGCGTCTACCTGCCGCTCGGCGCCTACGCCACCGTCCGCGACCAGATCGCCGACATCGACGGGCCGCGCGTGCGGAAGCTGTACGAGGACCTGGTCGACCGCGGGCAGGATCGCATCGCCGCGGTCGAGAGGGTCGTCCGGCGGCGCTCGCAGCAGGTCGAGGACCACGCGGGCGACGTCGCGACGGAGGTCCGGAAGACCGCGCGCAAGGCGTCGGCCCGTGCGACGGCCGCGGCCGGCACGGTCGCTCCCAAGCTCCCGCGCGTCGCGGCGCCGAAGAAGGCCGGCGAGCTGCCGGTCAAGGACTACGAGAACCTGACGGCCGCGGAGATCGTCTCGGCCACGAAGGGCCTCACGCAAACCGAGCTGGCGCGGGTCTACAAGTTCGAGCGCGCGAACGAGAACCGCAGCACGGTTCTCGAGGCGGTCGAGTCGCGGTTCGTCGAGCTGCCGATCCCGACGTACGACGCCCTGAACGCCGGCGAGATCAACGAGCGCCTCGAGGGCCTGTCCCCCGAGGAGCTGAAGGTGATCCGCCGCTACGAGAGCGAGACGAAGGCCCGCACGACGGTCCTCGACAGGATCGACTCGCTGCTCTAGCGAGAATCCCGAACCGGCGCAGCCGCGGCCTCGCGGGCACCTACCCGTCCGGCCGCGGCTGCCGCCGTGGGAACGTCGCTCATTTCACGAGCGCCGGCCCCCCCGGCTTCGGCCGGCCCGGCCCCATCCTCTTCACGAACATGTCCACGAGCGTCTCGATGTACGAGCCCTCGTCGGCGGGCAGGACCTGTTTCCCGCCGAGGATCTCCTGCTCGACGAAGAACGCGAGCAGCGAGTTGAAGAACAGGCGGGCGGCCATGTGCGGGTCGACCTGGTTGCGCGCCCGATCGTTCATGCGGCCGTCGAGCACCTGCGCGAGCTGCTCGATCGACTCGCCGACGGCGTCGGAGAAGAACGCCTCCTTCTCCTCCGGGAACACCTGGACCTCCTGCAAGAGCAGCCGCGTGAGCTCTTTGTTCTGCCGCAGCACGTCGAAGAACCCGCGGGCGAGGACGATCAGCAGCGCGCGCAGGTCGAGCTGCGCCGCGAGCTCGGGAAGCGTGCGCAACAGCGGCAGGAACGAATGCTCCTCGATGATGGCGCGGAAGAGGTCGCGCTTCCCGGCGAAGTAGTGGTAGATCAGCCCCTCGGTGATGTCGGCCTCGCGCGCGATGTCGCGCATCGAGGTCCCGTGGAAGCCCTTCTCCGCGAAGAGATGCAGGCTCGCGGCCAGGATGTCCTCGCGCCGGTCGCGCCGCGGCCCTGCGGCGGGTTCCTTCCCGTCCGGAGGCGCGGCTACCTGCCCTTCGCGATCGAGCTGTGGCCGCCGCGGGAACGATCGTTGATCTGACGGAGCACCTCTTCGCGCGCCTCGCGCACGGCCATCCCCATGTCCGGGTTCTCGGTCTTGGCGAGGAGGTGGTTCGGCCCGTAGTGGACCTCGAGGACGACGTGGTGGCCGGGCACCGTCTGCGCGTTCTGCGCGTCGCTGATCCGGACGTTCGCGACCACCTCTTCGCCGACGCCGTTCAGACGCCTGTCGATCTTCTCGAGGTCTGCCGTGATCGCGTCGACGTCGGAGTCCTTCAGGTCCTGCCCGGGGGCGGACACCGTTACACGCATGCGGTCCTCCTAGTGCCTGGGTGGATGCTTACTCTAGCCACTGCATCAGCGCCGCGGGGATTCGTCCCCCGAATTCCTCGCTTACATGCCTCCGCCCCGCTTTCCCCATACGCCGGGCGAGGCCGCGGTCGCTCAGGAGCCGGACGATCGCCATCGCCAGACGCCACTCCTCGCGTGCGTCGACGACGAACCCGGTCACGCCGTCCACGACGGCCTCGGACGTGCCACCCGAGCGTCCCGTGACGCAGGGGACCTCGCATGCGGATGCCTCCAGGAGCACGAGGCCGAGACCCTCCGTGTCGAGGCCGAACCAGCGGTCGGCGACCGGGAGCGCGAACACGTCGGCGGCCGCGTAGACACCGGGCGCATCCTCCTCCGGCACGCGCCCGGCGAACACCACACGCTGGCGGGAACGTGCGGCGGCGCGCCGCAGTGCCTTCTCCTCGGGACCCGCGCCCGCCAGCACGAGCACGACGTCCGGCACCCTCTCCGCGATCGCCGGCAGGGCGCCGACGAGCCGGTCGAGCCCCTTGCGCGCGACCATCCGTCCGAAGCAGAGGATCACCGGCGCGTCCGGCGCGACGTGGAGCCGCCGGCGCGCCTCGTCTCGACCGGCCCCCGGGCGGAACCGCTCGACGTCCACCCGCGCCCTCAGGACCGCGATCGGAGGGATGGGCGCCCCGGCTTCCTCCAGCAGGCCGCGGATGCGCGCGGCGGTGAAGAGGCTGACGGGGAGCAGCAGCTCCGCCTCGGACAGCGCCCGGACGAGCCTTCGCCTGACACCGGGGATCGCCGCCGGGACGAGGAGCTCGGCGCCGTGGACGATCGCGGCGTAGCGGAGGCCGGCACTGCGGATGCGCGGCCCGGTCAGGGCCTGGGGCCACGGCGTCCCGTAGAGCACGCGGTCGGTCCCGAGCTCGGCGGCGGCCGCGATCGTGGCCCGGGCGGCGCGGGGCCCGGGGACGAACAGCCGCCCCCGGTAGCCGCGTGTGGGGTAAGGGAGCCCGGCCGGCAGCGGCAGCCCGTCCCGCCGTCCCGGCGCCAGGACGCCGAGCCGGGGCGCGAGGGCCGCGCACAGCTCCGCGAGGAAGCTCTCGATCCCCCCGCGTCCCGGCAGGAACGACGACGACACCATCAATGCATCCGGCACCCGCCGATTATGCGGGCCGGGGCGCCACGTTTTCCTGGACCGCTCGCCGAGGCGACCGGTGCCAGCGTCGGGCACCCGCCGATTATGGCTGGCCCTCTAGCTGGCGCGGGGCACGTTGTCCAGGTAGACCGCCGCCGACGAACGCCGGGGCTCGTCGAGCAGGCCGCTCCGGAACGCCTCGTGCATCGCGTCGACCAGCATCGGGTCGAACTGCGTCCCGGCATGCCTCCTCAGCTCCGCCAGGGCCTCCTCGGTCCCGCGGATCCGGCCGTAGGGCCTGTTGCTCGTCATCGCGTCGAACGCGTCGACGACGAGGATGATCCGCGACTCGATCGGCACCTGGACTCCTGCCACGCCGCTCGGGTAGCCGCTGCCGTCCCAGCACTCGTGGTGGTGCAGCACGACCGGGACCAGACGGTCCATCCCCGGCATACGGGAGAGGATGCTGGCGCCCAGGATCGGGTGGAGCCGGACGAGATACCGCTCGTCGGCGTCCAGCGGCCCGGTCTTGGTGAGCAGCGCGTCGGGGATCCCGATCTTCCCGATGTCGTGGACGAGGCCGGCCTGCTGCATGAACGCGATCTCGGCCTTCGGGAACCCGAGGAGGCGCGCGACGTCGCCGCTCATCGTCGCCACGCGGCACGAGTGGCCGCCGGTGTACGTGTCGTGGTCGTTCACCGTCCGGACGAGGGATTGCAGGGCCTGGTGGAGGTTGGCCCGATGGGCCCCGGAGGAGGCCGCGCCCGAGCCGGAACGCATCGTTCCGACGCCGGTGAGGAGCCCGCCCTGGTTCTGGATCAGCTTCACGGAGCCCTTCCTTTCGACCGCCTCCGGCCCGGGGGCCGGAAAGTGACTAGTTACGAAGAGCTATCGGCAGATTTTTCCAGTAGCTTGAAAGGACCGGGCGCGTGGCCGGGTGGAGCCGGGGGATTACAGCAAGCGGTCAGTAGCGGCGGCGGGCTCTCTGGAAGGCCGCCTGCGTCCGGTTCCTGGTGGCACAGGCGAACGCGAAGCCGGCGGCCATCAGACCTGCGGCGCCGTACAGCGCGACCTGCGGGACTTCCTTCCGTCCCCGCCGCGAGTGGTCGGCCATCGCCAGCTCCTCCTCGAGCTCGGCCTGCCACAGCCCCGCATGGACGAACGCGAGCTGCGTCTGCTCCTGCTCCTGCTCGGCCATCGCCCCCTGCGCCTGTGCGTTCGGCTGCTGACCGGGGACGGGCTCGGGGATCGGCGCCGGAGGAGCGGGGGGCACCGCTACGAACGCGGCCGCCGGAACGAGTGGGGGCGGCACGAGCGCCGGCCCCGGCTTCTCCTCCTTGCGCTTCGGCCGGAGGGCCGCGGGGACGGCCCGGCACACGACGTCGACCTCCGCGCTCGCGACGGGGACGTCCAGCACCTTCGCCTGCAGAGTCACCTGCTCGGTCGTCCGCTTCTCCAGCCGCGGGCAGTTGAACGTGACGTCGAAGTCGAGGCCGGCCGACTCGATCGTGTCGATGCGCGGGTAGATCCGGGGCGAGACCGACTCGAGGATGTCCCCGCCGCCCGTGGCCTCGAGCTCCACCGGCACCTCGCGCGTCACCGCCCTGACCGTCGCGATGATCGCAGGAGCGAGGTTCAGCACGCCCACCCGCGTCTCGTTGCGAACGTCGCAGACCAGCGGCTCCCCCGGCGCGATGTCCGGCGAGCCGTCACCGTCGCAGTCGACGGGGGCCGGGGCGTCGGACCCGGCGAGGTCGCTGAGAGCCGTCAGGTCGCGGAGCGCGCGGGTGTTGCCGTTCTGCCCCCAGACCGCGAGGCCGATGTGCTTGATGCCCTTGTTCGCGAGCACGTCGCCGACCTGCTCCATCGGCGGGGACGGGTGCGCCGGCGAGTTGTTGAACGCCTCGTCGGTCATGTGGACGATCACGCTCAGGGCGTTCTGCCGCCACCCCGCTCCCTGCCCCTCGGGCACGAATCCCGGATCGCCGGCCCCCGTCGCGGCCTGGTAGACCGCGGTCAGCTGGGACTCCGGCAGGTCGCCGCCGCCGCTCGACTGGAGCGACTCCAGCGCCTCGGTGAACGACCCGTCGGCAGGTCCGACGGCGCGGTCCAGGCGGTACGGGTAGTCACCGGCGCGCGGGTCGCCGTAGCCGGGTATCGGGTAGTCCTTGAAGCTGCCGAGGCCGAACTGCACGTCGATCTTCGACTTCCCGAGCTCCTCGACGATCTCGTTCATCCCCTCCCGAAGCCCGTTGATCGTGGAGTCCATGCTGTCGGAGACGTCGACGAGGAAGAAGACGTCCAGGCCCGTCGGGTGCTCCGGCAGCGTCAGGCGGTAGGGGACGCTGCGCTTCGACCCGGGCTTCATCTCGAGGCGCTTCTTCGGCGGCGTGAGGCTCGCGCCCGACGTGTCGATGGGGGGCAGCGGGTCCACGCCGACGTCCGGGAGCCGGACCTCGAAGCTGAGGCCGCGGTACCTCAACAGGTAGTCCCCGGCGTTGCCGAACACCGAGGGCGTACGCGTGGCATCGGCCTTCAGGTCGAGCAGGTCGATCTCCTCGATCCCGGGAGGGGTGATCTCGACCCAATAGCTGGGCTCCACGAAGCGGAACAGAGCGTCGTGCACGGACATGACCATCTGGCCGGTCGCGGGGGCGTGCGTCACGTCGATCGCGCTGCCGAGCGGCGTGCCCTCCGGGTACCAGGAAGAGCCGCCGTCGTCGCTGCGCACGAAGTCCTGCGTCTCGCCCTGGTACGCCATGAGGCGCGCGGGCTTCCCGGGCACGTGGTGGACGTCGAACATCGATATCGGCGGCGCGAGCCGGTTCTCCAGCGCCCTCGACCGGCCGCCGTCCGTCGAGTGGTGCAGCCCGATCGCCCCCCAGAACCACAGGCTCTCGGAATCGAGAGGGTCGACGGCGAGGCCCGACGACGGGAACTCACCCTGGGACGACCTCCGCTGCCAGGTCGCGCCGCCGTCGCGCGTCGCGTACAGCGCGTCCTCGTTCGTCCCCGCGTCCCGCAGGAGGAGGTACGCGGTGCGCGGGTCGCTCGGCGCCGGCTCGATCGTCGTCGCAGGCCCGCTCACCGGCGGCAGCCCCTCGTCGGAGGCACGCCAAGTGTCGCCGCCGTCGCTCGAGACGATCACGTGCGGGCGGACTACCGGACCGGCGGCCTCCTCGACCACGGCGTAGACGACGTCGGAGGCGCCCCCGGGGATCGACAGGAGCTCGACCGTAGCGTTCGCAGACGACACGGGAACGTCGAGCGACGGGAGCAGCGCGATCGCGAAGACCTGCTCCCACGAGCACCCGCCGTCACGCGTCTCCGTCACGACGGCGCCGTTCGACGCGAGGAGCCGGTCGGGATTCGCCGGGTCGACCGCGTACGTCTTGATCGGAGCGGGCCCGGCGGACCAGCCGGGAGCGTCGACGACGTCGAAGAACCCGGCCCTGGCGACGGCCTTGCAGGCCGGGCCGGCGGCCGCTCCGGTGAACGGCGCGAGCAGCGTGAGCAGGGCCAGGAGGGCCACGAGCGCGCGAGTTCTCATCACGTGGAAAGGGTACGACGCAGGCCCCTGCGGGCCTGCGTCGTGGTCCGTCCTAACGGGGCCGCAAGCGGCCCCGACCTATGCGGATTCCTCGCGGCCTGGCTTCGTCGCCTCCGGCGACGGTGGGGCTGGTCGCTACTTCGCCGTGATCTTGTAGACGTCGAAGCCGCGGGCGATGTCGTTCGAGTAGATGTACGGGCCCTTGTGGAACTTCGACGACCAGCTGCTGGCGCCGTCCGGGATGAACCATCCGAGCTCGGTCACGCCGCCTGCAGGGCTCCTGTTCTCGCCGAACGCGGCCCCCGCCGGGTTGCTGATGTCGAGGTACCGGGTGCCGGCCGAGTACCAGGAGATCGCCAGCTTCGTCGAGTCGGGTGAGATGTCGAACACGTGGCTGGTGCACGACCCGGGGGCCGTCTGGCCCTCGGCGGCGAACACGACCTCGTTCGGCTCGTAGACGCCTCTCAGGACGAGAGCCCTGTCGCTGACGATCTCGTAGAAGTAGAGGGCGCCGCCGGGGCAGGCGTAGGTGCCGCCGCCGTTGGCCTCGTCGCCGACGATCGCCCACTTGCCGTCGGGCGTGAACTTCGCGTCGTGTGCCAGCTGGCAGCCGGGGCACGCCACGGCCGAGAGCAGGACGGGGTTCTCCGGGTCCGACGTGTCGTAGTAGTGCACGAGCGTCCGGGCGGCCGTGATCATCCGCGTCCCGTCGGCGTTGAACGACAGGTCGTGCGGCGAGTGCGTCGGGTTCGGGATCGTGCTGACGAGCTCGGGCTTCGCCGGGTTCTCGATCGACCAGATCTGGATCTCGCCGCGGGACGCGGCGCCGTCGGAGTCCGAGTTGTAGACGTACGGCTTCTTCGGGTGAGCCGTCGTGTTGTGCGAGCCGCGCGGGATCGCGGCGGTGCCGATCGCCTTCGGCTTCAGCGGGTTGCGGATGTCGATCGTCATGAAGCCGGCCTTGCCGACCATCAGGCAGGCGTCGGGCCCCCCCGCCGCGTCGGCAGCCTGGATCAGCGTCTTGTTGTCGTGGCTGATCTGGATGTCGCCCTGGTTGAGGTTGCAGGGGAGCTTCGCGACGAGCTTCGGCTTCTCGGGGTTGTCGACGTTGATCACGTTGACGCCGCCGGTCACGCCGTCGGCGACCGTGCGGGACGCGACGAAACCGTACTCGTGGCCCTTGATCGTCGTGAACTCCATGTCGGTGCCGCTGCCGGTGTTGAGGTTGGCGACGAGCTTCAGGCCTTTGCCCTCGCCGTCGAGCGGCGCGGCCGCGGGGCGGGCGCTCGCGTGGACGGACAGGGCGAGAAGTCCCGCCAGGGCCGTTGCTGCTGCGATGGATGTCCGGGTCTTGTTCATGCTCAGGTTGTTCGACGGGACTGCGCCGCTTTCCTGCGCGCGGTCGCCAGTTGTCCACCCCACCGGACGCGAAAGAGCCCCGGGGTGACCCGGGGCTCTTTGCAGCTCGAGGCGGTCGTTACTTCGCCGTGATCTTGTAGACGTCGAAGCCGCGGTTGATGTCGTTCGAGTAGATGTACGGGCCCTTGTGGATCTTGGAGGACCACGAGGACGAGCCGTCCGGGATGAACCACGCGACCTCCTTCACGCCCGCGCCCTGGGCACCGAAGGTGGGGCCGGTCGGGTTCGTGATGTCGAGGTAGCGGGTGCCGGCGGAGTACCAGGAGATCGAGAGGTGCGATCCGTCCTCGTCGAAGTCGAAGACGTGGCTCGTGCACGACCCCGGCGTGGTCTGCCCCTCACGGGCGACGACCAGCTCGCCCGGCTCGTAGATCCCGGTCAGGACGGGGACTCGGTCGGCCTGGAGCGTGTAGAAGTAGAGCGCGCCGCCCGGGCACGGGAAGGTGAGGCCACCGCCGGCCTCGTCGCCGATCACGAGGCCCTTGTCGTCCGGCGTGAACTTCGCGTCGTGCGTGATCGAGCAGCCGGGGCACTGGCCGGTGTACAGGAGCGCCGGGTTCTCGGGATCGGTCGTGTCGTAGAGCTCGAAGCTGTCGACGCCGGCCGTCACCGCCTGGGTGCCCTTGCTGTTGAACGAGATGTCGTGCGGGCTGTGGCCGACCGCCGGGACGGTTTTGACCAGCTCCGGCTTCGCCGGGTTCTTGATCGACCAGATCTGGATCTCGCCGGCCTTCGCGAGGTCGGAGTCGGAGTTGTAGACGTACGGCTTGGTGGGGTGTGCCGTCGTGTTGTGGGAGCCGCGGGGGATCTCGGCGGCGCCGATCGCCTTCGGCTTGAGGGGGTTCGAGATGTCGACCGTCATGAAGCCGAGCTTCCCGACCATGAGGCAGGAGTCGGGGCCGCCGGCGCCGTCCGCTGCCATGATGACCGTCTTCTTGTCGTGGCTGATCTGGATGTCCATCTGCGTCATGTTGCAGGGCAGGTATGCGACGACCCTGGCCTTCTCGGGGTTGTCGACGTTGATGACGTACAGGCCGCCCGTCGGCTTGTCGGCCGTGCTGCGGGACGCGACGAAGCCGTATTCGTGGCCCTTGATCGTCGCGAACTCCATGTCGGTGCCGCTCCCCGTGGGGATGTTCTTGATGAGCTTCAGGCCCTCGCCCTCGCCCTTCAGGGGGGCAGGCTGAGGCTTGCTGCGCGCCGGCGCGGCGGTGGCTCCGGTGGCGGCCGTGATCAGGCCCGCGACCGCGGCGGTCGCCAGGATCGTCTTGCTAAACCTTCTCATCGGTTCTCCCTTTCCGAATGGCGGGTCACTGCGTTCCGCGCTAGCTGTCGTGGTGGGGGAATTCGACGGCCCGTTCGCGTCTCCTGCGGAAGTCCGAGCGCGTCTCGATGCAGGCTCGGCCGCTTTTGCCCGCTCTTGTGCGGGTTTGGGAGGCTTTTCACGCCTCCCCGAAGGGGAGCGGCAGGAACGACCTCTTGCGGGGGCGAATTAGCCCCTAACAGATGACGACGTGTCCGACGATCGCGGGAGAACTAAAGAGATGACCCGGAACCTCAGGAAGCTCGCTGCAGTAGCAGTGGCCGGCGCGATCTTGCTGCCGGTCGCCTCGGCCCCCCCGTCTGTCGCGGCGAAGTCGTCGCGTCCTCCTAAGTTCGTCGACCTCGACCGCTTCCCCAAGCCGAAGATCACGGGGCCCGAGATCGTCGAGGGGCTCGAAGAGTTCGTGGAGAAGTACCCCGCGCGCTACAACCTGCCGGTGATCGGCCCGACCCCCAACAACATCGCAGTGGCCGAGTTCCTCGCCGAGGAGGCGAAGGGCTACGGCTTCAAGACCCGGATCCTCGAGCTCGAGGGCGGCACGCCGGCCCGGACCGTCAGGGTCGTCGAGGCCGTCAAGAAGGGGACGAAGGACCCGGACGAGTGGATCACGTTCATCGCCCACTACGACACCGTGGCCAGTGCGGGCGTCACGATCCAGGGCGCCTACGACGACGGGTCCGGGACGAACATGCTGCGCTACTTCGGCAAGGCCTTCTCGAAGATCAAGACGAACAAGTCGATCGTTCTCCTCTGGTTCGACGCCGAGGAGAGCGGACTCGTCGCCTCTCAGCTCTACGCGGACATGCTGGAGAAGAAGGACCAGCAGATCGCGGCGGCGTTCGGCTTCGACATGGTCGGCATCGGCTACCCGGCCCCTTACTGCATCTGCGTCTACCACGGGCCGGCGCCCGAGGACGCGCTGAAGGCCCTGCCGATCATCGACTACGTCAACTTCGACTACCTGAAGTTCCCCGAGGGTGACGGCGGCGCCGCGGCCACCGAGAAGTGGCCGTTCGGGACCGAGCCGCACGTGTGCTCGTGCGGCCCGAACATCCGCAACTCCGACGAGTCGAACTTCGCCGAGAAGGGCTGGTTCTCGATGCGCTGGACCGGCATGCGGACGGCGTCCGACTACCCGGGCTACCACCAGCCGTGGGACACCGTCCCGTTCATGGAGGTCGTCGCCGGGGGCCGCGAGAACCTCGAGCAGGGCACCGAGAACACGTTCGTCTCGGCCTACTACTCGACGTTCGTCGTAGACAACCTGTAAACGGACGGGGGTCTCCAGAGGGCGCTATCCTCCCGGCGGTAAGAGCCGCCGACAGGGGAGTCCGATGCGCCTGCGATTGATCCCACGCGAGGAGTCGTTCTTCGACCTCTTCGAAGAGATGGCGGGGAAGGTCCAGCAGGGAGCCGACGGGCTGCTGGACCTTCTGCGCGACTACAGGGACCTCGACATCAAGGCGGGCCGCGTAGTCGACATCGAGCACGAGGGCGACGAGATCACCCACGAGATGATCCGGCGCCTCAACACGACGTTCGTCACGCCGTTCGACCGTGAGGACATCCATCGCCTCGCGTCGAGCCTCGACGACGTCCTGGACCACGTCGAGGCTGCTGCGGAGTACCTGCAGCTCCACAAGATCCAGAGCCCGCTCCCTCAGATGGTCGCGCTCGCCGAGATCCTGCAGAAGGCTGCCGTGATCACAGCCGCGGCCATGCCCGGCCTGCGCAAGATGAAGAATCTCGACGAATACTGGGTCGAGATCAACCGGCTCGAGAACGACGGCGACCGCGCGTACAGGCGCACGATCGCGGAGCTCTTCTCGGGTGACTACAAGGCGATGGACGTCCTGAAGTTCAAGGACATCATCGAGGAGATCGAGCAAGCTATCGACCGGTTGGAGGACGTCGCCAACACGATCGAGAGCATCGTGATGAAGCAGGGCTGATGGGCGACCAGGTATCCCTCTGGCTCGTCCTGGCGCTGGCGTACCTCTTCGAGTTCTCGAACGGCTGGACCGACGCTCCGAACTCGATAGCGACCGTCGTCTCGACGCGCGTGCTGCGGCCGCTCCAGGCCGTCGCGATGGCCGGTGTCCTGAACCTCCTGGGGGCCCTGTCCGGGACCGCGGTCGCGAAGACGATCGCGTCGGGGATCGTCGACGCCGACTTCGTGTCGCTGAACACGATCGCCGCGGCAGTGCTCGCCGCGACGGTGTGGGCGCTGGGGGCCCAGTACTTCGGCCTCCCGTCGAGCGAGTCCCACGCGCTCGTCGCGGGCCTGCTGGGCGCCGGCTATGCCGCGGGCGGCGGCTCGGCGCTCGAGTGGGAGGGCACGCGCAAGTCGCTCATCGGCCTCGTGACGTCGCCGGTCGGCGGGTTCTTCGTCGCGCTCCTGTTGATGGTCGCGATCTACCGGCTCTTCGCGCGGACGCGTCCGACCGTGGTCCGGCGCTTCTTCGGCAAGGCCCAGATCGGCTCGGCTGCGTTCATGGCGTTCAGCCACGGCGCTAACGACGCGCAGAAGACGATGGGCATCATCGCCCTCGCGATCGCGCTGAACCGCGTCGGGACGGGGGCCGCGGCTCCCGAGGAGTTCGACATCGAGTTCTGGATCATCATCACGGCCGCCGTCGTGATGGGCCTCGGCACCATGGTCGGCGGATGGCGCGTCGTCAAGACGATCGGGCTGCGGCTCACGAAGCTCGAGCCGGTGCACGGCTTCGCGGCCGAGACCGGCGCCGCCGCGGTGATCTTCGGCGCCGCGCAGGTCGGCATCCCGGTGTCCACCACCCACGCGATCGGCTCCGCGATCATGGGCGTCGGCGCGACCGAGCGGCTGTCTGCGGTCCGGTGGGGGGTGGCCCAGCAGGTCGTGACCGCGTGGATCCTGACGTGGCCCTCTTGCGCGGTCCTGGCCTACGCGCTGCAGTCGTCGTTCGACTCGTTCCAGCCCGAGCTCGTGATCGTGGCCGTCATAGCGGTGGCCTCGGCGCTGTGGGGGCGCGGGACCTACCTGCGCCAGAAGCAAGAGGCGGCGCGGCTAGCATTCGCGTCATGAGCGATCAGGAGCTCGCGCGGCTGCGCGCTCAGGCGAAGGAGGACCGCAAGCTCATCACCGAGGCGGCGCAGGTGCTCGGGGAGATCGACCGGGGGCCGGGGCTGAGCGCCGAGCACGCGGACGTGCTCGCGGCGCTCCGGATCCGGCTCGAAGGCAAGCCTCGCGCGTCGCTCGAGGACCTGCTCTCGGCCGCGGGCGACATCTCCGCGAAGAAGGACCTCGCGGACGTGCTCGGCGGCGACCCGGAGGAGCCGAAGAGCGACTGGCCGGTGGTCGAGGAGAAGAAGCGGGACTGGCCGGGCCTGTAGCCCGCCGTTATTCGTCGTCGGTACGGTTGCGCAGGAACGACTCGAGCTCCGCCGCAAGCGCGTCGCCGCTCGGCAGCTCCATCTCCTCGAGCGCCTCACGATTGCGTTCGTCGTTGCGCTCCTCGAGCAGCTTCACGTAAGCCGTGACGTCCTCGTCCGACGAGACCATCTCCGCCACGCGCTCCTCGTACGCGGCCGACGCGCGCTCGAGGTCGTCGACCTCCGCCGGCCATCCCACCAGCCCGACCGCCTTGTGCACGAGCGCGAGCGCTGCCTTCGGGTTCGGGTTCACCGCGAGGTAGTGCGGGACCGCGGCCCACAGGCTCGCCGATACGATCCCGGCGTCGCCGAGGAAGTCGTGCAGCACGCCGACGATGCCGGTCGGCCCCTCGTAGCGCGACCGTTGCAGGCCCAGCCGTTCGATCAGCTCCCGGTCCACGGCGGTCCCGGTGATCGGCACGGGGCGCGAGTGGGGGACGTCGGCGAGCAGCGCGCCGAGCGTGATCACGAGCTCCACGCCGTGCTGCCGCGCGAGCGTCACGATCAAGCCGGCGAACGTCTTCCACCGAAGATTCGGCTCCGTCCCCACCAGGACGATGACGTCGTGCGGCGCTCCCCGCAGACGCGCGGCCGCGAACTCGTTCGCCGGCCACGTGATCTTGCGCGTCTCGCCGTCGGCGAGCTCGACCTGCGGGCGCGTCGCCTGGAAGTCGAAGAACGTCTCGGGGTCGATCGAAGCGAGCGGCTCTGCACCCCAGACGCGCTGCAGGTGCTGTGCCGCGAACGAGGCCGCGTCCCCGGCGTCGTTCCACCCGCGGAACGCGGCGACGAGGATCGGAGCGTTCAGCTCCGGCTCCGCGTATCGGATCAGGTAGTCGCGCGGCATCGCGCCAGGCTACTGCTGTGGAAGGGTTGCGGAGCTAGGCGACTGCGTCGCGCTGGTCGAGGTGGCGCTGCAGCTTGCGCTTGATGCGCTGGAGCGCGTTGTCGATCGACTTGACGTGGTTCCCCAAGGCCCCGGCGATCTCCTCGTACGACTTGCCGTCCATGTAGAGCCGGAGCACGTCGCCCTCGAGCTCCGTGAGGTTGCCCTTCATCGAGTCGCGGATCGCTTCGATCTCCTGCGCCGAGATCACGAGCTCGGCGGGATCCGTGAGCGTCGACGCCACCAGGTTGTCGCCGACGGACGACTCGCCCTTCTCGTCCCCGTATGCGGGCGCGTCGAGCGAGACCGACGAGTTCAGCGGCTGGTGCTTCTGGCGGTTCGCGGTCTTGATCGCGGTGAGGATCTGGCGGGAGATGCACAGCTCGGCGAAGGCACGGAACGGGGTGTCCTGCGAGAGGTCGAAGTCGCGGATGGCCTTGAAGAGGCCGATCATGCCCTCCTGGACGACGTCTTCCTTGTCGGAGCCGGCGAGGAAGTACGAGCGGGCCTTCGAGCGGGCGAAGTTACGGTAGCGGGCGAGGAGGGCCTCGAGGCAGCGCTCGTCGCCCTCGCGGACGCGCTCGACCAGGTCGAGATCGTCGAGGGTCTCGAGGCTGGTCCTCTCTTCGGTCCAAACGCCCATGTCATTCCCCCTGGTCGCCGCTCGCCGGGCACTTCATCTCGAGGCGGTTCGCCTCGGCCCACCCGGCCGGATGCCCTGGTCACAGGGTATTTGTCCGGTTTCGACCGAACAATGGCCCGTCCAGGTGGTTTAGGCTGCTCTATGTGACTAGGTACGTACGAGCACGTCCCTGGTCACCCGGCGGCGACACCCTTATTTTTTCCCCACCGGGCCCCGTTACATGCACGCCGTTCGGAGCCCCCTCCATCTATGGAGAACGCCCCGATTGGGCGGATTGTTCCCCCTCGATCGCCGTGGGGGCCGGCCGCAGCCGGAGTCGAGGCGCGGCCTAGGGCTTGTCCGAGACCTGGATCGGGTCGTCGAAGCAGACGTGCACGTACACCGGCCCGGGGCCGTCGACGATGATGTGGTTGTCCATATCGTGACAGGCATGAGCGGGTGTGGCCGTCGCGACCAGCGACATGACCGCCGCGGCGCCGGACAGGGTCAGGACCTTCATCGACTTTCTCACTAAAGGCCTCCCTTAGCGTCGACGCTTGCTCTGCTTATTTGGACGTCTACCTGCCGGAGCCCTTCCGCGAACGGGCGGAAGTTTCGCGCCGCCGGGCTCGCGGCACCACCGCACTCGGCTCCCGAAGCCGTTAGACGGTGTCGCCGGCTCGGGACGAACGACCGGCGATCGACCACGCGATCCCCAGGACGATGCCGAACATCACGTGCTCGATCGTAAAGGTCGACCATCCGACCATCTCGGGCATGTCGGAGATGGGGTCGCCGCCTCCGAACACCGCTGCTGCTATCGGTAGGCCGACGAAGCTGCTGAACAGCATTGCCACGATGCCGTATAGAGCCCCGATTGCGACCGATGCCGGACCGACGAGTTTGCCGGCGCGTGCCAGGAGGGCGAACACGATTCCGTAGATGGCACCCACGACAAGATGCACGAGCATTCCGAAGCTCGCGGCGCCAAACGTGAAGTAGAACGAATCCCCCTCCATCGCGTGCTCCATCGATGTCATCATCGGCTGCGGGTCCATGAGCGTCGACGCGATGTGATACAGGGGCGTGAAGAACCCGCTGTCCAGATAGGTAGCACCCGCGATCATTGCGTAGGTCGCCATCACGAGCGCACCGGCAACTCCCCACAGCGCGCCCAACTTCACCAGGTGGGTCACATTCGAGCGCTCGCCCCTTACGTGCTCTGCGGCCGCCACAGCCACGATCGACCACCTCCGTCTACTCGAACACCGTCTCTAATCACGGACTCAGATGCCGGCGCGTTGATTGCGCCTACCGCAGCCCCAGAGTGATCGCCGCGAGACGGACCTCTCCGGCGTCGTCACCCACGATCAGGAAAGGGGCCGGCTCGCTGGCGCAGAACAGGGTGAGATCGTCTGCCGTGGTCTCCCAGGTAAGGCTCTCCGAATCGTGCTCGGCACCCAGAGCGACAGGCCACTCACTCTCGGCCTCGTAAACGACGACCTCGTGGCCCGCTTGATCGACGTAGTGATGAGCTGTCGTGCTCAGCCCGTCGAGGTGGCCTGCTCGGGCACTGGTCAGGGCGAGATCCCCAAGCTTGTCCGGCAACGTCGGGTCGATTGGATGCCCGATGAGCCGTTCGTCTGCAAACGCAGTCAGGACCGCTTCGATTGTTTCCGGTTGATCGGGAAGGCTCGTCACGTAGAGAGCGCCGGCAACCACGGTCGCAGCCAGCGCGACCGCGCCAAAAGCCCAGCGTCGCCTGGGCCTCGGTGTCACGCTTTCCACCGCAGCCCGCACACGTTCCCGCAGGATCTGCGGGGCGAGCTCCCGGCCCGATTCGGCGGCCGCCCGACCCTTACGACCGGAGTCGACTTCGCGCCAACAGTCCTCACATTCCACGATGTGGGACTCGAACTTCCGCCTCTTCCGCGTCGACAGGAGGCCACCGAGATATGCGGCTGCGTTGCGCTCAGGATCGTGTCTCACGCCGATTCACCTCCGATTCGAGCAAACGCGCGAGCTTCTTGCGGCCACGGTGGACCCGGGCGAGCACCGTGCCGCGCGGCGATCCTGTGATCGCGGCTACCTGTGACGCGCTGAAGCCATCCAGATCCATGAGTGCGATCGCTATACGCTGCGCCTCCGGTAGCTGCCACAGCGCTTCGTGGACCTGTTCGGCTTGCAACCTCTCCATCGCCTCGGCAGAGACATCGGTGGTAGCCGAAAGCGCCGGGTCGGGTTCGCTCGGGATCTCCCGATTCGACGCGCGCCGCAACCAGCTGCGGCCGGTATTGAGACAGATCGTGGCGATCCACGGCTCTACCTTCTTCGGGGGCCGGCCGGCAGCCCACGCGCCGAACGCTCGGGTGTAGGTCTCCTGTACCAAATCCTCGACGTCGTTTGCGCTAACGAGCCTGCGAGCGAGGTTGTAGACGAGATCAAGGGCCGGGAGCGTTGCTGCAAGGAAGTCGTCGTGTGGCCGCTTCTTGCCTGGACTCACCGTCTCCACACCTGGTCTCTCATGTGATTCCGCATCCTCTTCAATGGGACGCCGGCCTGGGCCGACTGATTGCTCGTCCCCCTAGACTGCAATCAAGAGTCGGCCTCTCTCGTCCATACGGATCAACCCCACCATCAGGAGGGATACATGCCAGGAGAGATCGGGGTCGGAGAAGTACGAAGCCTCATCGATCGAGGCGCACAGCTAGTGGAGGTTCTCCCACCTCGGGAATATGAGGAAGAGCATCTGCCCGGAGCGATCAACATCCCCCTCAAGACCCTCACCCCGAAAGCCGCATCGCAACTCGATCGGACTCGACCCATCGTCGTGTATTGCTGGGACGACGCCTGAGACATGAGCCCGCGGGCTGCGTGGCAGCTCGAAGCCCTCGGTTTCTCCGAGGTTTACGACTTCGTCGGCGGCAAGCTCGAGTGGATCGGCAACCGAGGTAAGACAGAGGGATCGGGTCCGCACTACGCGGTCGCGGGAGAGGCAGCCGATCCCGACTCTGTTCTCGCGTGCCGTATCGGGGACCGGGTCGATGATGCTGCTCGTGCGCTCGATGAGACCCCACACGATTACTGCGTGGTGCTGAACGACGAAGACATCGTCCTTGGCCGCATGCGTAAGAAGAACATCGCCGGCCCGGGGAATGCAAAAGTCGAGCTGGTCATGGAGCCTGGTCCCACCACGGTACGCACGACCGAACCCGCGGCTGCGCTGTTGGAGCGAATGGAGAAGGGCAGAGTCCGGGCCGTGTTGGTGACGACCAGCAAAGGCCACCTGGTCGGCGTTGCTACTCAGGCGTCTCTACGGTCGCTCATCAGCCGCGACGACAGCGCCTAGAGCGACGTCGGGTCTTCGGAGGTCCTAACTTCTCGATGTACCAAAGCGTGCACGAATCGCTTGTGCGATCTCCTGAGGCGCGTCCTCCTGGATGTAGTGCGACGCGTCGTGTAGCTCGACGACCTCATGGTCCGAGAAGGCGGCACGGGCTTTAGGGAGAACCTGCCTGGGCCGAAAGGCGGGGTCCTTCATCCCCCATACGAACACCACCGGCTTGTCCCCGAGCAGCCGCGGCACGTCTTGCTCGAGGCGGCGTAGCAGCGGCTCCGCCTTCAATATCTGCCGAGGGAACTCGGCGACACCGACGCGTGCCTCGGGGGTGGGTTGCGCCCTTCTGTACTGATCCATCTCGACCGGCGACAGCCTCTGCACCATCGACCGCGGCATGAGCCGCTCGACGAAGAAGTTCTTCTCGAGGATCTGACGCTGCATGTACCGGGTCGACATGACGCGGGGGAAGATCTTGAACATCAGCGTGTCCACCGGCCAGAACCACGTGTTGCCGTGCACGATGCCGCGGACTCGATCAGCGCGCTTGGTGGCGATGTCGAAGCCGATCGGACCGCCCCAGTCCTGGACCATTAGCAGGAAGCCGTCGAGGTCGAGATGATCGACGAGCTCCCCGATCACGCGGGCGTGCTCGTCGGGCGTATAGCCGTATCCCTCGGGACGGTCCGATAGCCCGAAGCCGGGATAGTCGATTGCGATGCACCGGAAACCGTCTTGTAGCAGGGGAACGATCTTGCGGTACAGGAAGCTCCACGTCGGGTTGCCGTGCAACAGCAGAAGGGGGGTTCCGGCTCCTTCGTCGATGTAGTGAACCCGGCCCGCCGAGCTTTCGAAGAAACGAGAGCGGAAGGGGAACAGCTCCGCATCGGGGATGAAGTGGATCCGCATGGGTGCCTTTATCTCACAATCCGCAGCCGCGTCTCCTCGAGGTGGACAGCGCCGAGGGCGCCTCGCGGGCGCCCTCGCTTGATTTCGGGTGGCTCTGCGCGTTAGCTAATAGCCACCCGTTCCGCCACCGCCAGAGCCTCCTCCGGAGTACGCGATCGCAAGCGCGATCACGACGGCCGCCAAGACGACGACGCCGATCGTGATCCACAGCCCTCGGCGACTGCCAGTGCTGGTCTCGTGCACGTCCATCACCTCCAGCCGGTTACCTACCCCTTCTTCCGACGCCTCCAACGAAGGCAAGCAGCCCCGCTCGCAGAGCCGCCCATCCGCGCCCTCTGATCTCGCCTTAACCGGCCTCCGTGGCGCGTTCGGCTTGCTGCTTACGCCAGCCGTGGCGCGTCAACCCGGGGGGCTTGTAGATATTGAGGGCCTGGATCACAAGCAGGATCCCGAGCCCGATGCCGGGATGACCGAGGTCGCCGCCGAGCTCCTCGAGCGCGGCGGCGTTGCTCCTTTGCGCGAGGTCTGCCGTGGCGGTGACATCGGGCATGTGCAGGATCAACACGACCGCGCAGAAGATCGTCAAGAAGAAGGAGATCGAAACCCAGTAGTAGCGAAAGAGTCCCCATTTGGTGCCCAGCGCCATGACCAGGCCCGTCACGACGGAACCCAGCGCCAAGGGGACGATCGCGTACCAGCCCGCCACCTCCATCGCGGTCCAGGCGGAGCGGATCGTGTCGACGTCGTCACTGCGCACGGCAGTCACGCCCAGCGCGAGATAGACGACAACAGCGCCGATCCAACCGACCGAGAGCGTGAGATGGACGCTGAGCGCGAGCTTGCGAACGACGGGCTTCATGACCATTGAACGCGACGATCGGCCTTACGGCGAGTGCTGAACGGGCGGCGTATGCCCCCCGCCGCCGTTTCCGCCGGGAAGGTGGCGGCCCGGTCCGTGGCCTCCTGCGATCGCGAGGACGAGCAAGACCGCGACCACCACCGCGGCGACGATCGCCGAGACCTGGACCCAGCGCGGCCGCGGCGGCGGGCCCGCCTGATTCGAGCGTTGCTGTGACATCGCCTCTCTCCTCGGTCGTACCCCGCAGGCTTGGGGGCAGTTTACGAGACAGAATGTCTTTGTCAAGCCACTATGTATAGGAGAGGACGGCTCGTATACTCCCCTTGATGCCCAAGCTGTGGAGCGAGACCATCGAGGAACATCGGCGAGAGGTCCGCGACGCGATCCTCGACGCAACGATCGCCCTCGTCGAACAAGACGGGTTGTTGTCGGTGACGATGTCGCAGATCGCCGAGGCGACCGGGATCGGGCGGGCCACCCTCTACAAGTACTTCCCCGACGTAGAAGCGATCCTTCACGCCTGGCACAAGCGCGAGATCGAGGCCCACCTCGGCCAACTGCGAGAGCTCCGGGAGCGCCCCGGTAGTCCGCGTGAACGTCTCGCCGCCGTCTTTCGCGCGTTTGCGACGATCGCGCACGAATCGCAAGGTCACCGCGACACCGAGCTCGCCGCAGTGTTGCATCGCGACCACGAGATGCTGCGACCCGAGGCTCACTTGCACGAGCTCGTAAGAGACCTGCTGGTCGAAGCGGCGGCGGCCGGCGACGTCCGGAACGACATCACGCCCGGCGAGCTGGCGAGCTATTGCCTACACGCGCTGGCAGCGGCGCGAACGGCACGGTCCAAAGCCGCGATCGAAAGGCTTGTCGAGGTAACCCTGGACGGCCTGCGCCACTAGGAAACTTGTGCGGTGCCTTAGTCACTCAGAACGGGTACTCGTCCTTGCGCCAGGCGCACGGCTCCTCCGGCTGCGGCTTCGGCGTCCGCTCGAGCAGCATGTTGAAGAAGGGAGCCACCGTGACGACCCCCGTGACGACCGTCATTGCGCCAACTTGGGTTGAACCCGGTTGCTGGGCGACGCGTTAGGCGACCGACTCCACCTCGACGTCCTCGATCTCCCTGCCGGCGCCGGACCTGATGGTGGGCGCGGCCGGAATAGTGCACTTCACGCTCTGCCTGAGCGGCCGTGGGACAGAACTCGGTCCGCCGCTAATGCTGGGGCCTAGCGGCTGAGTCCAGCTGATGGAGTCACTGCTGCGAAAAGTCGCGTCCCTCTGAAACCCAGTGGAGCTGATTGACCGGTGCGCGAACCGCGGCGAGTTGTTTCCCGGCCGCCTCCGACGGGGTCAGCGATCAAGGCAACCAAGGCAACCCTTTACGCCGTGGGATCGGTCACCGTGCCGAGGAAGACGATGGCGCCCGTTTCGGTGTCGCTGATCGTGAATAGGAACGGCCGGTCGACCCTGAACTCCGGTGGTGCCGACACCGCCGCGGCCCCACCTGTGACCGCGGCCGCTTCGGTGCCCTCCTCGTCCACCCGGATGTAGGTCTTGTGCACGATCGTGGATAGCCACGGATCGCTGCGAGACAGCCTCCCGAAATCGGAATCGGGGCTGTAGACGAGCCCCATCCCGAGGGCCTTCAATGCCTCGTCTAGCGCGCCCTCCTGGGTCGCGTACTCAAGCTCGAGACGAGGCAGGGCGAGCAGGATCCGCTGCTTGCTCACCGCGGCGACCGCGTCCGCCCACCGCGCGGCATCGAAGCGAAACTCGTCGAGCCGCCCATCGGGCAAGAAGATCTCCATGGCGAACCGCTCGTCGTCGCCGTACGGCAGCCGGACGACTTGGAAGCCGTCACCACGGCCGTAGAGGATGTCGTCGTCGCGGCTCATCATCGGCACCGACACCGTGCTCCCGTCGGAGCGAGCGAACTTGCCGTCGCGCGTCACGTCGGGGTCGAAGGGCTCCGTCCAGGCACTCTTGAAGTACACGGCGTTGAGCAGCACGAGCACCGCTCGGGGGTCGGGCAAGCCGAGCTCCTCGGAGATGCCGTCGATGAGGCCACGGGTTTCGCGCCGAACCCATCCGTCGATGCGTTCGGCAGTGTCCGCATCGCCGAGGTCGACCTGGTCGATCTCCGCGCCGAACGAATCTCCGACGCTATCGACGTAGTCGCTGCGCATCTCGATGCCGTCGTCGGGCCACAGTGAATTTGCCACCGTGAGGTCGACGTCGCCGCTTCCTTCGAGCAACGCCAGCAAGCTCGCGTAGGCGCTGTTGACCTCGTCCTCTCTCCGATCATCGACGTGAAGCGTCGAAGCAATCGACCGTCCGGTCTCCCCCACCGCACCGTTGAGCAGCATCGTTAGCACAGACGAGATGCTGACCGGCGAGACGACGACGTTGCCCCCGTCACCCAACTCGGCGAGGAGGTCGAACCCGAAGTCGTTGGTCGCACGCGCAAGCCACTCCGCGGTTTGCGGGTCCAGCTCCTCGACCAGAGAAATGGGTTCGATCGGTTCGACCGGGGGCGGGTCGTGCTCTGCACAGCCGGCCGCCAAACCGAGAGCCACCACGATCGCGATCGCCGTCCGCATACCCATCCTCATCCTCCTGGTTGACCGCCCTTTGGACGGACCAAGGAGGGTCGTGGTTCCCGAAACGCCTGCGTTTCGTGACGTGTCGCGGGTTGGGTCCATGGATCCGGCAGATCGCGATCATTTCGGGGAAGTGGAGGTCGCCGAGCGATGCGTCGCTGCGCTTCGCGGCGGCATAAGGCCAGTCAACCTCTCGCAAGCAGTTCCTGATGGAAAAGGAGGAAGCACCTCAGGCCCCGCCCGAGGAGTTGCTCGAATCAAGGCGCTCGAAACGCTTGTTCGGTCGTTGCTGAATCGAGACGTGTCCGGCATCACCTCCTCGCATTCAACGGTGGGCAGTCGGCGACGTGCTCGTGCGGCCGTCCACGATCGCCAGAATCGCAACGAGGTCGCTGTCTGGATCGAACCTGTAGATGACGATCATCCATCGCCAGGGTCCGAGGAGGAAGCGCCGGGGTGCGAAGGGCCCGCCGAGCTCGGCGCCAAGCTCCGGGAAGTCAGCCAACGGACGAATCGATCGCTTGACTCGTTCAACCGTGTTATCGGGCAGGCGATGAGTTCGAATCAGTGCGCGTAGATCGCGCCCCGCGGCATGGGTCACGACGACCCGGGCCATCGACTACAGGTCTTCTAGCTCGGTGACCTTGCCGGCCTTCATCTCAGCTTCGGCTTTCGTAAGCCGCTCGGGAAGGCCTGGGATCCCCTCGAGGATTTCGGTGATCGAACGGGAATCGGGGTCGGCATCATCGATCGCTGCCGAAAGGAGCGAGCGGGCCAGCGTCCCGTCGGCGACTCGAGCCCGATCCGCCAGGCGGGCAAGCTTCTCGGCATGCTGCTCGTCGAGTGACACATTGAGCCGACGGTTGCTCATGCTGGGCAGTCTACACAACTCAGCACACTTTGTGTACCCCTACGAGGGGCTGATACGACGCGCAGCGATCGGCTACGGGATCTCGTTGATCATCGGGATCGCGCTGGGGGATGACCGTCGCTCGTGTTCGTGTATTGCGGATTGCCACGGGATCTCTCATCACCGGGCTCCAGACGATGCCTTCGATCGCGTGGTTTCCGTTGGCGATCTTGCTCTTCGAGCTTTCGGAGCAGGCCATCCTCTGTGTCGTCGTTCTCGGCGCGGCTCCCGCCATCGCCAACGGCCTCCTCCACGGGATCGACCACATCCCGCCACTGCTGCTTCGTGCGGGCAAGGTGCTCGGCGCGCGCGGCCTCGACGTGTACCGCCACGTGATCTTGCCCGCCGCGATGTCCGGCTTCGTGGGAGGGCTCAAGCAAGGCTGGGCGTTCGCGTGGCGGAGTCTGATGACAGGCGAACTGCTTGTGATCATCGCCAACCGACCGTCCATAGGCGTACAGCTTCAGTTCGCACGCGAGCTATCGGATGCTCAAGGATTGATCGCTGCGATGCTGGTTGTCCTGGCGATCGGCATCG
Organism: Actinomycetota bacterium; assembly: GCA_030861725.1. Taxonomy (GTDB): domain Bacteria; phylum Actinomycetota; class CADDZG01; order CADDZG01; family WHSQ01; genus JALZEG01. The sequence continues at coordinate 19,036 of JALZFC010000014.1, read as the reverse complement.
TCGTCGATCTAATGATCTTCGGGCGCTTGGAACGGATGGTGCGAAGTAAGTGGGGTCTCATCGAATCGTCGCCGAGCTAGCAGTCCCACGGGAGACTCGTCCGGCGCGACGCAGAGCACCTAGCGGAGAGTCCCGTTACTCCGGCGCAGGTGCCCCCTTGGCCTCCCAATAGTCGTTCAGCGCGGCCTGGCACTTGACGTACCAGGGAATGCCGAACAGCAGGACCCAGAAGGCGGTCTTTGCGCTGACCGGGCTCTCCCACTCCGTCCCTCTCGTACATCCGCTGGATCTCGATCGGCAGCAGGAACAACGTGATGATGCCGACGAATACGTAGATAACGGCACCGATGACTCCGCCGACCCCGTCGTCCGCGTGGCTCTTGATCTCGTCGTGGCTCACGTACGCCCAGTAGACCCCGTAGATCCCGAGGGTCACGATCGACAGCAGGATCTGCATCCCTATCTTGCGGCGTTTTCCCAGGGGTCCCGCGGCGGCGGTGGCCAGGGGGGCCTGTGGGAGGTTACCTGCCTTCGCCCAGATCCTCGTCGTTCCTGACGGCAATGCGACGACGCGACCAGCTGCTAGGCACTGGGAAGTTGGCGTTCACGACCACTACCGTCACCAATGACGGCGCTTCAGGGTTGGTTAGGCCATGATGCTCCGGTTGCAGGTGCCAGAGATAGTTCTCCGCAGTCGCGAACGTCGTGGGTTTCTTCTTGGCTTAACTGGGTACGTGGCAGCGTGAAACCGGCCGAAGCGAAACAGCGTGAACACGATAGTAGGAGAGGATCGCCTGATGCCTCCCCAGAACCCGGGTTGTTTCTATCGACCAAGTACGCGACTGGCCGATCTTCAGACTGCTTTGCTAATCGTCGTCATGCTCCTGATGACCGTGTTGACGTCGTCCTCGTATGACCAGGCGCTGGCTTCGTCCGTGCATGAACAATTGAGACCTTCCGCGGCCCCTCGTCCCACCGAAGCCGACAGGCTCCAGATCTGGAACGTCAGCCTCCGGCTTGTACGAGAGCCGTACGACACAGCGTTCAATTGGCGCACGGCCTTCACTCGGATGGCTCAGTACGAGTATGCCCCTGACGTCATCTCGGTACTCGAGGTGCCCTGGCATCGGCGTGGGGACGTCAGCACTGAAATCGAGAACAACCTGGGCGCCGGTTACGAGTTCGCTCACGCGGATGCGCACACCGACCCTTGCAGGTCGTCCGGAACCATGACCAACAACGAGCGCAGAACCCTGTGCGGCAACACGATGATCTTCTGGCGCACCCCGCGTCTCACGTCCATCTGCGATCCAACGTGTCAGGTGATGCGCTGGAGAGGTTGGGAGAATAGTTCACCCACTGCTGACGACTGCGCGACCAATCGCCATCCGAATCCGGATCACATCGCCGTCCGTCTCCGCGACACCGAGCAGAACAGGGTCGTGACGGTGGCGAGCGTGCACTTCCCGAACGATCCGACGAAGTGCCTCGCGAAGAACCTGAAGGAAATGAACGACATGTTCGAGGCCGATACCACTTGGAGGAACCGCCCGTTAACCGTGGTCGCGGGCGACTTCAACGAGCATCCCGACCCGCGACACGATGACGACGATGAGGCGACGTATCGACTTCAGTGGCGCCGGGAAGAGAACCAGGCCTGTTGGTACAAGAGGTTCTCTGTCCATCACGGCAGCACCGACAGCTGCTCCTTGCAACTAAGCGGGTCATGGAGCTTTCCCTATCACGACGTGATGTGGGTCGAGCATTCAGACGCGCCTGCGGATATCTGCAAGCAGTGGACGCTCGGAAACGAGTTCCCGGAGGGCTTGGCCGCGGCGGACAAGTGCGATGAAGGTACGCAGCCTCAAGTCAAGAAGCGCATCGACTTCATGTGGGTTCGCTACGAAACATCCGATGGAACCGCGATCACTACCGACGCGAAGGATTTCGCGCGAGCCCAGGTGGACGCTGCGTCGGTCGATCAAGGTTTCTACGACCCCGACCCAGCCGTGGCCGACGACGAGGTGAGGTATTCGGATCACCGCGCTCTCCACCTCCGCGTCTTCTGGTGCTCGCCCGACGCCGTCCTCGGCGGATTCGCCACCCCTTGTAGCTGAACCCGGTCGCTCCCGACGGCAACATCACGATCTGCCATCGGGCGATGTGATTCCTAACGAAGATCGCGTTGCCAAGCGGTGGGACGGTTAGGCACGGTGGATGAAAAGGGGCGCTCCCCTTCTTCGTCACGTACGCGCCATTTGTACCTGACGTTTCTCGGGGTTCGACGAGATATCTAGAGCTCAGTCAATCCGTAGCAGGGGGACCGTGAGTTGTTCGTCGCGCTCGAGGTGAATCGCCCGGGTGATAGCCGCGGAGCCGTGGCGGTTGCGCAGGTCGTCCAGGTTTGCGTCTAGGGGCGGGCGACCAGCGGCGGTCCAACAGAAGCGTCAGCTGGATCGCACCGTCGTTCTCCACGTTGGCGAGCGTCACGATTTGGTCATCACCGGAGACGAAAACAGGCGACAAACCCTGACCGTTCGTGACACTGAAAAGCTGCTCTGACCAGGTGAAAAATGCGTCGTGATGCCCCGTCGCCGCGATGCAACTGGATGGTCGCCGCGCCCGACTCGTCAGCTCGCTGCAGGTCCAGGTGCAGGTGACGGTCGACTTGCTCAAGACGCGGTACTGCCCTCTGTGGCGATTCGCCACAGGCTCGCGAAGACGATGCATGACTGTCCCAATGGGTTGACGCTGGCGCCGATCCAGCGCGTTATCCCGTCTGCGCCGGGGGTTGAACTAGTCCACAAGGCTCTCGTCGCTCCACCCCCCGAGTCCATAATGGACAGGTACGGAAGATCGATCGACCTAAGAGGTACGTGTGGAGCTTGGACTGCCTATCGCGGTGGTTGCCCTAGCGTTCAACGTCGCACTTTGGCTCGAGGGACGCGGAATCCCTCTGTGGGTATGGGAGGCCGCGGGGTACCGTCGCACGATCTGGCTCTTCTACCTGCTTGTGATGCCGGGTCTCGCGACTCTTATTTATGTGGGATTCGTTCGACCGAAACTGCGGAGGCTCCTGCTCTCCACGCAACAACGGCAGCGCGACGAAGTTTAGCCGACTAGTGGTCCTAGCATGATCCGCACAGCGCCCGACCTCAACTCAAACGAAGCCCCAGGCGTTTCTCGCCCAGTCGATGGGTACGAAAAGAGACGGCTGAGGACAGCTCAAACTGAGAGAGGAGGATGCCGCGTGAAGGAAGGGGTGTTGGCGTGCGCAATTCTCTTGTCGCCAGTTTGGGTGCCGGTTGTCCTGTTCTACTTGTTCGACAACCAGCCCGGAGTGGGCGACTGGAACGACGGTGAAGGGCACAGCGGCTGCGACTGTTGCAATCGTTAATCGAGCCACTCTGTGGAGCCTGGGGTGGCCGTCGAGCGCCGCGGGCGACAGCTTCTCAAATATCCTGCGTCTCGCCCGCAAGACTTGTGTGGTCGGGTCGCGGGCCTGAGACAAAAACCGGAAACACCTGTGAGGTCAGACGGACCTTTCCGGTTTTCGTGCCCCAAACCACCGCGCCCGTACGCACCCTGCCAGTGGCGAAACCGCAGGTCAGAAGCCAATTTCGCAGCGGAGGCGGACGGGAATCGAACCCGCCGGGCGGGTCTCCCCGCCCCACCGGTTTTGAAGACCGGGAGGGACACCAGTCCCCGGTCGCCTCCTAGGTGAAACGTCCACAGTCTCACCCAACCCGGACCCCGCCGGTGCAACACATGAGTACAGCCCTTCCCCCTTGTGGTCGTGGACCTCGGGACTCACGATGAAACCGTCGCCCAGAACGTCCTCAGCTCAGAAGGGAGCGCCTATGTGGGCTCGGGCTATAAACATGCGGAGGGTAGGTCTGGCCGCCATCCTCTCGATCCTCGTCCTGCTTGTGGGGATGGTCGCCGCCGGGCCGGTCGAGGAGGTCCATGCGCAGAATGCGCAGTCGGACTACTTCCTCAAGATCCCCGGGATCGAAGGCGAGAGTCTCGACGAGGCCCATCGCGGTGAGATCGACGTGCAGAGCTGGTCCTGGGGGGAGACGAACTCGGCGCACATCAGGTCGTCGGGGCTCGGCGCCGGCAAGGTGGTCGTGAACGATTTCAACTTCACCATGAAGTCGAGCAAGGCGACGCCGGAGCTCTTCATCGTCTGCGCGAAGGGAAAGCCCATCCCGTCGGCGACGCTGACGGGCACGAAGGACGGCCACACCTTCCTCACGTGGGAGCTGAAGAACGTGATCATCACTTCGTTCAAGACACGCGTGGAGGAAGGCTCCGGGACGCCGACGGACGAGGTACGTATCGCGTTCGAGCAGATCGTCATGACCTACACGGTGCAGAACTCCGACGGGACGACCAGTGTCGTCAAAGCGGGTTACGACGTGATAGCGAACAAGAAGCTGTAGCGAGCTCGAACAGACTGGCAGGGCGACGACGCCATGAGGCCCCCGGGAATCCTCCGGGGGGCGTGTGGCATATGGGGGCGAGTCGTCTGAACGAGCCGCGAGGAAAATCTCCACCCCGGCCGCAACCATCCGTAGCCTCACGCCGTCTTGAGGGTAGAAATAGGTACGTACGCCTTGAGGGGGAGCTCGCCTTCGTGCAGGCCAGGGACCAGGAACGGAACCACCCACAGCCGGGGGACCTCGGCCGCGCGCGCGAGACGCGCCGCGAGCGCGAGGACGAGGCGCCGGGCATCCCCGAGCCAGACGAGATCATGCGCTGGGCCACGGCCGCTTTCCTCGCGGCTGCTGCGCTGCTCGGTCTCGTCGTCCTCGTGGCGATCCTCACGTTCGCGCTCGAGCCCCCTGCCTGGGTCCAGATGGTGATGGGCGTCGCGATGGCTGCCGGAGCGGTCTTCTTCTGGTGGCTGGTGACCTCGGCACTCCGTAAGGACGACGCCCAGAGGCGGCGATAGCGGCTCGGCCTTCGGGGGGAGATCCGCCTCCGCTCCGCGAGGGGTGGTACCTGATGAGCACGGCGGACCTCGAGCGCGAGCTCGACCGGTGGCGCGGCCGGGACGTGCCGCCTTCGAACGCGCTGCCGCTGACGGTCGAGGACGCACTCGCCTACAGGAACGCCGGGAACCTTCCGGACGGGCTCGGGCGCACGCTGCGACTCGTCCTCGTCGCGCGGACGCCCGAGGAGGTGCAGTCGCTCGGCGTCAGACGAGCGCTGTACGAGCTCGACTACCACTCGGCCCCCGCGTGGAGGCGCGAGGGCTCGGCTCCCGTGAACGTAGTCCCGCTGAGGTCGCCCGGCGTCGCGGGAGACCCGTCGCCGTGGTGGGAGTCGACCGACGTCGCCGAGCTCGAAGCGGAATGGGCGGCGACCGGACGGGTGGGGGACCTCGTGGTGCCGGCGGAGTACCGGGGCTTCGTCTTCAAGACGGTGCTGAGCCTGCGCGAGGCGGGCCTCCCGGTCGACGCCGACACGGTCGCGGACTCGATCTCGCGCTGGCTCCCGCCCGGGGAGGCGGAAGAGGTCCGGGCCGCGCTGCGCCGGGCGGCCGCCGGCTAGGCACGGGCGGGCGTCGGAAGGGTCGGGCATGGGTAGGACTGGAGGGACCAACGTCTAGTTGAGGAGGAACGCATGTCTTCGATCGAGCAGAGCGTCGAGGTCCAGGTCCCCGTCCGGACCGCCTACAACCAGTGGACGCAGTTCGAGGACTTCCCGCACTTCATGGAGGGCGTGAAGGAGATCCGCCAGCTCGACGACACGAGCCTGCACTGGACCGTCGAGATCGCCGGGCAGGTCCGCGAGTTCGACGCCAAGATCACCGAGCAGAACCCCGACGAGCGTATCGCGTGGACGACGATCGACGGTCCCCACCAGGCCGGCGTGGTGACGTTCCACCGGCTCGGCGACAACCAGACGAAGGTCATGCTCCAGATGGAGTACGACCCCGAGGGCCTCATCGAGAAGGCCGGCGACGCGCTGGGCATCGTGCGGAGCCGCGTGAAGGGCGATCTGGAACGGTTCAAGAGCTTCATCGAGAGCCGCGGCCAGGCGACGGGCGCGTGGCGCGGTGAGGTCGACCAGACCAAGACCACGTAGCGACGGAACGGTTCGCGAGGGGCGCCGGTCTTCCGGCGCCTCTCTCGCGTTCGGCGTTGTAGTTCCCGACGCCGAGCGTCGGTTTTCGCGGACCGGATAGCGTCTGCGCCGTGAACGACAGGTCCCGCGTAGCCGAGCTGTCGCTCGTCGGCATCGCCGCGCTCTGGGGTCTCACGTTCGTGATGGTCCAGGACGCGGTCGAGCGGCTCGCCGTTATGACGTTCCTCGCGTACCGGTTCCTCCCCGCGTGCGCGCTGGTCGCGGTCGTCTTCAGGAGGCAGCTCGGTGCTCTGTCGCGCGAAGGATGGGTCGCGGGGGCCGCGATGGGCGTCTTCCTCACCGCCGGGTACGTCTTCCAGACGCTCGGTCTCCAGCTGACGACGGCGGCCAAGGCGGGTTTCATCACGGGGTTGTTCGTCGTCCTCACCCCGGTGTTTGGGGCGATCTTCTTCCGCCAGCGCGCGGGATGGGCGGCCTGGGCCGCGGCGGGAGCGTCGACCGCCGGGCTCTACCTGCTGTCCGGCGGGGGGTCCGGCGGCACCGCGCGCGGCGACCTCCTCGTCCTGGGTTGCGCGGCGTCGTTCGCGTTCCACATCCTGTTCACGGGACGAGCCGTCGAGCGCCACCACGCCGGCGCGCTCCTGGCCGTGCAGCTCGGGGTGTGCGGTGCCGCCACCCTCGCCGCCGCGGCAGCCGCCGGGGACCTCGCCGTCCCCCGGACCGCCGTCGTGTGGAACGCGCTGGTCGTGACGTCTCTCGGCGCGACCGCTCTGGGGTTCTTCGTGCAGACGTACGCGCAACGGCACGCTTCGCCGGCGCGGACCGCACTGATCCTGGCGAGCGAGCCCGCGTTCGCGGGGCTGTTCGCCTATCTGCTGACGGGGGAGACGCTGGATGCGCTGGGATGGGCGGGGGCGGGGCTGATCATGGCGGCGATCGTGGGGGTGGAGCTGGTGCCGTACCTGCGGCCCCCGGCCGAGCCGCTCCCCGAGCGGTGATCGAACATACGTTCTATACTGCCGGGATGGCTCCGGAGAAGCTCTTCGAGCTCCAGCGGCGGACGTTCGACACGCCTCACTTCCGAGGGATCGAGTTCATCGAGGTCGAGGCGAAGTCGATCATCAACCACGTCCCGGGAAACTACCTGCCGTTCAGCTGGACGATCAACCCGTACAGGGGCTGTTCGCATGCATGCTCCTACTGTGCCTGTGGCGACACGGCGATCCTGCTGGCGGACGGACGGACGAAGCCGCTCCGCGAGCTGCACGTGGGCGACGCCGTCTACGGAACGCGCCGCGAGGGCAACTACCGGCGATACGTCAAGACGGAGGTGCTCGCGCACTGGGAGACCGTCAAGCGTACGTACCGCGTGACGCTGGAAGACGGGACGGAGCTCGTCGCAAGCGGCGATCACCGCTTCCTCAGCGACAGAGGGTGGAAACACGTCATCGGGGCCGAGCAAGGTCCTTTGCAGCGTCCCTTCCTGACGTCGAACAACAAGCTCATCGGCACCGGTGCGTTCGCGGCCCCTCCGGCGCTCGACAACGACTACCAGCGCGGCTACCTGTGCGGGATGATCCGCGGCGATGGCAGCCTCTGGATGTATCCGGCGGCAGGTCGAAATGGATCGGTGTACGAGTGCTACGGGTTTCGCCTCGCGTTGGCGGATGCCGAAGGACTCGCACGGTCCCGAGCTTTCCTCCGGCTCCACGATGTCGAAACCCGTCAGTACGCGTTCCAGGCTGGGACTGCCACTCGCCGACCGGTCGAGGCGATCGCGGTTGCAGGAAGGTCTTCGTTCGACAGGATCCAGGAGCTGATCGCATGGCCCACGGCCCCGAACGATCAGTGGACCAAGGGTTTCCTCGCCGGCATCTTCGATGCCGAAGGTGGCTGCAGCCATGGCGTCTTTCGCATCTTCAACTGCGACGAGGAGATCATCGCCCGCGTCATCGACGGGTTCCGGCGGTTCGGCTTCACCTATGCGCGCGAAACCCAGAAGGGCTGCAACGAGCCGGTGCACGCCGTCAGGCTCGTCGGAGGGCTTCCAGAACGGCTCCGTTTCTTCCACCTGACCGACCCCGCCATCACGCGCAAGCGCAGCATCGAGGGGGTGGCGCTGAAGAGCCAGGCCCGGCTCAAGGTCGTCGCGATCGAGGACCTCGGCGTCGAGATGCCCATGTACGACATCACCACCGGCACCGGCGACTTCATCGCCAACGGCGTCGTCAGCCACAACTGCTTTGCCCGCGCGACCCATACCTATATGGACTTCAACGCCGGCCGCGACTTCGAGACCAAGATCGTCGTCAAGGTCAACGCGGGGGAGCTGCTGCGCAAGGAGCTGAGGGCGAAGCGGTGGAAGGGCGAGCCGATCGCGATGGGCACCGCCACCGATCCGTACCAGCGCGCCGAGGGCCGCTATCGGCTGATGCCGAAGATCGTCGGGACGCTGACGGAGTACCGCAACCCGTTCTCGATCCTCACGAAGGGGACGTTGATCCTGCGGGACCTGCCGCTGCTCGAGGAGGCCGCGGCCGTCACCGACGTCTCCACCGCTTTCTCCATCGGGAGCCTCGACGACGAGGTGTGGCGCCGCAGCGAGCCGGGCACTCCGCACCCCCGCAAGAGGATCGAAGCCGTCGCGCGCCTGAACGACGCCGGGATCCCGTGCGGCGTGCTGATGGCGCCGATCCTGCCGGGGATCTCCGATCGTCCGGATCAGCTCCGCGACGTCATGGCCGCGGCGTTCGACGCCGGCGCGACCTACGTCAGCCCGATCCTGTTGCACCTGCGGCCGAAGGTGCGGGAGGTCTACATGGAGTGGCTGTCCGAGAACTACCCGGAGCTCGTCGAGCGCCACGAGGCGATGTACCGCAAGGCGTACGCGGCGGCCGCGGACCGCAACGCGCTGGCTGCCCTGGTCGCGGAGATCGGCGACTCGTTGGGAGGGCCGCGGAAGCGCTCCCGCAGGCGCCGCGCGACGAGCGACTCCGTACGACGATCGCGCAACGCGACCGAGGCGTTGCGCAACGAGCAGCTGAAGCTGATCTAGAAGCCCGGCCTCCAGCCGCGCAGCCGCTCGATCCTCTCGGCCGACGGCGGGTGCGTCGAGAACAGCGACGCCATGTTCACCTTCCTGCCGGCGAGCGGGTTCACGATGTACGCCTGGGCCTGCGCGGGGTTGACCTTCATCGGGATCTGCTTCGCCGCGAGTTCCATCTTCTCGAGCGCACGCGCCAGCGGCTCGCCGGTGCCGATCATCGTCGCGGCGATGCGGTCGGCTTCGAACTCGCGCGAACGGGACAGCGCCATCTGCAGCAGGCCGGCCGCCAGCGGTGCGAGGAAGAACATGAGGAGCCCCCCGATCCCGCCCCCGTCGTCGTCGTCGCTCCCGCCGCCGACGAACATGCCGATGTATCCGAGGTAGGTGATCCCGGTCGCAACGGCTGCGGCGACCGACCCGATGAGGATGTCGCGGTTGCGCACGTGGGCGAGCTCGTGCGCGATCACGCCGCGCAGCTCCTCCTCGGGAAGCATCTTCATGATCCCCTCCGTCACCGCGACGGCGGCGTGCTTCGGGTTCCTTCCCGTCGCGAACGCGTTCGGCTGGTCGCTCGGGATCACGAAGAGGCGAGGCATCGGCAGGTTCCCGCGCGTCGTGAGCTCGCGCACGATCCGGTAGAGCTGCGGAGCCTGGTCCTCGGTCACCGCCTGGGCCCGCGCGGCGCGGATCGCCATCTTGTCGCTGAACCAGTAGGACCCGCCGACGATCAGCAGACCGAGACCGAGGCCGATGAGCGGTCCGTTGGCGCCGAGGAACATCCGGCCGGCGACGATCAGGAAGCCGCCGAGCGCGGCGAGGAGCACGTAAGTCTTGAAGACGTTCTTGTTCATGTAGACATTATGGCTCGTGGAGGCCGATAGGTGGTCGCTGGAGGCGCGGGTCGTCGAGATGCCGCTGAAGGAGCGGTTCACGATCGCGCGGGAGACGTGGGACGTCGCGACCAGCGTGTTCGCGGTGGTCCGGTACGGCGACACGGAGGGGTTCGGGGAGTGCTCCCCCGACGCCCACTGGGGCGAGACGCCCGAGACGACCCTGCAGCAGCTCCACTCCCTCGACCTGTCGCAGCTCCACGGGCCCTTCGACCTGGAAGGCGTCTCGGAGCTGCTCCCACCGGGGTCCGCTCGCTGCGTCCTGGACGTCGCCCTCCACGACCTCGCGGCGCAGCTCGCGGGGGTTCCCGTGCGGTCGTTCCTCGGCGTCGGGGACGCGCCGCTCCCGCCGACGTCCGTCACCGTGCCGATCGCGGAGCGGGATGCGATGGTGGCGCGCGCCGCGTCGCTCGCGGCGTACCCGATCGTGAAGACGAAGGTCGGCTTCGACGGCGACGTCGAGGCGGTCGCGGCGATCCGCGAGGTCTTCCCCGGACGCATCCGCGTCGACGCGAACGGGGGCTGGGACGAAGCCGGCGCGGTGGACCGGCTGCGACGGCTCGAGCCCTATGACGTCGAGCTCTGCGAGCAGCCGATCCCGAAGGGGAACCACGCGGCGCTCGCGCGGGTGACGGAGGCGTCGCCGATCCCCGTGTACGCCGACGAGGACGCCGGCACCTCGCCCGACGTCGCCGCGCTCGCCGGAGCCGTCGACGGCGTCAACCTGAAGCTGCGGAAGGCGGGCGGCATCAGGGAGACGTGGCGCGGGATCGCGACGGCTCGCGCCCACGGGATGGGCGTGATGCTCGGGTGTGACCTCGACTCCGGGATCGCGATGAGCGCGGCCGCCGCGCTCGCGCCGCTGTGCGACTTCATCGACCTCGACGGCCCGCTGCTGCTCGCGGAGGACCCCCATCCCGCCGTCCGCTACGACCGCGGCACTCTCCTGCTGCCGGCGGGACCGGGTCTCGGCGTCGAGAGGCGCCCGTGGTGACGGACGGGAGCCGCTCCTGGCTCGTCCTCACCGACGGCTACCTCGAGACCCGCAACGCGAAGACGGCGCACGGCGTCCTGCGCTACGCCCGCGACCGCGTCGCCGCGGTGCTCGACCGCGACCACGCGGGGCGTTCGCTGGCCGAGGTGATGCCGGACATGCGCCGGGACGCACCGATCGTCGGGTCGTTCGAGGAGGGGGCCGCGCGGGGCGCGACCTCGCTCCTGTTGGGTGTCGCCACGCCGGGCGGCTGGATGCCCGAACACTGGCGCGCGTGGATGCTCGAAGCCGCCGCGGCCGGGATGGAGATCGCCAACGGGCTCCACCGCTTCCTGCGCGACGACGCCGAGCTCGTCGCCGTGGCGCGCGAGCACGGCGCGCGCCTGTGGGACGTGCGCGATCCGCCCGAACGGATACCGCTGTGCTCCGGGAAGGCGCTCGACGCGCCGCAGAGGATCGTCCTCACCGTCGGCAGCGACTGCGCGGTCGGGAAGATGACCGCGTCGCTCGAGCTCGCGGCCGCCGCCGAGGCCGCCGGCCGCAGGGCGGAGTTCGTCGCGACGGGGCAGACCGGCATCCTGATCGCCGGCAAGGGGATCGCGGTCGACCGCGTGATCTCCGACTTCGTCTCCGGCGCGGCCGAGCAGCTGGTGGTCGACGCGGACCCGGCGGCAGAGGTCCTGCTCGTCGAGGGCCAGGGCGGGCTGTGGCACCCCGCTTACTCGGGCGTGACGCTCGGCCTCCTCCACGGCTCGATGCCCGAGGTCCTGGTCCTCGTCCACCAGGCCGGGCGGACGGCGATCGAGGAGCCGCCCGGGACCGTCTTGCCCTCGCTGCGCGAGATGGTCGAGACGTACGAACGCATCGCGTCGGTCGTACGCCCGTGCAAGGTCGCGTGCGTCGCCGTCAACTGCCGCGGCCTCGCGGCCGCCGGGGCGCGGGCGGCGGTGGACGAGGTGGCCGCCGCCACGGGACTGCCTGCGGGGGACGTGATGGCGGGCGACGCGCCGCTGCTGTGGGAGGCGGTCGCAGCCGCGCTCGACGGTCAGTAGCCGACGGTGGCCGCGCGGTGCGCCGAGACCGCCAGCGGCCACACCGCCAGCCGCCCCGCCGCGGCCCGCAGCACGACCCAGGCGACCGCGAGGTAGAGGGCGCCGAAGACCGGCTGCTGCCATCCGACCTCGAACCGGGCCAGGACCGCGTCGACGACGAAGTAGGCCGCGGCCAGCGACGACGCCCCCGCCACGACCGCCGCGCCCGCGGGCGCCCAGATCCAGCCGGCGGCGAAGCGCGCCCTGAGGGGGCCGCGACACGCGGCGAGGGCGCCGGACGCTCCGGGGAAGGCGGGATCCTCTTCCAGCGCGCGGTGCCACGGCTCGCGCGCCCGCGCGACGACCCATGCGAGCGAACGCCGCCTTGCCACGACCCAGGCCGCGCAGGCCCCCGCGCCCGTCACAAGGATCAGGTCGGGCCAGCCGCTTCCGAAAGCGCGGCTCCCCTGCGCGCCGAACCGCGCGGGAGACAGCAGGCCGATGACGCAGAGAAGCAGGAAGCTCCCGCCGAGGCAGGCGGTGAACGCGCGCGTCGCGATCGTCGCGCGCTCGCGCCCTCGGGGCATCCTCGACCTGACCCACGCGACGGCCTCGGAGTAGGCGCTGCGGACACGGACGGGCATCCGCCGAGCGTACCGGCGCGCCCTTCGGAAACGTAAGCTCGACGCGAGTTCCCCTGCCGCTCACGGCGCCTGCGCTTGCGATTCTTCGAACTTGCGCGCGAGCCGGAATACCCCGCGGAGACGCCCGGTTGCCCCGGCCATGGACGTGCAAACGAAGACCGCCACCGCCACCGCGCCTTCGTGGATGGTCTGGGCGGCGCTGTGGGTCGTCTACATCGTCTGGGGCTCGACGTACCTCGCGATCAGGGTGACCGTCGAGACACTGCCCCCGTTCCTGAGCGCAGGCTCCAGGTTCCTCCTCGCCGGCGTCATCGTGTTCGCGTTCCTCGCCGTGCGGAAAGGCCTCTCCGCGATCCGGCTCACGGCGCGGGAGGCCGCCGCGTCGGCCGCCGTCGGCGCCGCGTTGCTGCTCGGCGGCAACGGGCTCGTCTCGGTCGCCGAGCAGGAGGTCTCGTCGAGCCTGGCCGCGCTGATCATCGCCTCGGTCCCGCTCTGGGTGGTCCTGCTGAGGACGCTCACCGGCGAGAAGGTCTCCCGCGGCACGCTAGCCGGCGTCGGGATCGGCTTTGCCGGCGTCGCGATGCTCGTGCTCCCCGGCGGCGACTCGGACGGCGCGGGGTTCGCCGGCGTGCTGACGCTCGTCGTCGCTGCGGCCTCGTGGGCGGCGGGCTCGTTCTTCTCGAGCCGGCTCCCCCTTCCGCGCAACCCGTTCGTCTCGACGGCGGCGCAGATGGTCCTCGGGGGCCTCGTGCTGCTGGTCGCGGGGGCGGCCACGGGCGAGGTGTCGGGTCTCGACGTCTCGGAGTTCTCCGGCGCGTCGATCGGAGCGCTCGTCTACCTCGTGACCGTCGGATCGCTCTTCGCCTTCACCGCATACGTCTGGCTGCTGCAGAACGCACCGATCTCGAAGGTGGCGACCTACGCGTACGTGAACCCGGTCATCGCGATCTTCCTCGGCTGGCTCATCCTGTCGGAGTCGATCACGACGACGATCCTGATCGGCGCTGCGGTCATCGTCTCGTCCGTCGCGTTCATCGTGAGCAAGGAATCCGCGCCCGCGCGGCCCGAAGCGGACGAGGCGGACGCGCCTGCCGAGGCTGCGCTCGCGGGGGCTTCCTCGAGCGGCTAGTGCCGTGAGGCGCGGACGACGGTCAACGTGCCGGTCGCCCCGTCCGTGACGTAGAGGAGTCCCTTCGACGCCTCGACGTCGAATGCATACGGCTCGCCCGTCACCTTCGCCGCGTCGTTGCGCGTGCCGAGGTCGGTGAAGTATCCGGCGTCGTGTCCGTCGAGGGTGTACGCGATCAAGCCGGCCTGCGAGTACGCGACGTACAGCCGGCTCTGCGAGATCGTCATCCCCTGCACCCGGAACTCGTCGGTCGCGGGCAGCCCGAGGCTGATCCTGCTCTTCTCCTCGATCGAGCCGATATCGCGGGCGTCGAGCACGACGACCGCGGGAGGGGTGTTCGCGTCGAACCAGTATTCGGTCGCGACGTAGATCGTCCGGGTCTTCTTCGTGCGCACGACCTCGACCTCCGCCAGGCCCTCCTCGCCCCACGACCCGAGCAGCTCCGGCGACTCCGGGGCGGAGAGGTCGTAGACCTGCAGCCCCGTCGTGCCGCTCGTGGCGTACAGGACGGGGACGCCCAGCTGCGGGTCCTTCGGGTCGACGAAGAGTCCCGCGGAGGCCGGTCCGCCGACGCGCCGGAGCGCGGGTAGCGGGTCGCTGAACAGCGGGACGAGTGCTCCCGTGGTCGTGTCGAAGCGGTTGACCACCAGGCCCTCGATCGCGTCCAGCGTGATCACGTAGGTCGCCGACTCCGTCTCGTGGAGGGCGACGCGGTAGCTCCCGCCCTGCTGCTGGAAGTTCCTCAGCGCGGGGGCCGCGGGGTCGGAGACGTCGACGACGTGCAGCCCGTCGGCGGACATCTGCGTCGACTGCCGCGCGTAGAGCAGCCACCGGCCGTCGGCCGAGAAGGCGAGGTCGCCGTCGAGGGACTTGCCCGCCCGCTGGCCTTCGATGCCCCCGTCGTAGCGGCCGAGGACCCTGGGCTTGGCCGGCTTGCTCACGTCGACGAGCGAGACGATGCCCTCGTCACGCTGCAGGACCGCCGCGAGCTTCCCGTGCACCTCGACGCGGCCGAGCCCTGCAGATTCCGAGACCTCGAGCGCGCCGATCTTGGAGAAGCCGCAGGCCTTCGCGGCGGCCGAGGCGACGCGTGCGTCGGGGACGTGACACCCGTGACCCGCCGCAGGCGCGGCCAGGCCGGCCGTGACGAGTCCTGCCGCGAGGAGAGCGCCGGCGGTCTTGCGAGCGAAGTCCATGGCGAGAGATTCGACACCGGCGGGCTGGTCTCCTGGACTGGCTCCGTCGAACGCGTAACGTAGCCAAACGGATGCTTTGGGTGGTTCAAAGGGGGTATGCCTCCTGGATAGCCCGGTGAAAGGAGGAACCATGCGCCGCAGAGCCCTGCCCCTGCTCCTCGCCGCGGGCCTGTTCGTCGGCACCACCGGAACCGCGTGCGACAAGGAGGATCGTCGGGATGCCCAGGAGGTCGGCGACGACCTGGAGAAGGGCATCGACAAGCTCGACTCGGACGGGAAGGACGACTAGCCGCGTAAGGCCGGCTCAGGCCCCCGGGCGCCCGGCGCCGACGTAGTCGGAGCGGCTCGCGGATCCGACCCGGACCTGCGAGCCCGTGTAGGGCGCCTCGACCATCTGGCCGTTGCCGATGTACATGCCGACGTGGTGGATCGGGCTGCCGAAGAACAGCAGGTCGCCCGGCTGCCAGTCGGAGCGGTCGACCCGCGGCGTCGCCGCGTACTGCATCCCCGAGTTGTGCGGAAGCGCCACGCCCGCCCGGGCCCACGCCCACATCGTCAGCCCCGAGCAGTCGTAGGAGTCCGGCCCGGCGGCGGCCCACTGGTACGGCTTGCCGAGCTGCGAGAGCGCCGCGTCGACGGCTGCCTGCGCTCCGGCGTTCGGAGCCGGCGCAGGTGCTACAGGCGGCGCTGCGGGCGGCGGGGGCGTCGCCGCTTCGGCCCGGGACTCGGCGGCGCGCGCCGCGGCCAGCCGTTCGGCTCGCTCGATCGCCGCGTTCAGCTCGGCGATCTCGTCCTGCTGGTCCGCGAGCTTCGCCTCGATGTCCGAACGCAGCGCGCTCAACCTCTCCTCGGCGGCGAGCGCCGCGGCCCGGTCCTCTTCGAGCTCCTCGAGCTTGCCCTCGAGCACCGAGCGGTCGGCGGCGAGGCCCTCGAACAGCTTCGACTGGGCGACCTGCGTCGTCTGCAGGTACTCGAGCCGCGACTGGACCTCGTTGAAGTCCGCCGCCGAGAGCACCGCCTCGAGCGCGTCGGTAGACCCGCCCATGTACAGCTCCCGCGCCACGTCGACGGCCGCGTCGCGGCGGGTGCCCATGCGCCGCTCGATCGTGCGGACCTCTAGCTCCGTCGTCCCGATGCGCGCCTGGACCTCGGTCAGGCCCTCGTGCACGCGGTTGTAGTCCTCGACGACGATCTCGAACTCCGCCTCGAGCTCCATCAGCCGCTCCCGGGCCGCGTCGAGCTCGGCCTCGGTCGGCGCGGCGAGGCTGCCGGTCTGCGCGAGGAGCCCCGCGGACAGGCAGACCGCCAGCGCCGCGGTCGCGGCGATCCTTCCGGTTCTCAGCACGACATCATCCAGCCTCCGCCCGGGAGCCCGACCTCTTGGTGAGCCACCACGCCATCGCCGCGATCCCCGCGACGCCGGCTGCCGCAGCGAGTCCGTTCGCGACCGTGACCTCCGGCGGTCGCAGTTGCGGGAGCCTGCTGCGCAGCGGGACGGGGTTGCGGAACGTCTCGATCTTCCAGCCCCTGTCGAGGGCGATCCGGCGCAGACCCTTGTCGGGGTTCACTACGACGGGATTGCCCACCACCTCCAACATCGGCACGTCCGTGACCGAATCTGAGTAGGCGAACGAGGCGGCGAGGTCGATCCCCAGCTCGGCTGCCATCGCTTCGATCGCCTCGGCCTTGTGGGGCCCGTACGCGTAGAACTCGAGCTCCCCGGTGTACTTGCCGTCGACGATCGTCGGGCGGGTCGCGATGTAGCGGTTCACGCGCAGCATCCGCGCGAGTGGCTCGACGATCTCCTCGGGCGAGCTGGACACGATGCAGACCAGCCGTCCGGCCGAACGGTGGTCGTGCATGAGCTCGAGCGCCTCGGCGTAGATCAGCGGCGAGATGACCTCCTCCAGCACCTCGGTCACGACCTGCCGGACCTTCTCCGGCTCCCATCCCGCCGTCAGCTTCGCGGCCTCGACCCGCATCCGCTCCATCTTCGAATCGTCCGCGCCCATCAACGCGAACACGAGCTGCGCGTAGAGCGACTTCAAGAGGAACGACCTTCCGATCAGGCCCTCGCGGAAGAAGGACCGCCCGAGCGCGAGCGGGCTCGATTTGGCGATGATCGTCTTGTCGAGGTCGAAGAAGGCGGCTTCCATCACGCCTGATTGTGTACGCCCTCGGTGACTCGCGCCACAGCGCAGGCGCGACGGCAGGATGAACCTTGCCCTCGTGGGTGCCGTGATCGAGATCGTCAGCATCGACCCCGCCGTCCGTGCCGAGGCGTCGCGCGCGTTCACGCGCGCCCCCGCGGAGTGGTCGGTCAGGTTGCTCGACGAGCCCTCGGGGGAGGCGGACGTCGTCGTCTCGGACGATGAGGGCGCGGCGCGTCACGTGGTGACGTTCGACCCCGCGCGTCCGGGCGACGCCGTTGAGGAGGTCGAAGCTCGGCTGCGCCCGCGGGAGCCGCGGTCGCGGACCGTCCTCGTCGCCGGCGCGGCCGGAGGCGTGGGGACGACGACGCTCGCGCTCCACCTCGCGGCGGTCTGGGGCCGCGGGACGTGCGTCGCCGACCTCGCGGGCGGTGCCGGCAGGCGGCTGGGGATGCCGGACGACGCGCGCACGTGGTTGCCGCACGACGACGACCTCGCGGGGGCCGCGCTCCCGGTCGCGGGAGGGTTCCGGATCCTGTGTGCTCCGTCGCCGTGTGCACCGGCGCACTTCCCGTTCGCGGGCGCGCGTGCGTCGTTCGACCGGCTCGTCCTCGACGCCGGCACCTGCCGCGACGTCGAGCGTGCCGTGGAGGACGCAGACGTCGCGGTGCTCGTGACGCCGCCGACGAGGCCCGGCGCCGAGGCGGCGCGCGGGGTGCTCGCGGCACACGCGGAGACGCGCTGGGCGGTCGTGACGAATCGAACCGGTCCCGGTGGACAGATCATGCGGCGCGGGCTGGAAGCCAGAATCGGGCGACCGCTCGCGCTCGAGCTGCCGTGCTGCCCCGCATTGCGCGACGCGGAGGACGAGGCGCGGCTGCTCGAGGGGCGGTGGCACCGGTGGACGCGCGCGGTCGCGCGGCTCGCACGCGCGGTGGACACGTGCTGAGAGAAGCGCTCTTCGAGCGAGTTCTCGACAACGACTGGCTCGCCGACCTCGACCCGGCGCGGCGCCGGTTGGCGGTGAGGGATCTGCTCACCCCCGACGAACGTTCCGCTGCGGGCGCGGCCGACGCGGTGACCGAGGTCGCCGACCACATCGACGGCTACGGCCCTCTGACCGAGCTCATGGCGCGGCCCGGCGTTACCGACGTGCTCGTGAACGGACCGCACGAGGTCTGGATCGAAGAGGACGGCGAGCTGCATGGAACGGCGGTCGCGTGGCCGAGCGAAGAGTCGTTGCGGAGCTTCGTCGACAGGTTGCTCGCGCGGGCGGGGGCAGGCGTAGATCCGGCTCGTCCGATCGCGGACGCGCGCCTCGCGGACGGGTCGCGCGTCCACGTCGTGCTGCCGCCGATCGCGCCGCGCGGCCCCCTCGTGTCGATCCGGAGGTTCCCGGCGGTCAGGCTCACGCTGGACGACCTCGTCGAGCGGCGGATGGTCGAGCCCGCGAACGCCCGTCGTCTCGCCGCGTGCGTGGCAGCCCGGACAGGCATCGCGATCAGCGGCGCGACCGGCTCGGGCAAGACGACGTTGCTGAACGCGCTCGTGGCGCTCGTCGACCCGGGCGAACGCGTCGTCACGATCGAGGAGACGCCGGAGCTGGGCCCGTTCGGTTCCCACGTCGTGTCGCTCGTCACGCGGCCCCCCAACGTCGAGGGCACCGGAGAGGTCGACCTCGACGCGCTGGTGCGCGCGTCGCTGCGCATGCGGCCCGACCGGATCGTCGTCGGCGAGGCGCGGGGGGCCGAGGCAGCCGCCGCGCTCGCCGCGATGGCGACGGGACACTCCGGGTCGATGATCACGTTGCACGCCCGCTCGGCCTCCGACGCCCCGGGCCGTCTGGCGGCTCTCGCCGCC
>JALZFC010000013.1 GCA_030861725.1 Actinomycetota bacterium | reverse complement strand
GTCGACGCCGCAGCCGACACCGAGCCCTACGCCGGCCGCGTCCGCGAGCCCAATCGCGACTCCGACTCCGACGCCGCCGCCGACTCCTACTCCGTCGGCGAGCCCGACTCCGTTGGCGAGCCCGACTCCTACGCCTACTTCGTCGCCCACCCCGACTCCTTCGCCGACACCAACGCCGACGCCCTCGCCCACTCCCTCGCCGGAGCCGACGGAGATCCCCGAGGCGACCCCGTCGCCCGAGCCCGGTCCCGATCCGGAGCAGGGTCCCGAGCGGCCCGATCCCGTCACCCACGACAGGATCGTCAAGCTGAGGCTCGAGCGGGGGCTCGTCGCCCGCGGCAGGGTCAGGGCACCGGACGGTTTCGACGGCTGTAAGGCCGGCGTCGTCGTGAAGATCTTCCGCAACGGAAAGGTCGTGGCGAAGCTCACCACGCGTGACGACGGACGGTTCAAGGTGCGGCTCGACGACCGCGCCGGACGTTACGTCGCTCGCGCTCCCGAGGTGGCGCCGGACGCGGCAAACGTCTGCGCGTCCGCGCGCTCGAGGACGCGCCGGGCCTGATCTTCCGCCACTACCCTCTCCTCCCGTGGATGCGTTCTGGGAGGGTGCTCTCGCCGGTTACGGGATCGCGATCCCCGTCGGCGCGATCGCCGTCCTGCTGGTCGACCTCGCCATGCGGCGCGGCTTCGCACCCGCGGCCGCGGCCGGAACGGGCGTCGCGACGGCCGACCTCGTCTACGCGCTCGTCGCGGTTCTCCTGGGCGCCGCCGTCGCCGGCGCCGTCGAGCCGTACCAGGACGCGCTGCGGATCGTCTCGGCGCTCGTCCTCGTCGGGGTCGCGGTCTACCTGTTGCGCGGGGCTCTTCGCCGGCGGGATCCCGCGGCCGTCCCGAAGGTCGCCGCGAGCGGCCTCGTCGCGACCTACCTGAGATTCCTCGGGCTGACGATCCTCAACCCCGCGACGATCACGTACTTCGTCGCGCTGATCCTCGGGCTGGACCGGGGCGACGCGAGCGCGGCCGACAAGGCGTCGTTCGTCGCCGGAGCGTTCCTCGCGTCGGGGTCGTGGCAGCTGTCGCTCGCGGGCCTCGGCGCGTTCGTGCACAAGCGGCTCCCCGAGAACGCGCGGGCGATCTTCGGCACGATCGGCGCCCTCGTGGTCGCGGGCTTCGCCCTCCGGCTGTTGCTCAGTTAGCCGTGGGATCGGGGCTCATCGTCGAGAGCATGACGAACTCCCCGCCCTTGCGCCGCAGCACGTCGCGCCACAGGTTGTCAGGCTCCGGCGTGAAGACGTCGTCCGCGCGCGCGTCCTCGATGACCCAACCCCCCTCGTCGAGCTCGCCCTCGAGCTGCCCCGGCCCCCATCCCGCGTACCCGGAGAAGACCTTGGTCCTCCTGGTGCCCTCCGATGCGATCCCGTCGGGGCCCGCGCCGAGCATCCCGACGTTGCCGAAGATCAGGCTCCCGGCGAAGCCGGCGTGGTCGAACTCGCCGATGATCGCCACGACGCCCGGCTGGACCGGGCCGCCGAAGTAGATGCGGGGATCGGCCAGAGGAAGCCCTCCGAGCTCGGCCGCGGCCTCGGCGGCGAGGAGGTCCGACGGCCGGTTGAGCACGAACCCGAGCGCGCTGGACTCGTCGTGCTCGGCGACGAGGACGACGGCCTGCCGGAAGGCGGCGCCGAAGATGCCCGCGCCCGCGATCAACAGCTGGCCCTTCAAGCTGTCCACGTCTTGATGATGCCCGCCCCACGCGGGCGGAACCACTCGGTCGAGTTTCGACCTTCCGTCGCTTAGTCCTCGGGCTCCTCCGGCGTGTCGAAGAAGTCGCAACCCGGCGGGTCGCGGAACTGCTCGTCGTTGCGGTCGTAGGTCGCGCAGGCTGCGAGCTGGCTGCTCTTGTACGGGTTGTTAGGGACCGGGAGCGAGCCCCCGTCGGCACATGCCGGCAGTCCCAGCGGGTACATCGTGTTCGACGTCACCGCGTCGTCCGGCCCGATGTTGCGCTCCCAACAGTTCCCCTCGCCCTGGTCGTCCCACCAGAAGTCCAGGCCGTTGAGGTCGACGAGCCCGCGGGGGTTGAGGCTCATCGTGTTGCCCGCGTACTTGTTGAAGTGCGAGGTGTCCCACGCCTTGCTCGGGTCGGTCTCCTCGCGGATCGGAGCCGGGACGCTGAAGAGCATGAACCCGGCGCGCCAGTTGTCCCACACGGTGTTGTCCTGCAGGAGGTTCCAGTTGCCGCCGGCGATCACCATGCCCGCCCCAACGGGCGCGGGAACGACGGGACACACGGTCCCCGACCACACGGGCTTGCCCTTCGGCGGCTTGTAGCCGCGCTCTGCCGGCGGCTTGTCGCATACGCCCGAGTGCACGAACTCCTCGGTGTAGTTCGTGTTGTTCGAGTAGATGAGGTTGTCCCGGAACCACGAGTGGTCCTGCGGCAGGCCGGGGTGGCCGGCGAAGATCGAGTCGGTGACGACGCCGGCCTGGTTGGCGAAGAACTCGTTGTCGTGCGCGTAGACCGAGTTCCCGGCGGTCCCGGAGTATCCGAGCGCGTTGTGGTGGCTCTTGCAGTTGTAGATCTCGATCGCCCACCGCTTCCTCTGGGTGTAGTCCGCGTTGTCGGTGTTCACGTCGGACGCGGAGCCGGGGTAGATCAGCGAGTCGCCGTTGTTGTAGCCGTTGCAGTTCTTGTAGACGCCGTGGTCGACGGCGAACGTGAGGAAGCCGTACTCGTCGTTGTAGCGCGAGACGACCCTGTCGATGACGAAGCCGTCGGTCTCGAGGATATAGACCGCGTTGAACTCGAACAGCTCGATCGTGAAGTTCCGGAGGTAGAGGCCGTCGGCGCGGTCACCCCTGATGCCGTTGAGCTTCATCCACTGCCCGTCCTTGGTGAAGCCCCCGGTGATCCGCACGTCGCCCGGCTTCTGCCCCGTTCCCTCGATCTGCAGGTTGCACAGGGTCGAGTTGCACTTGCGCTTCTGGTCGGTCGGATCCTTGTCGCCGAAGATGCCGACGAGGTTCTGCGCGTGCGGGCACCACAGCTGCTGCTCGTAGGAGAGAACCGGCGCCCCTTGTTCGCCGCCGGCTTGGGCGAGCTTCTTCGCGCATCTCGGCTGCTTCCGGTACGGCGCCTCGCGGTACACGCCCGGGAGCATGTAGATCGTGGTGCCCCGCTTGTACACCGCGTTCACCGCGTCCTGGAGGTTCCGGAACTTGCAGCGTCTCTCGAGCTCCAGGTTGTCCGACCGCAGCTCCGGGTCTTCGATCCTCATGATCCTGCGGTGGCTTCGAGGCGTGCAGACGACGAGGTTCGGCTCGGCGATCAGCGGCCGGTACTTCGGCACCTTGCCGGTACCGTCGGGGAAGAACGCGTCACGCTCGGCGTGGCCGAAGGCGAGACCGGACGAGGCGACGAGCGCGAGGATCGTGGCGGCCGCGGCGAGGACGAGCCGCAGAGGCGAGCGGGTCACGGTGCCTCCCTGATCGAGATCGAGGTCGGATTGCTGAGGGTTTTATCCCTATTTCCCCCCGCCTAACCATTCTCCTCCCTCCGGGGGAGTAGGAAGGGGGCGACCGCCGGCGCTGCCGCGATGCGGCAGGAACCGCTGCCCGTGCGGGCGAATCTTGGCTCGAACCGTCCCGCCCGACCGTCCGCTTCGGCGCCTGGAGGTCCTTTGTCGCGCTTCGTCCGAGCCCTTGTAGTCCTCGCGCTGGCGGCCACGCTGCTGCCGGTACACCTCGCGGGCCCCGCGGCGGCGACGCACGACAACCTCCCCGGCTGCGCTAAGGAGCGCATCACCGGCTACCTCCCCGTCGCAGAGGGGACGCTGGACGCTACGGAGCTCCACTACCAGGTCTTCCTGCCGAAGGACGAGATCGCGGGCCCCGGCCCCTATCCGGCGGTGATGGACTACTCCGGCTACCAGCCCGGCCTCCACGTGTGGGACGGCCTCGACGACCACTTCACGTGCGAGGGCTACGCGGTGATCGGGCTGAACATCCGCGGCACCGGCTGCTCGGGCGGCGACTTCGACTACTTCGAGCCGCGCCAGGCCGAGGACGGACGCGAGGCGATCGAGCTCCTGACGAAGCAGCCCTGGTCGAACGGCCGCCTCGCGATGGTCGGGAAGTCGTACCCGGGGATCACCCAGCTGTTCGTCGCGGGACAGCCGCTCGAGCGCGGGGGCGCCGTCGACACGCCCGACGGCCTCGTCGCGATCGTGCCGGGCCACGTCTTCGGCGACCTCTACCGCGACGTCCCGTACCCCGGCGGCATCATGAACGTCACGTTCGCCGCCGGCTGGTCGGCCGGTCGGATCTACGAGCCGTTCCAGGCGCCGATCGAGAACCAGATAGACCGGCGCGAGCTCGATCCGAAGTGCACGGCGAACACGGCGCAGCACGTGACGAACCCGCCGCAGAACCCGTTCGTCAAGGCGCTCCACAACCACTTCGACGGCGACCTCTTCTACGAGCGTTCGCCCTGGTACTGGGCGCACAACGTCGCCGTGCCGGCGATGCTCGTCGAGGCGTGGCAGGACGAGCAGGTCGGGAGCCGCGCGACGAACCTGATCGAGCGTCTGCGGCCGGGCCTCGAGTGGCGGGCGCTGTTCACCAACGGCGACCACGGCGAGTACTACGGGCGCCACGTCCTCCCGTACGTCGACGACTTCCTGAGCTTCTACCTCGCGCGCGAGATCCCGCCGAGCTACCAGGGTGGCACCGTCACCGAGTTCGTCCCTCACCACGACGATCCCAAGCACTGGGCGAAGGACGTCGAGAAGGACAAGGGGACGTATGTCGCGCGGCCCGAGACGTTCGAGGAGGCGCTGGCGCGCTACGAGGATAGCGACCCGCTGCGCATCAACTGGGAGACCGGCGCCGGCGGCGGGCGCAACCCCGCGTGGACCGAGACCTATTCGCAGTGGCCGCCGGCGAGCCAGACCGCGTGGCGCCTCCATCTCGGCTCCGAGGGGACCATGTCGCCCTCGCCCGACCCCGACGGCGGCACGGTCCAGTACGAGTACTCGCCGGGGACGGGCACGCAGGCGCGCGGGGGCCACGAGCTGACCGACGACGCGCCCGACCAGCTCACACCCTCGTGGAGCGAGACGCCGCCCGAAGGGACGTTCGCGCTGTTCGAGAGCGACACGCTCGAGTCCGACAAGCTCATGGCGGGCTCCGCGTCCGTCGACCTGCTCGTGGCATCGACCGCTCCCGACACCGACTTCCAGGTCACGTTGAGCGAGGTGCGGCCGGACGGGAAAGAGGTGTTCGTGCAGCAGGGGTGGCTGCGCGCCAGCCACCGCAAGGAGGACGCGGGCCTGACGACGCCGACGCGGCCGTACCAGACACACGTTGCGACCGACGCGCAGCCGCTCGTCCCCGGAGACCCAGTCAAGCTCTCGATCGAGATCTTCCCGTTCGCGCACGCGTTCCGGGCGGGCTCGAAGATCAGGCTCTACGTCGAGGCGCCGCACGTGAAGCCGGACCTGTGGGGCTTCGCGCTGCTCCCGGTCCCGGCGACGAACACGATCCACGTCGAGGGGTCGTCGGTGGCGTTGCCGCTGCTCGAGGGGGCCACGGCGCCGACGGGCTACCCGGGCTGCTCGCTGCGCAACCAGCCGTGCCGGGACGTCTTCCAGCCCTAGCGTTCGTTCTCGTCGAGGTGGATGCCGAGCACCAGCGGTGACGCCCGCAATCTCCTGAGGGCGCGTTGGTCGACCTCCAGCGCGAGCCGGGGCGTCGTCTCGTAGCGCGCGGTGACGGTAGCGCCGCGGCCGAGCTCGACGAGGAGGTTCTTCTGAGCCATGACGATCACGCGCTCGTCCCACGTCCCGTCGGCCTCCTGCTCGACCGCGAGGTCGACGATCACGTGGACCGTGCCTTGCTCGCGGGCGATCTCACGCAGCGGGTCGACGGCGGCCGGCGGGGGAGAGGGGGCCGCGGTCTCGGTGCCACCGGTACATGCGGTAGCGGCGACAACGAGCGCGATGAGGACCCAGAGAAGCCCCCGGCCGGCAAATGGCGGGGGGCTTCCGGCGTCAAGATCATTCGGAAGAGGACCGGGCGCGCAGCCGACGCGGTCGGCGTCGCACTCTGAGTCTCGAGTCCTTCCAGTGTTTGGTGAGTGACCTGAGTGCATCACATCGAGGGGTGCGTACGAGGGAACCTCCGATGGTGAATCAACGACCCGGCGCCAACCCAGCAACAAGCGCTTTTCGTGCACCTGGGGACAACAAATTCGCTCCTGGGGTCGCGGTATTCAGGCAGCACGTTTGAGGATGACGAACGGAGGATTTCTCTCCTCCCACTCGATGATTCGTGCAAAGACGTTGGTTTCCAGGAGGTCCGAGAGGTCGTACCCGGTCCGGAAGGTGCGCTCCACATGATCTGGAGTCGGTAGCTCTGCACCAGCGCGTGACGCGAGGGCGCGCTTCAAACCGGTCCAAACGAGGAACAGGACGTCGTGACCACAACAAAGTTGCTTTGGGTCCTGGTCTTCGGATAGCACCGAGCCGATTCCTACCAAGACATCACTCTTGCAGGACAATGAGATGCCGCTTCGCTGGAGGACTGTTTCCACGAGACGCTCAACGTCGATCTCCAACGTTTCAGGATTGACCACTCGTTCCAGTCTCAGATTGAAGTCCAGCGGCAAGTCCGCGAGCTGGGCATACAAGCGCAAGGCTCCCAACGGGCGAGCGGCTTCGACAAGTTTTTGGCGAAGTTCAGCGATGCCGCCTGACCCGACGAATCTCGCGACCTTCTCGCGTGAGAGCCAGTTGTTTACGAATTTTTCGAGGCTTCCGGAGTGGACGATGATCATCTCCCAATCGTGGAAATCGGTGTAGATGATGTTGTCATCATCCGAAGCGGAGCCAAGCAGCCAATCGAAGTCAGCGTCGACTATTCCTAGGACGCCCACCAAGCCATTGTTGTTGCACAGTATCATCGCGTTGAGTACTGACTCCTTCCCGTAGCCGGGCACCAGCTGGCACGCCAAAGGATCAGTAAAGCTTTTGAGTAGCCGCGAATCGCTTGGTCCCTCGACGACTAGAAGAGCGATTTCTGGATCGGCACCCCGCATGATCAGCAACGTCGAGAACAGATCATCCTTGGTTAGTGAATCGATCATCCTCGAGCCTTCAGCGCGACGGCTAAGTCCCAGCGGTCATGAATTACCTGTGGAGAATGAGTGGCAAGAATGAAGTCAAGGTCGGCCACTCGGGCGATGCGCTCAACATCCTCCAGAAATTTCTGTTGCCAAGTAACGTGTAATGAGATTTCAGGTTCATCAATGAGGACTAACGACCCCTCTTTTGCCCTAAAAAGCAGGTGATATGTCAGCACCAGCTCGTGCTGCTCGCCAGACGAAAGGTCGTCCGGCGAGAGCAGCAGTCCCTGGTCCGTCTCGAATCGAAACCCGCCCTGGTTGTCGACGAGTATCCTTTTGTTGACGAACCTTGAATTGATTATCTCTTTAAAGAGCTCAATGCGACTTAGGAGACGATCAAAGACGCTGAGCTTCTGCTCGACATCTTCTAGATACGTCCACAGTATTCGGCGTTCGGGGTCGTCAAGCTCGCGTTCAGGAAGCGGAACCTCCTCTCCCATATCTAGCAAAGCTGCCTCCATTAGGCGATTCCGCCGATCGTTGTGGAGTGCGAAACGTTCGCGGATCGCCTCGGGCGGAGGCGGCGGCCTGTTCGACGGCGTCAGGAGCCTGTTGGGAAACGTTCGGTCGAGTTGCTGTGAGAGTTGCGCCGAACGAGCCAGATCGCGCTGTATCTGCCCAGCCAGTTCTTTTGCGTGCTGCACAACAGCTGAAGCCACGCCGTCCTGTGGTCTTCCGTAGGTTTCGGGATCGTGGATCACTCGAAGGAGCCGTTGCGTCTCGATGAAATGAACGGTTAGACGATCTAACAACTCTGCTACAGCTGGCTCGGGACTTCCCTTTAGATCAAGGAGCGGGGGAAAGTCATCGGCGTATTGTTCGACGACGTCTTGTAGAGACAATCTCCGCCCGCGTCTATCTCGCCAGGCTGACGGGCCAATGCGCCTAAGGGGTAGTTCTCTCTCAATGACACCAAAAGGGAATGGTGGGTCTACCTCGGGAGGACCCCAATCAAACGCCTGAGTGCCGCTGGGCTCATTGACGATGATCGTCGCCGGTCCGGGATCTGTGTTGATAGGCCGAGCTTCATGACGCGATACGTCGTCGGGCAGCTTGCGAACACTGACGGAAGTCGTATCTGCAAAATTCACGACGAACTCGGCGAACGTAACGCGTAGAAGACTTGAGAATGACCTTCCGAAAAGGTGATCAATCATGCGAAGCAGGGTTGTCTTGCCGACTCCGTTCGGCCCATAGATGATGGTGATCCGTGCTTCGCGGTTGAGCGGAACTTCGTGTGTGTAGATACCGAAGAGTTTCCTTACGACCACGGATTCAACCCGCACGTAGATCTCCTCTTGGTTCGAGAGCGCGCAACTGCAACACGAATGAGACGGTAATCATACTGGTGGAGGTTATGGCCCCTCTTCATCGGCTTGTTTGTCGGGTAGATGCCCCTCTCCGACGGTTCCCAGGCCCTCCCGTCCAGCTCCTCTACGTTGAAGCTGTAGTCGTACGTCAGGCTCCCGCCGCAGGTCGCGCCCAACGTCATTAGCCCGGTGATCACCGCCAAGAGCAAGGCGATGCCGAGCGTCGCGTGCTCGTGTCCTCGCCCGTGCGAATGGAGATGTCCACGATCACCAGAAGCCCGACCGTCAGCATCGTCGCCATGTGGAAGTCCTTCGTGCACCAGGCCTGGGTGTGGCGAGGCTTCGACTTCAGCCAGTCCCAGAACCCCGTCAGCATCGTCGGCAGCTAGGACAGGAACCCGCTTACCAACAGGATCGTCCCCGCACAGAAGCAGTCGAAGCCCGTCCTCTCCCCTCGCCACCTGGATACGAGATCACGTCGAACCCGCCGATGAAGAAGTAGGCCCCACGGCGAGGCCCGTCATTGGCGCGTGGAACGATTTGCCGGCGGAGCGCGTAGCCCCTTGAACTTCCCGCCCTTTATCGCGATCCCCGGACCAACGGAGAACAACCGGGCGATGCCCATCCCCCTTCGTGGCAAGGGGGCAAGAAAACGAGAGACCAAGCTCAGATGAGCGCGCTCCCGCCGGAGCGGCGCGGGTCGTATGCCGCGTCCACCTCGCCGCCGTCCGTCACCGAAGCCACCTGGACCGCCCCGAAGTACATGTGGATGTCGTCGTACGGGAGCGGGTTGTAGCCGACCTGCTCGCCGGGGATGCCCGGCTCGTAGCACAGCAGCTCGCCCCCCGGCCGGGGATCGAGGTGGATGCGCGGCCCCGCGACGGCCTCCTGCAGCGACACCCCGTCGACCGCGAGCCGGACGAGCGTCTGCGCGATCGCGGTGACGATCCGGTCGGCGCCGGGCGATCCGATGGCGACGGTCAAGCCATTCCCGCGGGCGATCGTCGGCGTCATGTTCGAGTGACAGCGCGTCCCGGGCGGGAGGCCGTGCGCGCCGAACGGGTTCAGCTCCTCCTCGCCGAGCGTGTTGTTCAACAAGATCCCGTCGACGCACAGCCCCGCCCCGTACCCGTTCGACTCCGTGATCGAGCATGCATACCCGTCGGCGTCAGCGCTCGACGCGTGCGTCGTCTCGGGCGAGGACCGGCGCGTCGTCACCCCCTGCAACGCCTCGTCGAACGCGGCCGCGATCCCGTCGGGGTCCTGGTAGTGCTCGGCGCGATAGCCGATCGCCGCCCTCTGCGCCTCGACGAGCGCTTTCGCACGAGTCACCGGGTCGTCCAGAGCAGCGTCGCCGAGCAGGGCCAGCATGTGGACGAGCACGGCGCCGCCCACCGCGGGGGGAGGGTTCGCCTCGATCCGCCAGCCCCACGCGTCGGTGCCGACGGGCGACCTGACCTCGGCCGTGTACGCCTTCAGGTCCGACAACCCCAAGAAGCCCCCGTCGCGCGCTATCGCGTCGCCGATGTCGGCAGCGATGTCGCCGCTGTAGAAGACCTCGGGCCCTTCGTCGGCAATCCGCTCGAGCGCGTCGGCGAGGTCGGGCTGGCGCAGCCGCTCGCCCTCCTCCATCGGACGGCCGTCGACGACGAAGAGGTCGCGCGATCCTTCGAACTGCGACCAGATCTCCTTCCACGTCACGGAGAGGTAATAGGCGGACGTCTTCGGGAACGGGAGGCCGTCGCGGGCGAACCGGATCGCGCCCTGGAACAGCGCCGGCCACTCGATCCGCCCGTGACGTTCCCACGCGGCCCTCACCGCGGCGAGCACCCCGGGCACCGCGACGGACCCGCCGCCGATCCCCGTGTACATGCCGTTCGAGTACTCGAGGTACGTCCGCCGCACGCCCTGGTTCGGCTCCGCCGGCTCGCTGTGGGGCATCGCGTTGTTGCCGTCGATGATCTCGACGTGGCCTTCCGGCGTCCGGACCGCGACGAAGCCGGAGCCGGCGAGAGAGGTGAAGAACGGTTCGGCGACCCAGCCGGTGATCGCGGCGGCAAGACACGCGTCGACCGCGTTGCCGCCCTGCCGCCCGACCTCGACGGCGGACTCCGTACCCGACCGGTTACCCGCGGCGATCGCGAGCCTTGCCCTGGACATGGAGGGACCTTAGCCGTTCCGGCGTCCCCCTAGACTCGTGCGATGCCCGCTCCGAGGAAGGTCGACATCGAGGTCTCGCGCCCCGCCCGCTGCAAGCCGGAGCGCGTGATGAGACTCGTGCGCGACCCCGCGACGTGGCCTGCATGGCAGCCGGAGATCCTCGTTACGAAGGGCCCGTCGCCGCTCGCGCCCGGCGACGACGTCTACGGCCACGCGTCGATGCTCGGCTTCCACGTGGAGGGCCACAGCAAGACGGTCGCGGTCGACGAGACCGCGTACGAAGAGGACGTGGTCGTGGGAGTGCGGATGCGGATCGTCTACGACGTGCGGAGCGACGCGAGCGGCCGGACGGTCGTGACGCGCAAGCTATCGGCGCTGTTGCCGGGAGGGGTCGCGGGCCGCGTGCTGTCGTTCTTCCTGAAGAGGCGGCTGACGCGGATGCAGAACGGAGTGGTGGACGAGCTGGTCAGGCAGGCGGAACGAAGCGCTTAGGCCCGGCCGTCGGACGTGACCATCTCCGTCATCGCGGTCATCAGGTCGCGCAGCGAGACGATCCCGACGGGGTCGTCCATCTCCATCACGAGGAGGTGACGGAACCCCCCCTCGTTCATCGTCTCGACGGCCTTCAGCAGCTCCCATCCCGGTGACCCGCTGATGACGTCGCGGGTCATGACGTCGCCGACGGTTACCTCGTCCATGTTCCCGTCCTCGGCGATCGCCCGCAGGATGTCGCGCTCGGTGACGATGCCCGCGACCCGCTCGTTCTCGACGACGACGGCGCACCCGACGCCCCTGTCGGTCATCACCTTGGCCGCGCGCCGGAGCGTGCTCGCGGGCCCGACGGTGACGAGGTGGCGGATGGCGACGTCTCGGAGGAGCTTCATGGGCGACATCATCTGCCAAACTCCGGCTCCGCGGCAAGCGGGTGGGGGACGACCGGGGGGCCGGGCGACCGCCATCGGCTAGCTTCTGGGGCGTGATCATCGGCGCCCACGTCCCCTCGCAGGCCCCCCTGGAAGAGGCCGCGCAAGTCGGTGCCGACTGCATCCAGATGTTCGTCGGCCCCCCGCAGAGCTTCAAGAAACCGCCGCCCCGGGAGGACGCCGCACGGCTCCGCGAGTCGCCGGTGCCCGTCTACGTCCACGCGCCCTACCTCATCAACGTCGCGTCGCCGAACAACCGGATCCGCATCCCCTCGCGCAAGATCCTGACCGACACCCTCGCCCGGGCCGCGGAGGTGGGAGCCGCCGGAGTGATCGTGCACGCGGGGCACGCGGAGGACGACGTCGAGCGCGGCTTCATCCGCTGGCGCAAGTGCTTCGAGGAGGTCGAGGCGCCGGTCCCGATATTGATCGAGAACACCGCGGGAGGGACGAACGCGATGGGACGGAGGATCGACGTCCTGGCGCGGCTCTTCGAGCACCTCGACGGGTTCGACGCCCGGTTCTGCTTCGACACGTGTCACGCGCACGCGGCGGGGGAGGACCTCACCGACGTCGTCGAGAGGGTGCTGAAGGCGACCGGGCGGATCGACCTGCTGCACGCGAACAGCTCGCGCGACGAGCCGGGCACGGGCGCCGACCGCCACGCGAGCTTCGCCGCCGGGAAGATGGACCCGCAGGCCATCCTCGAGATGATCCAGGCCGCGGGCGCTCCCGTGGTGATCTGCGAGACGCCGTGGCCGACGATCGCCGACGACATCGCGTGGCTACGGGAGCGGCTTTAGTTTCCCGCGACCGTCGACAGCAGCGAGTCCACGTGGCCTCTGGCCTTGACGCCGTAGAGCGCCTCGGTCAACGTTCCGTCCTCGTCGATCACGAACGTCGAACGCTTCACGCGTAGCTTCTTCCCCTCGAACTCTTCGCCGCGGTCGTCGGTAACGCCGTACGCCTTCGCCATCGTGAGGCCGGCGTCGACGAGCAGAGGGAAGTTCAGCGAGTACTTGTCCGAGAACCTCCGGTGCGACGCGGCGCCCTGCGGGCTCACGCCCAGGACCTGGTATCCGGCGGTCGCTAGGTCCGTCTGCGCGTCGCGGAAGTCACATGCCTGTGCGGTGCAGCCGGGCGTGTCGTCCGCCGGGTAGAAGTAGACGATCACCTTCTGCCCCCGCAGGCCGGCGAGGCTCCACGTCCTGCCGTCCGCGTCCTGCAGCGAGAAGTCCGGTGCCTTGTCACCTCGTTCGAGCTTCGTCATCGTCTCCTCCTCGATACGTATCAGTCGCCGCCGGGCAGGGGGCCGAGCCGCTGGATGATCGACTCCTGGATCCACCCCAGCCAGTGGAGCACCTCCCACGCGGGTGCATCCGGCGACTGCGGGTCGACCTCCGCACCCATTTTCTCCTCGGTCACGCCGAGCCTCGTACCGACCGCCAGACGCACGTCGGTCAACCACGCGAGCCACGCGCTCGTCAGCTCGGCCGGCATGTCGACGGTCGCGTCGCCGGATGCGCCCAGCGATTCGGCGACCATCCGGAGCGCGTCGAGCTTCGCCTTCCGGAGCTCGCCCCCGACCATCTCGTCGTACGCACGCGCGTGCTCGGGGTCCTCGTACGCGTCCGGGAACAGCCGCGCGACGACGGGGTCCTCGCGCGGTATGTCGGCCTCCAGCAGCCTTCTGGACTCGTCGACGAGCTGCCGCAGCAGCCCGGCCTCGTGCTCCTCGACGTGCAGCGTCACTCCGTCGCCGCCTCCGCTCACGCGCATCGCTAATCGCTCTTGGTGAGCGTGGCCCACAGCCCGTGGGCGTGGAGACGGAAGCAGTCGAGCTCCGCCTTCTCGCGCGATCCGCTCGACACGACCGCCTTGCCCTTGTGGTGCACGTCGAGCATCAGCTTCGTCGCCTTCTCGAACGAGTAGCCGAAGAGCTTCTGGAGCACCCACGTCACGTACGACATCAGGTTGATCGGGTCGTTCCACACGATCACGAGCCACGGGCGCTCGAGGTCGCTCTCCTCGCCGGTGCTCCGCTCCTCGACCTCGTCCGGCGCGACGGCGGGCTTCAGCGCCGCGCTCACGGCGCGTCCTTGACGCCGTGGCCGCCGAACTCCTTGCGGAGCGCGGCGACGAGCTTGTTCGCGAACGACGACTCCTGGCGCGACGAGAACCGCTGGAACAACGACAGCGCGATCAGCGGTGCCGGGAGGGCGTGCTCGATCGCGTATTCGAGCGTCCACCTGCCCTCGCCGGAGTCCTCGACGTAGTCGTCCAGGCGCGCGAGGCGCGGGTCCGACTCGAGCGCCCGCGCCGCGAGGTCGAGCAACCAGGACCGGACCACGCTGCCGTGCCGCCACAGCTCCGCGATCTGCGCGACGTCGACGTCGTAGCCCCCTTCGGACATGAGCTGGAAGCCCTCGGCGTACGACTGCATCAGCGCGTACTCGATGCCGTTGTGGACCATCTTCACGAAGTGGCCGGCGCCGGAGGGGCCGACCCGCGCGTATCCCTGGGTCGGCGCGAGCGTCCGCAACGCCGGCTCGACTCTTGCGAACGCCTCCTCGGAGCCGCCGACCATCAGGCAATAGCCCTCGGTGAGCCCCCAGATCCCGCCCGACGTGCCGCAGTCGAGGAGCTCGATCCCCTCCTCCGAGAGGCGTGCGGCGCGCGCGACCGTGTCCACGTGTCGGGAGTTCCCGCCGTCGACGACGACGTCTCCGGTCTGGAGGAGCTCGGCCAGACGCGCGATCGTGTGGCCGGTCACGTCGCCGGCCGGGACCATCAGCCATACGACGCGGGGCGCGGAGAGCTTCGACGTGAGCGCCTCGAGCGATCGGGCCCCGGTCGCTCCTTCCTTCACGAGCACGTCGACCGCGGCCGGGTCGACGTCGTGGGCGAGCACGTCGTGGCCCCCGTCGAGCAGGCGCCTCGTCATGTTGGCGCCCATCCTGCCGAGGCCGACCATCCCTATCTGCATCGCGGTCAAGAGTAGCCTTGGGCTTTCCGAGGAGGTCCCCGTGCAAGAGACGTTCCGGGTCGCAGACATCTCCTGCGACCACTGCAAGAGGTCCATCGAAGAGGCGCTGCGGCCCGTCGACGGCGTGCGGCGTGCCGAGGTGAGCGTCCCGGCGAGATCGGTGACGGTCGAGTGGCAGCCGGAGACGGTCGCGCGCGAGCAGCTCGTCGCGGCGATCGAAGGTGCCGGCTACAGCGTCACGGGGTAAGCAGCCTCCGTCCGCACCGATCGTCGAGGGGAGCAAGCGATGACAGAGGATCCGCAGAAGCCGCTCGGGCGCGACGAGGACGAGGAGCCGGCCGAGGGCTCGGGCACCACGGACGACGACGGAGGCGGCGAGCGTGCGGGCCTCGGCAGGTCCGAAGCCGAGGACAAGATCGGCAAGCAGTAGCCGTTCGTTACTGCCTGAGTAGCCGCCCGTAGTCCACGGTAGGAGCACGGCGACGAGGCGGGAGGATCGGATGCGGCTGCGGGCAGTCATTGCGGCGGTGGTCCTGACGGCGCTCACGATGGCGCCGGCGGGAGCAGGTAAGGCGGGAAAGACGCGGCGGGCGATGCTCCCCTACGTCCTTGAGGACGTGAACCACGGCGTGGGCCTTCCGGGTCACCAGGCGGGCGCCTACATGGGGGAAGACTCCTACGCGTTCGAGCTCGAGAGGGGAGAGAAGGCCGTGTCCGTGATGGTCCTCGACGACCAAGAGGGCGCCGTGTCGGCCGTGATCGCGCAGTGGGTCGTCGACGGCCAGGCAGGCAACGCCTCCTACGGACATGCTGCGACCTATGAAGCGATCTGCACGCAGACCGAGGCGCCGGTCCCGGTCCAGCCGGACATCGTCGTCGAGGTCCTGTTGCAGAAAGGGACGTGCGGGGACGGGACACCGTCGCTGCCCACCGAGGGCGACATCGTCGTCGATTTCCACCGCCGGACTTAACCGGCAGGTCTTCCTCCGGTCGATTCGCGTCGCTCTTCCTGCGTACCCCGAACACGCGTTCCGGTGTAGCGTGGATCCGACACGCGACAGCGTCTGCTGAGGGGCCCGTTCAGAAGCGACTCTTTGGCCTTCGCCGGAAGGCTAAAGAAGGGGCCCGTAAATGATTCAGCGACCGGTAGGTCAGGTCGAACGTCCGGTCGATTCGCTCGCGGACCTTCGGCTCTCGGAGAACACGCTGGATTCCATCCTCGGTCACATCGGACGTATAGGCGTCGCGACGCTGGAGGGTTGGGACGCGGCGGGAACTACGATGGTAGAAGGCGACAAGGTAGCGACGTTCGGCATCACGGACGACCGCGTCGAGTCCGTCGACCAGGCACAGTACGCCACCGGGAAGGGGCCGTGCGTCGACGCTCTCGGCGGCGACACTCAATACTTCGACGGCACGGACGTGGAGCCTCGCTACCGCACGTTCGCCGAGGCTGCCGCCGAAGCGGGCATCTACTCCGTCGTCTCGTTCCCGTTGAAGCTCGACGACAAGGTCATGGGCGCTCTCAACTTCTATTCGAGCGAACGTGACTCGCTGCGGCCCGGTCAGCGCGAGGAAGGCGCACTCTTCGCCGCGCAAGCAGCCGTCGCGCTCGCGAACGCGCGGGATTTCCAGGAACGCGAGATACAGATCGACCAGCTCGAGGACGGCCTCCAGACGCGAGCGATGATCGGCCAGGCGACCGGGCTCCTGATGGCGCAGGAGGGGCTGACCTCCGACGAGGCGTTCCAGAAGCTGGTGCACGTCTCGCAGACGTCGAACCTGAAGCTACGCGAGATCGCGCGGCGCTACGTGGAGGCGTGGGAGAAGAAGGCGACGGACGCGCCCGAGCCGGGCTAGAGCACCGGCGCGTCGGATTGCGTTACCAGGACTCTCTAACGGACGCGACGTGGAGCTGGCTCGTCGTGCCCTCGCTGCTTCACGCTCTTGACCTAGCGGATCCTCATCGGCGTCTCCTTCTTCGGCCGCTCCTCGACCGACTGTGCGACAACCGGGCGGTAAAGGAAAGGGGTTTCGCCGGATAAGCCCCGGCGGCTTGACAAGATCACAAAGAAAAAGTGACGTACCCCGTTGAACTCCTGGGCGACGGGGCGCCTACTGGTAACAACGGAAACAACCTGAAGTACAACCTCGGCGGCAGGGGCCACGGCGCCCGGGGCCGCAGCGGGGCTTGGTGAGAGGCAGCGGCATGGCGGGACGCGGCAGGTTCGGAAGCGCCGGGATCGGACTGACGGCGACTTCGACGTTTGTCCTCGTCGCGCTGTCGGGCGTCTCCCCGCCGACCGAGGCGGCAGCCACGCCTCACAGGACTCAGCTCGACGGTGCGCCTGCTGGAGACCCCGCGTCGGGCGACGAGTGTGAGATCGGTCTGCCGCCGTTCGTCGAGTCCGCGCCTGGAGAACGGCCGGGCGACATCGTGACGATGACGTTGCCGCCCGGGTGTTACCGAGCTCCCGCTCCGTTCGTCGTGCCGCATGCCCCGCCCGCGATCCGCGTCCGGGGGGACGGGACGACGCTCACGGGCGACGGCTCGATCTTCGAGGTTCCCTCTGGCGCGCGCCTCGTCGTCGAGGAACTCGTCATCTCGGACAGCGGCGACAGCGCGATCCGCAACTACGGCACGCTGTCCGTGAAGGGCACGACGTTCTCGGGGAACAAGTCCCGCCGCGACGGCGGCGCGATCGACAGCCACGGTGGGACGGTCACCGTAAGAGGCTCCACGTTCACCGGCAACACGTCTGCGCGCAAGTTCGCGGGTGGCGCGATCGCCATCGACGGCGGCACGGCTCGAGTCACGAACTCGACGTTCTCGAAGAACGGCTCCGGGGCCGACGGCGGCGCGATCGACAACACCAACGGAACCCTCACCGTCACCAACTCCACGTTCCTGTACAACACCTCATCCGGGCACGGCGGCGCTATCGGGATCGACCGGAATGCCGACGTCCGCAACTCGATCTTCTTGGGGAACAAGGGCGACCGTGGAGAGGCTCTGGCGAGCTTCGGCAACGGCGGAGACGTCGCCCACAGCATCATCGCGGCCAGCGGCCCGGGTGGGTGCTTCGGTTTCGACGGGGTCGACAACCTCTCCGACGTTCCCCGGAGCGGATGCGGTGATGCCGAGATAGAGGAAGGTCTCGGCAGGATCGGCCCCCTTGCCGACAACGACGGGACCACCCGGACTGCGGCCCTCCTGACCGGGAACCCGGCGATCGACGGCGGAGACAACGCGTACTGCTCCGAGCCTCGACAACCCGAGGTCGACCAGCGCGGTGTTCCTCGCCCTCACTCCGCCGCAAACCCGTGCGACATCGGCGCCTACGAGGCGAATCGGGTCACGGTAGGAGACGTCCTCACCAGGGAGGGGAGCCGCGGGTGCACGCGGATCGACTTCACTGTGGAGCTGGATGCCCCTCAGCGGGATGCAGTCCACGTGACTCCCAGCGTGAGCGGTGCGTCCGGCGCGTGCGACTCCGGTGGCTTCGCCGTCCGTAGGTTGGACCGGGTGACGATCGCCCCCGGCGACGACTCCGCGACCGTAACGACCGGCGCGCGCGCGGACGCCGCGTTCGCCCCCAGCCGTCACGTATTCCTGAGGATCGTCGATGCGGTGAACGCGGTGATCGCGGACGAGAGTCGCCGCGCCACGGCCACGATCGTGAACGACGACCGGAACAACGCTCCCGTCGCGCGGGATCACGCGGCGGCGATCCCGGCGGGGGACTCGCTCGTCGCGGTCGACCTCTCGGGGCTCGTGGACGACGCCGAGACCCCGGTCGCCCGCCTCGCGTACGAGTTGGCCGGGGACGGCCCGCAAGCGGGTGCCGTGACGCTCGCGGGGCCGCTCGCGACCTACGAGCTCCGCGACGTGACGGCAGGCGACGACGCGTTCACCTACCGGGTGACCGACGCAGGCGATCCCGCGTGCGGTGTGGAGCGGTGCGAGCCGGCGCGTTCCGCGACGGGGACGATCTCGATCACGATCCCGGCCCCGTCTCCAACTGCAGCTCCCGATCCTTTGCCTACCTCGCCCGCTCCTCCCGAAACGGCGACGCCATCGGCGAGCGGGTCGCCGCCGGCCCCCGGGCCGAGTCCCAGCCCTCCGGTACCACCCCCGGGCGTGGGTCCCGATCTCTCGCTCGAAGACATGGCCCTCGAGCTGGTGCGCGGTGCGAGTGCCGCGGGACCGGCGGACGGCGGCGTGTACGCGCTCGGACCCGGTCCGGCCGTGCTGGCCGTCTCGGAGGACTCTCTGCGGCTGACTACCACCGTGGCGAACCGGGGCGCGGGCGATTCGGCCCCGACTTCGATCACCGTCGCGAGCCCCGGCTGGGCCGGAGGACCGTTTCCCGTGCCTGCCGTGCCCGCGGGGGCCGCGGTCGGGGTCGACGAATCGATGCCCGCGCCGTCGGGCGTCACCCGCGACACCCGATTCGTCGTCACTATCGGGGTGGTCGAGGGGGAGGTCGACGCGACCGATAACGTGGAGCCGAACGTCGTCGCGGCGATTGCCGGTGGAGACGGGTCGTCCGGAGTCCTGCGAACGGTAGCTCTCCTGTTCGCGGTCGCCCTCGTCGGGGGTCTCGCGGTCGCTGCTACCACCCTGCTGCGAGGACGGTCTTCGATCAGGTCCAGTCAGCCGTCTAAGGACGAGCGACAGGGTGGCCGCGCCCGTGTTGAGGGCTTGAACGATCTCGCCGACCGGTACCTCGGCGCCGATCCCGGGCCTCCGCTGGCGTTTGCAGGGCCGGCCTCGCAGAGGCTGCGGGAGGCCCTGCGGGACGACGAACGGGCTACTCCTCTCATCGCGACGTTGTACTGGCGCGCCTTCTTGGGCAGTCCCGGTTTCGCGCAGAGGGTCGCGGCCTTGGGCGCATCGGCCGGAGCGATCGAGCAACCGGACGTTCTCGTCGTGACGCACGCAGGCGGGACGCGGCACGACCTCGTCGTTCTCGACCCGGAGTTCTCGCAGCCGGAACCGTCCGGCAGCTCGATCGAGGTACCTCCGGAGGAGCTGGCACGTGCGTGGCAGTCGCTGGCGGCACGTGCGCCAGACGGCTTCCGCGGAGCGGTGGGGGAATGGTCCACGAGCCTGTTGATGCAGGTGGTGGCGGAAGCGGCTCGCTTCGGGAGGTTCGGGGTCGTCCTCGCACGGAAGCCCGACGTAGTGCTGACGCAGTGCCCGTCACCCGCATGGCCGGTGGGCACCGGCGAAGACGCGGCTACGTCGAGCGCGGGCGCAGTCGCGGTGGATACGAGTGGGCGAAAAGGCGTGACC
Organism: Actinomycetota bacterium; assembly: GCA_030861725.1. GTDB lineage: Bacteria > Actinomycetota > CADDZG01 > CADDZG01 > WHSQ01 > JALZEG01. The sequence goes on along the minus strand of JALZFC010000013.1, from coordinate 62,016 downwards.
GTGGCGGACCACGCGATCAGGGGTCACGAGAAGGTCATGGTCAACGGATGCCTCGGGACCGTCGTCTCGTCGGACGCGATCTCGGACAGCAGCTTCGTAGAGGTCGATCTCGGCGACGGGTTACGCGCCGACAAGGGCCCACTGACCGGCGTCAGCCCGCGGCAGATGGAGGTCGTCGAGTTCGACGGCATACGGTCGGGCCGGACCACCACCCGAGTCGTCGGGTGGGATCCGACGATCCTCACGATGGACTCCTATATCCAGAGCAAGATCGTGACCGAGCCGGTGACGGTGCAGGGAGACTCCGGGGCCGCACTCGTCGACGGAGAAGGTCACATCCTCGGGTTTGCGTTCTACACGACGGGTCTGAACGCGCACCCCGCACACTCCGGATGGATATGGGCGGCGTCCGTCTACCGCGCGCACGGGCTCAGCCCCTGCCGGGGAGCGTGAGCGGCGGTGGGCTGGTGGTCTCCGGCGCTGCGCGCCAAAGCGGGGAGCTGGACGTTCGGCGCGCTCGTCGCGGACCAGGTGCCGGACGCGCTGCCTCACGAGCAGGTCGCGCCAGACGCCTCTTACCTGAGCGGGTTCCTGCGATCGATGTGGATCACCGACGTCAGACGCGGCGTCACGCGCTTCTACGGAACGCTCCAGAGCCACACGACCCTGCCGCATCTGTCGGGCGCGCCCGCCGAGTTCCAGGTGGTCGTAACCCCGCCGGATCTGCGCGACATCGAACGGGGTGACGCGCACCGATCCGTCACGCGGAACGTGCGGCTGTTCGGTCCGGTCCCGTATCGGGGAGGTGACCTCGAGATCGAGCTCGGGCTCTTCTCGGTGAAAGCCGGGGACCTGGTCGGGCCGTTCGTCGACCTGCTGGAGTCGCTGTGCGGAGCGGCAGGCGTGTCGTTCGTCGCGGCCGCGCGTCCGTTCGCGGAGCCGGTGAGGCGGGGATTCGACCTGCTCATGGGAACAGAGGGAGAGGCAACGCTCGAGATAGGGCTTGCGACGACGTTCACGCGGCCGGAGACGGGTTACTTCGTGATCATGCGCCGGAATGCCGACGAGGTCGACCTTTCGAAGGTCACCGTGTCGCAGGACTATCGCCTGATGGAGCCCGGCGGAACCGCGATCGGCGACTTTCCCTACGCTCTCGTCGCAGTCGAGGCTTCGCCGACGCGCGACGACTGGTTCCAGGTGCCGGCGCTGGCGGAAGCGTACGCGGCCCTGAGGGAAGACGTCGCGCGGGGGAGGCTCGAGAACGTGAAGGAGAGCCTCGCGGTCTTCAAGAGGACGACGCTCACGAGCCCCGACCTCCTGTCGCACGACGCGGTCCGGCTGGTGGAGACCGTGGGGGCCGAGATCGACCGCACCCTGCAGCTGACGCAGACCTCGGGCGAGCGAGATTCGTTCCCCGCGCTCGAAGAGCTGAGGCTCTACGGGTGACGAGACACGGCGCGGCGCGTCGTGGCTAGCGGGTTTGCGTCACCGCCGAAGGCGAGCCCGCGTCCGGTGGTCTGATCACGTTGGCCGGCCCCGCGCCCGCTTCGACGGCAGAGAGGGACTCGGCCGTTCCCCGCTCGAACCCGAAGACCAGCTCGCTCAGGCTGTCGCGGAACTCGGCCGCCATCTCGGGACCAGGCACGACCACAGCCGCGGTGCCGCCGGCGCCGGCGAACGCGACCTTCAGCCTCACCTGGCCGTCCTTGAGGTCCATGCCCGGGATCTGCCTGCGGAGGTCGGCGACCAGGTCTCCCACCATCTTCGTCACCGCGCTGACCGGGAGCAGATCCGACAGCTTTCCCTGCTCCCGGAGAGCGTCTGCGAGCACTGCCCGATCCCGAAGGCGCGCCGCGTCGCCCTCGACGCGATCCAGATCGACTTCTAGGCGCGCCTGGTGCGCCCGGACGGTCTCCAGCTCCTCCCTCGTCTCGATCAACTGCTGCCCGCGCGCGTCCACGTCCCGCGACAGCCGCTCGACGTCGGTTATCGCTCCGTGCAACGCCTCGGCGAGCCGCTCGTTCTCGGACAGCAGCGACGACACCTGCTCCTCGGCTCGGGTCGCTCTCTTCTCGGCTTCCGCCGCGGCGGCACGGGCCTCCCGCACTCGGTTCTTCGCGATCAGCAGCTGATTGCGGAGGTCGCGCAGGGGGTCTTCCACGATGGATCCACCTCACTCGTCTCGAAGGACCGCCTCACGGACCGTCCGTGTTTGGGGATCCCGGGCGGTTACCAGCCAGCGCCGCCGCTCGGGGAGGAAGGTCGCTTCGACGGCGAGACCCCGCACCGCACGATCGAGAGCCGCGACGTCCTCCCGGCGGCGGAACTCGGCGATCACGTCCTCCTTCGGACGGACGGGCCCGACGGCGGTCGGAGCGGCCGGCTCGACGGCGGTCGGGGCGGCCGGCTCGACGCTCGCCAGGAAGTTGACGCGAACGGTGGAGACGAGATCCGGCGCCACGCCACCGGCGCGCAGGTCGGACGACGAGAAGAGCTGCAGGCCGACGCCTCCGTCCGGCGTGCGTTCCATCGCGGTCTTGACCTCCAGCTCGACCTCGGACACGACGACGTTGAGGAAATCTCCCGCTGCGGGGCCTGCGAGGCTTCTCTGAGCGTCGGCGAGGGAGTTGCCCGCCGCCTCGAGGAACGCGCGCAGATCGGGTCCATTCGCCACGGCTACGTGGGGGCCGCGGGTGACGTGGTCCGAACGGGTTCCACGCGCAGGGGCGAGGGCACGGACACGAGCGTCGCGCGCAACCGGGACGTCATCGTCACGTCCCGGTTCAGCTTCCGCTCCGACTTCACGCTCCGCGTGTCGGCGAACAGGCCCCAACGCGGTCCCTCCGCGGATTCCGTCGTCGCCTCCACGATCTTGACGTCCATCACCACCTCCACGCTGGCCTCGCTGAACCGGTAGAAGCTCGGCGTGACCCCGAGCTCGAGCAGCGAGACCCGCTGCGGCTCTCCGGTCTCGTACGTGATCTCGCCATCGGGTTGGATCGTCTCCGTCACGTTGCGGACGAGGTCCACGTAGGTCTCGGCGAGCTCGGCCATCAACGTCGCCGACGCGCGATCCAGGCTCATCTGGGCCGCGGCGACGCTCTCGCCCAGTAGACGCACGAGGTCGGCAAAGCTGACGGAGTCGGTCTCGCGCACGGGCAGGCCGGGGTCGACGAGCGGCGGCATGAACCGCCCGGGTGCAACGTCGAAGTCCTCTCCTCTTCGCATCCCTGGTCGCTACGCCGGGACCGCCGGGGTCGCCGGGACCGCCGGGGTCGCCGGGACCGCCGGCGGCGGCCGGTTGTCGACGACTGTCATGGCCGGGAACATCCGCGGAGGAGGCGGGACCGGTACGAGCGTGGTCTTCAGGGTGCTCGTGCCGTGCACCTCTTTCCCGAACTTCCGGTTGTGCGACACGTCGACGTTCACGGAGGCGCTCCACATCGAGAAGCCGACCTTCGCCTTCACGCCGACCTTCACGTTCGTCTCCGTGGAGGTCGTCGTCTTGATGTCCATCGTGACCTGGATCGAAGCCTCGGAGAACTGGTAGAAGGTCGGGTTGAGGCCCACCTGGAGCAACGACATCTCGATCGGGTCGGCATTCTCGTACGTCACGATGCCGGTTTCGGAAATCACCTGGCTGATGCCCGGAACGACGTCGATGGTCGTGGTTGCGAGCTGCTGCGCCGTCTCGACGGAGTTCTCGTCGAGATTACGTTGTGCCTCGGCGATCCCGAGAGCCAGCTTCAGGACCATCTCCGGCAGAGGGACATCGAGTAGCTCCTGTCCGACACTCGGCATAACCGCCTCCTCAATCCTCTCCTGGTCCGGCTATTTCTGAGGTTCCGGGGCCGGCCGCCGATGCGCGACCGATCAGCTTCGCGAACGCGGCAAACCGCGAGGGATCGACGTCGACGGGTCCCGCGAGCGCGACGTCGGGATGCCGTTGCAGGCGGGGCTGCGCCTCGACGGACACGGCCGCGAGGACGCGACCCTCCGGGAACTGCACCAGGACGTTGCCGCCGGCCGCCATCACCGCCGGCACCGGCGACGTTCCGCCCCGCCCGACGACGAGGACGAGGCCGCCCGCCTGCTCCGGCACCGAGGTGGAAGCTCCGAACGCGGCGGCGGTCGGCGAGGATCCGAAGGTATCCGGCACCGCTCCGGGGCCCGCGCCCTGCCGCTGCACCCCCCGGTCCTGGCTTTTCGGCATCTCCACCCCGTCATCGGATCGTCCTGCCTCCCGCGAAAAGAAGGAGTTAAGTCATTAGGTAACTTCGAGCGGGAACGCGTCAAGGGGGTTGCCGGATTCCGCGACGGCGGCCGGTTTGGCCCGTTATGGTTCCGTCGACGCGTTGCGACTCCGAGGAGGGCGGCCATGGGTCCGGATCGGGCGAAGCAGTTCATGAAGAAGAACGCGGACCAGATCCCCGCGGGCGAGCAGGTGCAGGGCGTGATCATCGCCGAGGCCAAGGGGGGTGCCTGGCGCCGAGGACTGGCCGGCGCCGGCTCGGCCACCGCCGTCCCCGCGCACGAGGCCCGGGAGAAGGCCAGGACCGAGGAGCAGCGTCAGACGGCCGGAGGCGACGCCGGAGAATGGCCGGGCGCCGTGATGTTCTGGCTGGTCCTCACCGACAAGCAGCTGCACGTCTTCGAGGGTCATATGAACAGCCAGAACGTCGGGCCGGGGGTTGCGCATTATCCGTTGGACCGCATCGCCGGGATGGACTACCAGAAGAAGCTTCTGATCTCGAAGCTGACCGTGAGCTTCCGCGACGGGTCCTCGGTCGAGCTGGACGTCAGCAAGCAGAAGGTGCAGCCGTTCGTGGATGCGATCGGCGCAAGGGCTTGACGCCTCCTTCGGGCTGACTCCTTAGCAGGGAAACGTCCCCTGCCTGACCATCGGCGTGTCGCCGGTTCGTAGAGCCAGGCAATCTCGTGATCCTTCGGGCCACATGATCTCGATCATCGCCGCGTCGCGGTCCCCGAGACCGAAGTGGACGTAATTGGGTTCGGACTGGCTCGTGAACGCAACTCCGTCCGTCACCTCACGCCACTGGCGGCTCCCCCCACCGGTCAACCGCAGGCGCGCGCCGATGCCGTAGGGATTCCGCGCGTCTCCTACCAGCGTCACGGCGACCCAACCGCCTGCCGCCGACCTGTTGGCGAACAGCATCGACGGCCCGACGGCGTTGAGGTACCCGTTCGTCACGAACAGATCCACCCGGCCGTCTCGATTGAAATCGGCGGCGGCGGCGGAGTCCCCGTTGCCGCGCCGCGGCCCCTGGAGCGACGGCAGAGACGTCTCGACCAGGTCTCCGCTCGCGTTCAGCCACAACGAGTCGGGATGATTCACCGCGCCGCGCTCGGGCGGGTCACCGACCGCGCCCTCCACGAGGAAGAGGTCGAGGTCCCCGTCGTTCTCGACGTCCAGCCACCGCGCGACGCGGCCGGCTCGCAGCCGCTCGTCGTTCGCGACGCTCGTGCGGTGCCGTGTTCGCCGAAGCACGAGCAGCCGGCGTTCGGAGACGAGGGCGAGGTCCGGGTACGGATCGGATCCCAACTCGCCCCACGAGGCGGACAACCAGGCCCGGCCCGTCACCTGCTCGAGTGAGATCTCGTCGAACGCGCCGTCGGAGTTCTCGTAGGCGCGCGAGCCGACGAACCCATGCCCCAATACGAGAAGGTCGGGATCGCCGTCGACGTCCCAGTCGCTCCAGCTCGAGCTGCGGGTCGCGATCTCGGCCGCGGCTTCCGACTCCATGAGCGCGAAGCCGGATCCGGTATTGCGGTAGAGGCGGTTGGGGACGCCCGTCCTTATCTCGTTCGCGACGTAGAGGTCGAGGTCGCCGTCGGAGTCGTAGTCGAGCCAGTGGACGGATCGTGCCCGCCCCAAGGGATCGTCGACGCCGAGCCGCCGGGCATGGTCTTCGAGCCCGGACGGAGTCGCGATCCACAACCGGTTCGGTCCCTCTCCCCGCGCGTCCTGTGCGCCCGACCCGCAGTAAAGGTCCGGCGTCCCGTCGGCGTTGGCCTCGCCCCAGGCGCAGCCGTGGCGGTCGTAGATCAGCCTTCCGGGAGCCGGTCGGTTCAGCGACGAGTACGTCTCCGAAGCCTCGCGGAAGCGACCTTCGACGTTCGAGAAGAGCCTCGCGTCCAGCTTGTGCCGGTTCACGAGGAGATCGGGCCACCCGTCGACGTCTACGTCCACGAACGTCGACCCCCAGCTCGGGATGGGACCGAGATCCACTCCCGCGCTCTTCGTTACCGCGACGAAGGCGACCGAACGCGTCGGGTCGTGGGACTGCTCGGGCGGTGCAGGATCTCGGGGGCCGGTGCACGCCGCGGCCAGCGCAACTGCTTGAAGCACCACGAGACTGCGTCGCAGCGGGCTCATGCGGTCATGACGGGCGTCATCCACGAACCTATGCGCCGGCCGAGGACTCCACGGCAAGCTAGGGCTCGGTGATGTTCACCATCCAAGGTAGTCCGAACTTGTCCGTGCACATCCCGAACGTGTCGCCCCACATCTGCGTCTCCAACTGCATCTGTACGTTGCCGCCGGCCGATAGCTTCTCCCAATAGCCGCGTAGAGCGTCGTCCTTCGTGTTGCCCGGGAAGTTCAGGTACGGGTTGAGCCGTGACGACATCCGAAGCTCCTTTCGTTCGGGAACGCGACGAAGGAACAGTATCCATCTCGGTCGATGAGTTTGTGGGTGCCGCAGTCCGATCATCGAGGACCGAGTCCGGAGAGGACGAAAATCCGGCAGCTACTCCGGCGGCGCGCTCCCGTGGCGGTGCGCCACCTTCCACGTGCCGTCCTCACGCCGGTAGATCTGCGTCGCACGCAGGGCGTAGGTGCGCGGCACGCCGTTGACGGACGCGAACGTGTGCTCGAAGCCGACGGTGTACGCGGCGTCCCCCAGCACCTCGGCTTCGAGGAGCTCGAACTCATACGACGTGCAGTCCGAGAAGCTGGCAGCGAGGTTGGCGAAGAGCTCGTCGAGCTCCTGCTGCCCGCTCGCGTTCTTCCACGCGCCGAGCACGGTCACCGGATCATTCCGGGACCAGATGGCGCGGCGCGGTCCGGCGTCACCGTTGTGAATGGCCACCTCTGCATCCCGGAGAACCGACCGAACCCATGTGAGGAACTCCTCGCGGGTGCTCATTGATCCAATCATCGCATCGGTAGCCCTCACGACCGCGCGATGCTCCGTCTTGGAGCCCGCGGCGAGCCCGCTGCAGTCATCCGGCAGCAACGCGCGGCCGAGCGGCTCGTGGGTGGCGCGATTGTCTGCACACGGCTCGGTCGCCTCGGGTCCTGTAGCGTGGCGTCCGATGACGCTGGATCTCCGGATCGCGCCTCCGCCTGCGCCGGGCGGCGGGATTAGCGGCGAGGTTGTCTTCGGGATCGACCTAGCGGCGGTTCCGGAAGGCGCGTACGTGCAGTACTTGCTCAACGCCCGGACGCTCTGCGGCCCGCTCACCCGGCCGCCGTATGAGCTCAGATGGCACACGGCGTACATGTACGACGGCACGGTCCGGGTCCAGGCTGTCCTCCGAAAGGGCGACGGGTCGCTCCTCGACAGGAGCAAGGTCATCCGTCTGCAGATACTCAACGGCGGAAGCACCGTATTCATCGTGTCCCCGCCTCTCACGTACGGCGACGCATTCGGGTTCCTGCCCGACCCGTGGAGCGGCATCGTTTCGTTTGAGCTGGAAGGAACGCGCGTCGACGGCAGAAGGGGCAAGTTCAACAAGGTGACGTTCTGGGTCTATTTCGACGGGATCCTCCAGCGCTGGAGCAACGGCGCGGAAGCGCCGCGCGTCTCGATGCCGGAGAACGGGGACGAGCCCGCGAGGCCAAGTGACGCTGGGGTGCAGCTAGGCCTCGACACGAGGCGTTATGCCGACGGCATCCACGATCTCGTCGTGTTGTGCGAGGCCAGCGAGCCGTTGGCCGAAGTCGCCCCTCCAGGCTCGCGTTGGGCGATGATCCAGACCCCGGTCGTCGTGGCGAACGGCGCCTCCGTCGCCGAGATCCGGCCACGGTGGCGCGAGGTCTACCTTGAGCCGGGCGAGACGCTGCCGCTCGCTCCCGTCGCTGTCCTGGGAGAAGGACGAACCACGAGCAGCGGACCGGCGAAGTTCACGAGCTCCGATGAGTCGGTCGCGAGTGTCGACGACTCCGGGAACGTCACCGCACACAGGATGGGGTTCGCGGATATCCGGGTCGACCTCGCGAGCTCTCGGAGCGCGACGGTGCCCGTGATCGTCGACTCGCCCGACCGCGGGTTTCCGCACTTCTCACGTTCCGGAGAGATCCGCACCGTAAGAGGGACCGACTCGCTGTATCCACGCTCCATGTTCCCGCTCGGTGAGCGAGAGATGAAGGCGAACGAAGAGCTCACACCTGAACTGGTCAAAGCCGCAGGCATCAACGCGTGGGAGGACGGCATCTACGCCCGCCCGGGGTCCGATTTCGACGCGTGGAAGCAGACCTGGCACGAGATGTGGCGGGATCCGTACACGAAGCTTGCAACGGAATCGGGGATGCCGTTCGTCTTGATCGGGGACGACATGGCACGCAAGGACACCGAACTGCGGGACAGCATCACGAATCCGGCCTCTCGCCGCGCGATCCAGCACGTCTTCTCGACCCTGGCCGAGTCGAACTTCGCTGTGTCGATCGAGATGGTGGACGAGGTCACATTCCTGTGGGGGGGCACTCCGGTCCCGACGCAAGACTGGGAGACAAGGTCCGGCCCGCTCGACCGTCACGCGTTCGAGCAGCTGATGGAGATCATCGACTCCGTCGACCCGCGCCCGCCTATCACGTGGCAGGCCGGGGGAACGGCACCGGCCGTGGCCGCGGCGAACTGGATGGGCGATCCGAGGTTCTCCGACTACGCGTCCCTGTACTGGACGATCATCCGTCACCCCTACCCGTACTCGAGCTGCCTCGACCAAGAACGGATGGCGCTCGACGTCCCGGCTGTGGGATGGAGGCCGGGGCTGCAGCGACGTGCCCCAACGACTCTGATGTCGAGCGCGAGTGGGCCGCACTACGTCGAGCTCGTCGAAGGCGAGTGGTTCCACGCCGGGAGCGATCGGTTGCTCGCCCCCGGAGTAAGGCCCGCCTCCTGCGCGGCGCAGATCATGTATGGCGCCGCGATGGGTATGGCGGGTACACGGATCTACTCGTGCGACACGAAGGCGTTAAAGGACAAGCGGGCGGGGTCGAAGCCACCCCACGAGCATCAGACGGGAGCCGATGCCTTACGGGCCGGAACCGATCGCTGGCAGGCCGTCGGTTCCGCGTGCAACCTCGTGGGGCGCCTGGAATCCTACCTGCTACAGCCCCAGGTCAGCTCGGTGCACATGGGGCCCGGCATTGTTACCGGTGCGCGCGACGGGGCCGCGGGATCGATCCTGGTCGCGGTCAACTTCAGCGAATGCCCCCGCGGCGCGACGGCAGATCTACGCCCTTACCGCACCGCCGGCCGGATCGGCCGCTATCGCCTTACCGGCGCCACTCTCGCGTTCGACACGTTGAACCCGTCGGAGACAGACGACCCCTGGTTCGAACCGGGCGAGACGGTGGTGTGGGTGTTCCCGGGGCCCGGTCCCAACGAAACGAACGGACTTGGACCCGACGTCGAGATCACATCGGCTCCGCCGAACGCGACTGTCGGCAGCTCCATGCTGGCGCGCGTGAGCACATCGCCGGGGGCGAGACGGGTAATTCTTCGCGTCGACGGGACCTCGATCGCGACGATCAACGCTCCGGCCCGTTTCGAGACGGCCGTCGACACGAGCGGCCTTCGAAAGGGCGTATGGCACAGCCTGTCGGCGCTCTGCTACGACGGCGCAGGCAACGAGAGCGAGGCGAGGGTCGCCTTCCGTCCGTTGGAGGGGCAGGTGAGACAGGACGGGACAGAGCAGCTGCCGATGTCGCTCGCGCCGACGGACTTACTGAGAACGACTAACAGCCCCTAGGGGAGGCGATCTTCGGCGACTCCGCTCAAGGCAACTCCACTTCACCTTGACGGAGTGCGGGCGCGGTGATCCTGGAACCGCAGGGATGGGACGGTGAAAGCAGTCTGGTACGAGAGGAACCGCCGGTAAGGATGCTCTGCGACTTCCCTGACGCCCCGATGATCGCCGACTTGTAGGGTCCATCGCCATGTCTCCCCGGCGCTTGAACGAGAACGCCGCGGGGCTGGGTCTCGCCATCGCCAGCGCCGTGGCGTTCGGGACCACCGCGATCCTGGGGAAGTTCGCATACCGCGTAGGAGCGGAGCCGGTTCCCCTCCTCGCAGCCCGTTTCGCCGTGGCCGCCGTACTGCTCGCCACCCTCGGACGGCTCGTCGTGCATCCGGAGCAAAGACCGACGCGGCCCCAGGCGTCGAGGCTGCTGGCGCTGGGCGCGGTCGCGTTCGCGCTCGAGTCGTCTCTGTTCTTTGCAGCCCTCGACGTGGCACCGGCCGGCGTCGTGGGGCTGGTCTTCTACAGCTATCCCCTGTTGACATCCGTCGCGGCCATGGTGCTCGGACTCGAGGTCTTCCACCGGCGGATCGTCGCCGCCCTCGTGCTGGGAAGCTTCGGGATCCTGCTGATCTTCACGCTCCCGAACGAGGGGCTCGCCGGTCCCCTGCTCGCCCTGGGGGCCGCGGCGGCGGTGAGCGTCTACTACCTCTTCGCTCAGGTCCTCGTGCGAGGAGTCGACGCGCGCGCGGCGTCGACGTACACCGCGGCGGGCGCGGCGTCGTCCCTGCTGTTGGTCAGCGCGGTCACCGGCCAAGGACTTCCCGCCGCGGCATTAGGCCCTGCCGTGGGCCTGGGGGCCGTGACGGCTGTGGCGTTCGTGTGTCTATACGGGGCGGTCGCGCGCATCGGTTCGGCGCGCACGTCGATCGCGTGCATGCTCGAGCCCGTCACCACCCTCGTCCTCGCCGCTGCCCTTCTGGGTGACGAGATCACGTGGAGGGTCGTCGTAGGAGCGGCGCTCGTGCTGAGCGCGTTGCCGATCCTCGCCGGCCTCCAGGGGCGGGACCCGTCGGCGGGAGTCGCCGCGCCCGACACGCTCTGAGGGTTCAGGTCCTCGCCTGCGTTGCGGGGCGGAGGAACACCTAAGCTCCTCGAAGATGCGACGGGCCGCGGGCAGATCGTCTCTGGCGATGGCGAGGTCGAGGTCGGCGTCGGCGTGGCTCCTCGTCTGGCGACCGACGAGCGGGTCGACGTTCCAACCCCGTCGACCCAGACCGTCATCCCGGCCCTCTAGAGCGCGCCGATGAGCTCTACCACGTCGTCTGCCGTCAGATGGAAGAGGCTCGCTCCTTCGGGTGGACGTCGGCCATATCTGTCATGTAGCTAACAGATTCCCTCCGCGGCATCGTCGACCATGTTCCCGCATACGTTCACGATCGGCTTCCGAGCTTCCTCGGGGGCCCGCGTAGCGTATTGCGGCCCTGGAGAGTGGGGAAAGGAGGCGGACGGCAGATGGCTGTCACATGGAGGACCCAGCGCAACTGGCGGTGGTGCAACAAGTGCCAGGGCCTCTGGTTCGGACCCAACCAGGCGACCTCCAACTGCCCGGAGGGCGGGACGCATTCACTCACGGGAAGCGGCAACTATTCCCTCGTCGTGAACGCAGCGGCCACGCCGGTGAACCACCAGGCAGCATGGCGGTGGTGCAACAAGTGCCAGGGACTGTGGTTCGGACCCAACCAGGCGACGTCCAACTGTCCCGAGGGCGGGACGCATTCGCTTACGGGGAGCGGCAACTACGCCCTCGCCAACAACGTGGGCGCGGGACAGACGGGTTGGCGCTGGTGCAGCAAGTGCCAGGGGCTGTGGTTCGGGCCCAACCAGACGACGTCCAACTGTCCCGAGGGTGGAACGCATTCGCTGACGGGGAGCGGCAACTACCGCATCCCGATCGTGACGTCCGGCGTCCGTGTGCATGCCAAGGTGCTCGTCTACCCCGACATATCGATCGCGACTCTGTTCCAGAACATGCGCGAGGTCTACGCGACCCGCAACGTCGACGTGCAATGGGTGACCGAAGAAGTGCTCAACCAACCGGCGCTCAACATCGTCGACGTCGGCTCGTGCAGCGGCAGCACCACGGCGGAGCAGAACCAGCTCTACAACAACCGGAACTTCGTCGGGACCAACGAGATCGTCTGCTACTTCGTCCAGGCAACGAACCCGCCCTACAACGGGTGCGCCAGTCATCCGCCCGGCAAACCGGGTTCGGTCGTCGTGAAGACCGCCACGCAGTGGACCTTCGCGCACGAGAACGGGCATGTCCTCGATCTCAACCACGTCAACGACAACAACCGGCTGATGACGGGGAACGGGACGGCGAACATAACGAACCCGCCGCCGGACCTCGTGTCGACCGAGGGCTCGACCATGCAAGCTAGCGTCCTGACGATCCCTGCGTAAGGAGAAGACCGATGGCCGTGACGAATGAAGAAGTTCGGGCCCTGCTCGATCGTGACGAGCCGGACTACGAGAAAGCCGCCCAGCTCGGGCGCGACGCCGTCCCCCTTCTGCAACGATTCGTCGAAAGCGGCGACCCGAGCCGGGCTCCCAAGGCCGCGTACCTCGCGGGTCGCATCGGAGGTCCCGCGGCAGCGGAGGTCCTGGAGCTGGCCGCGCAGAGCGCCGACTCGTCGCTCCGGGCCGCGGCCGCACACGGAGCTCGACACCTGCAAGCGGACCAGGCGGAGGCGGTCCTCATGACCCTTCTGGACGACGACGACCCGGCCGTGCGCAAGACCGCGATCCAGGCGGTGTCGGCGGTGCCGAGCCCCGCTCTTCGGGCGAAGCTCGAGATCCTCCGCAACGCAGAGCCCGAGGAGATGGTTCGAGAGATCGCAAAGAGCGTGCTCGAGCGGACGTCACGGGGGACCTAGCGACTGCATCCTACGGTCGTCCTGACTGGTCCACGATTCTGCCTGCTGCTCGGTCGTGGGATCACATCCCCGCGCTCTGTCGCCGTGACCGTCTGCGGAGTGTTCACCGCACCCGCGGCGTGCACCGTAATCGTGCCAGGTCGATCGAACAGCTAGGAGAGGTTCGTAGTCGACCCTTGCCGCGGGTCCTTCACGGTCGTTTTCCGTCCTCAAGCGGACTTCTTGCAGACTTTCTTGCGGCGAACGAGAGTCCACGCATTTCGAAATGGTCCTCGATGCCGGTGAGTCGTGGCGCGAGCGGATCAGAGGGTTGCGGCACCGATCACCGTCACGTCGTCGCCACGCGACGCCTGCCTGGCCACCCACAACTGATGCCCGTCCGAGCGAGCCGCCGACGTCGATCAGAAACGGGGTCGGCCGGTGCCGTAGCGAGCCACGAAGCGCTGCGCGTCTTCATACAGCCACCAGTTGTTGAACATCACGTAGACGCGGGACCGTCCGGCCTTCAGCTCGGCCTGCGCGGCCCGATGGATGCGGCCGAGGTCCTCGTCCGTGTACCGGTAGCGGTAGCGGTACGCGGGGAGGCCGTGGAGGCGGTGGTACGCGAACGCGCCCCGTTGGGTGTCGTCGATGAGCGGGTCGACGCAGTGCACGAGATCCAGTTCCTCACACAGCTCGGCGACGACGTCGTACGGCCATCCCCTCGGCTCCCACACGAACTTCATGTCGCCGCGCTCGACGCGCCCGAGGAACGACCGGAGGTTGGTTATCGACTGCTCGGTCGGCCGGAAGCTCTTTGGGCACTGGAAGACGACGATCGGCGCCTGCAACGCGCGGGCCCACTCAGCCGTCCGCTCCCACGCCCCCCGGACTTCGTCCGTGTCCTGGAAATCGCCGTACGCGCCCGCGGCGCCGGGGGGTTCCTCCGTCAGTCGCCGGTAGGTCGGGCTCTCGTGTCTATGGGTGATGAGCTGCCACGCCTTCATCGTGAACGAGAAGTGCGTGGGGGCCTCGCGGCGCCACTTCTCCGCGAGGGAAACGCGGGGCAGCTGATAGAAGGTGCGCTGCACCTCGACGACCGGGAACTTCCGGTAGTAGTCCGCCTGACGGCCGGCCAGGCCGCAGCACCCGACGAGGACGTTCGCGCTCGACGCCACCGCGCCGAGATTACGCGGCCCCGTCGCTCACGCGAGACTTCGCCCGTGGAGACCCCGACTCAGACATTGCACCGGCTGACCTCGTACGAGCCCGGGCGCGAGTGGGACGTGCCGATGGACGATCCCCGTCTCCTGCAGGACGTCGAGGCCAATGACATAGACCGGCTACCGTGGTTCTTCAAACGGTACGGGGGATCGTTGCCGCAGGTGCCACTCCCGCGCGAGCTGCCTCCGACGTCTGCGTCTGCAGTCGCCGTGCTCGCGGGTACGGCACGCGTCGACCTTGCCGAGCTCGACCTGCCGCGCCTCTCCCTGTTGTTGTATCTGTCGGCCGGCGTCGTGCGCACTTCCGAGCGTCCCTACGGCACGTATCTGTTCCGGGCAGCGGGATCCGCCGGCGGCCGTTTCCCGGTGGAGCTCTACGTGGCGGTCCCGGAGAGCGGAGCCGCGCCCCCAGGGGTGCACTGGTACCACCCACTCGATCATGCGCTCGTCCAGGTCGGACCCCCGCCGCGCGGCGACGCGCCCGCGCTGGTCGTGACCGGGATCCCGTGGCGGACGGGCTGGCGTTACCGGGAGCGAGGCTTCCGGCACGTCTACTGGGACGCGGGGACGATGCTCGCCCAGACGCTTGCCGTCGCGGCCGCGGCCGGCCTCCGCCCGCGGCTCTTCAGCCGGTTCCCCGACGAGGAGATCGCCGGGCTTGTGGGCGCCGACCGCGTCCACGAGCTTCCGGTGGCCGTCGTCTCGCTCGGCGACGGTGAGCCCGCGCTGGAGAAAACCGGCCCGGCGACAGAGGGCGCGGTCGACGCGGCCCCCGTCGAGTCCCCGCTCGTGACCCTGGCACAGCGGGCCGGCGAGCGCGACGACCTTGGTCCTCCGTGGGAGTCAGGAGACCCGATCAACGCGGACGCCAAGAGTGATCCCGTCGAGACGGTCGTCCTGACGAGGGGGTCGCAGCGACGGATGGACCCGGCGCGATCCCTCCCGCAGCCGCTGCTGTGCGACTCGCTCGCGGTTGCGCTACGCGGGATCGACCTGCCGCACTTCGTCGTCGTCCACGCGGTCGACGGCCTCGAACCCGGCGTCTATCGCTGGCCTGACCTGACCGCGCCGGTGCGGGCGGGCGACCTTCGCGACGAGCTCTATCGGGTCTGTCTGGACCAGGCCCTCGGACGCGACGCCGCATTCGTCGTGATCGCCGCCGCGAACGTGGCCGCGCTCGACGACCATCAGTATCGAGAGGCCCAGCTCGCCGCCGGCATCGTCGAGGGCCGTCTGCACCTGCTGGCGTACGCCTTGGGCGCGAGCGCGTCCGGGATGACGTTCATGGACTGCGAGATCCCGGCGCTCCTCGGCGAGCCGCTGGACGCGCTGCTGTTCACGTGTGTGGGCGTGCCCGAGTACGCGTCGGCCCCCGGCGGCCCACCGGGAGCGCCTAGATCGGTGAGCAAGATCGAGCCCCGCTGAGCCCAGAGCGAGAGGAGGACGAGTGGGTTCCGTGGGTGCTGGATCCGTGGGTGCCCCCTGTCCAACGTCAACCGAAGCACGACATCCGAGGGTGCCCCCGGCAGGATTCGAACCTGCGACACCAGGTTTAGGAATTCGATTCAGTCCGGCCTCCTGACCTGCAGGAACGACTGAACGAGGTGCCTGACCTGCGTTTTTGTTTACTCAGCGCCGCTTGTCATTAATCATGCTTTTCCGTCGTCTCGCGGACTTTTTGCGGACCTTTTCGCTGAGCTGCGGACCGGGATGGACCGGATCGCCGAGCTCATGAGCGCGTGGTGGTGGGGACCGCCACTTAGTACGCGTCCTCGCGCCGCCTCGCCTCCGCCGCAGATCGTCCCGACATTGGACCTTGCCGGTAGGACCATTTCACCGGACCGTGCGGTGTCCGACTGCGCGGGCTTCACTCAAGGCATGCCGGGCTCGCATGCGGCGATCACCTTGCTGAGTCCTGACGTGATTTTCTCGAGCTCGGCCTTGTTTAGAACCTCAGTGAAGTACTCGCCGGCTACACACCGGCTACACAATTGGAGAGCTCCAGTCCACGCGCGTGGACCTCCGGACCTCGCTCGGTCAAGATGGCATAGACCAGCCTTCGATCAGTAGGGAGGGCTCTCTCTACGAGCCCTTCAGCCTCGAGCTTGTCGATCAGCTGGGTGACTTGCTCTTCGACAGAGCATCCGGCGTTGGATATCCACCATCCGGAGGCGGCCTTCTGGAACCACGCTCAGCACGAAGAGCGCCTCGAACAAGGAGAACGACAGCCCCAGCCCTTGCCTAGCGCGCCTGCTTCGCCCCGGGAGAGATCTGAACGCCGACCCTGAGCTTAGAAGTCTGAACCCCCCGAACCCCTGACCTGCGGGTTTCCATCTATCAGGCGGTGTCGCCAGGCATTTTGCCATTCGTCAGTGAGCGTCGTTTTCCGTTGTCTTCCGTCGTTCGTGTGGGGCTTTATTTGGGATTTTCCGGCCACCTGAGTCAGGATTGGAAATGGCATCGGCTGGTCAGACGGATCTTGTCGCACGCTCTTTCTCTCGTGAGGGCATGTATCGAGATGGTGGGCCCGCACTAACCCTCGTCGTGGAGACGTCGGCAGGTGTCTTCCTACGCCCAATTGCTCATGCCCTGCCATTGCCGGCAGGGTCAAATCAGGGCAGTGCGGCCGAGGCCGCCGTCGAATCCTGTGCTGCCGTTTGGGGCTTACCGGACTTCGTCTATCGACCAGTTCTTCGCCGAGTCTCGTCCGGAACGAGAGAGATCGGTGACCGCATCCTCCTGGTGGGAAGAAACGGAGTCGTGGTCCAGATCAAGCGGCGCGCCGACCGTACGGACGATGAGACTCGCGAGGCGGCCTGGATTCGAAAAGCATCAACGAAGGGCCTGCGTCAGGGTCTTGGCACGATCCGAGCGCTTACCTCGGAACCAACGCGGCTCGTTAATGGTCGCGGTCGTGAGATAGCGGTTGACGCTGACGGTGTCGATTGGGTCGTCGTCGTGATCGTGGATCACGACGATCCTCCGGAGGATCTCTTTGTCGAGAAGACCGGAAGCGTCCCTCAGGTGGTCTTGTTGCGGCGAGACTGGGAGTTTCTCTTTGATCAGCTGCGTTCTACGCGCGCAGTAGTCCAGTACCTCAAGCGCGCTGCCGAGGCCGACCCGATAGAGCTTGGGCGTGAGCCGGTGCGCTACTACAGGCTTGCCGCAGCCGACGCCGCGACGCCGCCATCGCCCTTGGACCCGCGCATCATTGGGGAGGGAACTCCGATCTCGACGCCCCTGTTGCCTCAGGCTCCCGTCGCAGCAGACGCCGACGGCTTCCACCGCCTCCTAAGAACCATCCTGGAGGACATCGCCACATCTCCAGTTGCGGACGAGATAGAAGAAAGCCGCCTTTCGGTCCTGAGCGAGATCGACCGACTCCCCGTCGCCCACCGATCTGAACTGGGGAAGTTGTTGCTCGAAATGCTGAACGACGTAGCAGCTGTTGACGCTTCCGAAACGAAATGGCGCTTCCGCCGATTCCGCTTCGCGCCTCCGGAGCCTCAACTTGAGTTCGGCGCGTGCTCTCGGTTCAGTGAGCTCCATATGGAAGCGTTTCGTCAGTGGGTGACCCTCCGCCACCATGAGTTCGGCGCCGATCTGGGTACCTATGAGGGTGTTGCAACGGTTGGAGTCCTTCTCACGCCTCGTGACGATGGGCTTCGTCCTTGGGATACGACCATGGTCCGAGCAGAGGGCGATTTCGAACTCACGGACGAGGAGCTCAGAGGGCTCGAGGAGCTCTGGAATAGGCCGGAATAGTCGGGGCGATGCGAACTCGTCTGGCCCCACCGAGTTGTCAGTCTTGGAAGGGGCGACCTCGCCAGAGCGACATTGAAGTCGAGGGCGTCATCGAAGAGGCAGTTAATCGCGTGCGCAGTTCGCCGGAGATCTCCGGTCAGCTCGATCGGGGTGGTCAGCGTTTGGAACTCGGGGTGTGAGGCGCTGTCCCTGAGGTTTTTAGCAGCCGTCCACCAAACGACTTGCTCTTCCGAGAAGTGCCCCTCTGATTGCATCCACCGGATTCTGTCGACGAATCTCCGACGAGCACAAGTTTGGCGTCCGTTTCCGCGCGATCCAGAGGGGCGGATCAAAGTCGTAACGTTGTTGCGTGACGACTGGAGCGATGGGGGTCCATGCCTCCGGCTGGTGGCCCGATGGCGAGGCCGCGAAGATTCTCCGCAATCGAGGCAAAGTCGTGCCAGTGATTGGTGCTGGGATAAGCAAAAGCTGCTTGGCCCCTGATTCAAGGGCACTGGCGCAGTGGCTTGCCGATACATATCCACTACCGAACGGGCAGACATTTTCGAACCCCTTCAACTGTCAAACCGTCGCTGATGAGATAGCTGACAGTCGCGAGCGCTCTCTCCAAATCCGATCGGACGTCGCCGACTACCTTGATTTGGACAAGTTAGGAGTGGGCCCGAATGAGGTCGTCCGGAGCCTCTGTCGAGTTCAGTCTCGTCTCGTCGTCACTTTCAATTATGACCTTCTGCTAGAGGCGGCGGCAGCTCTAGAGGGAGTGGACGTTGAATCACGCACCTGGCGCGACCACGAAACCATTACGGAGATCGTCCTTGGTGACGAGCTACCAGAGAAGCTCGTTGTGTTTCACGCGCACGGCTCTGTGGACGATCCCTCGTCCATTGTGCTTGACAGGTTCTCCTACGCGGATATTCAAAACGACCTACGGGTGGAGTTCATCTGGAGGGCTCTGCTAGGCCGCAAGAGTTTGTGTTTTCTCGGAGTCACTCTAGACGAGCCCTACCTAATTGAGACGATGAGTAGCTATCCGTGGACGCGAACTTCGCATGTCTTCGTTTCAACAGCGGAAACGGTTGAACAACTCTCGGGGCGGGCGTCAATTACGAGGGCACGCCATGGAGTGGTGTCCGAAAGCTACCCAGATCACGACGTTCTTCGGGGGTTTGTGCAGCAGCTCTTGATCGAGCCGACTGCTGAGGTGCTGAGTGAACCAGCCCTGCCCGGTCCTGCAGCGCTTCCCGTTCATTCTTATGTATCGAACGTGGTCGTGCCGGAGTCATCTATGGGAGATGAAGAGTTGGCCCTCTTCATGGCCCCCGCTAGAACATTGACCGAGGCCGACCTTGCCCTCGAGGGACGAGTGGTCATTGTCGGAGCACCTGGATCGGGCAAGACACAGCTTGTTCGTCAGGTGGCAACGCATGTGGCACCAGACGAGTTCGCTGTACTGATCCCACTGTCTGAGGTAAGGATCGGCCCCACGTCCTTCGAAAGCGTTTTGGAGCAGTGGACTCGGCGGGGCGAGTGGGTAGGACGCCAAGCTCCAGCAAATGCACAGGCTTTAAGGGAGAGGACGTTCCATTTCTTTCTGGACGCGTTGGACGAGGTTCTCCCCCAAGAGCAGGAGCGCGTCGCAAGACTGATTCAGGAGTTGGCAGATGCTTTTCCTCAGCATCGATTCACTGTCACGAGTCGCCCCATCGCAGCCGTCGAAGCCTTTTCGTCAGATGCATGGTTGAAGACGCGCCTACTCCCCGACGCGAACTGGCAAACGAGGTACATGGAGCAGAGGGGGGTTTGCTGGGAAACCCTCGAGAGACAGATGCCCGAGCTCGCCGATATTCGAGATCTGTTGCAACTTCCCTTCTTTATCGCAGCTGTTGTCGACTCATACGAATCGGGAACGCTTGCGGAATCGCATGACCTCTGGGATGTCTTGTCTGGGCTCGTGACGACTGCGCTGCAACGTGAGGAGGGAGCGGGGCTTTTGCCGCTCCCTAGCGGACCCGCGCGGGATTGGCTGAGGCGACTCGCCCTAACTATGAACCTGAATGGTCGAGCATCAATCTCGGCGAGCGAAGCGGGATTCGTAACCCTGCCTGAAACATTGGGGCTCGCCGGCAACCCAGAGGATGTTTGCGAGGCACTCGTTCAGCGTGCTCTCTTTGAGACCCGCGGCGGAGCGTACGTCTTCACACACAGGTTGATTTCTGCTGCGCTAGTCGCGGAGACTCTCGACCAGATTGAGCCATCCACCGAATTGTTGGATGTGATCGCTCCGGTCCGAAACGACGTTGTTGCTGGAGTCCGCGAGGAATGGGTCGTCCCGTTGTCGTTTCTCCTGCCTCGGAACGAGAACTGGCGGCTCGCCGTCGAGGAGAAAGATCCCTTGCAGGCGGCGAGAACTGTTCCCCTCGAGGCAACTGCTGAAGTGAGGGAGCGGGCCGCCAGATTGATCTGGACGACCTACGAGAAATGGCGGATATGGATTTGGAACAGAAATGTGCCGGATTTCGTCGAAGATGGCCGACGCCTTGCCCGGCTGCTCCGGTCGTCCGACCTGGAAGGTCTCGTTAACGAGATTCGTCTTGCTGCGCGTCACGAGTCTGCGCAGGTGCGAGCCAATGCAATCGAGGTCCTTGGCCTGGCGGGAGTCGATGTCGAGGAAGAGGTGGCCAAGATCATTCGAAATGACCCCGACCCTGTGGTCCGAAGACACGCGTTTCTTGTTGCCGAACGGTGCGGGTACATCGGCCTCTATGAGGACATAGCCGAGAGAGCAAGAACTTCGGATGATGAGCTTGAAGTCCAAGACGCGACGCTCGTGGCATTGGAGATGGCTCCCGATTCCGACGTCTTCGCACTAGGTCTGGATTTAGTTCAGAAGGAAAGCCGGTTCGGGGCCCTCGGAATCCTCGAGCGGCGGCTGGATGCAGGGCAGCGGGCGCAACTGATTGAGAAGTGGGTCGAGATCGATCCAAGCCCTCACTCAGGGGCGCGCACAACATTTGAGCACCTTCTCGAGGTGGTGCTCAAGAATGGTCGATAAGAGTCTCATTCAGCGAATGGCGCGGTTGGCCGTAATTCTTGAGGCCTCTGATGACGCCGTTGAAAGGTTGGCCAGGAATGATGCAGAAGCCACACTTGCAGGCTTACTGCAAGCCCTGAACTCCGGCCAAGTCTCGGAATGGGGTTTCCGAAGATATTTAGTTTACTTCACCATCGAAGAACTGCAAAACGCGGGAACGCCGGCTTCCCTGATCGCTGACAGACAGAGACAGGATCGGCCCGTTGATCTACAGCCTTTCACCGCGATGGAGAAAAGGGACCCTCCTCCCACTCTTAGTGACCTGCTTGGTAGGCCTCCGGCCGAGTCCGACAGCCTGATTCTTCGAGGAGTTCAACGGTTCGCCAGCGAGGCGGCTGACCTCTCACCTGATGCAAGGTTGGAGTTGAACCGGCGCTTGGAACGATGGTGGCCATCAGATGGATTTGCGTCAGCCATAACTCGCACAGGCACACAGTCGTGGACCATTACATGGCCTGCAAGCGCTTGGTTGTGGTTAGGGCCGGCTGCTGACATCACTCCGAGTCAAACTCAGTGGTTCGAAATGGCGACTAGCGGTGTGGTGATGGAAGAGCATGCGAGGTGGTTACAAGCCCACTGGCACCCAGACATAGGTGATCTAATAGTCGAAGGTTTTGGTTCGGAGAAGATGACCGAGTGGTCGAGGCTCCTGGCCTGTGTCCCTGATCCGGTCCCAGAACGGGTCGTCGAGAAACTCATTTCCAATGTTAATGAACTGTCAGACAGATATGAGCTGTCCGCGATTGGAAAGAGGGTCGTGGAGGCTTCGGGTGTTGCCGCACTTCGACGGCTGGCTGAAAAGTCTGATGAATTCGAGGCAATTCTAGCTCCGCTGTTAGCGGAGAGGGGCGATCTACGATCGTTGGCTCTTCTTCTCGAGACGCTCAAGCGGACGCTCCCTGAGGGCGAACTTCCTTATAGCATGGACCTCGAATGGTTGAAGGGGGCTACTGACCCTTCACTTCTAGGCAAACTCTTCGACTGCCTCCGGATCGCTTACAAGCGTCAAGTTGCAGAGCGTGGATTCAGCGACACAACCACACCGATCCTCCAGGCGATTAGCCGCATTGGTGGGGAGGATGCCATAGCTGGGTTCGATAAAATTCTCGAAGAGGAGCCCGACTGTCAGTTCCTAAGGAGCGACCGTGACAGCATCCTTCAAGCGGAACTGCGCGATGAAGCTGTCTCATGCCTTCCTGCTGCACTCGATCAACTCGGCTTGCCACTCCTGGCAGAGGACGGCGCCATGCCATAACCCTTGGTTGCAACGACAGGTTGGCCACGGTCGAACGGTCGCCGCTGAGCTCGGAACCGAACGCTACTGTGCTAGGACTCCCAGTAGAATTGAGGGGCAACTCTGTAAGGGAGCAAACGCCATGGCACCTAGCGGATTCAAGGTCAATAAACAGGCAATAGCTCGCATGACGCGTGAGATCCAGCGCGAGTTCGACAAGCACCCCATTTCGGTGCCCATCCAGGCTGGCAACCCCGAGATTCACGATCGCGGGACGACCGTCTACAACGGACCTGTAGTGAATGTTCTCGGCGATCGTGCGCAGATCGCATGGGGCAGTGGAGACGTGTACCAGGGAAGAAACGAACGCCAAGAGATTGCTCCAGGATTTGAGGCTGTCGCCCAAGCACTTGTCAGTACCCTCGAAGGCCTTGCAGGGCTTGGCCTCAACGACGAGGACGTCAGGACCGCGGAAGGCGCTGCGAATGAGGTTCTTAGCGAGGTCACTAAGAGTCATCCTGACGCCAGTGTGATCAGGCGAGGGCTCGCGGTCGTCAAAGGCATCCTCGCGCCGCTCGCTCTGGGAGCTCAAGCAGGGCTAAGCGACACAGCACGAGAATGGGCAAGAACGGCGGTCGAGCAGCTCGCCGCGAGCTTGTCATAGCGCGCAAGGGCCCCGCGGGTTATCAGCCTGGCGGTCGTTTGGCCCATATCGTCGCTTGCGATTCATTCGCGCGTCTAGATCAAGCAAGTTTTTGCCATCCAGGATCAGCTGCTTCTAGCGAAGGGATGAGCCGCTCGCGAGCTTCATCTTGGCGAGCCTCATCCTCGTGTGAGGTCTCATCCTCGCGAAGGTGGGTCGCCAGGAATCGAACCCTGAACTTACGGATTAAGAGTTTGACCGGATGCGGTTCCGTGACCAGCGGATTTGTCGGAAACCGCTTCCTGACGAGTGGTTTCGTCTCGTCTGTTGTTGAGTGTCGTTCAGCATTGTTTCTCGTCGTTTCGCGGGTTTATTGTGGGCTTCCCGCGGCCCGCGCTCGACGTGCGGGCCCACAGACCAACCCGCCCGAAACGGGCGCTCGGGGATCCGCGTAGACGCTCGTCCCGCTACGCGCTCTCAGCCGACCATGCGAGCACAAATTAGTCACTCCACCCTCGCGCAAAGGCTCCCGCGCCGCGGCCGGTGTGCTCTAGCGTCTCCCGGCATGGGCGACGACGGCCGGCCCGACCATGCCATGAACGATTCGGCCAGGGCCGGCTGCGCGACTGCTCCTGAAGAAGGCCTTCGGTGTAGGCGTGATCGCCGGATCTGGCCCGCCGCATGGCGAATCGTGCCAGGCTGCGGTATAACAATTGGTCTGACTACCAGGAAGTCTGCCAGATAAAGAGGGATGCCGTGTTTGTACGGGGCCCGCGAGGGGCCGAGGCTTCGGTCTGAGTGCTGACCGCGTTCGTCGATGTCACGAGGCTCTTCCCCAGAAACGGTGCCAGTTCAATTCCGTGGCCGCGCGTCGGGCTTTCGACGACCCCGCCAACCAGGAGCGCCCCTTTGGCCAGCACACCCATCCTGACACCTCGTGAGGCGCACATCCTCGAACTCGTCAGCGCCGGTTGCTCCAACCGTGAGGCGGCGGCGCTTCTGCATGTAAGCGTGAAGGATGTCGAGTACCACGTCGGTAACCTGCTTCGAAAGCTCGGGGCTCGAAATCGTGCCGCGGCTGTCAGCCGTGCCTATGCGGTCGGCTATCTGAAGGCCGGGTGCTGGCCGCCGCGAGCGGAGCGGGCGCCTACGGGAGGCGACGATGCCTGACGTCGCTGCAGATCGGCCGTAAATACGTCGTGCCAAAAAACGTCGGCTGCCACCAGGTCCGGTTACGAGAGATCGATCACCCCTCGGATTAGGGAGTTCCCTAGGGACGGGACCACATTCGGTAGCTACGCTGGTGCTTGGATTCCTGGCCGGCCATGGGCGGGAGCTACATGCAGGAGGTGGGGCTGATGGTTGCTCAGGACAGGGCGAATCGACGCGCCGTTGCGGTCCTTGTGATACTCGTGCTGCTGCTGGCTGGTGCGGTGGCGACGAGCCCTACGGCATCGGCTGGTTGGTGCGGCCATTCGGACCACACCCACCCGCACAACGGTCACAACGACTACTATCACTTCCACCTCGAGTTCAACGAATTCGGAACCCACTACCACAACTGGCACAACCACACGCACGACGACTACTTCACCGAGGCGTGCTGACGTTGGCAACCATGCCATCGCGGTAACCTGAGCACGATGGCTCACGAGCAATCCCGGCGCGCCCATGTTCGAGGGGGCGCGTCGGGGTGGATTCTTGCACTGACGCTGACGTTCTTGTTCGGGGCCGCCTGCGCCGAGGGCGACACGAGTGATTCAACGGCCGAGCAGGCCTCTGAACAAGCCGTGGTCACGGCGGAGGAGGGGGACCCTCGGCTCCGAGCCTGTCTCGAGGGCGCCGGCTACAACTACGAAGAGGTGTACCCTCCGTGGAACTCGCACGAGCCGCCACCGGAGGACTCGGTGTTCGCGGATCCGGCTTTCTGGCAGGATCTCGAAGGCTGTCTCCACGAGACTGGCCTTTCGAATTCGCCCACGTTCGACGCGGCGAGGATCGCCTCGGAAAACCGCGGGACTCTCAAGTATGTCTCCTGCATGCGTGAACGGGGATGGGCGCTTCCCGATCCCGAGCCGTGGGAGGGCCCGCCGCACCCCGGTCTGTTGACGCCCGTAGACGCTTTGCCTCCTGAGCACGATCGCGAGGCGACGGATCAGTACTATCGCGACTCCAACGATTGTGGGCACCCGTTCTACGACGAGAATGACAACCTTCTCCCGGTGGAGGGATAGCCCGACGGGCACTGATTTCTTATTGCAACCGTGAGGGTCGCGCTTCTAGGTTCGGAGCGGATGTTGGTGCCTGTAGTCATCTGCCTGTAGTCATCTATGAAGGCAAGAAACCGGAGCAGACGTTATCCGTATCACCGGTCTTCCGACAACTTGTCATGCCGCCCCGCTAGGATTTGGAGGGGATGGGGAAACGGAGTCGTGTTTCGAGGATCGTCCTGATCGCCGCCGCAGTCATCGCAGCACTGGGGTGGGGTGGTTGGCGCGCGCTGTCGAACAGACAGCCATCGGGTCCCGCGGATGGGGACGCATCTGTACACGTCACGGCGGGGGTTCAGGTTCGGACGCTGGAACGAACGGTCGCGACGCGAGGCGTGGTCGGGTACGCGGCCCGTGAGACGCTCATTGCCGCCGGGAGCGGGCGGGTTACGTCCGTTCGGGTATCACTCGGGTCTGTGGTGGAGAGCGGGAAGCGCGTCCTCGAGATCGACGGTAGGCCGGCAGTCGCGGTCGAGGGGTCCAAACCACTGTGGCGGGACCTCGCGATCGGGGTCGTGGGTCCGGACGTGGCGCGGCTGCAAAGGGTTTTGGAGGCCGACGGCTACCTGTCGTTTGCGCCAGACGGTCGGTTCGGCGGTGCGACACGGGCTGCGCTAGAGGCGTGGCAAGAGGATCATGGCTTCCCCGTTCCCGATGGTGTCCTGCGCGTCGATGATTGGCTCGTGGCCGACTGGCCGCGTCGGGTGGGACAGGTGCACGTGCGGATCGGCGGCTTCGTCCATCCCGGCTCCGAGCTGCTTACGCTCACCGACCAGGACCCTGCCGTCTCGATCGAATTGACGCCGAGCGACCGGCTCCGTGTGAGGCGTGGCGACCGAGCGCGGGTAGAGGTGGCGGCCACGGCTCTGACCATTGAGGGCGCCGTGCGCGCGGTCGAGGTCACTCCTCAGACGCTCGAAGACGGCTCCCTGGTCTACCCAGGCACCCTGGTGGTGGACGAGCCTCTCGATGTCCCCCAGGGAACCCAAGTAAGCGTCACGATAATCGTCGAGCGGGCAAAAGACGTTCTGGTCGTGCCGCTCGCCTCTCTGGTGTCGGACAGTGAGGGCGGGCCTGCGGTGGTGGTGACTCGTCCCGACGGATCGCTGGAGACGGTGTCCATCGAGTTGGGTCTCTCCGAGGGAGCGTGGACCGAGGTCGTTTCGGGACTGAGCGGGGACGAGACCGTACTGGTCGCGCGATAGCGATGCGCGAGCTCACTTCAGCGGTGCTGGAAGCAATCCAGTTGTCGAAGGTATACGGCGGCGGCGTTCCGGTGACCGCCTTGGCCGATGCAGACCTTGTGGTCCATGGCGGGGAGATCGTTGCCCTGCAAGGTCCGTCGGGGTCGGGGAAGTCGACGTTTCTCGGCTTGTTGGGTCTGTTGGATCTTCCCAGCTCCGGCGTGGTACGCGTCAAGGGGAACGACGTGAGCGGCTTCGATGATGCGGCCCGTTCGCGGCTTCGGGCGTCGACGTTCGGGTTCGTTTTCCAGCAGTTCAACCTGATCGCCCACCTTACCGCGGAGGAAAACGTCGAGACCGCACTTCTTTATCGCGGGCTGCGTCCTGATGCTCGCTCGGCTAAAGCGCGGGACGTCCTGGACCGCGTCGGTCTGAGTCGGCGCGCCGCCCACAGACCCGCGGAGTTATCCGGCGGTGAACAGCAACGGGTAGCGCTCGCGCGAGCCGTAGCGGCGGATCCTGAGGTGATCCTGGCGGATGAGCCTACGGGCAACCTCGACTCGGTCGCGACGGCTGAAGTCCTCCGCTTGCTGGAGGAGTTCTGCCGTCGCGGGGTGGCCGTGGTTGTCGCAACCCACGACCCGGATGTCGCGGCCCGAGCAGATCGAGGCCTCTACATGCGGGACGGGCGCCTCGAGCCTGCGGACGCATGATCCGCTGGCTGTTGGACGATCTGCGGGTCGCGCTCCGAGCCGTCGCCACTCGACCGGGCCGGATGCTCCTCATGGCGGCGGGCCCTCTCCTCGGTGTGGCGGTTATCGTCGGTTCGATAGGGGTGTTACAGAGCACGACGGGTCAACTTCGCGAGGCACTGCGGCAACTGGGAACCAATCTCGTCGTTGTGAACGCAGCGGAGGGCCGCCTCCCCGCAGAGGCTGCGCAGAGGGTCGCTGGTGTGACGACGGTGAGGGGCGTCGCTGCGCTAGGCAGAGTTGACGCAGTTTCTGTGTCCGCGGCCCCTCCCGGCGGTGAGCTCGTTGTTCCGCCGGCGAATCAGGTGCTGACCGCGGACTCCGAGCTCTTAGAGGAACTGGAGGTTGGTCTTCGTTGGGGTCGGGGGCTAAGCGCGCCCGACGAAGCGGGCACAACCACCGCTGCAGTGATAGGCGATCGCGTCGCGGAACGCCTCCTGCTCGAGGGCCATGCGCTGCGAACGGTGTACCTGGGTCACAGTCCTTTCGCGATCGTGGGAGTCCTCGAGCCGTCGGTGCTCTATCCGGAGGTCGACTCGGCGGTCTTGATACCAAATACCACTGCTGAGGAGATCTTCGGCGCTGATCCTCGTCCCGACACACTGCTGGTGAGGGTCGCGGATGGAGCGGTGCGTGCCACGGCCAAGATCCTGACGGACACCGTGACCTATGGTGCGCCGGCGAACCTCCGGGTGTCCGTCCCCGCCGACCTCCTCTCAGCGCGGACCGAGATCGACCGTACGCTCGCCGGAGCCGTCGTCGGCTTGGGCCTGCTGGCAATGCTGGTCGGAGGATTCGGAATCGCCAACGTGATGCTGATCTCGGTGATCGAGCGGCGGCGGGAGATTGGAGTCCGTCGCGCGTTGGGCCACCGGCGCGCGGCAATTGCAGTTCAGTTCCTTACCGAGTCGGCGCTCGTCGGGTTGCTCGGAGGCGTGGCGGGCGCAGCACTGGCGGTCGCATTCGTTGCCGTCGTCTCCGCTGCCAAGGATTGGACGGTCGTCTTGGAAGCGTTCGTCATCGCCGGTGCAGTCGGGGCTGCGATTCTCGTGTCAGTGCTCGCCGGTGTTTACCCCGCAACTCGGGCGGCCCGCCTGCAGCCGCTGGATGCGTTACGAGGGGAATGATCGAGTAAGTGCTTCGCCGACTCCGTTCGGAGGACAGCTCGGCGACGAAACGTCTCACGTCGATCGCCCGCACCTTCGCCAGCTGCATTGACCCCAGGGCGGGGATGACGTGCTTCCGTAGCAGCGTCCGGTATCCCGAGACCGTGTGCGGCTTGAGTGGCGGCTCCGTCGCCTCCAGCCAGTCCTCTGCCCAGTCCTGGAACAAGGTTCGACCTAGCGACGGGTCGATGTAGGTGCCCTCGTTGACGCTGACCTCGATCTTGCTGGCGAACCGACGGGCATCAGCCTCGGTGCGGAAGGTGCGGCTCCGCTCGACGCGGTCGGGGTCGCGGTAGCGAACCTTCCACGCGTGGGCCGCGCGAGCCGTCCTTGCGCTTCCGGGGGACCTTCTTGATCGATGCCATTCGCCACCGCCTGCGGCCTTGCGGACTTTTTGCGGACTTTTCCGCTGATCTAGCGTAGATGTCGGGAGGGCGAAAGGCAAGATTTAGCCTCTGACCCGCAGTTTCTTGGGTGCCCCCGGCAGGATTCGAACCTGCGACACCAGGTTTAGGAAACCTGTGCTCTATCCCCTGAGCTACGAGGGCGCTCTCATAAGTCTAGTAAAGAGCAGAAGCCGGCCCCTCCGCCTCGGGGCCGGCTTCCGACAACCTGGACGACTCCGCTAGGAGCTCGCTTCGGCCTCCGAGGCCGTGTAGAAATCGTCGCCCGCGAAGATCGCCTTGAAGGGCTGGTGGCCCGGCGCGTCTTTCTGCTTCACCTCGAGCGTCGCGACCCCCTCTGCATCCGTCGTCGCCGTGCCGAGGGATCTGCCGTCGGCGAAGAACTCGACGAGGCGGCCGGCCAACGCACCGCCGGTCGCGTCCGGGTCGCTCAACGTCGCCGTCGCGCGCTTGCCGCCGGGCTTGCTCTTCTCGACGGTGAGACCGAGCGCGGTCGTCTCCTTCTCGACGACGAGCGAGCGTATGTCGGCAGACGGGAGCAGGAGCTCCCCGTCGCCGAGGAAACGTGCCGTCATGTTGTAGGCCCCCGGCTTGTCTTCGACGGCGAACGTCAGCGCGGCCACGCCCTCGGAATTGGTCTGCGCGACGAACTCGTGCGAGGCGTCCGCGCCCGTTACCTCGAACACGATGTCGGCGCCGGCGATGGGCTCGTTGGTCGCCGTATTGGTGAGGACCGCCTCGAGGCGGGCCTCGTCGGAGTACTGGACGGTCTCGGACGTGTTGTCGGTGAACTGTACGGACGTCGCCGCCGGTTCGGGGACCTCGATCGCGCGCACGGCCGACAACGCGTTCACCCGCCCGTAGCCGACGACCGGGTCCCAGCCCGGCGTGTAGAGGTCGTCCGACGTGTCGAGGATCGTCTGGACGATCAGGTCGGCATTGGCCTTCGAGCGCTCGCCGCCGAGGCGGTCGTACAGGAGCGCCGCGATACCCGCGACGTGCGGGGACGACATCGACGTCCCGTCCAGGCTGTCGTAGCCGGACGTGTAGCACGTCGAGTCGTTCGTACGCAGATACGTCGACACGATGGCCTCTTCGCAGAACGTCCCCTGCCCGCCGGGAGCCGCGACGACCGGCTCGATCTTCGGCTCGTCCGCGTTGCGGTCGACGTTCACGGGGAAGTCGGTGTACCACGCGCGCAGATCGTCCCGGTCGGTGGCGACGACGCAGATCACGTTGCGCGACAGCGACGGGTACTCGCAGGTCGGCTGGACGAAGTTGCCGGCGGCCG
This sequence comes from Actinomycetota bacterium, assembly GCA_030861725.1. Classification (GTDB taxonomy): domain Bacteria; phylum Actinomycetota; class CADDZG01; order CADDZG01; family WHSQ01; genus JALZEG01. The sequence goes on along the minus strand of JALZFC010000013.1, from coordinate 32,088 downwards.
CGGCGATCACGACGCCCGCGTCACGCGCGTAGGCAAGCGCCTCTTCGGTCTCCGGGTAGCCGTCGGGGCCGAAGTGGCTGAAGGGCGGGATGTCGCCGATCGAGAGGTTGATCACGTGCGCGCCGTGGTCGGTCGCGAAGCGGATGCCGTCGCCCATCGCCTTGTCGATGTCGGACTCGTCGAACACGCGCACGGGCATGATCGTCGCGTCGGGAGCGACCCCTACGACGCCCTTGCCGTTGTCGGTGCACGCGCCGGCGATCCCCGCGACGTGCGTGCCGTGGCCGTCGCCGTCCTGCGGCGTGTCGGGGTTCGCCGACGACCCGATGTTCGAGCCCGCCAGGACCTTCAGCTTGCCGGGACAGGCGAAGTCCTCGTGTCCGAGGTCGAGCCCGGAGTCCACGACCGCGAGGTTGATACCGAAGCCGGTCGCGTTCCGCTCCTGCCATGCCTGCGGCGCCTGGATCTTCGCCATGCCCCACTGGTCGCCGAAGAGCGTGTCGTCCGGCGACTCCGGATACGTGCCGCGGCCGGAAGGCGTCGGCGTCGGCTCGGTCGTCGGTTCGACTGTCGGCTCGACCGTCGGCTCGACGGTCGGTGTCGGGGTGGGCGTCGCCGACGTCCCGCCGTTGATCGAGAAGCCGGACGGGTAGGTCTTCGAGTCGTAGACGATGTACGCACCCGCCTCGTCGAGGACGAACTTCCCGGCGATCGAGATCGTCACCGGCTGTCCCGCGGGGTCGATCGAGAGCGGGATCTCGCTCCCGGAAGCGTTCAGCATCGTCGTGTACGTCTTCGTGAAGCGCGACGGGACGTTGCCGATCGCCGCCGCCGCGGGATCGGCCGTCAGCGTCGGCAGCTTGTACGCCGTGCTCCCGACCCAGACCGTCGGGTCGAAATCCGCCCGGTTGGCGACGTCGCCGACGGGCGTCTTGGCCCAGAAGTCGAGCGTGAGGCCCGTGATCTTCGAGCCGACCGTGCCGGTCCAGTTCGGGTCCCATATCGCCTGCGGCGCGGCGTTCGACGCCGGCAGATCGTGCGCCTCCGAGTAGCCGTCGAACGTCGGAGGAGTGGTGTCGAACGTCGCTCCGCCGATACGGCTGTCGACGTTCCCGATGCCGGTCCGCGAGTGGAAGTAGTACTTCGTCCCGCCGGCCGGCGGCTCCGAAGGAGGTGCGGTCGTGGGCGTGGGCGTCGCGCTCGGTGTCGCGGTCGGCTCGGGCGACGTCGTCGGTGGCGTTGTGGGCTCGGTCGTCCCACCCATGACGGCCTGGGCCGCGGCGACCGCGTCGACGAGCCCGTGCCCCTTCTCGAACGACGACGTGTTGTCGGAATTAGTCGGATCGGGAAACAGGCCGTACGCGCTACCGAATGCGAACTTGTGCGCGGTGTCCTCGAGGACGTTCTCGATCTTCGCGGGGGTGATCGTCGGGTCGGCCTGATAGAGCTGGGCGACGATCCCGGCGACGTGCGGTGCTGCCATCGAGGTCCCCGAGAGCGTGGAGTAGAGGTTCGGCGGGTTGAGGATCATCCCGGCATGCGCGTTGCAGATCGGGAGCGTGAGCCGGCACGTGGCGACGATCTGCGTCCCGGGAGCGGACACGTCGGGCCAGCTCTCCGGCTCGTTCGTCTTGCCGCGCGACGATGACGAGTCGATCGTCCCCGCGCGGGTCCCCGTCCCTTTGTCGTCGTAGTTGGCGACGCAGACGAGGCCCGGGGTCGGGTTCACGCATTCTGCGCTCGTCGTCGGGTTCGTCCCGTTGCCGCCGGCATTCCCCGCGGCGAAGACGACGGTCACGCCGGCGCGGATCAGCTCCTCCTGGAGCTTCCAGGTCGAGCTGTAGAGGAGGTCTCCGCTCGGGGTGTACTTGCGGTAGCTGCTGCCCCAAGAGTTGTTCACGACCTTGATCGCGGGCGTCACCTTGTCGTGGTTCGCGAGGACCCACGCGAGGCCGTCGAGCCCGTTCTCGACGCGGTCCGCGGTTCCGACGCCGACGCCGTAGAGCGTCGATCCGGGGGCGGCTCCGTGGTACCTGCCCTGTGACGCGGAACCGGTCCCGGCCACCGTCCCGGCGACGTGGGTGCCGTGGCCGCCGGCAGAGGTCGTGTCGGTGTCCTCGCGCTCGACGACCTTCTTCGGCCCGCGGCATTCGGTGAAGCCGCCGAGCGCTCCCGACGCGACGAACTGCGGGGTCGTGCAGACGATCTCGACGTTGCCGCCCATCCGCGACGTGAGGTCCGGATGCGTCCCCTCGATCCCGGAGTCGACGACCGCGACGCCGACGCCGGAGCCGTCGATCCGCCGGCCGTCCGGCAGCGTCACTCCGCCGTCGAGCAGCGTCTGGCCGCGCGTCGCCTGGTGCGACGAGTTCGTGAAGAGACTGATGCGCCGGTTCGCCTCGACGTACTCGATCGCGCCGGAGGCTGCCACGGCCTCGAACTCGGGGGCCGAGCCGTACGCGACGAAGACGCCGATCGCGTCGTACGTCGTGCCCGTCTCGAGCCGGGCCGACCGCGCCGCGGCCAGAGCGTCCGTGAGCGAGACGTCGCCGGCGGCATGGACGAGGGCGCTCGACCGTCCGGTGGCATTCAGGACCTGCTTGTCGACGGGAGCAGCCGCCTCCGGGCCGGCAGCCCGGGCCGCCGCGGGCAACAGCGCGGCCGCGACCGCGAGCAGCGCCAGAAGTGACGTGAGACGAGCGCGGCGGCGCGGCGCTACGAGCATGTTTTCCTCCCGTTCGAGACGACCCAAGCTCGTGGCAGGAAGAGATGCCCGGAGCCGGCGCCCACCGCCACCCTGAGATTGTTCTGTGCCGGGCGGGAATGTCCTGCCTAGAGAGAGGGGAGCGCTCGCACCGCCGCCAGGGCGTTGACCCGGCCGAACCCGACGATCGGGTCCCAGCCCGGCGCGTAGAGATCGTCCGAGGTCTGGACGATCGTATCGATGATCAGGTCTGCGTTCGCCTGCGACCTCACGCCGCCCAGGCGGTCGTAGAGGAGCGCGCCCACGCCGGCGACGTGCGGCGACGACATGGACGTGCCGTCGAGGCTCTCGTAGCCCGCCGAGTAGCAGATCGATTCGAGGCTGCGGAGGTAGGTGGAGACGATGCCCTCGTCGCAGAAAGTCCCCTGGCCGCCCGGAGCTGCGACGACCGCCTCGAGACCGGGCGAGCTCGACCGCGGGTCGGCGTTCACCGGGAAGTCCGTGTACCAGGAACGCATGTCGTTCCGATCGGTCGCGACGACGCAGATGACGTTGCGCGACAGCGACGGGTACTCGCAGGTGGGCTGAAGGAAGTTGCCCGCCGCGGCCGCGATCACCACGCCGCTCGTGCGGGCATGCTGGAGCGCCGCCTCCGTCTGCGGGAAGAGCGCGGCGGCGCCGTGGCTGAACGGCGGGATGTCGCCGATCGAGAGGTTGACGACATGGGCCCCGGCGTTCGTCGCGAACGTGATCCCGGTGGCCATCGCCTTGTCGAGGTTGCTCTCGTCGAACACGCGCACGGGGATCACCGTGGCCTCGGGAGCGACGCCGGCCACGCCCTTGCCGTTGTTCGTGCACGCCGCGGCGATGCCGGCGACGTGCGTGCCGTGGCCGTCCTTGTCCTGCGGGTCGTTCGGCGCGCGCTTCGAGCCGATGTTCGACCCGGGGAGAACGTTGAGCTTGCCCGCGCACGCGAAGTCCTCGTGACCCAGGTCGACTCCCGAGTCGACGATGCCGATCTTGACGCCGGCCCCCGTCGCGTTGACCTCCTGCCACGCCTGCGGGGCCTGGATTTTCGCCAGCCCCCACTGGTCGGCGAAGAGCGGGTCAGTGGGCGTGAGCGGGAACGATCCCTGTGCAGAGGCCCCCGGAGCTGCGACGAACGCAGCGGAAACCAGCGCTAGAAGGGTCAGCGCCGAAGCGCGGCGGCGTTGCACGAGCGACATGCGAGTTCCTCTCTGTCGGACGACGGACCCACGAGCTCCGCCCAGCCCGTGAGAGTCACGTTTTCGGTCTCGTGGAGGAAAGTCCTGCGTCAAAGACCTACGTTTGTCCCGATTCGTCCCGGGCGCTTGCCTCGTCGGGCGACGCCGCGGCGGCGGGCTCGGCTTCGGCGCGCGACGAGCGGGCGCGGTCGAGCCCGAGAGCGAGAAGGAACAGGCCGAGGACGACGGCGGGCACGGGAAGCCATCCGGCCCCCGCGAGGTCCGCGACGTCGACGTCGGTGTCGAGCAGAACCGCGCCGATGCCTGCGAACGCCAACCCGAACACGAACGAGTAGGGGTCGAACGGGTGCCTTCTCATCGTTTTCCTCCCCCGGTGCGGGCGCCCTTGCGTTCGCCGTCCGCGTCCCTGCGGCCGTCGCGGCGTTCCTCACGCCTCCCGGTGTCCGGTCGCCCGTACCGGTACACGCCGACGGTCCCGAAGCCGGCCTCGATCTCGAGCTCGAGGCGCTTCGTAGCGTCCGCGGGCCCGGCCGAGTCGGCGACCGAGATGTCGAACCCGGACTCGTGCCCTCCGAGCACGTAGGCCTCGCCTCCCTGGACGGTGGCGTCGACTTCGACGTGCACGCCGTGCGGGACGTGGACGTTGATCGATCCTGCGGCGACCCGCAGCCGGGCCTCCTCGGTCCCGTCCGCGAACGGGTACTCGGAGAGGTCGAGCGTCACCTGCCCCGCGAGGACGCGGATGTCCTCGAGCTCACCCGCGTCCGTCGGCATCACGTAGTTGCCGCCGATCGATCCCGACGGCGGGAAGTCGATGAGGCTGGCGACGAGGACCGCCGGGATCATCAGGACGCCGACCGGGATGAGGAGCCTCGCCCGGCCGACCCAGGCGCCGGCGACCAGTCCGAGGCCGACGACGACCAGCGCCAGAGCCGCGATCTGGCCGACGTCGAGCGGGACCCACCCGGCGTTCGCGGCGAGAGCCGTGCCGCCGCCGATCAACAGCGCGACGGCCAGCGTCAGCGGCGTCAGCCCCGACCGCTCGCGCGGGCGCCGCATGACGAGTCGCCGTGTCGTCGTCGCACCCGCGGCCGCGCCGGCCGTCTCGATCTCCTCCACGTTCTTTCCCGGAGACTCCTCCGGAGTCCTCAGCAAGAGCACGCCGGCGACGACGAGGAGCGCGGCAAGGCCGAGCGGCTCGGGGCTCACGCCCTCGAGCGGGCCGAGCGGGAACAGGACGTTCACGAGGAACCCGGCGATCGCCGCCGCCGTGATCACGCCGGCGCCGACGAGCAGGACGAGGCCGAGAGAGGGCGCCCTGAGCGCGCCCTTGCCGGTCGGAGAGCCCGCGGGCGGTATCAGCGCCCACGCCGCCAGGTAAGCGAGCACGCCGCCGCCGGTGAGCGCGAGCGCCACGAACCCGATCCTGACGACCAGCGGGTCGACACCGAGGTGGTCGGCGAGCCCCGAGCAGACACCGGCGACGACCTTGTCGTCCGTGCGGCGGACGAGCTTTCGGGTTACACGGCCTTGGTCGGACATGGAGTAGATGATCGCCCCCCGGCTCCGCGCGCTCCATCGGGGTTCCCCCCCAGAAAACCCGGATTCGGTAGCGGCGGGATCAGGGTTCTTCCCCGATGGTTCCGCGAAGCTCCTGTGCGAGGATCGGCGACGAATGCAGCTCACCCGGCCCGCCGCGGGGCCACTCACCGGACGGCGTCTCGTGCGCAGCCCGCACAACAGCGTCTTCACGGGCGTCGCCGCCGGCATCGCCGAGCAGGTCGGGGTCGATCCCGCGCTCGTACGCGCCGCGTTCGGCGTCCTCTCGCTCGCCGGCGGGCTGGGCCTCCTCCTCTACGTTGCGGCATGGATCGTGTCGGTTCCCGCGCCGGCGGGACCCCATCCTGTCAAGCCGGTGCTCCCGGGTCCGCGGCAGGTCGCCGCGGTCGCCTGCATAACGCTCGGCCTCCTCGTGGCGGCGAGGGACCTGGGGCTGTGGTTCGGCGACGGCGCGGTGTGGCCGGCTGCGCTCTCCGCGCTCGGCGTCAGCGTGATCTGGGTCCGCGGTGACGGCGGGCTCCGCGGGCTCCGGCTCGGCGCGGACACCTCTCCTTTCTCCCGGGCCGGGTTGCTGCGACTCGCGATCGGCGGCGCTCTCATCCTCGTCGGCATGGGTGCCGTGCTCGCGGCGAACATGACGTTCACGCTGCGACGGGCTCTCGACCTGCTGTTCCCGGTCCTCGTCGCCGTGACGGGGATCTGTCTCATCCTCGGCCCCTGGCTGCTCTCGATCGCTCGGCAGATGGCGGAAGAGCGGCGGCAACGGATCCGCAGCCAGGAGCGGTCCGACATGGCCGCCCACCTGCACGATTCCGTCCTGCAGACGCTCGCGCTGATCCAGCGCACGGACTCCGCGCGGGAGATGTCGACGCTCGCGCGCGTCCAGGAGCGCGAGCTGAGGGCATGGCTGTACGGGAAGAGCAAGACGCTCGACGTCGCCACGCTCGACGCCGCGCTCGACGTGCTCGCAGGCCGTGTCGAGAAGACGCACCAGGTCCCGGTCGAGACGGTCGTCGTCGGCGACGCGCCGCTCGACGAACGTGCGGGCGCGCTCGTCCACGCGACCGGCGAGGCGATGACCAACGCCGCTCGCCATTCGGGCGCGGGATCGATCTCGCTCTACGTGGAGGTCGAGGCGGGCCAGATCACGACGTACGTGCGCGACCAGGGGAGAGGCTTCGACCCGGCCGCGGTCGCGGCGGACCGGCGCGGGATAGCGGACTCGATAACCGGCCGCATGAAGCGCTTCGGCGGCAGCGCCACGATCTCGAGCGCCCCCGGTGAGGGAACGGAGGTACGGCTCGTGATGCCGCGGTGACCCTGCGCGTTTTCCTCGTCGACGACCACCGGCTCTTCCTCTCCGGTGTGCGCACCGAGCTGCGCGAGGCGTTCGAGATAGCGGGAGAGGCCTCGTCGGTCGAGGACGCGATCGAGGGCATCTCCGACACGAAGCCCGACGTGGTCCTGCTCGACGTCCACATGCCGGCCGGCGGGGGCAAGGCCGTCATCGAGGGGGCCGCGGCGGCGTCTCCCGCCACCCGTTTCCTGGCGCTGTCGGTGTCGGACGCCGCCGAGGACGTGATCGGTGTCATCCGCGCCGGGGCGCGCGGCTACGTCACGAAGACGATCTCGCCCGACGATCTCATCGCGGCGATACGGCGGGTGAGCGAAGGAGACGCCGTGTTCTCGCCGCGGCTCGCGGGCTTCGTGCTCGATGCGTTTGCCGGTGAGGCGTTCCGCTCGACCGATCCGGAGCTGGACAGCCTGACCCAGCGCGAGCGCGAGGTCCTCCGCCACATCGCGCGTGGCTACACCTATAAGGAGACCGCGGGCGCGCTGTTCATCTCGGTGAAGACGGTGGAGTCACACGTCTCGGCGGTGCTGCGGAAGCTGCAGCTGTCGAGCCGTCACGAGCTGACGCGCTGGGCGGCGGATCGAAGGCTGGTCTAGTGGAGGACGAGGTCGATCGGGTCCTCGGCGAGCTTGATGAGCTCGCTCGCCATCCGCTCTTCCGGCGACGGGATCTCGTCGACGCTCTTGCCCTCTATCTGGTCGAGCGCGAACGTCGCGCGGTTCACGCCGAGTAGCGCACCTGCGACCATCTGCTGTCGCTGCGCCTCGGGAAGCGTCTGCCATCTCTGGAACAACGTCTCCAACCAACCCAAGGCGAGGGTCAGGCCTTCCTTGAGCTCGTGACAGACCTTCTCTTCGATCTCCATCGCGACCACCCCTTGCTCGACTGGCTGCAGGAGTATTCGGGGGCGTACCCTCGAATCCTCCCCGCAATGTCCGTTTTGCGGGGGATTTCGGGCCGGAGCGAGGAGGGCGCGTGGCGACGGAGAGGCTGCTCGTCGTCGGCGGTGACGCCGGCGGGATGACGGCAGCAAGCCAGGCGCGCCGCCTGCGCGGCCCCCGCGAGCTCGACATCGTCGCGTTCGAGCGCGGCCACTTCACCTCTTACTCGTCGTGCGGCATCCCCTATTTCGTCGGCGACGTCGTCGACGATCTCGACACGCTGATCGCACGGACGCCGGAGGAGTTCCGCGACAAGCACTCGATAGACGCGCGCACTCGCCACGAGGTCGTCGAGATCGACCTCGAGGCGGGGAAGGTCCGCGTCCGCGACCTCGAGCGCGGCACCGAGAGCACCGAGGGCTACGACCAGCTGGTCGTAGCCACGGGCGCCGTGCCGGCGCGGCCCCCGATCGAGGGCATCGACTCCGGAAACGTCTTCGGCGTGCAGACGCTCGACGACGGCGTCGTCATCAAGAAGACGATCGAGGGGGAGCGGCCGCGCCGTGCAGTCGTCGTCGGCGCCGGCTACATCGGGCTCGAGATGGCCGAGGCGCTGGTCGTGAAGGGCCTGGAGGTGTCGGTCGTCGAAGCTGCGCCGCAGCCGATGACCACGCTCGACCCCGACATGGGCGCGCTGGTCGCCGACGCGATGCGCGGCATGGGGATCGACGTGTACGTCTCGGAGCCCGTCGAGGGGATCGAGGCGACGGACGGAAGAGTGTCGGCGGTCGTGACGCGAAACCAGACGCTTCCCGCCGACGTAGTCGTGCTCGGTCTGGGGGCGCGGCCGAACAGCGAGCTCGCCGCCGACGCGGGCCTCGAGATCGGGCCGCGGACGAAGGGCGTGGTCGTCGACCAGAGGATGCAGACGCCGGTCCCGAACGTGTGGGCGGCCGGCGACGTGACGGAGAAGTTCCACCGCATCTCGCGCGAGAAGGTCGCGATCGCGCTCGGGACGCACGCGAACAAGGAAGGCCGCACCGCCGGCATCAACATCGGCGGTGGCTACGAGACGTTCCCCGGCGTCGTCGGCACGGCGGTCTCCAAGGTGTGCGACCTCGAGGTCGCGCGCACGGGGCTCACGGAGGCGGAGGCGTCGCGTGCGGGATTCGAGTTCGTGACGGCGACGGTGGACTCGACGACGCGCGCGGGGTATTTCCCCGGTTCCGCGGAGATCAAGACGAAGTTCATCGCCGAGCGCGTGTCCGGGCGTCTGCTCGGCGCGCAGATCCTCGGGCGCGAGGGGGCCGCGAAGCGCATCGACGTCTGCGCCACCGCGCTCTGGTGCGAGATGACGGTGGACGAGATGCTGAACGTCGACCTCTCCTACGCGCCGCCGTTCTCGCCGTTGTGGGACCCGGTCCTGGTGGCGGCGCGCAAGGCGTGGACGGCGGTGCAGGGCTGACCGACCGTTCGGCTCGGCGAACGGTCGAGGCAGACGGACCGTTCGGCTCGGCGCACGGTCGAGGCAGCGGTGGAATTTTCGTCCTCCTGCTCCGTTAGGTTGAGTCGTATGGAAATCGTTCACCCCGCGGCCGAGCGCTACATGAGGGAGCTGGCCGCGTCCGACGACGAGCCGGTCCTCCTCGAGATGGAACGGCTCGCAGCCGACGAGGGGTTCCCCATCGTCGGACGTCTGTGCGGGCGCTGGCTGGAGGTGCTCGCGCGGTCGATCAACGCCCGCCGGATCTTCGAGATGGGCTCCGGCTTCGGGTACTCCGCCTACTGGTTCGCGCGCGCGACGGGGCCCGACGGCGCCGTCCACCTCACCGACACCGACCCTTCGAACGAGCAGCGCGCGCTCGACTTCCTGCGGCGGGCCGGTCTCGACGGACCGATCCGCTACCACGTCGGCGACGCGTTCGAGGCGCTCGAAGCAGAGACCGGCCGGTTCGACGTCGTCTACGTCGACATCGACAAGGGCGACTACCTGCGCGCCTGGGAGGCCGGAAGCGAGCGCGTCCGCGTCGGCGGCTACTACGTCTGCGACAACATGCTCTGGTCCGGCCGCGTGACCGACGAGCCGCCGGAAGAGGACGACCCGCGGCCCGGATGGACGGCGGCGATCGACGCGACGAACCGGGCCATCGCGGCGGACGAGCGGTTCCGCTCGACGATCAACCCGACGCGCGACGGTGTCGTCGCCGCGCTCAGGATCGCCTGATGCCGCGGCACCCGCACCGGATGGTCCCGCCGGATGCGCCCGAGCGGCCGGCGCGGCCCGGGACGTTCCGCCGCATCGCCGCGACGTTCCGCCCGTACCGCGCGCAGGTGGTGCTCGTCGCCGTCCTGATCCTCGTGACGTCGGGCCTCGGGCTCGTCAACCCGCTGATGATCAAGTACGTCTTCAACGGCGTCTTCATCTTCGAGGGCTCGGACGCCGAGAAGACGCGGTTGCTCCTGATCGTCGTCGGGATCATGGTCGCGACGCCGATCGTGTCCGGCGTCCTCGGGCTGTGGCAGACGTACACGAACAACCTCGTGGGCCAGCACGTCATGCAGGACCTGCGCAACTCGCTCTACGCGCACCTCCAGCACATGCCGTTGCGGTTCTTCACGTCGACGCGCACCGGCGAGATCCAGTCGCGCCTGTCGAACGACGTCGGCGGCGTCCAGGGGGTGCTGACCGACACGGCGTCGAGCATCCTGTCGAACATCAGCACGGTGCTGTCCACGCTTGTCGCGATGTTCCTGCTGTCGTGGGAGCTGACCGTCCTGTCGCTCGCGATCCTTCCGTTCTTCCTCGTCCTCAGCAAGAAGGTCGGGAAGGTCCGGCGCGAGGTCTCGGGCCAGACACAGGAGTCGCTCGCCGACCTGACGGCCCACATGCAGGAGACCCTGTCGGTCTCGGGGATCCTGCTGTCGAAGGCCTTCGGCCGCCAGGCCTACGAGATCGGACGGTTCCGCAAGGAGAACCAACGGCTGTCACGCCTCGAGATCAAGCGGACGATGGTCGGCCGGGGCTTCTTCGCGCTGGTTCAGATCTTCTTCTCGATCACGCCCGCGTTCGTCTACCTGGTCGCCGGGTACATGTTCCTGAACGGGTCCGTCGGCATGGAGATCGTCGGGACGATCGTCGCGTTTACGACGCTCCAGGCCCGCCTCTTCTTCCCGATGGGGCAGCTGCTGAACGTGAACGTCGAGATCCAGTCGTCCCTCGCGCTCTTCGACCGCATCTTCGAGTACCTGGACCTCGAGCGGGACATCGTCGACCGCGACGGCGCGGTGGCGCTGGACGCGAAGGCCGTGCGGGGCGAGGTCGACTTCGACGACGTGTGGTTCCGCTACGACCGCTCCGACGACGACGCACGGCCCGCGGCCCCCGACCGCCCATGGACGATCGAGGGCGTCGACTTCACGATGAGCCCGGGAGAGCTGGTCGCGCTCGTCGGGCCGTCCGGCGCCGGCAAGACCACGCTGACCTACCTGCTGCCGCGTCTGTACGACGTCGACAGGGGCGCGATCCGGATCGACGGCACCGACGTCCGGGACGTGAAGCTCGAGTCGATCGGCGAGATCGTCGGCATGGTCACGCAGGAGACGTACCTCTTCAACACGACCATCCGCGACAACCTGCGGTACGGGAATCCCGACGCGACCGATGCCGAGATCGAGGCCGCGGCGCGCGCGGCCCACATCTGGGAGCGGATCGCGGAGCTTCCGGAAGGCTTCGACACCGTCGTCGGCGAACGCGGCTACAAGATGTCGGGCGGCGAGAAGCAGCGCCTCGCGATAGCGCGCGTGATCCTGAAGGACCCGCGCATCCTGATCCTCGACGAGGCGACGAGCGCGCTCGACACGCACTCGGAGCGACTGGTCCAGGAGGCCCTCGCGCCGCTGATGCAGGGCCGCACGACGCTCGCGATCGCCCACCGGCTGTCGACGATCCTGGCCGCCGACACGATCCTCTACCTGGACCGCGGACGCATCGTCGAGCGCGGCTCCCACGTCGAGCTGCTCGCGCGCGGCGGCGCCTACGCGGCGCTTTACCACGAGCAGTTCTCCGACGGCCGCGTCGAGACGAGGTGCGAAGATGGGCTTGTCCTGGCGAGCGGCGAGGTCGTGCACGCGGCCGAGAGTCGAGCGGAGGAGGCAGTGTGAACATCGCGGGGAAGGTCGCGCTGGTCACCGGGGGAGCTTCGGGGCTCGGCGGCGCGACCGCGGCGGCGCTGCACGAGGCCGGCGCGTCCGTCGTGATCCTCGACCTCGATTCCTCCGACGGTGAGGTCCGCGCGAAGGAGCTGGGGGAGCGCGCCCGCTTCTCGCCGGCGGACGTCACGAACGAGACGCAGGTGCAGGCGGCGGTCGACCTCGCCGCCCGCGACTTCGGCGGCCTCCACGTCCTCGTCAACTGCGCCGGCGTCGGCTGGCCGGGCCGCGTGCTGACGCGTGAGGGGACGCCGACGGACATCGAGCGGTTCGAGGCCGTGATCCGGATCAACCTGATCGGCACGTTCAACGTGATCCGCCTGGCGGCCGCGCAGATGGCGTCGCAGGAGCCGGACGGCGAGGAGCGGGGAGTGATCGTTAACACCGCGAGCATCGCCGCGTTCGACGGCCAGATCGGCCAGGCCGCCTACGCCGCGTCGAAGGGAGGCGTGGCCGGGCTCACGCTGCCGGTGGCGAGGGACCTGGCGGGCAAGCTCATACGCTGCGCCACGATCGCCCCGGGGATCTTCGACACGCCGATGCTGGCGGGGCTCCCGGAGGAGGCGAGGTCGAAGCTGGCGGAGAACGTCCCGCATCCGCACCGCCTGGGGGACCCGGCGGAGTACGCGGCGCTCGTGCGGCACGTCGTCGAGAACCCGATGATCAACGGAGAGGTCATCCGCCTCGACGCGGCGCTCCGGATGCCCCCGCGCTAGCGGCCGCCGTGGCCCGCGGCCCGGGCCCCGCTAGTGGCTCTCGGCGCTGACTACCTCTAAGGGCTGATGGTGCGGCTCCCCGTCGTCGGGCTCCGCGGAGTCCGCCGCGGCGGGTGGGGCGGCCGCCTCGGCCAGCTCCCTGTCGAGCTCCCGCCATTCCTTCTCGGCCCAGCGGAGCTTCTCGGTCGCCGACGCGAGGTCCAGGAAATGGACGGGAACGATCGAGGCGCGGGGGCGGAGGTAGGCGTCGCCGATGAGAGCGTCCAGCTCCCTTCTTGCCGCCTCAAGCCTCTTTTGGATCTGCCGGAGCCGTTCGACCTGCTCGGCGCTGTAGCCGTGTGGCTGTGGTCCCAGAACCGGGCTCCTTCCTGAACCAGACCGAGGCACGGCGATTCACGACCGCCAGAGTACATCGCCCTCCAATCGAGGCACAAGCGCACGAAGCACCGCACTGCACCGCCGACCGAGCGGGACCGTGGACGTCGCCGAACGTGTCCGTCCAGCGCCGTATCCTGCCCGCGATGCTAGCCGAAGAGACCGTCAAGAAAGTCCTCACCGCGGCGCTTCGCGGCGGGGGCGACCTCGCGGAGCTGTTCGTGGAGGACCGGTCGTCGACGGCTCTGCGGCTCGAGGACAAACGGGTGGAGGACGTCTCCTCGGGCCGCGACGCGGGGGCAGGAGTGCGCGTCGTCGCGGGCGAGCGTTCCTCCTACGCGTATACGAACCTGCTGACGGACGAGGGGCTCGTGGAGGCGGCCTCGGCCGCCCGGGCGGGACTCGACGGCGCCCCCGGGACGGTGGCCCGACTGACGCGGGCGGCCCCGCCGGTCGAGCACCCCGTGAGGGTGCCGCCGGGGGACGTCGCGGCCGCGGAGAAGGTCGAGGCGCTGCGGGCGGCCGACGACTCGGCCCGCTCGGCGGGCGGCGAGGTCCGCCAGGTCGTGGCCTCGTACGCGGACGTGCGGCAGCGGGTGCTGATCGCCTCTTCCGACGGACGGATCGCCGAAGACGACAGGACGCGGGTCCGGTTCGTGTGCCAGGTCGTAGCCGCCCGCGACGGCCAGATCTCCACCGGGTTCCGGGCCCCCGGCCACTCCGGCGGGTTCGAGCTCCTCGAGTCGTTCCCCGCGGCGGAGATCGCGTCGATAGCGGCCGAGAAGGCGATCGTGATGCTCGACGCGCGCCCGTCGCCCGCCGGCGAGTTCCCGGTCGTCCTCGCGCCCGGGACGGGAGGGGTGCTGATCCACGAGGCCTGCGGGCACGGGCTCGAGGCCGACACGCTCGTGAAGAACGCGAGCGTCTACGCGAACCGGGCGGGAGAGAGGTTCGGCTCCGGCGACGTGACGATCGTCGACGATGGATCGGACGTGGGCGCGTGGGGCTCGCTCGGCGTCGACGACGAGGGGACTCCGGTGCAGCGCACGGTGCTGTTCGAGCGGGGGATACTCACCGGCCACCTCAGCGACCGCCTCTCGGCCGGCAAGATCGGGCATCCGCCGACGGGCAACGGCCGCCGTCAGTCCTACGCGCACCTGCCGATCGTGCGGATGACGAACACGTACCTGCTCCCGGGTCCCGACGACCCCGACGAGATCGTTCGCTCGGTGCCGCGCGGCGTTTACGCCGCGAGCTTCGCGGGCGGCGAGGTGAACCCCGCGACCGGGAACTTCGTCTTCGGCATGTCGGAGGCGTACATGATCGAGGACGGGAAGATCACCTACCCGATCAAGGGCGCGCAGCTGATAGGCGACGGCCCGAAGGTCCTGAACGTGATCGAGGCGATCGCGGCGGACTTCGAGCGGTGGGAGGGCGTCTGCGGCAAGGACGGGCAGCACGCGCCGGTGACCAACGGCATGCCGACCGTGCTCCTCGGGACGATGACCGTCGGCGGGACGGAGGCCTAGATGGCCGAGCTCCTCGACCTCGCGCGGTCGATCGCGGAGCGCGCGACGGCCGGCGAGCAGGTCGAGGCGTACGTCACCCACGAGCGCGACTTCTACGTGAAGGCGTACGAGGGCGAGGTCGAGGCGATCTCGTCGGCGGAGCCGCGGGGGGCCGGGATCCGGCTCGTCTCGGACGGCCGCGTCGGCTTCGCGTACACCACCGACCTGGCTCCCGAAGGCGTCGCTGCGGTGGTCGCGCAGGCGCGGGAGAACGCCGCGAGCGCGACCCCCGACGAGGCCGCCGGGATCGGCGACGCGTGGACGGACGAACCTGAGGACGTGCCAGGGCTGGTCGAAGAGGGCGACGCCGCGGCCGGTCCCGACGACAAGGCCGCGTTCACCGTCCGGCTCGAGCAGGCGACGCGTGCTGCCGACCCCCGCATCCGCACGGAGGAGGCGATCTACTCCGACTCGGACACGCACGTCGCGATCGCGACCTCCACCGGCGTCGAGGGGCAGTACCGCCGGACGGACGCCTGGTGCTACACGGTCGCGATAGCCGAGGACGCCGGCGACACGCAGGTCGCGTTCGAGTTCGACCTCGCGCGCGGCCTCGGCTCCCTCGACGCGGACGCGGTCGCGGGGCGGGCGGCGGACCGGGCGCTGTCGATCCTCGGCGCGAGGAAGATCCCGTCGGGCCGGATGCCGGTCGTCTTCGACCCGTACACGTCGGGACAGTTCCTCGGCGTCCTCGCGGGCGCGCTGACGGGCGAGGCCGTGCAGAAGGGGCGTTCGCTGTTCGCCGGCAAGATCGGCGAGCAGGTCGCCGCCGCGGCGTTGACGCTCGTCGACGACGGGCGTGTCGCCGGCGCGCCGGGATCCGCCCCGTGGGACGACGAGGGGACGCCGACGCGGCGTACGCGCGTGATCGAGTCGGGGACGCTGCGCTCGCTCCTCTACGACGTGACGAGCGCCCGCCGCGAGGGCCGCGCCTCGACCGGCAACGCGTCGCGCGCCGGGTTCAAGTCCGCGCCACACGCGGCCCCCACGAACCTCGCGTTCGACTCCACCGGCGAGGGCCGCGACGAGATCCTCCGCACGTCCGGGAGAGCGCTGCTCGTGCAGGACTTCCACGGCGTGCACTCGGGGGCGAACCCGATCTCGGGCGACTTCTCGGTCGGTGTCACGGGCCGCCTGATCGAGAACGGTGATCTCACGCAGCCGGTGCGCGAGGTGACGATCGCCGCGCCGATGCTCGACATCCTCGCGCGCATCGTCGCGGTGGCGACCGACCGGCGGTGGCTCCCGTTCGGCGGCTCCTACGGAGGCGCGACGACACTCGTGTCGGAGATGACCGTCGCCGGCGTCTAGACCGCGACGTAGAAGAGGACTCCGGCGACGACGCAGTACGCCGCGAACGGGTACAGAGACCGCGTCTTCAGGTACTTGATCAGGATCGCGATCGCGGCATAGGACGTCACGAGGGACGCGACGAAGCCCGCGACATAGGACCCGACTCCGAGCGACGTCTCGCCGAGATCCGGCACCTTCACGAGGGCGGCGCCGAGCAGCGCGGGGATCGCGAGCAGGAACGAGAACCGCGCCGCGTCCTCCCGTCTGGTCGCAAGTGCCAGACCGGCCGCGATCGTCGCACCCGACCGGGAGATGCCGGGGAGGATCGACACCGCCTGCGCGACGCCGACGAGACCGGCGTCCGCGGCGTTCAGGTCCTCCATCGTCCGGAGCCGGCCGCCCGTCTCCGCGCGCCGTCTCTCGTGGAACGCGAGAGCCTGCTCCGCCGCGACGAGGATCGCCGCGGTGACGACCAGCTGGACCGCCGCCGCCTCCGCGTCCTCGAATGTCCCCTCGAAGTAGTCGCCGAGCGCGACGCCGGCGATCACGGCCGGGATCGTGCCGAGGGCGAGGAGCCCGACGAGCCGGCGCGCCGCGGCGTCGCCTGCCATCGAGCCCCGGGCGAGGTCGATCAGGTCCCCGGAGAAGTAGACGAGGAGCGCGATCAGCGACGCCACGTGCAGGAGGACGTCGAACGCGAGGCCCGGCTCGCCCCATCCCAGCGCCTCCGGCACCAGGACGAGGTGCCCCGACGAGGAGATCGGGATGAACTCGGTGAGGCCCTGCACTGCGCCCAGGACGAGGGCTTCGAGAACCGGCACGGGCCGGGACTATAGCGGGAAGGGGATTGTGTCCGGCTTGTCCCGTTACGTCCGTAGAGGAATGAGCGTAACCAGAGCGAACCATTCCAACCAGGCGCCGTAGCCGGCGACGACCCTTCCACGGAGGTATCGACATGAGGACCAAGGCTCTTGCGATCGGTGGCCTCGTCACCGCGTTCACGATGCTCGCTGGCGTCGCCTACGCCGACTTCTCGCCCGCGTTCGACCTGACGCTCTCCGACACGAAGATCGGCGCGAACCCGAGCTTCGACATCCACCTCGAGTTCGACGAGAACGACGAGGAGATCGCGAACTTCAAGATGACGATCCCCAAGGGCTACGTCATCGCGGGGGACGAGGACATCGAAGACGAACCCTTCATCCCCGGGCGCCAGGAGCGCTCGGGTGCGGACATCGGCGGCGGCACCGTCACGATCGCCGCAGGCCCCGACTGCCGTCCCGGCCCCGAAGGTGGGATCCCGGTCAAGGAGGACGTCACGATCCAGGCCGAGATCTACGAGCGCTCCCGCACGGACGAGGAGGCGGACGCCGGCGTGCACGCCGTGTGGTTCCTCGACCTTGAGCCGGCGAACCGGGTGCGTCTTCTCGTGACGGGGAGCCCCCAGACGGGCTGGACCGTCGAGGGCGCCCCGACTCCGAGCGACAACACCTGCAACCCCCTCCTCGTCGACCTGACGATCGAGGGCAAGACCGCCGACGACGTGCCGGTCATCACGAACCCCGTGAAGCCCGGCAAGGCCAAGTTCACGGCCGAGATCGCCAGCCAGGACTCGCCGGCGGTCGCGCTGTTCACCGAGGTCTTCAAGATCACGAAGTAGCGACGGCGTTTCCGAGAAAGCCCCCGGGGCCTCCCCGGGGGCTTTCTCTTTACTCGATCCGTGCTCCCTGCAACGCGGTGCTGCAGGGGCAGCTCCGGTCCGGCGGGATCTTCGGCGCCATCGCGAACAGCAGCCCCCGCAGCTTGTCGTTGTTCGCGTTGAAGACCGCGATCACCGCCTCGTGGCTGACCGGGTCCTCCTCACCGGCGACCCCGACGTCGTAGTCGGTGATCAGCGAGATGTTCACGTAGCAGATCTCGAGCTCGCGCGCGAGGTACGCCTCCGGGTACTGCGTCATGTTGACGACCTCCCAGCCCGCGTCCTGGAACCACTTCGACTCCGCGCGGGTGGAGAAGCGGGGGCCCTGGACCGTCACGACCGTCCCGCGCTCGTGCACGTCGATGCCCTCGGCGCGCGCGGTCTCGATCGCGAGCGAGCGGAGCTCGGGGCAGTACGGGTCGGCGAACGAGACGTGCGTCGTGACCGGGCCGTCGTAGAAAGTGTCGCGGCGGCCGGCCGTGCGGTCCACGAGCTGGTCGCAGACGACGAAATCGCCGGGCTTGACGTCGCGCTGGAGAGACCCCGCCGCGCACGGGCCGATGATCCTCGTGACGCCGAGCTCCTTGAACGCCCACACGTTCGCCCGGTAGTTGATCCGGTGCGGCGGGAGCTCGTGCTTCGGCCCGTGCCGGGGGAGGAACGCGACGTCGACGCCGCCGACCGACCCCACGGCGACGGGCGCGGAAGGGGGGCCGTAGGGCGTCTCGACCGGCTCCTGCCGCACGTCGTCGAGAAGGCTGTAGAAGCCGGACCCGCCGAAGATCCCGATCGCCGCGGTCACGCCGACTTCTCCGTCGCGGGGCCCTCTTTCTTCTGCGGAGCCGGCTTCGTACCGGGTTTGTCCGTCTTCTCGGACGTCGAGGACTCAGTCTTGCTCGGAGCGTCCCCCTTGTCCGGGGAGGACTTCGATTTCGCCGGCGCCTTCGCATCCGTCGAGTAGAAGCCGGATCCTTTGAAGACGATCCCGACGGGGGAGAACAGCTTTCTCAGCTTGCCGCCGCATTGGGCGCAGTCCTCCAGCGGCGGATCGTCGAAGCCCTGCTTCGCCTCGGTGCGTTCCCCGCAGGCGGTGCAGGCGTATTCGTAGGTGGGCATGCCGGGATCATCGCATTAAACTCGTACCGTAGAAGCGCCGAACACAGCGTCCAAAGGGGGAAAGGAAGACCCGATGTCCCTCCAGCGGCGCCTCACGCTCTTCTTCGTGCTGATCGTGATCCTCCCCCTCGTCGCCGCGGGGTACGTCGTCCAGCGGGTCGTCATCGGAGAGATCTCGCGGCGGGCCGTGCTCGCGCTCGACCCGTCGCTCGACGCCGCCGTAGCCGTCTACAACGACCGCGTCGCCGACATGGACGACGACGTCCGTACGACCGTCGAACGGCCGCGCCTCGCGAGGCTGATCGACGAGCGGGACGCGGCGGCAACCGACGCGTTCCTCGGCCGCCGGCTCGCCGGCTCCGACGAGCTCGACTTCCTGATCCTGCTCGACGACGGGGGCCGCGTGCTCGGCCGCGCGGTACGCCCCGGCGAGTTCGTCCCCGGCTTCGAAGCGCCCCGCATGCGGGACGTGCTCGCCGCCCGCGGCGGCTCGGGCCCCGCGTTCAACCGGACGCGGGACATCCCCGTGAAGGTCCGCGGAGCCGGCGACGTGGGCCGCGTCGTCGGCGGGTTCTGGCTCGACCGGTCGATCCTGGTCGGCGCCAGCGCGGGAACGGTCGAGCTGTCGCTCGTCTCCGACGGCGCCGTGATCGCCTCGACGGCCGACCTCGACGCGGCCGCCTCCGTGGACACGCCGTCGTCCGGAACCTTCGAGGCCGATATCGACGGCGACGCGCAGGCGCGAGCCAGGCCGTTGCCCGGCGACGGGATGTCGCTCGTGTCGTCGACCGCCGAGGAGCCCATTCAGGCCCTGTCGGACAGGGTCCTGGGATACATGGCCGCGCTCCTCCTCCTCGCGCTCGGCGTGGTGACGGGCCTTGCGTACCTGTTAGCGCGCCTGATCACGCAGCCGCTGGAGGAGCTCTCCGAGGGTGCGGCCGCGATCGCCGAGGGACGTTTCGACCACCGGATCAAGGTCCGCTCGCGCGACGAGGTGGGCCAGCTGGCGGAGGCGTTCAACGACATGACCGACACGCTCGGCGAGACCGTCAGCGCGCTCTCGTCGTCGCGCGACCAGCTCCGGCGCGCGATCCGCCGCGTCGGCGACACGCTGCGCTCGACGCACGACATGAAGCAGATGCTGTCGTCGGTCCTGAACACGACGGTCGACGCCATCCGCGCCGACGGCGCCGTCCTGTGGATGTTCGGGTCGACACGCGAGGAGCTGTATCCCGCCCGCGGCGTCAAGGTCGACCTCGACTCGCTCGGCCGTGTGAAGGTGGGCGAGGGCGTCGTCGGCCTCGTCGCGGAGCGGTCGGCCAACGTCCTGCTGCCGCAGCACGCGGGACCGCGGCCGTCGCGCGCGGAGAGCACGTTCCCGGTGATGATCGCGATCCCCCTGTACAGCCAGGACCGGATCATGGGCGTGATCTCGGTCCACCGGGAGGACCCCGAGGACGTCTTCACCGAGGAGGAGTTCGACTACGTCGTGTTCCTCGGCGAGCAGGCGGGGGTCGCGGTCGAGAACGTCCTCCTGCACGAGGAGGCGCAGCGGCTCGCGATCACCGACGGCCTCACCGGCGTCTGGAACCGCAGGTACTTCCTCATGCAGTTCCCGCAGGTGATCGCGGCGGCCCAGCGCTTCCAGCGTCCGTTCAGCGTGCTGATGCTCGACCTCGACTCGTTCAAGACGATCAACGACACGCACGGGCACCAGCGCGGCGACGCGATCCTCGTCGAGTTCTCGAAGCGAGTCGACAGGGTCATCCGCGAGGTCGACACGTTCGCGCGCTACGGCGGCGAGGAGTTCATCTGCCTGCTGTCGGAGACGGACCTGCAGGGTGCGCGGACGACGGCCGAGAAGATCCTCGACGCGATCCGGTCGGAGCCGTTCGGCGGCCCGGGCGAGCAGCCGCTGACGATCACGGTCTCGATCGGGATCGCGTCGTACCCACACCACGGCGAGACCTACAAGGCGCTCGTGGGGGCCGCCGACCGCGCGCTCTACCAGGCGAAGCAGCAGGGCCGCGACAGGGTCTGCACCGCGAGCGAGCCCGAGCCTCCGCTGAAGCTCGCCACCTGATGTTCTAGCGGCGCCGCAAGCGGCCGCCGCCCGATGCGGAGTCGGTCTCGCCGGGCGTCGTCGCCTGCGGCGACGGTTCGACCGTCAGCCGTGGACCTGGAAGACGATCTCCCGCGGCTTCGGCTCGTCCAGCTCGACCAGCAGCAGCCGCTGCCACGTGCCGAGCAGCAGCTCGCCGGCCGCGAACGGGATCGTCTGCGACGTCCCGCCCATCAGCATCTGCGCGACGTGCGCGTGGCCGTTGGCCCGCTCGCCGGGCTGCAGGTTCTGCGTACGGATCGCGAGGTCGTCGTGCGCGTAGTAGATCGACGGCGGGAAGAGTTCGTCGAGCCGCGCGCGGAGGTCGTCCTGCACCCCGTCCTCGAGCTCGTTGACCAGCAGCGCGCACGTCGTGTGGCGGGAGAACGCGATGACGAAGCCCTCCGCGACCCCCCCTGTCGCGACCACGCGTTCGAGCTCCGGTGTGAGGTCGACGAAACCAAGCCGTCGCTCGGCCTCGACCGTCACGATCGTCGTCCTCGCCGTCAATAGCTGCATGCGTCGCCGCTCACGCGGGCGTACCCGGCAGCGACACGATCATCCTGCAGCCGCGCGGCCGGTTGGGCTCGACCGCGATCCTGCCGCCGTGGAGGTCGACGATCCATTTCGCGATGGACAGGCCGAGACCGGTGCCGCCGGCGGCGGAAGAGCGCGCGGCGTCGGAGCGGTAGAAGCGCTCGAAGACGCGGGCTGCGTCCTGCTCGGGTATCCCCGGCCCCTCGTCCGCCACCTCGATCGTCACGCCCGCCCTCTCCGGCCGCGCCGCCACCACGACCCGTCCGTGGGGCGGCGAGTGCCTGATCGCGTTGTCGAGCAGGTTCGCGATCACCTGGTGGACGCGCTCGGGGTCCCCGACCGCGGCGAGGCCGTCGGGATCCACGGCGACCTCGAGCGCGACGGCCTTCGACGTCGCCTGCGCGTTGACCCGCGACTCGTGCACGGCCTGGTCGAGCACGTCGCGGACCGCGAACCGCTGATGGTGCAGCGCGAGGTTCCCCGATTCGAGCTTCGACAGGTCGAGGAGCTGCGAGACGAGGCGGCCGAGGCGTTCGACCTGCGAGAGCATCGTCCGCAACGTCTCGGGGTTCGGCTCCTCCACGCCGTCCACGACGTTCTCGAGCACCGCCTGCAGCGCGGTGATCGGCGTCCGCAGCTCGTGCGAGACGTTCGCCACGAGGTCCCGCCGCATCCGGTCCACCTCGCTCAGCTCCTCGGCCATCTTGTTGAACGCGCGCGCGAGGTCGCCCACCTCGTCGCGCGACGACGCGACGACGCGTTCGCCGTAGCGCCCGCGCGACATCGCGGTCGCCGCGGCGGCCATCTGGCGCAGCGGCGACGTCATCCCTCGCGCCAGGAGCTGGACCATCCCGAGCGAGAGGACCGCGGCGGCGATACCGCACAGGTAGAGCGGGAGACCCGCCCTCACACCGAGGATGATCGTCGCGACGGTCACGAAGACGGCGGCGACGATCACGATGCCGAGCTTGGTCTTCAACGAGGTGAAGCGATCGAGCGGCCTCACGATCCCGTCCCGGCTTCCAGCGCGTAGCCCACGCCGTGGACCGTCCGGATCACGTCGCTGCCCAGCTTGCGCCGCAACGACGCGACGTGCGTGTCGACGGTCCGGCCCCCGGCGGGGTCGTCGTAGCCCCAGATGTCGTTGAGGAGCTGGTCGCGAGTGAACACGTAGCCGGGCTTGCCGGCGAAGCGCCGGATCAGCTCGAACTCGATCGGCGTGAGGTGCAACGTCTCGCCGCTCCGGCGCACGAGCCGCCTGCCGGTGTCGATCTCGATGTCGCCCGCCCTCAGCGTAGCGGGCTCGCTCGCGGCCGATCGCTCCACGCGGCGCAGCAACGACTTCACGCGCGCGACGAGCTCGCGTGGCGAGAACGGCTTCGTCACGTAGTCGTCGGCCCCTACGCCGAGCCCGACGAGGATGTCGGTCTCGTCGTTGCGTGCCGTCAGCATCAGCACGGGGACGTAGCGCTCGGCCTGGATGCGCCGGCACACCTCGAGCCCGTCCATCCCCGGGAGCATCAGGTCGAGGACGACGAGGTCGGGCTCGCCCGTCTGGAAGGCCTCGATGCCGCGGACGCCGTCGGGCGCGACCACGACCTCGAAGCCCTCCTTCTCGAGGCGCGCCGCGACCGCCGACGCAATCGCGTGCTCGTCTTCTATGACGAGGATGGTCTGAGGCACCGTGGGGTCAGTGTAGGAAGATGTTGTTCGGGAGTACGCAGGACGATATGGAGATCGTGTGAGGGTAAGGAAGGCAGTCATCCCCGCGGCCGGCCTCGGCACGCGCCTGCTCCCGGCGAGCAAGTCGGTGCCGAAGGAGATGATCCCGCTCGTCGACCGGCCGGCGATCCAGTACGTCGTCGAGGAGTGCGTCCGCGCCGGGATACGCGACATCCTCATCGTCACCGGCCGCGGCAAGGCCACGATGGAGGACCACTTCGACCGGTCGCTCGAGCTCGAGGAGCGCCTCGAGAAGTCCGGCAAGGCCGAGGAGCTCGAGGAGGTGCGGAGGGTCGCCGCGATGGCGGCCGTCCACTACGTGCGGCAGAAGGAGGCGCTGGGCCTCGGCCACGCGGTCGGGACCGCCCGGGACCACGTGGGCGACGAGCCGTTCGCGGTCTTGCTCCCCGACGAGATCGTCCCGGCCCCGCTTGGCGACGAGCCCCCTCTCCTCGAGCGGATGGTCGAGATGCACGAGCGCGACGGAGCGAGCGTCGTCGCGGTGCGGCGGGTCCCGCACGAGCGCGTGTCCGCGTACGGGATCGTCGCGACCGAAGGCGACCCGGTCGACGACTTCGTGAAGGTCTCGGACCTCGTCGAGAAGCCCGCGCCGGCCGACGCGCCGTCGGACCTCGGCGCGGTGGGCCGCTACATCCTCGGACCCGAGATCTTCGAGGCGATCGACGCGACCGCGCCCGGAGCGGGTGGCGAGATCCAGCTCACCGACGGCATCCGCGCGCTCGTAGGGTCACCCGGTGTGTACGCCTACGTGCACGGGGGGCCGATCTACGACGTCGGCAAGAGGCTCGACTACGTCAAGGGGACGGTGCAGCTCGCGTTACGCCGCGACGACCTCGGACCGCCTCTGAAGGCGTGGTTGCGCGACGTCCTCGACGGTTAGGAGCTCTTGGGGCGTTTCAGGTACGCGGTCGTCCCGGTGGACGGGCTCTCGAGGACCTGGACGAGCTCCCAGCCTTCCTCGCCCCACTGGTTCAGGATCTCCTGGAGCGCATGGGAGATGAGGGGCACCGTCGTGTACTCCCACTTCTGCATACGTAGGTCTCCTCGTCGGATCGGTCGCCGGCCGGCGCGGCGACCCCGCCGAAGCGGCCGCCGCACGGCGGCTTAGGCTACTTCACGTGTCGCTCAGGCTCGTCTCCGCCGACGGCGAGGTCGTCGCGGAGAGGGTGCACCACGCCCGCACGTACACCGAGCGTGCGCGGGGGCTGCTCGGGAGGGAGCCGCTCGGCCCCGGCGAGGCGCTCGTGATCCTCAGGGCGCGCCAGGTCCACACGTTCGGGATGCGCTACCCGATCGACGTCTGCTTCTGCGACCGCGGCTGGCGCGTGCTTCACGTCGTGCGCTCGCTGCGCCCGCGGCGCGTCACCAGGTGGGTCCGGCGCGCTCGCTACGCGGTCGAGATGAGAGCGGGATCGATGCCCCCGCTCGGCCGTGGCGATCAGCTCTCGTTCGAGGAGCTCAGCGAGCGATAGGTGCCGTCGTAGTACACGAGCGGGTCGCCCCCGAGGGCCGAGGCGGCGGTGACCTCACCGATCACGACGTCGTGGTCGCCTGCTTCGAACACGCGGAACGTGCCGCATTCCAGCACCGCGATCGCCTCGTCGAGGACGGGCGCCCCGTTCCCGCCGGCGTGGTGGGGCACGGTCTCGAAGGGCTTGACGCCGGGAAGCGCGAACGCGCGCGACGCCTCCTCCTGGTCGCTCCGGAGGACGTTCACCGCGAACGAGCCCGTCCGCGCCACCAGCGCCCGCGTCCGCGACGTCTTGTCGAGGCACACGAGGACGAGAGGCGGGTCGAGCGACACCGAGGCGAACGCCGACGCGGTCATGCCGTGGAGCTCGTCGTCGCCGGCGACCGTCACGATCGTGACGCCGGACGCGAACTTCCTCAGTGCGTCCCGGAACTCGCCGGCGGTAACCGACATCTCAGCGAGGCAGTTCGTCGAACCCGGTGTCGAAGGTCTCGTACGGGAGGAACATCCAGTAGCCGGGGCTGTCCCCGAGGCGCTCGTTGAGGAACCGCAGCGCCTCGACGCGCGGCCCCCCCGACGATCCCGCGACGCGCACGGCGCCGCGGCGCTCGAGCTCCTCGATCAGGTCCTGGGTCGGGTGGCCCTCGATCTCCATCGAGCCGAGTCTATTCGGGCCCCGCGTCGCCCGAGCCGCGCGACGGGTACGTGTCGCGGGCTGCGGTGAAGACCGCGGTCGACGCGCACGCGAGGAAGATCACGCCGGCGCCCACGACTATGGCGGTCGTGGCCCGCCGGCCTCCCGCGGGCAGACCGATGCCGATCGACAGGAACAGCACGCAGACGCCGACGAGCGCGGACAGCGACATGCCCGAGATCGCGAGCGCGTGGAGCGTCGAATGAGGCCGTGGCGGCGGAGGAGGGTCCTCGCGCCTCTCGACCCCCAGCGGCACGATCTACGCGTCGTCGTCGTTCACCGTCCGAATCCCTCCACCCAGGAGACGAGAGTGCGCGCGGCCGTCCCGGTACCACCTTTCGTTATCTCGCCGGTCCCGCCGTCCGACCGTGCCGCGCCCGCGATGTCGAGGTGCGCCCACGCGATCCCCTTGCCGACGAACTGCTGGAGGAACACGGCGGCGACGATCGACCCGCCCCAGCGCATGCCGGAGATGTTCTTCAGGTCGGCCACATCCGATTCGAGGTCGGCGGCGTAGTCGTCGAACAACGGCATCCGCCAGAGGCGTTCGCCTTCGGCCGCGCCTGCCTCCGTCAGCCGCCGCGCCATGTCGTCGTCGTTGCAGAAGAGCCCGGTCGCCTTCGTGCCGAGCGCGACCATGATGGCCCCCGTCAGCGTCGCGACGTCGACGATCGCCTGCGGGTGCTGCTCGCTCGCGTACGCGAGCGCGTCGGCGAGGACGAGGCGCCCCTCCGCGTCGGTGTTGAGCACCTCCACCGTCTTGCCCCCGTAGTGGGTGACGACGTCACCGGGCTTCAGAGCCGCGCCTCCCGGCATGTTCTCCGTCGACGGAACCAGCCCCAGCACCTCGACGTCCGGTCCGATCCTCCCGATCGCACCCATCGCCGCGATCACCGCCGCGGCCCCCGACATGTCGGTCTTCATCGTCTCCATGCTCTTCGCGTCCTTCAGCGAGAGCCCTCCGGAGTCGTACGTGATCCCCTTGCCGACGAGCGCGATCTTCGCCGTCGCGTTCTCGGGCCGGTAGTGGAGCTGGATGAAGCGCGGGGGCTGCGCGGATCCCTGCGCGACGCCGAGGAGCCCGCCGAATCCCCGCTCCGCCAGCTCGTGCTCGTCCCACACGGTGCAGGCCAGCCCCGCGACGTCCGCCACCTCCCTCGAGCGACGCGCGAGCGCGTCGGGAGTGAGGGCCCCGGCAGGCGTGTTGATCAGGTCGCGCGCCAGCAGCGTCGCCTCCGCGGCCGTCGCGCCGCTCTCCAGCTCGTCTTCCGCGGCACCGAAGACGAGGACCGACTGGATCCGCGAGGGCTTCGGGTCGGACTTGAAGTCGGTGAACTTGTAGGAGCCGAGCAGCACGCCTTCCAGCGCGGCGCGCGCTGCGCGCGGGTGGTCGACCGGGTCGTGCAGCGCGAGCGCGATCGTCGGCGAGTCGAGCAGCCGCCGGGCCGCGGCCCCCGCCGCGCGCCTCACCTCCGCAGGTCCGGCTTCGCCCGCGGCCCCGAGTCCCGCGACGGCGACCGTCTTCGCGGGGAGACGCCCCAGCGTCGGCACGAGCGTCACGTCGCCGGTCTTGCCCTTGAACTGCAGGTCGCGAAGATGCTCGCTGAGCGCCCCGTCGAGCGCGGCGTCCACCTCCTCCGCGGCGCCGCTCGTGAGCTCCCCGCCGCCGTCGCTCGTGGTCGCTCCGACGACCAAAGCGTCGCACGCGACCTCACTCGGCCGCTCGTGTGAGGGGGCTATCTGAGGTCGCGAAGGCATCGAGGCTCCTTTGCCGTCAAATCCTTGAGAAGGCAGGGGGGCAGGGGTAGCGTGACGGGAGCTTATAGGCCGCACCACCGGCCTCGGCTAAGCAAGGAAGCACTCATACCCGGTGGCCTCGGCCGGCGGGGAAGCAATCTAGGGCTTGGGGAAGAGCTCTTGACGGCACTATTTCTCGGCGCGCTCGCGCTGGCATGGATCGGCGTTTTTCTGCCCGCCGCGCTGCGGGCGAGACAAGACGCTCCGCTGTCCTCCGCCGAAGGCTGGCGGCGCCGGATGAGCCTCCTCGCACCCCGTTCCGCGCAGCCGCGGTACGTGCTCATGCCGGCCCGTTCGGACCGGCTGGCGCGGGCTGCGTACCAGAAGGCGCGCGTGCGGCGCATCCGCATCCTGGCTTTCCTCGCGGCCGCCGCTCCGGTCTCCGGCGCCGTCGCGTTGCTCGCCGGCGGGTCGATGTGGGAGGTCCACCTCGCGTTCGATTTCTCGCTGATCCTCTACGTCGCGCTGTTGCTCGAGGCCAAGCGGCGCAGGCAGGAGCGTCTGACGAAGGTCGAGCCGCTCGGACGGCGTGACGTCGCGGCCGAGCTGTACGAGGACCTCGAGCCGGCAGAGACGCGCCGCCACGCCTGAGGCCCCGCGGGGCCGATAGGGTGCGGGCATGGATCTCGCACCGATAGCAGAGTCGTTGCGCGCCACGCTCGACGCGAAGACAGCGGCACGCGAACGCGGGCTCGCGAGCAGCCGCAGCGCCATCAGGTCGTGTGGCAACGCGATCCGCGCGCTGCACCGGTACGAGATCGACGCGGCGACGGCGTTGCTCGACGAGGCGCAGAGGCACGTCGACGACGCGCGTTCCGCCCTCGGCGAGCACCCGGACATGCTGCACGCCGGCTTCGTCCACGACGCCGAGAAGGAGCTGTGCGAAGCGCGCATCACGTTCGCTCTGATCACCGGCGCGGCGTTCCCGACACCCGGGGACGTGGGTGTGTCGCCGTCGGCGTACCTGAAGGGCATGGCCGAGTCGATCGGCGAGATGCGCCGGCACATCCTCGACCTGATGAGGCAGGGTGAGCTCGCCCGCTGCGAACGCCTCCTCGGCGCCGTCGACGACATGTACTACGTTCTCGTGTCCATGGACTATCCCGACGGCATCACGTTCGGCCTGCGGCGTCTGACCGACGTGGCGCGCTCGATCATCGAGCGGACGCGCGGCGACTTCACCACCTCCACGATCCAGAGCTCGTTGCGCGAGGCGCTCCAGAAGCACGGCTCCCTGCTGGCGGAATAGCAGTGGACCGTCGCAGGCTTGCAGTCGTCGCCGCGGTCGTCGCCGCCGCTCTTGCGGCGATCGTCGTGCTGCTCGTCACCGGCGAGGCCGACCCTGTGCGGACGTTCGAGGACAGGGCCGGCGACGCGGCGTTCGACGAGGGCGAGAACCCGCCCACCGACACGACGCTCGCCGACATCCGGACGGCGGAGGTGCGCGCCGAAGGCGGCGAGGTGGTCTTCGAGGCGCGGCTCGCCGGGCCGATCCCGAACGAGCTCCCCGACGGGAGCCTCGACCTCAGGTGGGAGGTGTACGAGGGCGGCGACAGCACGTTCTTGATCACGGCGAACCTCGACGTCGGCCCGATCGCGACGATCATCGGCGAGAGGAACCGTTTCGGCGCGAGCACGCTGGAGGACGACTTCCCCGGGAGCCTGACCCTCGAGGGAAACGCGCTGTCGATCCGGCTCGAGACCGAGGAGATCCCCGACTTCCCGGACGAGTTCGCGTGGCTGCTCCACACGTCGCTGGACGCCGACCAGGGGGACCCGAAGTCTGCGAGGGCCGAGGACCGGGCCCCCGACGAGGGGTTTGGGGAGTACCCGGCCCGTTAGGATGACGAGGCGGGCCAGTAGCTCAGTTGGTAGAGCGCACCCCTCGCACGGGTGAGGTCAGGAGTTCGAATCTCCTCTGGTCCACAATGAAAATGCCCTGGTCAAAGGGCCTTTTCCGTTTCCTTGGACCTCAATTCGATATCGCGCTTGACCCGGTTCCCATACCGGCAGAGGGAGGGGAAAGGTCTCCGCATGCAGCTCCGTCGCGGTGACCCCGGCGCACGCCGCTGTGTGACGTCCGAACCTGCTCGGGCTTGGCTTTTGCCGTTGATCGCCGTCACGATTACGGGGGGCCTGGGAGGCTGTAGCGGCTCCGGCAGCGAACCCGAAGCCGCGCCCACAGCGTCCCGCTCGCGCGCCCTCTTCGGCCGGTCGTGCGAGAGCCGCGTCTACGGCCGCCTCGGGGGCGGATGGCGCTCGCGCAGCCTCGTCGTCGGCCCGATCGCTTTCGTCGGTGCGTCCGGCTACTCGGGCTACCGGCCCCGCGGGCTCGCCGGGGGCGGCCGGCACCACGTCGTGAAGATCCTCGTCGTCGTCGCGAGCAGCCAGACCGTCACCGTCGAGGTCGCGCCGCGAGCCGCCGCCCGCGCGTCCCTCGCATACGATCCCGGCAATCTCGACCCGGGGCGCGTCGACCGAGGCCAGCCCGCCGTCACGTTCTCGGCCTGCCCCGAAGGAACGCCGCTGACTTCGCGGAGTGGAACGCAATTCCACGGCGGGCTCATCGTGTCGGAGCCCGGCTGTGTCCCTCTGCTGGTGCACCTGTCGGGGAGCGGGCCGCCCCTTCGCACCGCGGTATCGGTCGGGGCCGGTCGCTGCTTTGCGGCCGACGCCCTCTCCCGACGAGTGAACCCCCGCTGAAAATTCGAACTTGACTCGATTCGATCGCTCGCTTTACTCTTCTCGCGGGATAGGGGCGGAGGAGCGGTGGCGAGTCTCTTCGTAGGCGGTTTCGTCGTGGGCACCTTGTTGGTCGCGGCCTTCGCGGGTCTCGCGCTGCTCCGCCTCGCCACGCTTCGTCTGGACAGCCCGCTGGGCCGCCTGCGCGACGGTCTTCTGGAAGGAATGTCCGCACCCGAGTGGGAGCTGCGGGACACGACCGGCCGCCCCCGGCGCGTCCCGCACGGCTCGAAGTGGCAGCTGCTCGTCTTCGGCGACTACACGCTGGTGGAGTTCCCCGGAGTGGTCGCGGCGCTGCAGAGGCTCGAGGCCCAGCGCGACGAGCTGGAAATCCTGCTGCTGAGCCGCGTCGACGAGAACGTGACCGTACGCACGGCGCAGGCGCTGAAGCTCGACGTGCCGGTCGTCTCCGTGGACGACGATCTCTACTGGCGTTACAACGTTCGCGTGATGCCGTTCGTCTTCGTCGTCCAGCCGGACGGCATCGTTCGCTCGAGCGGGGTCGTCAGCGCTGAAGAGGTCCTCTTGAACATGTGGCGTCTGGCGCGCGTAGTGCCGCTGGAGCACGCGGGGGCGAATGCATGAGGTCATCGTGGACGCTCTGACGGCGGCCGTGCTGACGACGCGGGCCGTGCTCGCGGCCGTCCTCCTCGCGTCGGGCGCCGCGAAGATCGCCGACCTCGATTCGTTCTCGCGCACGCTCGCGGGCATCGGCGTCCCGGAGCGGTGGTCGCGGCCGCTGGCGGTGGCGACGTCCGCGGCCGAGCTGGGTCTCGGCGTCCTGAGCATCGTCGGGGCCTGGGTCACGCTCGTCGACTCGCTCGTGCTCGCGCTGACGATCGCCTTCGTGCTCGTGACCGCGGTGGCAATGTGGGGCGGCAGGAACGTCGCGTGCCGCTGCTTCGGCGCATTGACCAACTCGCGATTCGGTCCCGCGGCGCTCGCCCGCGCCGCCGTTCTCGCTGCCGCGGCGGCGTTCGTCCTGACTCGGAACCCCGCGGTAGAAGCGACGTACGACCCCGTCTCTGCCGGAACCGCAATGGTCGTCGTGGTCGCGGCGTTGTTCGCCTTCGCCAGCGCGCAGGCGGCACGCGCTGTCGAGATCGTCCAGAAGGAGCGTGGCGCATGATCACTATGCCTCTGCCGGTCGCGTTCGTCGCGTGGGTGCTTCTGATCGGCCTCGCGGTGCTCGTCGTGATCGTCTACCGGCAGCTCGCGTACCTGCTGAACCTGAGCAGGACGACCGAGCGGCACGAGAGCGGCCTTAAGGTCGGCGAGGCCGCGCCATCGTTCGAGTACGGGCCCGCGCTCGGCGAAGAGCAGCAGGACGTGCGGACGTTCGACCCGGTCGGACGACCAAGCCTGATCATGTTCACAGACCCTCACTGCGCGATCTGCACCGAGATGCTCGCGGCGCTCGATGCCCTGGCCTCCCGGCTGGTCGAGAGCGGAGTGCGCGTCGTCGCGGCTACCGACGCGAAGCCGGAGCTCGTCTGGGCGCTCGACGCGTACCGGAACACCTCGCTGTCGCTCGCGCACGTCGACAGAGACGTCACGTCGCGCCTGTACCGGATGCACGTGATCCCGTACGCGTTCGGGATCGACGCGCAAGGGGTCGTGCGCGTGGCGCGCGCCATCGGACAGCAGTCGGACATGGAACGCACCGTGGAGGAGTTGCTCCTGCACGTGAGTGGACGCGCTCTGGAGACGGTCGGGCAGGCGTAGGCGCAGGGGGATGACGGTGGGAGGGTCGCCATGACACAGCGATTGGACGGAGTCGACACTCGAATCAGTCACATAACCGAGGACTTTGCCAGGAAGATCAGCCGTCGCAAGGCTCTCGGAAAGGGACTGAAGACGATCGCCGGAACCGTCGCCGGGATGTCGTTGGGGATGTTCTGGGGTATTCCGTCGGCCCACGCCGCGTGCTCGTGCTCGTTCCCGGGATGCGGCGGCTGTAGCTGCCGGGGGAAGACGTGCCCGAGCAACGGGTGCCCCAGTGGATGCACGATTTGCACCACCGCCGACGGCTGCGCGGGGTGCATCTACTCGAGTGGGTACTGGGTCTGTTGCCAGCTGTGCTGCGGGACGTGCACGCTCGGCTACCAGCTCTGCTACGACTGCAAGTGCACGGGGTGCGGCGGCACGTGCGGTTGCAAGTCGAACTGCCTGTGCGGCTGCGGATGCTCCGGGGGAGAGGAGCCTCCGTCGTGATGGCGAGCCGCGCCCGCGCCCTCGTCTTCGGGTCGACGCGCGCCGACCGGGTCGCGGTCGCGGTGCTTGCGGCCGCGGCGGGCGTGGC
>JALZFC010000053.1 GCA_030861725.1 Actinomycetota bacterium | reverse complement strand
GCTGGGCACGGGCGCTCATGCGGACCTCCTCTGCCGTCCGGGGAGCGGCGCCGTTGCCGGTTCCAGCCGTTCGGCGGCGCGGAGCTTGGCCGAACGGCCTCTCGGGTTCGCGTGCATCTCGTCTTCTGTTGGTCGGATCGGGCGGCGAGTGAGCACTTTCATCGTCGCCTCCGCGCCGCACGTGCACACGGGGAAGTCCGGAGGGCACGTGCACCCGCGCGCCTGGTCGCCGAAGAAGCGCTTGACGATCCTGTCCTCCAGGGAGTGATAGGAGATGACGACGACGCGGCCCCCGGCATCGAGCACGTCCACAGTCTGAGGCAAGACGTCCTCCAAACGGGTGATTTCGCCGTTGACCTCGATGCGCAGAGCCTGGAACGTCCGCTTCGCCGGATGGCCGCCGGTCCGGCGCGTCGCGGCGGGGATCGCGTCGCGCACGACGTCGGCGAGGGCCGCCGTGCGCGCTATCGGCCTGTGGTCGACGATCGCGCGCGCGATGCGCGTGGCGAAGCGCTCTTCCCCGTAACGGGAGATCACGCGCGCGAGGTCCTTCTGCTCGTAGCCGTTCACGACGTCGTACGCCGAGACTCTCTGACCGGGGTCCATGCGCATGTCGAGCGGGCCATCGCTCCGGTAACTGAACCCGCGATCCGCTGCATCGAGCTGGGGTGAGGAAACGCCAAGGTCGAGTAGGACTCCGCGTACCGCCTCAACCCCGAGTCGTTCCAGAACGGCCGCGAGCTCTTTGAAGTCGTCACGAACGAGAGTGACCCTTCCGGAGTGGCGGGCGAGGTGGGACCGACACGCCTCCAGCGCGTCGGGGTCGCGATCGATCCCGACGAGGTGGACGTCGGGCGCGGCGTCGAGGAGGAGCCGCGCGTGGCCCGCGCGTCCGAGCGTCGCGTCGACGAAGACTCCTCCCCCACGAAGGCCTGGGAGGAGAAGATCGACGACGGTGCCGGCAAGGACGGGGCGGTGCTCCACGAGAGGCTCACTCTCCTATCTCCCGAGCGCCTTCGTGGCGATCGCGAGCATCCCGAGCGCGCCGCCGACCGAAGAGCCGGTGAGCGCCAGCAGCACGATCCCCTGACGCAGCTCGCGCGTCAGGCCGGTCCTCGTCGCCTCGGCTTTCATTGCCATCTCCCCGGCCCTTTCTTCTCCTGGCCGATCGCCGAGGCGATCGGTCGTCCTCTCCTGGCCGATCGCCGAGGCGATCGGTAGTTCTAGAAATTCAGTTGCTGAGCGAGCTCGTCGAGGTCACCCGCCGACGCCTCGACCTGGTCCCACCTCTCCGGGCTCCAGATCTCCCCGTGGTCCAGGGCCCCCGTCACGACGCACTCCCGGGTGATCCCGGAGTAGTCGCGCAGGTGGGCCGGGACGTTGATGCGCCCCTGCTTGTCGATCTCGTCCGTGTGGGCACCGGCGGCCATCGTCCGCACGAACGCCCGGGCGCTCGGGTTCGCCGAGCCCTGCTCCATGAGGGCGGAGGCGATCTTGCGCCAGCCCTCCTCGGACCACATCGCTATGCAGTTGCCCATCCAGCGGCTGAGGATGACCCGGTCCCCGGTGAACTCCTCCCTGAGGCGCGACGGCACGATCAACCGCCCCTTGGCGTCGATCGTGTGCCGGTACTCCCCGGTGAAGTTCAAGCGTCTCCCCTGCACCACTGCGTCTCGGAGCGGGCGGAGGGCCGCAGTGCGTGATGGTCAGCTGCACCATTTCCCTCCACTTCACTCCACCTAGTGGTGAAGTTAGACCCATCGACCCCACGACGTCAACGTTTGCGTCCCTAATTACAGGGTTGGAATTCTGTTGCGCGTGTTGCAGGAGTGAATTCATGTGATTGCTTGAGTTGGCTACGTAAACGCCGCAGAAGGCGACCTGAGCGCGTGAAGACGGGGCGGAGCGGCCCGCCCCGGGAGCGAGGAGCTAAGCGGGTTGCAGAGAGCGCGGGAGCTTCAGGTACGGCTCCCAGGTCTCGTCGACGCGGTCTACGGCGACGACGATCCAGACGCTCTCGTGCGGGGGCGTCGGAACCCTGCGGAGCCGCAGCCCGACGTCGGCGGGGCTCCGGTTCTCCTTGCGGGAGTTGCAGGGGCGACAGGCGGCGACGACGTTGTCCCAGGTGTGGCCCCCTCCCCGGCTGCGCGGGACCACGTGGTCGACGTTCTCGGCGGCCCGCCCGCAGTACTGGCACTCGTAGTTGTCCCGAACGAAGACGGCACGGCGGGACATCGACGCGCGGGCCCGGTACGGGACGCGGACGAAGTAGTTGAGGCGCACGACGCTGGGGGCGGGGATCGCGAGGGACTCCGAATGGAAGACGACGCCGTTGTGGTGCAGGACCTCTGCCTTCGCCTTCAGGGCGAGCACAATCGCCCGCCGTACCGGAACGACGCACAGCGGTTGGTAGGAGGCGTTCAAGACCAGCGCTCTTCCCAAGGCCGCCACAGTATATGTGTGCTCGCCTCGCACATGCCGCCTCTGTCGCTCACGCGCTGCTGTCGCGTCGCCACACGACGTGGCGAGGCGGTTTGCGCCGTATGACACCTTCCGCTACCGTGCGCCCCTGTTAAGCGCCCGGCCCGGGCGGTCGCCCTCCGAAAAAATGGAGGCGTTGCGGCTTCGAAGTGCCCCGGGCTCCGGCCTCCCCGCGGGGGGTGGCCGCTGCGGCCCACCGAATCGGCCGGGTCCCAGGGCGGAAGCCAACTACGCCGTGCCCGGCGTCAGCGCCTGCCGGCGCGCGCGGGCCGAGAGGAGACGACGCTATGACGCGCCGCCACCAGTTCGGAGCCATCGGGCTCGCAGCAGCATTCGTCTTGGGCGGACACGCCGGCCCGGCGGCCGCCCAGACGCCGGCGGAGACGCCCCAGCCGGTGATCGAGTCCGCCCCCTGGAAGGTCGGTTTGAAGAAGGACGCGGTGGTGAGGGGCCGCCTGCGCAACGGGACGCCGGGAGCCGACGTCACCCTCCAGCGCCGCCGGCCGGGGGCCGAGTGGGGAAACGTCCAGACCAAGCCGGTAGGGAACGAGCTGAAGGTCCGTTTCCGGCTCCACGACCTCGGGACGACCGCGAAGTACCGCCTCGCCTACTTCGACGACATCGCGGAGACGCGGTCGTTCAGCCGCGTCGAGGAGATCAGGGTCGCGTCGAAGCTCGGCTTCAAGGCGTCTCCGGACGACGCCTACGCGGGCCGCCGCATCCGGCTGTCGGGGACGCTGTTCCCGAAGGCGCCGGGGCGCAGGGTCGCGGTCCAGCAGTACCACGGCGGCAGGTGGACGACGATCGCCCGCCCCCGCGTGAGGGACGGTCGCTTCTCGACCGCGTTCCGGCCGCAGGAGACCGACCGCAAGAGGCCGCTCCGCGCGTGGTTCAAGGGCGACGCGACGAGCCTCGGGCGCAAGCGGTTCGACTCGCTGCGCATCTACCGCAGCGACCTCGCGACCTGGTACGGCCCCGGCTTCTACGGGAACCGCACGGCATGCGGGAGGATCCTCGGCTACGACACGCTCGGCGTGGCGCACCGGACGCTGCCGTGCGGGACGAAGGTCGCGATCATGTACGGGGGCCGGACGGTGACGGTGACGGTGATCGACCGGGGGCCGTACGCGCGGTCGAACTGGGACCTGACGCGCGCCACGGCGGAGAGGCTCCGCTTCAGCGGGACCGACTCAATAGGAGTGGCGCATTAGGAGGGTTCTTCGCGCAGGCCCTCGACGTAGCGGTGGAAGGCGAGGTGGTCGGAGGTGCACTCCGTCTCCTCGCCGGCCTTCGCGAGGCGGACCGTGTCCATGGGAACGCCGGAGCTGTTGTCCTCGGTGACGTCCATCACCTGCCAGCCGTCGTCGATCAGCTGACGCAGTCTCTCCAGCTCCGGGTCGTCTCCCCAACCGGCCACCGTTTCCCCCTCCTTGAATCCTCATGTCATCTATCGGGACAGCGATCTCCTCGGAGATCGCGCAAAGCAACAGGAGGTTAGACCGGAACGCCGGCCTCGTGTGGCTGGATCTGCCCGGACTCGATCTCCTCGACCCAGTGGCACGCGACCGCGTGGCCGCCTATCTCCCGCAGCTCGGGGACCTCGTCGGGGCACCGCTCCTTCTGCACGAAGGGACAGCGGGTGTGGAAGCGGCACCCGGACGGCGGGTTCGCCGGCGAGGGCAGGTCACCGCGGAGCAGGATGCGCTCGCGCGCGAGCTCGACCTTCGGGTCGGGGATCGGCACCGCCGACAGCAGCGCCTTCGTGTACGGGTGCAGCGGCCGGTCGTAGAGATCGGCGGCGGGCGCGACCTCCATGATCTTGCCGAGGTACATCACGGCGA
Source organism: Actinomycetota bacterium (assembly GCA_030861725.1). Taxonomy (GTDB): domain Bacteria; phylum Actinomycetota; class CADDZG01; order CADDZG01; family WHSQ01; genus JALZEG01. The sequence goes on along the minus strand of JALZFC010000053.1, from coordinate 15,201 downwards.
TGCGGTCCGAGATGTGCCGCACGACCGCGAGGTCGTGCGCGATGAACAGGTACGTGAGCTGGAACTCGGCCTGGAGCTCCTCCAGGAGGTTCACGATCTGAGCCTGGATCGAGACGTCGAGGGCCGAGACGGGCTCATCGGCGACGATCAGGTCGGGGTTCATCGCCAGCGAGCGCGCGAGCCCGATCCTCTGGCGCTGCCCCCCGGAGAACTCGTGCGGGTACCGGTTCGTCGCGCCTTCGGGCAGGCCGACGACGTCCAGGAGGCGGCGCACCTTGCCGGTGACCTCGTCCGGCGACGCGCCGTGCACCTTCAACGGCTCGCCGACGATGTTGCCGACGCTCTGCCGCGGGTTCAGTGACGAGTACGGATCCTGGAAGACCATCTGCATGCGACGGCGCAGCTTGCGGAGCTCCGGTCCCGACAGCCCGGCGATGTCCACGCCGTCGAAGTAGATGTGCCCCTCGGTGGGGTCGTAGAGACGCAGGACGGTCCTGCCGACCGTCGTCTTGCCGCAGCCGGACTCGCCGACGAGGCCGAGCGTCTCGCCCCGCTTGATCTCGAACGAGACGCCGTCGACTGCCTTGACGTCGCCGACGTGCCGGTCGATCAGCAGCCCGGAACGGATCGGGAAGTAGACCTTGAGGTCCTCCACGCGTACGAGGTCGTCGCCGCCGGACCTCACGCGCTCTCCTCCCCCACGACTGGAGAGGTTCCCGGCATGTCCTCGACCGGCACCGGGTTCCAGCACGCGACGAAGTGGCCGGGGCCGTCGATCTGCCGGAGGTGCGGCGTCTCCTCCCACGACTCCTGCGTCGCGTAGAGACACCGCGGCGCGAAGGAGCAACCCCGAGCGAGGCCTCTCAGGTCGGGCGGGATCCCGCCGATCGGCTGGAGCTTCTCCTTGCGCGCCGCGTCGAGCCGGGGCACCGACCTCAGGAGCCCGAGGGTGTACGGGTGGCGGGGCCGCGCGAACAGCTCGATCGTCGGCGCCGTCTCGATGAACGCCCCCGCGTACATGACGTTCGTCCGGTCGCAGACGCCGGCGACGACGCCGAGGTCGTGCGTGATCAGGATCAGCGCCATGTTCTCCTCCTGCACGAGGTGCCGGAGGAGGTCGAGGATCTGCGCCTGGATCGTGACGTCGAGCGCGGTCGTCGGCTCGTCCGCGATCAGGATCCGCGGCTTGCACGCGATCGCCATCGCGATCATGACCCGCTGGCGCATGCCCCCGGAGAACTGGTGCGGGTAGTCCCGCAGCCGGCTCGCCGCGTCGGGGATACCGACGCGCTCCAGGAGGCTCCGCGCCTCCTCGTTCGCGTCGTCCTTCCCCATGCCGAGGTGCTTGCGGAGGCTCTCGGTGATCTGACGGCCGACGCGCAGGACGGGGTTCAGCGACGTCATCGGGTCCTGGAAGATCATCGCGATGTCGCGGCCCCTGATCTCGCGTAGCTTCGAGTCCGGGAGCTGCAGCAGGTCGACGTCGCGGAACACGACCTCGCCGCCGGTGACCTTGCCGGCGGGCTTCGGGAGGATCCCGAGCATCGCGAGCGCCGAGACGCTCTTGCCGCAGCCCGACTCCCCCACGATCGCGAGCGTCTCCCCCGCCTCGAGGTCGAACGAGATGCGGTTGACCGCGTGGATCGTCGCGCGCCGCATGAAGAACTTGACCTCGAGGTCGCGGACGGACAGCAGGGGCACGCTCACGCCCTCAGCTTCGGGTCGATCGCCTCGCGCAGGCCGTCGCCGATCAGGTTGATCCCGAGGACGCTCAGCACGATCGCGAAGCCGGGGAAGAAGATGAGGTGGGTCGACTGCGTGAGCCGGTTCGAGTTGTCGGCGACCATCTTCCCCCACTCCGGGAAGCCGGGGTCGCTCGGGCCGAGGCCGAGGAAGCTCAGCGCCGCGACCTCGATGATCGCGGTGCCCATCGCGAGGGTCGCCTGGACGATCACCGGCGCGATCGAGTTCGGGAGGATGTGCACCGCGAGCAGGCGCGGCCCCGTGGCTCCGAGCGACCGTGCCGCGAGCACGAAGTCCGACTCCCTCTGGGCGAGGATCGACCCGCGCAGCAGGCGCGCGAACACCGGGACGTTGATGATCCCGATCGCGAACATGATCGGCAGGAGGCCGCGGCCGAGCGCGGTGACGATCGCGATAGCGAGCAGCAGCCCCGGGATCGACAGCATGATGTCCATCGCCCGCATGATCAGCGTGTCGACCCACCCGCCGAGATAGCCGGCGACCGCGCCCAGGAAGACGCCGAACAACAGGCCGATCGCGACGGACACGACGCCCGACAGCAGCGAGAGCCGCGACCCGTAGACGACGCGCGAGAAGAAGTCCCGGCCCTGCTCGTCGAGCCCCATGAGGTGCTCGCTCGACGGGCCCTCCGGGTTCGACGCGAGGCTCCCGACCTGCTCGCCGGGGTCGAACGGGGCGACGAGCGGCGCGAACACCGCCAGGATCACGAACAGCAGGACGATGACGGCGCCGACGATCGCGCCGGGATTGCGCCGCAGACGGTCGAACGCGTCCGACCAGAGGCTCGCCTGGCTCTCGAGGTTGAGCTCCTTGGCTTCGGCTTCGGCGACGCTCACCGGTACCTGATCCTCGGGTTCAAGAACGCGTAGGACACGTCCACCAGCAGGTTCACGAGCACGATTATGAGGGCGAAGAACACGAGGCCCCCTTGGAGGACCGCGTAGTCGCGGAAGCTGATCGCGTTGATGATCATCGTGCCGAGACCCGGCCAGGAGAACACCCTCTCGGTCAGGATCGCCCCCGTCAGCAGCAGGCCCGTCTGGAGGCCGACGATCGTCACGACCGGGAGCATCGCGTTGCGCATCACGTGGCGCCGGTCGATCACCGTGGGGTCGAGCCCCTTCGCCCGCGCGGTCCTGACGTAGTCCTCGCTCAGGACGTCGAGCGTCGCCGCGCGCGTGATCCGGGCGACGATCGCGAGCGGGATCGTCCCGAGCGCGATCGCCGGCAGGATCAGGTGCTTCAGCGCGTCGACGAACGCGGGGAAGTCGCCGGCGATCAGCGCGTCGAGCGTGTAGAAGCCGGTCGGGTGCTCGAGCGACCTGGTCACGTCGAGCCGCCCGATGCTCGGGAGCCATCCGAGCTTCACGGCGAACACGAACTTCAGGATCAGGGCGAGGAAGAAGATCGGGAAGCTGATCCCGATCAGAGACGTCACGAGGCTCGCCTGGTCGAAGAAGCCCTGGTAGCGCTTGGCTGCGAAGTAGCCGAGCGGGACGCCGGCGAGGATCGCGAACAGCATCGCGGCGAGGCCCAGCTCGATCGTCGCCGGGAACCGCTGCTTCAGCTCGTCGAAGACCGGACGACGCGTCTGGATGCTGGCGCCCAGGTCTCCGCTCACGAGGTTGCCCGCGTACGTCAGGTACTGCTTGTAGACCGGCTCGTCGAGGCCCAGCTCCCGTTCGATCGCCTCGACGGACTCCTCCGTCGCGCGCTCGCCCAGCAGCGCGATCGCCGGGCCCCCCGGCAGCGACCGCACGAATACGAACACGAGGATCGAGAGCCCGACGAGGATCGGGACGAGGAGCACGAGCCGCCGGACGACGTATCTCAGCATCTAGACCGGCACCTTACGAGAAAAGGCGACGGGCCCGGGGGGTCGGAAAAGAAAAGGCGCGGGGGTCGGAACCCCCGCGCCCCTTCGTCACGTGCGCGTCTAGGTCCCCTCGACCGTGACCAGCGAGAACTGCTCGAGCGACACCGGGCTCGGCTGGTAGCCGGTGACGTTCGCGGTGAACGCGAGCGCCGGCTTCGTGTGCACGTACGGAAGCCCCGGGAGGAAGTCCATGATCAGACGGTTGCACTCCTCGTACAGCGCGACGCGGGCGTCGTGGTCGGTCTCGGTCTCCGCCTCGTCGAGGCAGGTGCGGATCTCCTCGTTGTCGAACCCCCACGCCTTCTGCTCGGTCTGGAAGAACGTCCCGATGAAGTTGTCGGGATCGCCGAAGTCACCGGTCCAGCCCAGCAGGTAGAGGCCGTAGCGGCCGTTGTCGACGTTGTCGAGGTAGTCCGGGCTCCAGATCGCCGACTGCTTGTCGACCTTGAAGCAGCAGTCCTCGAGGTCCGCCACCATCGCCTCGAAGTTGTCCTGCGGCACCGGCATGTAGGGCCGCGAGACGTCGGTCGGATAGGCGAAGCTGATCTCGACCGGCAGGTCGTACCCGGCATCGGTCAGCAGCTTCTTGGCGAGCTCGGGGTCGTACTCGTACTCGGTCACGTCGTCGGCGTAGCCGAACAGGGCCGGCGGCATGAACTCCTTCGCGACCTCGCCCTGGCCGGCGTAGAAGGCGTCGACGACCTCCTGCCGGTTGATCGCGTGGGCGATCGCCTTGCGGACCTCGATGTCGTCCAGCGGCTTCTGCGCCTGGTTCATGCCGACGTAGCCGACGTTGAACGCCGGGCGCTCGAGGAGCTGGAGGTTCTCGTCGGCCGAGATCGTCTCGAAGTCCTGGGGCTCGACCAGGTCGTAGCCCTGGATCTCGCCGGTCTGCAGCGCCTGGAGCCGCGCGGCGTTGTCGGGGATCGGCTGGAAGATCAGCGTCTCGACGTTGCCCTGGTCGTCCGGGTTCCAGTAGTCGGGGTTCTTGACCATCGTGAGGCGAGCGTTGCGCTCCCAATCCTCGAACATGAACGGGCCGGTGCCGACGGGATGCTCGGTGCCGTAGGTGCCGGTGGCGCGGAAGATCCCCTCCGCGTTCACGCGCCCCTCGTCGGCGTCGTATTGCTCGAGCGCATTCGGGCTGCCGAACGTGAAGTTCGTGAGCGCCATCGCGGCGAGGAACGAGGACGACGGCTTGTTCAGAGCGATCGTCACCGCGTGCTCGTCGTCGACCGTGCAGCTCTTGAAGTTCGACTCGGTCGGGGCGCCGCTGTCGGGGTCGGTCTTGGCGAACCCGCCGAAGACCGTCTGCCAGTAGTACGTCGCGGCCGGGTTCTGGAACGACCCGGTGAAGTTGAACCAGCGGTCGAAGTTGAAGCAGACGGCGTCGGCGTTGAAGGGCTCGCCGTCGTGGAACGTCACGTCGTCGCGGAGGTTGAAGGTCCACTGCGTCCCGTCCTCGGACGTCGTCCAGTCCGTGGCGAGGTTCGGGACGACCTCGGTGCCTCCGGGGGCGAGCGTGACCAGGCCTTCGAACATCTGGTCGATCGCCCTCAGCGACTCGCCGTCGGAGACGAGGGCGCCGTCGAGCACGACGGGGTCGGCGGAGGTGCCGAACGTCAGCGTCGCGCCCTCCTGGGCGCCGGTGTCGCCGCTGCCGTCCCCCTCGCTCTCGCCGTCGTCGCCCCCGCAGGCGGCGATGGTCAAGGCCATCACTACGGCGAGCGCGAGCAGCCTCAATGGTTTGGGCATCAGCGGAACCTCCCCCTTGTACGCAAGTGTCTCTACGACGCGCGCAGTATATGTCCGCCATCCTCGCACGGCTACTACGTATGTAGTTGTCCCCCGGCCGGTCGCCCGGGCGAGAGGTCACGAGCAGGTGACTTGCGACGGCACGCTGCTACCCTTGACGAACTTCCCGATCCGCCCAGGCGGGGCCGGAACTTTTCGCCAGAGCGCCGAGTCCCGGTTGTGACGATTCCTAGAAAGGGGTAGCCCGTAATGGCCGACCAGGGCCGAGGCGGCAGGAACGGGAGGGACTTCTCCGAGCTCAGGTCCGCGTTCGACCGCATCACCGCGAACATGGAGCGGGCGATCCAGGGGAAGACCGAGACGGTCCACCTCGCGCTGATCGCGATGCTGGCCGAGGGCCACGTGCTCTTGGAGGACATCCCCGGGGTCGGCAAGACCATGCTGGCGAAGTCGCTGGCGCGGTCGGTCGGCTGCAAGTGGCAGCGCGTGCAGTTCACCCCCGACCTCCTCCCGAGCGACGTCACAGGGGTCAACGTCTGGGACCGGGCGAGCGGCGAGTTCCAGTTCAAGCCGGGCGCGGTCTTCGCGAACATCTGCCTCGGCGACGAGATCAACCGTGCCTCGCCGAAGACGCAGTCGGCGCTCCTGGAATGCATGGAGGAGCGACAGGTCACGGTCGACGGGACCACGAGGGTCCTGGAGATGCCGTTCATGGTGATCGCGACGCAGAACCCGATCGAGCACGAGGGTACCTACCCGCTGCCGGAGTCCCAGCTCGACCGGTTCATGATGCGGCTGTCGATGGGCTACCCGAGCCGGGGGTCCGAGCTCGAGATCCTCGAGACGCACGGACAGCGGTCGCTCCTCGACGAGCTCGAGCCCGTCGCCGACGCGAACGAGGTCAACAACCTCATCAAGCTCGCTCGGGAGGTCCACGTGGCCCCCTCGCTCCGCCGCTACATCGTCGACCTCTCGGAGGCGACCCGCAACCACCCGGACGTCTACCTCGGCGCGAGCCCGCGGGCGTCGCTCTACCTGCTGAGGGCGTGCCGGGCGCTGGCGGCGAGCCGCGGCCGCGACTACGTCGTGCCCGACGACATCAAGGACCTGTCGGTCCCGGTCATGGCGCACCGCGTGCTGCTCTCGGCGGAAGCGCAGATGCGGGGAGCGTCGTCCGAGAGCGTGCTGGAGGGTCTCGCCGGGCGGGTGCCCATCCCGGCGAAGGAGGCGTAACCGCAGGGCCATGCTCACGCTCCGTGGCTGGTCGGTCCTGCTCACCGGCGCCGCCCTGCTGATCGTCGCGAGGATCTTCGGAGCCGCCCCCGTCGAGCAGTTCGGGTTCGCGCTGCTCGTCCTGCCGCTGATCGCGCTCGCGGTCGTCCACTTCGGCAAGCACGACCTCGAGGTCGTCAGGCGGACCTCGCCCCAGCGGGTCCGCGCCGGGAGCAAGGTCAGCGTCACGCTCGAGATCCGCAACCGGGGGCGCGGACCGGCGCCGCTCCTGCTGCTGGAGGACCGCGTCCCGACCGACGTCGCCGGCCGGGCGCGCTTCGCCCTCCACGGCGTCGAGCCGAAGGGACGGCGCGTAGCGTCGTACGAGCTCAGGCCCCCCCGGCGCGGCCGTTACGAGGTCGGGCCGCTGACGCTAACGTCGACGGACCCGTTCGGGCTCGCGCGGCTCGTGTCGGCTGCGGCACCGCGGTCCTCGATCCTCGTCCACCCCCGGGTCGAGCCCCTGGCGCTGCCCCGCGACCTCGGCGACCGCCGCAGCCTCGCGGTCTCGGCGCTGAGGCAGCCGATCGGCGCCCAGGGCGACGACTTCTACACGCTGCGCGAGTACAACGAGGGCGACGACCTCCGAAAGGTGCACTGGCCGGCGACCGCCAAGCGCGGCCGGTACATGATCCGGCAGGAGGAGACGCCCTGGCACACCCGTGCGACGGTCGTCTTCGACGACAGGACCGGCGCCCACGACGGGATCGGCGAGGCCGGCAGCTTCGAACGCGTGATCGAGGCGACGGCGTCGATCGTCGACCTCTACCACCGCTCCGGGTACACCTATCGCCTCACCGGCGCGGCGTCGGACGGACTGGCCGCGGCGAAGGGGTCGCCGCACTTCAACCGGGCGCTCGACCTCCTGGCCACGGCGCGGACCTCGCCTCCCTCCCATCCCCCGGACGACCCCCTGGTCGCTCGTCTGCTCGAGGTCGAGGCCGCGACCGCCGGCGAGGGCACGCTGGCGGTGGTGACGGGATCTCTCTCGCTGGACGCCGCGATCGCCGTCACGCGCTGCCGGCGGCGGTTCAGGCAGGTCGTCGTCGTGACGTTCCCGGGACACCGGTTCGGCTCGATGACGACGAAGGCGCGCTGGGCGGCGGAGCAGGGAGTGGTCGAGGTCGTGAAGCTCCTCGGCCGGTCCGGGATCCAGACGGTCGTTCTCGGCCCGGACGAGCCGCTGCTGTCGGGCTGGGACTCGCTGACTCGCTCGGCTGCGTCCGCGACCCGATCGAGGGTGGGGTCGCCGTGAGCTCGGAGGGCCGCGCCCGGATCGGCCTCGCCGCGCTGCTGCTGCTCACGCTCCTCGCGTTCGCGCAGGTCTTCGCCCACGGCGACTACCCGGGCCCGGCGCTCCTCGGCATGGCGCTCGCGTCGGCGATCGCGATCGCGGCCCGGCGCCTCGGGGCCGGGACCGTCACGACCGCGCTGGCGAGCATCGTCGCCCTGTTCGTCTACCTCGTCGTCATCTTCCAGGCGCGCAACTCGTTCCTCCTGCTGCCGTCACCCGACGCGGTGGCGGGCCTCGGCCGTTCGATCTCGAACGCGCTCAGGCACTCGTCGGTCGACTACGCGCCGGTGCCGGTCCGGACCGGCTACGTCGTGCTCGTCGTGATCGGGATGTGGGTAGCGACCACCGTGGGCGAGATCGCGACTTTCCGGTGGCGCCGCCCGCTGCTCGCCGCGCTCCCTTGCATCGGCCTCTTCTGCATCCAGTTGACCGTCGGGACCGGCAACGGCGCACCCGTGCTCGTCGTCGCGTTCCTGGTCGCGCTCCTCACGTATTGGGGGCTGGAGTCCGCCCACCGCGTCCGGTCGTGGGGCCGGTGGGTCCCCGCCTTCTCGGGCCGTGAGGGCAAGGAGCCCGAGTCGGTCACCGGCGCCCTCGCCCGGCGGATGGGCGCCGGATGCGTGGCGGCGGCGGTCGTCGCCCCGTTGATCGTCCCCACGCTCGGCGACGGGCTCCTCGCCTGGCGGAACGACGTCGGGGTCGGGGGCTTCGGGGCCGGCGGGTCCGGTGAGATCAACCCGCTCGTGTCGATCGCGCCGCAGCTGCTCGAGCAGACGGACACGGTCCTGTTCACGGTCCAGGCCGAGCGCTCGACCTACTGGCGGCTGCTCTCGCTCGCGCGCTTCGACGGGCGTGACTGGGAGCCTCTGGAAGGAGGCCTCACCCGGGAGGTGAGCGACGGCTCGGCCTTCGCCGGGTTCTCCAACGCGCCGCGGGAGTCCGAGCCGCTGGAGCAGACGGTTACGTTCCGGGAGCTGGAGTCCGACCGGCTCCCCGCCGCGATCAACCCCGCCGAGGTCGACCTCGCGGAGGACGTGGACCTGACCTACGACCTCGAGAACCAGGACCTGGTGCTGCCCGAGGACGCCGGTGAGGGCTTCACGTACACCGTGACGTCGAACGTGCCCGAGCTGACGTACGAGGAGCTGACCGACGCGGCGGTCGCCTACCCGGGCGCGTCTTACGTCGAGGCGCCGGAGGCGTCGTCCCGGACGGTGGCCCTGGCCGAAGACCTGCGGGTGCACGACGGCACCGGTAAGCGCCTCTCCGACGGGCAGTTCCTCGTCGCTCTCCAGGAGGAACTGCGGACGAAGTTCGAGTACTCGGACGACCCCGAGCTCGTCGAGCGGTCGCAGGTCGACGGGGCGTCGGCGGACTACCTCGACTACTTCCTCTTCGACCTGCGCGCCGGCTACTGCCAGCAGTTCGCCACCGCCTTCGCCCTCCTCGCGCGGCTCCAGGGGATCCCGACCCGCGTCGCCGTCGGCTTCCTCCCGGGCGACCGCGACACCGAGACCGACACGTTCACGGTGACGGGCGTCGAGACGCATGCATGGCCGGAGGTCTTCTTCGAGGACTACGGATGGGTGCGTTTCGACCCGACCCCCCGCGTCCAGGCGTCGGCCCCCTCGTACACGCAGGAGCCGCTCGAGGAGGGACCCGCGGCCCCCGGCGTGGCCGGCGCCGGAGTGGGTGCCGCGACGGGGCGCCAGGACCTGCGGCGCGACCGGCGGCTCGCCGGCGAGAACGTCGGCCCGGGCCTCCTCGAGGGCGAGCGGGCGATCGGCAACATCACTCCCGGTGCCGTGCCCGAGAACCCGGCGTGGGCCCGGGCGTTCAACCGGCTCGCGCTCGCCGTGGGCGTCCTCCTGCTCGTCTTCCTGGCCTCGGTCCCCGCCCTGAAGAGACGCCGGATCCTGCGCCGCTACCGGCGGGCGACCGGCCCCGACGGAGCCGCCGCCGCGGCGTTCCGGCACTTCGAGGACGAGGCGGCCGAGCTGGCCCAACCGCGCCGTCCCGCCGAGTCGGCGGCGTCGTATGCGGCCCGGCTCGCGAAGCTCCGGGCGGTCCCCTCCGACGACGCGGCGCGCCTCGCTCAGATCTACGAGGCGTCGCAGTACGCGGCGCGTGGCGTCGGGACCGACCAGGCGCGCCAGGCGAGGGTGCTCGCCCGCAAGCTCAGGGGCGTGATGTGGGCGCGGGCGTCGTGGTGGACGCGCGCCGCCCGGCTGTTCTCGCCGAGGGGGCTAGTTGGCCGCTCGTAGGCGGCGGCGGGCATCGGGGGGCACTTCCTGCTCGAGCGTCTGCTCGACCCGCCTCAGCGCCGTCACGAACTCCTCACGGTCGTAGAGGTACTCGGCGACGCGCCCGTCCACGCCCGCGGCGATCTGGTCGATGGCGAGGAAGAACGCGAGCTGGCCCTCCTTCAGGGCGTCGAGCAGCTCGCCGTCGGTCTTGCAGACCTTGAAGATGCTCTTGCCGTCGGTGACGAGCTTGACCTCGGAGAGGTGGTCGTCGAGCGCCGCCTTCTTGCGGAGGTACGAGTACGCGCGCCGCACGCGCTGCAAGCTCATGCCGTGCTCCAACAGCGACTTCACGACCTTCAACGCGACGAGATCGCGGAAGGAGTAAAGCCGCCTGACGCCGGGACGTCCGCCGGTCGCCTGGATGCTCGGCTTGACGAGACCGATGCGGTCCCAGTACCTCAGCTGGTGTGCTGTGCAACCTGTGAATCGTGACGTTTGTTGAGCAGTGAAACCCTCCATGGATGAAAACGTCCTTCCACTACAGCAACGAGGAGAAAACCTGTGACACGCCTGACACGCCTGAGATGTCCACCCGCGATGGGCGACGGAGTTTCCGTTGAAGTTCCGCTTACGAAGATGCCCCTTGACGATGCCCCTTGACGCATTTGCCGCGGTTGGCGGCTTACGGAATCTAGCGCGGCTTCTCGCGACGCGGCAAGCCCTGGACCGCATTACTTCGGATTTAGCGAAAGTTTTTCGTCCGCGCCTCGTTAGCGGCGCTTGTAGCGCTGCTTGAGCCGTTGCTCGAAGTCGGTCGCGGCGCGTCCGAGACGTTCGCCGACGTCGGCGAGCGATCGGCGTGACGACGTACCGGCGCCGCGCGCGGATCCCGCCAGCACGACGATCCCCCACACCATCGAGCCGAACGCGAGGGCGCCGACCCATACCTGCTTCGTCATGAAGAACGCGAATAAAGCCAGCAGCCCTGCGACGAACATCAGCAAACCGCGCCGGGCCGTGTGCACCCCGGCGCCGGAGCGTCGTCGCGGCGCTTCCCGCGCGGAGACGGGGTCCTCCTGGTAGAGGCTCTTCTCCATCTCGTCGAGGATGCGCTGCTCGCGCTCTGACAGCGGCACGGTCACCCGATTATAGGTTCGGCCCCGTTTAGGGAACCAGACGTTTGGGCCAAGCAGCGCACGCGGCTACCCACCGCGGTCGACGAGCGTCGCGGGCCCGACCGACGAGGCACCGAAGCGTCTCCTGATCGAGTCGATCGCCGCCGACGCCTCCTGCCAGCCGGCGCGCCCGGAACGCTCTCCGAGCAGGTCCAGCTGCCTGCGCGGGGGGCCGGGGGCGAGCGACGTCACGCTCACGCCGATGAGCCTGATCCGCGGCGCGCCGGGCGCCACCTTCTCGTACAGCTCCCGCGCGACCGCGTAGATCTCGGCCGCGGTGTCGACCTCGGCGGACAGCGTCTTCGACCGCGTGATCGTCTGGAAGTTCGACCAGCGGACCTTCAGCGTGACCGTCCGGCCGCACAGCCCCTTCGCGCGCAGCCGGTCGGCGGTGCGGTCGGCCAGCCTGAGGACCTCCCTCAGGATGTCGTCGTGGGCGTCGAGGTCCGCCGCGAACGTCTCCTCGGAGCCGACGGATTTCGCGGGCTCGTGCGGCGTCACCGGCCGCTCGTCGACGCCGGCGGCGAGGTGTGCCAGGTGGGCGCCGAGCGAGTCGCCGATGGCGCGCTCGAGCGTCCGGCGCGGGACCCTCGCGACGTCGCCGACGGTCTTGATCCCGAGACGCCGGAGCGAGTCCCCCGTCGCCTCCCCCACCCCCCACAGCGCCGTGACCGGCAGCGGGTGGAGGAACGACTCGACCCGGTCCGGCGAGATCACGAGCAGGCCGTCGGGCTTGGCCGCCGTCGAGGCGATCTTGGCCAGGAACTTGTTCGGCGCGACCCCCACCGTGCACGTGAGGCCGAGCGCCGCGATCGCCGAGCGCACGGCGCCGGCGACGTCGACCGGCCCCCCGAACAGCCTCACCGATCCCGACACGTCGAGGAAGGCCTCGTCGAGCGACAACGGCTCGACCAGTGGCGTGAACGACAGGAAGACCTCGCGGATCCGGCCCGAGAGGTCCTGGTACGCGGCGAAGTCGTTGGGCAGGAAGATCCCGCGGGGGCAGAGCCGCCGCGCCTGGATCGTCGGCATCGCGGAGCGGACGCCGAACGCCCGGGCCTCGTACGAGGCGGACGTGACGACGCCGCGGCCCCCCTGGCCGCCGACGATCACGGGCTTTCCCCTCAGCGAGGGGTCCTTGATGACCTCGACCGACGCGTAGAAGGCGTCCATGTCGACGTGCAGGATGGGGGTGTCGACCTTCACCCGGTGAGCGTACGCCGCGGGGGTTCCGGGTAGGCGTCGGTCATGGCCTTCGAGGGGACGGGGATGAAGGTCGCGATAGTCGGCGCGACCGGCAACGTCGGGACGAGCCTGATCGGGGCGCTCGAGAACGAGCTTCGGGTGACCTCGATCGTCGGCATCGCGCGGCGGGAGCCGGAGCTCAGGGCCCCGAAGGTGACCTGGCGCCGGGCCGACATAGCGACAGACGACCTCGTCCCGTTGTTCACCGGCTGCGACGTCGTCGTCCACCTCGCGTGGCTCATCCAGCCCTCGCGGGACCTCCGGGTCCTGCACGCGACCAACGTCGAGGGAAGCCGGCGCGTGTTCGAAGCGGCGGCGGCCGCCGGCGCCGGCTCGCTCGTCTACGCCTCGTCGATCGGCGCCTACTCGCCCGGGCCCAAGGACGACGCCGGGGTGGACGAGAGCTGGCCGACCGAGGGCGTCGAGTCGTCCTTCTACGCCCGCCACAAGGCCGCGACCGAGCGGATGCTCGACGACTTCGAGCGCGCGCACCCCCGGATGCGCGTCGTCCGGCTGCGTCCCGGGCTCATCTTCAAGCGCGAGGCCGCCTCGGGCATCCGGCGCCTGTTCTTCGGCCCCCTGCTGCCGGGCAAGCTGGTGCGCCGGAGCCTCATCCCGGTGATCCCCGACATAGACGAGCTCCGGTTCCAGGTCGTGCACTCCTACGACGCCGGCGAGGCCTACCGCCTCGCGATCGTCAAGGGCGTGCGCGGCGCCTTCAACATCGCGGCGGGGCCGGTGATGGACCCGGCGGGGCTGGCGGAGCTTCTGGGGGCCAGGCTCGTGCGGATCCCGCCGGCGGTGCTGAAGGCCGGCGCCGACGTGACCTGGCGGCTCCACCTCCAGCCCACCCCCGCGGGGTGGATCGACATGGCTCTGCAGGTCCCGGTCATGGACACGACGAGGGCCCGCACCGAGCTCGGCTGGAAGCCGCGCTTCGACGCCGCGGATGCGATCCTCGACCTCATGGACGGGCTCCAGGACGGCGCCGGCTACGACACGCCCCCGCTGCACCCGAAGACGGGCGGGCCGGGCCGCGTCCGCGAGCTGCTGACGAGGGTGGGCGGCACGTCCCGCTAACCTCGCTTTCGTGAAGGTTCGGGCCGGGCGCCGCAACGTCGAGGTCAGCAACCCCGACAAGGTCTTCTACCCGGAGACCGGGTTCACGAAGGCCGACGTCCTCTCCTACTACCAGGACGTGGCGGGCGTGCTGCTCCCCCACCTACGGGACCGGCTCGTGACGCTGAAGCGCTACCCGGACGGGGTGGACGGCGGCTTCTTCTACGAGAAGCAGTGCCCGAAGCACCGGCCCGAGTGGGTCGGCACCGCCCCGATGCGCCGCAAGGACGGCAAGAAGATCGAGTACTGCCTCCTGAACGACCGGGCCGCGCTTGCGTGGGCGTCGAACCTCGCGAACCTCGAGCTGCACACGTCGCTGGCGCGCGCCGGCCGGCTCGACCGCCCCCGCTCGCTGGTGTTCGACCTCGACCCGGGCGAGGGCACGGACGTCCTGGACTGCGCCCGCGTGGCGCTGTGGATCCGGGACCTTTTCGAGGACCTCGGGCTGGAGAGCTTCGCCAAGACGTCCGGGTCGAAGGGGATCCAGATGTTCGTGCCGGTCTCGGCGGCGGCGACGTTCGACGACACGAGGGCGTGGGCCCACGCGGTGGCGCGGCGCCTCGCGGCGGAGCACCCCGACGCGATCGTGACCAAGCAGTCGAAGGCCGAGCGGGTGAGCAAGGTCCTCATCGACTGGAGCCAGAACGACGACCACAAGACGACGGTCTCGGTCTACTCGCTGCGGGCTGGGCCCCGCCCGTCGGTCTCGACGCCGGTGACGTGGGCCGAGGTCGAGGGAGCCCTGGACGCCGGCGACGCGTCGGCGCTCGTGTTCGAGTCGCACGACGTCCTGGCCCGGATCGAGGAGCACGGGGACCGGTTCGAGCCGGTGCTGAAGCTGCGCCAGAAGCTCCCGCCGCCGCCTTCGTAGCCGTGCGGACGAAGAAGGCGCTGTCGGCGGGGGTGGTGGTGATGGCGTTGCTGGCCGCCTGCGGCGGGCCCGAGCCGGGATCGCAGGAGGACCTCAGGGCCCGGCTCGAAGCGATCGGCCTCCCGGCCAGCCTGGTGGAGCTCGACCACCACTACAACACTTCGTGTCCGCCCCCCTGTCCGAGCATCGTCATCTGGTACGAGGTGATCGGTCCGCTGGAGCAGATGCGTTCGGAGCTGGTAGGTGCGATGACCGCGGCGGGCTGGGACGTCCACGAACCTGCCGCGGGCTGGTTGCACGTGGCCAGGAGCGAGGATCACATCTTGTACCTGGTCGCCGATCCGGCGAGGATCGCCGCCAACAACGCGTATGCGCCCCCGGGAGCGAAGGTCGAGATCGTGCTGGGAACGCTCCGCGACCCCACGGGCTGACGTCGGAGCCACGGTCTCTTTTGTCGGACATTTGGGCTCATCGCGAAATTCGGTGGGTCGGCCCGTTGGTCCTTCGGGGTCCGCACGCCAGTAGGACCTTCTGACGGTATCTCTTTGCGTTGCGGAACCCGTAGGAGCTCCTCTTGATGACCT
>JALZFC010000012.1 GCA_030861725.1 Actinomycetota bacterium | reverse complement strand
CGTCCCCGGCCGCGTCGTGAGGCCGGGCGTGACCCGCGCGCTCGACCGCGCCTCCTCCGGCGAAGAGCCGACCGAGCACGAGGTCGCCCTTCTGTTCAGCGCCCGCGGTGCGGAGGCCGAGCGGCTGTACGCGGTCGCGGACGAGCTGCGGCGTGACGCCGTCGGCGACGCCGTCACTTACGTCGTGAACCGGAACATCAACTACACGAACACCTGCTACTACCGGTGCGGTTTCTGCGCGTTCTCGAAGGGACCCGCGTCGCTGAACCTCCGCGGCGCCCCCTATCTGCTGTCGCCGGAGGAGGTCGCGGCGCGCGCCCGCGAGGCGTGGGAGCGCGGCGCCACCGAGGTCTGTATGCAGGGCGGGATCCACGGTTCGTTCACCGGCGACGACTACGTGGAGTACCTGCGCGCGGTGAAGGACGCGGTGCCGCAGATGCACGTGCACGGCTTCACCGCGCTCGAGGTGCAGCAGGGCGCCGCCACGCTCGGCGTGTCCGTGCGCGACTTCCTGGTCCGGCTGCGGGACGGGGGCCTGAGGACGCTTCCCGGGACGGCGGCGGAGGTCCTCGACGACGAGATCCGCGCGCTGATCTGCCCGGACAAGATCGACACCGCAGGGTGGTGCCACGTGCACCGTGTGGCGCACTCCGTCGGGCTCCGGTCGAACGCGACGATCATGTTCGGGACCGTCGAAGGCCCGCGCCACTGGGCGCGTCACCTGCAGGTGCTGCGCGACCTCCACGACGACCTCGTGGCCGGCGGGAGCGAGGGCTTGTTCGAGTTCGTCCCGCTCCCGTTCGTGCACATGGCCGCGCCGATCTACCTGAAGGGGAGAGCGCGTCGCGGACCCACGTTCGCGGAGGCGCTGAAGATGCACGCGGTCGCGCGGATCGCTCTGCACGGGAGGATCCGCAACATCCAGGTGTCCTGGGTGAAGATGGGAGTCGAGGGCTCGAAGCTCGCGCTGCGCGCGGGAGCGAACGATCTCGGCGGGACGCTGATGAACGAGAACATCTCCCGCGCCGCCGGGGCGGCTCACGGACAGGAGCTGACGCCGTCCGAGATGGAGCGCTTGATACGCTCCATCGGGCGTACGCCCCTGCGCCGGAACACGCTGTACGAGCCGGTCCCGCCCGCAGCCCCGGCTGCCGACGGGCTCCCGGCGTAAGGGCATCCGCTCTTACCTATGACCACGACCGCCCGACAGACACAGCCGCGCCCGGAGGAGCCGACCGCGCCTGACGGCCTCCCCAGCGTCCTCGCGATCGTCGTCACCCATTCCGGCAGGACGTGGCTGCGCGACTGCCTCGCAGGTCTCAACCTCCAGACTTACCCGTTGCTCGACGTCCTCGTCGTCGACGACGCCTCTCCGGACTCGAAGCAGACGCCGGCCCTGAAGCGGATCGCGAAGAGGCACCTCAAGCGGAGGCGATGGGGGTGCCTGCGCACCCCGCGCCCCCTCGGCTTCGGAGGCGCGATCAACTGGGCGCTCGGCCGGATCCGCACGGACGCCGACTTGCTCCTGTTCGTCCACGACGACGCCGCGCTCACGGAGAACTCCGTCGAGCGGATGGTCGCGCGCGTGCTCGCGGACGCGACGACGGCGATAGTCGGCCCGAAGATCGTGGCGTGGGACGACCCCGACCGGCTCGAAGAGGTCGGGATGGCCACCGACAGGTTCGGCTATCCCTACAAAGGGCTCGACGAAGGGGAGATCGACCTAGGGCAACACGACGCGTCGCACGAGGTCTTCTACGTCACCTCGACGTGCATGCTGATACGCCAGGAGGTCTTCCGGCGGCTGCGCGGGTGGGACGCGCGCATGCGCGCGTTCTCCGAGGACCTCGACCTGTGCTGGAGGGCGCGCGTCGCCGGCTACACGGTCCGCGTCGAGCCGCTGGCCAAGGCGCGCCATGCCATCGCTCTCGCGAAGGGCGAGCGGCGGTCGCCGTTCGAGCCGGCGCGCTATTACATCCGCCGGAACCGCCTCCGCGCCGTCACGAAGAGCGCCTCGGGGATCCGCCTGATCGCGTTGATCCCGCAGTTCCTGCTGCTGACGCTGGTCGAGATGCTCGGGTTCGTGATCCTGAGACAGCCCCGCGAGATCTGGAGCCTGGCCCGCGCCGTCGGCTGGAACCTCGCGACGCTGCCCCAGACGGTCGCCGAGAGGTCGCGGGTCCAGCGTCACAGGAAGGTCCCCGACCGCAAGCTGAGACACCTCACCGTGCGCGAGTGGACGAGGGTGCGCGCCTACATAGGGCACCAGGCGGACAGGCTCGAGCAGGTGTGGGGGCGGCGGACCGAGCTGCTGTCCCGCCGCACCGGCCAGGCCCGCGCGCTCACCGGCAAGCTGCGCGGCCTCGCCGGCGCGCTCCTGGCCGTCGGCGTGATCGCCTTCCTCCTCGGGTTCCGCGACTTTCTGTTGTCGCCTCCGGCCGCGATCGGCGAGCTGTTGCCCTTCCCGGAGCGCGTGACCGGCCTGTGGCGCGCGTGGGCGACGCCCTGGCGCGGGGTCGGGCTCGGCCAGGAGGCCACGCCCGCGCCCGCGTTCGCCCTCCTCGGGTTCGTCCCGGCGCTGACGCTCGGCGCGGCCGGCGTCGCGCAGAAGATGCTCGTGCTCGGGCTCGGCGCCGTCGCGTTCGTCGGGATGCACCACCTGGTGTCCGACATGGTCGATCGTCCCGCGCGCTTCGCCGCGGGGCTCGCGTACGCCCTCGGCTCCGTCGGCTATTCCGGTGTCCGCACCGGTGCACTGGCGGCGCTCTTCTTCGGGGCCGCGGCGCCGTTCGTGGTCGCCGCGATGCTGCAGCTCATCGGGTGGGTCAAGCCCCCGCGCTGGAACCGAGGCCGCGCGGTGGCGCGCGTGGTGCTGGGGGCCGCGGTCTCCGCGGCGTTCGTCCCCGGCTCGTTGCTGCTGTACGTCGCCTGCGCCGCGGTCCTGGCGGTGACGCGCCGTCTGCTGGACCCGGCGGCGCGCGCGTTCCGGGGCCTCACCTCGTGTCTCGTCGCGTTGATCCTCGCGTGGGTGATCCTGTTGCCCTGGAGCGCGACGTGGCTCCACGAAGGGGCGCCGCTCGATCTCCTGCTCGGCGACGACACGTGGAGGTCGTACGCCGCGGGCTTCCGGGACCACGGGATGTCGAGCGTCCTGTTGGGGCAGACGCCCGAGGGCCCGGCGCTGTTCGGGCTCGCGCTCACCGCGCTGGGGCTCGTCGCCGTCTTCGTCGGCGAGGGCCAGAGGCGCCGGCTCGCGCTCGCGCTGTGGGGCATCGTCGTCCTCGTCGGAGGGGTGGTCGCCGCGGTCGCAGCCGGTCTCGTCCGGCCCCCGGTCGCGTCGCCCACCGAGGCGGGCGTGCTCGCGTCCCTAGCGTTCGCGGGCCTCACCGGCGTCGCCGTCGGATCGTTCCGGCTCGACCTTCCGCGCCGGGGGCTCGGTCTCGTGCACGCGGCGACGCTCGCCGCGGTCACCGCCGCCGTGTTCCTGATGGGAGCGGGGCTCGCGCCCGCGCTGTGGCACGGCGAGTGGGAGCCCGGGGGCGGCACGGGGCGCGACCTGGCCGAGGACGTGGCCCAGGTAGGCGCGCTGCTCGAAGGAGAGGCGCGCCAGAGCGGCGAGTTCCGCGTGCTGTGGGAGGGCGCGGCGTGGGAGAGCGGGAGCCTCAGCGCGGCGCGGCCCCCGAAGAGCCACTTCGTCACGGGCTCGCGCGGGCAGGTGCTGAGCGACCTGTTCCAGAAGGCGTCACCGCCGGCGGATGACGATCTCGACGCCGTGATCGCGTCGATCGAGCAGGGGACCACCGACAGGGGCGGGAGCCTCCTCGGCGCTTTCAACGTGCGGTTCGTGGTCCTGCAGAGGGGGAGCGGAGCGACGCCCTGGCTCGACCAGAGGGACCTGGGCCTGATCAGGACCGAGCCGCGCTACCTGCTGCTCGAGAACCAGGCCGCGCTCGCCCGCGCCGCGATCTACGGCGACCCTCCCGAGCCGGTGGCGGCGGTGGAGGCGCACGACCCGTCGCGCGTCCCCCGGACACAGGTCGTCCGCACGTACACGGCGTCGCCGGTGTCTCCCTCTCGCTACGAGGCGCGGCGCGTGACCGGCCCGGGAACCCTGTTCCTGGCGGAGGCGGCGCATCCCCGATGGGAGGCGACCGTCGGGGGCATCCCGCTCGCGCGTGCCGGCGGCGGTTGGGGGAATGCCTTCTCGGTGCCCGCGTCCGCGCGCGGACCGCTCGTCGTCAGGTTCCCGCGCCGGCTGCCGGACGTCGCGTGGCTCGTGGGCGCGACGCTCGCGTGGATCGTCACGCTCGGGGCTGCGTTCTCCCGCGCGAAGCGGGTCCCCGCGCGTTCGGGTGGACGCCGTGGCCCCGTCACCCACGCGGGCGGAGGGACCTCGTGACGGCCCGTTCCGGCGAAGGAGCCGTCGCCGTCGCGATCGCGCTGTTCCTGTTCGGCGGCGTCGCGCTCGACTCGTGGGGACCGAACGTGTCGGGGAACGTGGTGCGGGCTCCTGACGAGGCGCCGTTCTCCGCCCGCGCCGTGTTCTGTCCACCGTCGCTCGGCAAACCCGCGTCGCGCGTGTCGCTCACCGCGGCGACCGCGGGCGACGAAGCAGTCGCCGTCGGCATCGAGCCTGGGTCGGAGCAACGCGAGGACCTCGCGCCCGGTTCGATCCTCGAGCACAAGCCCCCCACCGCGGGTGCTTCGGACGTCGTGGGCTACGGCGGCCCGCTGGACGCGACGGCGGTCACGAGCATCGACGAGCCCGTGTCGGGAGTGGGGGCCGCGGCATGCTCGCGGCGCGCGTCGACGCGCTGGTACTTCCCCGAGGGCAACAGCATCGTCACGCACGACCAGCGCATGCTGATCTACAACCCGTTCCCGGACGAGGCGGTCGTGAGCGTCTCGTTGCTGACCCAGGCGGGGGAGCGCACGAAGGCCGGGCTTTCCGACGTCGCCGTACCGTCCGAGAGCTCGGTCGCCGTGGCGATCAACGAGTTCGTCTCCGAGCAGGAGAAGGTCCTCGGCACCGTCGTGAGCGCCGTCCGGGGACGGATGGTCGTGTGGCGCCTGTCGATAGCGAGGCCCGAGGAGAAGCCATCGGGCGTCCAGTTCACGCTCGGGGCGACGGCGGCGGCGGACGTGTGGCACTTCCCCGACGGCGCGGTCGGCGAGGGGTTCGACGAGCGCCTGACGATCATGAACCCGGGCTCGCAGGAGGCGCTCGTCGACGTGTCGCTCGTGACGCCGGAGCGGACGGAGCAGGTGGCCGCGCTGACGGGGATGTCGATCCAACCGCGGTCGACGAGATCGGTCCCGCTGGACGAGTCGATGGTCCCGGATGGAGGCGGCGGGGGGATCGGCACGGTCGTGCGCTCCGTGAACGCGGTGCCGGTCGTCGCCGAGCGGACGGTCTTCTACGCCTCCGAGGACGTCGACGGAGTGGCCTCCGAGATCGGAGCGCCGGCCGCGGCGCGGCGGTGGTTGCTCGGCCCCGCGACGTCACGCCCGGAGACGGACGCGGCGGTGCTCATGAATCCCGGTGTGGCCGCCGTCGAGGTCACGCTCGAGCTGATGCGCGCAAGCGGCCGGACGCTCCGGCCGCGCACGTTGCGGGGCATCCTGCTCCGGCGCGACGCGCGCCTGAGGATCCCGCTGAGCGACCTGATCGGCGGTGAGCCGGCGGCGGTGATGGTCACGGCGACGGGACCCGTGGTGGCGGAGCGGTTCTCGTACTCGCGCGGTGCGGGCGACGTCGCGTCGCTGATGGGTCTTCCGCTGCCGGACTAGGAGTGCGGCGCTAGGCCGACTGCGCCGAGGTGAGACCCGCGGGGCTGCCGGCGTAGGACCGGGCCGCCGAGACGAGGGCTTCGAAGATCGCGAGCTGCGTCGGATCGACCGGCGCCATCACCTCGGGGTGCCACTGCACGCCCAAGACCCAGCTCCGGTCGGTGCAGCACACGCCCTCGAGCACGCCGTCCTCGGCCCACGCGATCTCCTGGAGCCCGTCCGCGACGCGGCCGAGGCCCTGGTGGTGGTGCGAGTTCACGTCCCCTGCAGGTCCGTCCATGATGGCGGCGAGGGGGCTGCGCTCGTTCATGCGGATCCTGTGCACCGGCTCGGCGCGCGGCATGTCGCGGTCGTGTTGCAGCCGCTGCGGACGGTCCGCCAGGTGCTGGTCGAGCGTTCCGCCGAGGTGCACGTTGAGCAGCTGCATCCCGTGGCAGATCGCGAGGACGGGCATGTCGCGCTCGAGCGCTTCCGCGAGGAGCGTGAGCTCGAAGCGGTCGCGGCGGTGGCTCACGCCGTGCGTCCGCGGATGCCGCGCACAGCCGTACCACTCCGGGTCGATGTCGCCGCCGCCCGGCAGCAGGAGCGCGCCCGCCTCGTCGAGGCCGGACGCGTCGTAAGGGTCGGCCCCGGTCGTCAGCGGGACGTCGCCGAGAACCTCCTCGGTGGGAGGCATCTCGAAGGTGGAGAGGACGAACGGAGAGCCGCCGGCGAGCTGGACCGCGCGTGCGTACAGCAGCGGGAACTTGCCCGCGTCCTTACGCCACTGCCCTGCGATAGCAACACGAGCGCTGCCCCCGCCCGTGGTATCCAAGTCCCTCAGCTCACTCGCCCCCTCGTCGGAGATCAGATGACACCAGACCCTATGCGGTTCGAGACATACGCAATCCACGCAGGCCAGGATCCCGACCCGGCCACGGGAGCTGCCGTAGTCCCCATCTATCAAACATCGACATACGTCCAGGAAGCTGTAGCGAAGCACAAAGGCTACGAATACTCCCGGACCGACAACCCGACCCGCCGCGCGCTCGAGACGTGTCTCGCTGCGCTCGAGCAGGCCGAGCACGCTCTCGCGTTCGCATCCGGCATGGCGGCCATCACGACCCTTGCCCTCACCTGCAACCACGGCGAGGTGGTAGTGATTCCTGACGACGTCTACGGCGGGACCTACAGGCTCTTCGACAAGGTGCTGAACAACCTGGGCCTCCGTTACGCCGTCGCCGACATGACCGACCGCGCGTCCGTCGAAGCCGCCGTCGAGGGAGGCGCCGCCTTGCTCATCGCGGAGACGCCGACGAACCCGTTGCTGAAGATCCTGGACATCGCGATGCTCGCGGAGGTCGGGCACGCGGCCGGAGCCACCGTCGTCGTCGACAACACGTTCGCGACGCCGTACCTGCAGCTGCCGCTCGCGCACGGCGCCGACGCGGTCGTCTACTCGGCGACGAAGTACCTCGGCGGCCACTCGGACCTGTTGATGGGCTCGCTCGCGACGGACGACGACGAGCTGGCCGCGCGGCTGCGTTTCCTGCAGAACGCGGCGGGCGCGGTCCCGGGCCCGTTCGACAGCTGGCTGTTGCTGCGGGGGCTGAAGACGCTCGGGCTGCGCATGCGCGCGCACTCGGAGAACGCGGCCGCCGTGGCCGCGTGGCTGCGCACGCACGACGGCGCGGGCACGGTCTACTGGCCGGGTTTCGAGGACTTCCCCGGCCACGACGTCGCGGAGCGGCAGATGGCCGCAGCCGGCGAGCCGCTGTACGGGGGCATGGTCGCGTTCGAGGCCGCGTCCGAGGAGGAGGCGCTCAGGATCTGCGAGACCACGGAGCTGTTCTTCCTCGGCGAGTCCCTGGGCGGCGTCGAGTCGCTGATAGAGCACCCGGGAAAGATGACGCACGCGAGCCTCGAGGGCTCGGGCCGCGAGGTCCCGCCGGAGCTCGTCCGCCTGTCGGTTGGGATCGAGCACGTGGACGACCTGATCGCCGACCTGGACCGGGCCCTGGGCTGACCTGCATTGCGGCGCGTGTTTGGCTGCTTTGCGCCTTGACTGCCTTCGCCTATGCGCCGATATGTTGAAGGCGGACGGTAGTCAAAGCGTCCGCAGACGGCTACGATGAGTGAGCGATTTAGCAAGTCCAGAGTGCATTCCCGCTACAGTTCACCTGGAGCGAGCGAGAGGGCCAAGGAATGAACGACGCGATTTGGAGTGCGCTCGGAGCCTCCGTTCCGGTGGTTCTGGCCCTCATCGCGGGCGGGATTCGGTTTGGTCGCTTGGAGCAGAAAGTAGCCGGCCTCGGGGACCGATTGGACCGCGACATCACCGGAATGCATTCACTTCTCGGCACGCGTATCGAGGGGTTGGATACCTCGATTCGCGTGCGAATCGAAGGGTTAGATGCCTCGATGGGCGCGCGAATCGTTGGGTTGGAGGCCTCGATTGGGGCGCAGCTCGAGGGGCTCAACAAACAATTCGAGATAAGGGATGAGCAGCTAACCAGCCAGGTCTCGGTTTTGACCAACGATCTTCAGGGCTATCGGAAAGAGCAGCAAGACGATTTCGCCGACGTCAAGGACCGCATCCACACGACGAGCGAAGCGCTTGTTGATCGGGTCTCGAGGCTCGAGGGACTTGTCGGTGCTGCCCGAAGAGCTCCCGCGGAGGCGGAAAGCTAGCCCTCGTTCTTGCCGTAGAACAGCTCGGAGACCGAGTCCTCCTCGAAGACCGCCTTGATCGTGTCCGCGATGATCGACGCGATCGAGAGCACCGTGATCTTGTCCGATCGCTTCTCCGGGCTCACCGGGAGCGTGTTCGTCACCACGACCTGCTCGATGCGCGAGTTCTTGATGCGGTCGGTCGCGGGGTCCGAGAGGATCGCGTGCGTCGCCGCCGCGTAGACCCTCGTCGCACCTGCCTCGAGCAGGAGGTCCGATCCGTTCACCAGCGTCCCCGCGGTGTCGATGATGTCGTCCACCACGAGGCAGACCTTGCCGCTCACCTCACCGACGACGGTCTTCGTCTCGCTCACGTTGCGGACGTCCTTGCGGCGCCGCTTGTGCAGGAACGCGACCTGCCCGTGGAGGTTGTGGAACTCCGCGAGATGCTGGACCCACTTGTCGGCGAGGCGGACGCCGCCGGCGTCGGGCGACACGATCGCGAAGTCGCCGCCGAGCAACGTCGTGAAGTGCGAGGCGAGGACCGGCATCGCGGTCAGGTGGTCGAACGGGATGTCGAAGAAGCCCTGGATCTGGCCGGTGTGGAGGTCGACCGAGAGCATCCGGTCGACGCCGGCGGCCTCGTACATGTCGGCCATCAGCTTCGCCGTGATCGGCTCCCGCCCGCGTGCCTTGCGGTCCTGCCGCGAGTACGGATAGAGAGGACAGACCGCGGTGATGCGTTTGGCCGACGCGCGCTTCAGCGCGTCGATCATGATCAGCTGCTGCATGATGTAGTGGTCGACCGGGTCGCAGATGCTCTGGATGACGAACGCGTCGCATCCGCGCACGGACTCGGACAGACGCGCGTAGGTCTGGGAGTCGGCGAAGCGGGCCGTCTCGACCCGGCCCAGCTTCATCCCGAGGTGCTCGGTGATCTCCTCTGCGAGCGCGTGGTTCGCCTCGCCCGAGAAGATGATGAGCCTCTTCTGCGTCGGCAGCTGCATCAGGTCCTCGCCGTCGCCGCAGACACCGGAGCGGGCAGGAGCATCATGTCGTGAACCCTCGCGCCTGGTGCGCCAGGAAGTCCAGCAGGTCAGCCCGGCTCAGGACGCCTTCGGGCTTCGAACCCTCGGCGACCACGACCGCCTCGGCCCCGCGGGCGAGCCCCGCGAACATGTCCTCGACGCCGTCGGTCGCCTGGAGGACCGGCAGCGGCCCGTCCATCACCTCGACGACGTCGCGTCCGATCGCGTCGCGGTCGCGGAACACCCGGTCGAGCAGCGACCGCTCGTGGATCGAGCCGACGATCTCGCCGATGTCGTCGGGGGAGCCGCTCTTCGCGACCGGGAGCTGCGAGATGCCGTACTCCTGGAGGATGTCGATCGCGCGGCCCACCTTCTCGCTCGACGGGACCGCGACGATGTCCGGGATCGCGCCGGCGTGGCTCTTCTTGTCGGCCAGCACCTGGGCGATCCGTGCGGCGGTGCCGGGACGCTCGACGAACCCGTGGTCGAGCATCCAGGCCTCGTTGTAGATCTTCGACAGGTAGTTCTTGCCGGAGTCCGGGAGGATCACGACCACGAAAGCCTCCGGCCCCAGCTCCCGCGCCACCTCCAGCGCGGCCCACATCGCCGTCCCGGAGGACCCGCCCGCGAGGACACCCTCCTCGCGCGTGATCCGGCGGGCCATGAGGAACGAGTCGCGGTCGGAGACCTTGATCCAGCGGTCGACCACGGAACGGTCGAGCGTGTCGGGCCACGCCTCCTTGCCGATCCCCTCCACGAGGTAGGGATGGGGCTCGCCGCCCGAGAAGATCGAGCCGGCCGGGTCGGCCCCCACGACCTGGATGCCGGCGTCCTTCTCCTTGAGATAGCGGCCGCAGCCGGTCACGGTCCCACCGGTCCCGACGCTGACGACGAGGTGGGTGATCCGGCCGCCGGTCTGCTCCCACAGCTCCGGCCCCGTCGAGTCGTAGTGCGCCTCCGGGTTCGACTGGTTGTGGTACTGGTTCGGCTGGAACGCGCCGGGGATCTCCTCGGTCAGTCGGTCGGCGACCCGGTAGTAGGACTCGGGCGACTCCGGGGGCACCGCCGTCGGGGTGATCACGACCTCGGCCCCGTAGGCGCGCAGGATCGAGATCTTCTCCTGGCTCATCTTGTCCGGCATCGTGAAGATGCACCGGTAGCCCTTGATCGCGGCGGCGATCGCGAGGCCGACGCCGGTGTTGCCCGAGGTCGGCTCGACGATCGTCCCGCCGGGCCGCAGCTTCCCCTCGCGCTCGGCGGCTTCGATCATCCGGATGCCGATCCGGTCCTTGACGCTGCCGCCGGGGTTGAGGAGCTCGAGCTTCCCGACGAGCCGGCAGTCGAGGCCCCGCCCGATCCGGGAGAGGCGGAGCAGGGGGGTGTTTCCGAGCCCGTCGAGGAGCGTCTCGTAGATCGTCATGGCGCTCATGGTCGCAGCAGCGCGCCGAGCGGGCAACAAGGGCGCCTCCGGGAAGCCAAACCCGCTTCGCTTGGTTCTCTTTCGCGATCTCGTTCCCGACGCTACGATGGGCCGCCTGTGGAAGACGAGCAAAGCACCCCGACGGACGCCGGCGGCGACGTGACTCCGCGCCGGCGCCGCTTCCGCCTGCCCCATCCCGGCCGCGGGTGGACGATCTCGCTGTCCGTCGTGGGAGCGCTGCTCGTGCTGGGGGCCGCCGGCGCGGCCTACGCGACGTACGACTACAGCAACGAGTACGCCGGCAGGATGCTGCCCGGGACGACGATCGCGGGCGTTCCCCTCGACGGCATGGACGAGGACGAGGCGCTCGCCGCCGTCCGCGCCGCCGTGCGCCCGGAGCTCCGGCGCCCGATCACGGTCGAGTGGGAGGATCGCACCTGGCGTGTCACACCCGCCAGGGTGGGCGCGACGAGCACCGCCGGACGCGCCGTCGAGGCCGCCCTTGCGGCCAGTGCCGAGACCTCTTTCTTCGAGAAGATGCGGATGCGCGTCTTCGGCGACGACCTCGAGCACGCCGGTGACGTCGCCATCCGGTACCCCGGCAAGCAGGCCCGGGCGTTCCTCGAGGGCATCGCCTCGTCGATGAACCGCGAGGCGCGGGACGCGTCGCTCGACTACTCGAGCGGGTGGGTCGAGTTCGTCGACGCCCGCGAGGGGCGCCGCGTCGACGTCGCCGCCACCCACGGGGCGTTCATGAAGGCTCTTCGCAGCGGCGCGCCCTCGGTCCCCCTGAAGGTCAAGGTGACGAAGCCCGAGAAGACGACCGAGGACTTCGACCAGGTGCTGCTCGTCCGGATCGGCGAGAACAAGCTCTACCTCTACGAGGACCAGAAGATCACGCACGAGTGGCCGGTCGCGACGGGACAGCCGGAGTACATGACGCCGACGGGCATGTTCGAGGTCGAGCTGAAGCGCTACATGCCGACGTGGGTCAACCCGGCCCCCGACACCTGGGGCGCCGACATGCCGGCGACGATCCCGCCGGGTTACGGGAACCCGCTCGGGCTGAGGGCGATCAACTGGACGGCCCCGGCCATCCGGTTCCACGGGACCAGCGCGACCTACTCGCTCGGCTACAACGCGAGCCACGGCTGCGTGCGCATGGCCAACGAGGACGTGATCGAGCTCTACGACATGATCGACGTCGGCACCCCGATCGTCTCGGTCGTCGCCGGGCCGCTGCGCCCGCTGTACGCATCGGCGCCGGACCCGACACTCGTCGAGGACGACTCCGAGAACGAGGGCACGCGCCGGGCCGGCGAGGACGCCGAGGCGGCGAAGAAGCCGTCGGGCAAGAAGCCGTCGAACGGGGACGGGTAACTGTCGGAGAATCCGCGCCGGCCGCCTCGCTTCGGTGAGGAGGATCGCAGGCTCTCCTACGGCAGCTATCTGAAGGTCCCCGAGCTCCTGCAGCTGCAGCAGCTCGAGTCCGATCCTCCCGCGCACGACGAACTGTTGTTCGTCGTCGTCCACCAGGTGTACGAGCTGTGGTTCAAGCAGATCCTCTTCGAGCTCGAGTCCATCCGCGACCTGATGGCGGCCGGCCGCCCCACCGGCGCGCGGCACCTCCTCGAACGCGTGACGGCGATCGAAGAGGTGGCGGTCACGCAGATCAGGGTCCTCGAGACGATGGCCCCGCAGGACTTCCTCGAGTTCCGCATGCACCTCGCGCCGGCGAGCGGCTTCCAGTCGGTCCAGTTCCGCGAGATCGAGTTCATCTCCGGGCTGAAGGACCCGGCTTACCTCGACCGGCTCGCGTCGTCGCCGGAGGAGCACGCCCGGCTCGAGAAGCGCCTCGACGAGCCGACGCTGTGGGACGCCTATTGCAGGATGCTGGACGACCGCGGGCTGCCTATGCCGCCCGACGACATCGAGGCGCGGCGCTCGACCCTGTTGCAGATCACCCGCGACCGGGAGCGCTTCGCCGACGAGTTCTATCTCTCCGAGGCCTTGCTCGAGCACGACCAGCACTTCGCCATGTGGCGGAGCCGTCACGTGCTGATGGTCGAGCGTCAGATCGGGACCAAGAGCGGCACCGGCGGGTCGACGGGCGCGCCGTATCTAAGGTCGACGCTGAACAAGCGCTTCTACCCGGAGCTCTGGGACCTGCGCAGCTTCCTGTAGGGCGCCGGAGCGCGAACATATTTCTGTCGGGCGACTTGCGAGGCCACCGCCGCGGGGCGTATGATGTTCGGGTACCTCGCAGAGATAAGTAGGTCTCGGCCGAAAGTCACTGCGGGGTACATTTTTTTTTCTCCCCCCTGCTGGCCCCCCCTTTTCGGCGCGCGGGCGGAACCCTCGACGGCGGCTCCATCCATGACGCGGATTACAAAACTTTCTTAGGTGCGGCTTCGTTACCTAAGATTCGTCCGCGAGGCCGGCCAGGAAAGCCGACACGCGGGCGTTGAAGTCGCTCATCTCCTCGATCATGCAGCCGTGGCCGGTCTCGAACATCCTGAGCTCGGCCCCCGGGATCGCCTCCGCGATCTCCTCGGACGCGAAGCCCGGCACCATCATGTCGAGCTTCCCGCCCATGACGAGCGTCGGACACGAGATCGACGGGAGCCGGTCGAGGACGTCGTGCTTCGTCAGGGCGTCGATCTGCGCGAGGAGCGTCGCCGCCGTCGGCCCCGCGGGGGCTCCCGGCGCGTTGAGGGCGCGGACCATCCGGTCGAGCGCCTCGGCTCCCATCTCGAAGAACCTCGGCGTGAACATCCGCAGGAGGGCGACCTCGAAGAGCGCGTCCGCCCCGCGCGCCTCGACGATCACGCGCCCGAGGTCGTCCTGCCGGCGCATGAACTCGAGCGGCCTCGCCCACGTGACGCCGAGGATCAGCGCCGAGACGCGGTCGGGGTGCCCGAGCACTACGTGCTGGGCGATCGTGCCGCCCATCGACATCCCGAACACGACGGTCCGGTCGATCCCGAGACGGTCGAGCAGCCGCACGGCGTCGTCGGCCATCGTCTCTAGCGGGACCGACGGGTCGCCGGTGGATCGCCCCACGCCGCGGTTGTCGAACGTGACGAACCGGTGGGTCACGGTCACGGCCGGGATCTGCGCCGCCCAGTAGCGCTGGTCGAGGGCGAAGCCCATGACGCCGAGGACCGGGGGCGCGGCCGGATCGCCGTGGTCCTTGTAGTGGAGCGAGACGTCCCCGAGCTCGGCAACCGGCATGGCCGCATCCTAGAACGTGGGTCTCGCATTAGATCCGCGGCCGCCGTACCCTTGACGCATGAGGAAGTTCCTGGGTGTCCTCGGGATGGTGCTCGTAACGTCGGTCGCCGCCGCGCCCGCGGCCGGCGCGCAGGACCCACCCGCAGCGCGCGATCCGTTCGCGCCGCTGATCGCGCCTCCCGCTGCGGACGGCTCGGTCGATCCGGTGGACCCGACGGACCCGACGGTCCCGGTCGTTCCGGTGGATCCCGTCGACCCGCTTCCCGATACCGGCTCGTCCACGTCGTCCTGGTTCGCCGTCGCCTATTTCCTGATGGCATTGGGTGGGGGCGCAGTCGTGCTGTCGAGGGTCTTCGGCCCTCCGCCGTTGAGCACCCGTTAGACCCCGCAATCCGGCGTTTGCGGACGCCGCTCCCTTAGGCTTCTGCGGCGTGAACCTGTGCTCCAAGCCGGGCTGTGCGAACCCCGGCGCGGCCGTCCTCGGATACGACTATTCCGACCGCCGCGCCGTCCTCGACGACCCCTCCTCCGAGATCTCTCCGCACGCGTACGTCCTGTGCACGCGCTGCGCCGAAAGGCTGACGCCGCCGCGCGGGTGGGTCCTCGACGACCTCCGCGCCGAGCCCCCGCTGTTCCTCGACCGCGTCACGGAGCGCTCCGAGACCGCCGCGCCCGCTGCCGCCGAGACGCTGGCCCCTCTGCCGGAGCCCGAGCGGCGCCAGCTCTTCTTCGGGTACACCGCCTGATCCGGTGGGTCGATACGGCTCGCCGGGAACGACCTCCCCTTCCGTTCCGCCGGTTGACCCGTAGGTCGTCCGGGGATTATCTGGATCGATGCCCTTCGACCGCAGGCTCCTGAACGAGCTGCGCCGGCTCGACGACCCTGACCTCAGGCGGCTGTTGATCTTCGTCCGCGGGTTGCTGAAGGCCCGCGGCGACGACTTCGGAGGCGACGACTTCGCCGTCGAGGAGACGGGCCCGGTCACGTACCGGCTCGAGTCCGTGAAGTGCGGCAAGCCGGGATGCACGAAGTGCCCCCACGGCCCCTACTGGTACGCGTACTACCGGGAGGGGGGCCGGACGCGGTCCCGGTACGTCGGCCCGGAGCTTCCTCCGCCCGGCGAGCGGCCACGGGCACCGGGGGAATCCTCGGGATAACTCTTTCGTTTTCCCCTCCGTTGCCACAAAATGGAAGCCGGTCCAGACAGGGAGAAGCCATGAAGTGTCCCGAGTGCGGCGTCGAAGAGACCACCGAGATCGAGATCCACCTGAAGGAGGACGAGACCGTCCAGTTCTTCTCGTGCCGGCGCTGCGAGGCCCGGTGGTGGAAGCGCGACGGCGACACGATCGCGCTCGACGAGGTCCTGACGATCGCGGCCAAGAGCAAGCAGCCGCGGAAATAAGCGGAAGGCGCCCCGAACGCGGCAGGGCCCCGGGATTGGATGCGGGCGCTCGGGGCCTTGAAGCCGTCCGGCAACAGGTGCCAGTTGAGGGGGTCGTGCCGGTAGCGTGGCCTTGGGGCTGAGATCGCTCCCAACCGCAAGGCGCCGTCTCGGTCCTGGCCCTCGAGCGCCCGCAAACCTGTCTTCAGAGGTTAGCCCCCCGATTATGGACTTGGTCGGGTTGGTTTGGCTACCCCCCAGCCGGGCTACGCGGGTGGGGTCCTCACGACCTCCGGCGCCGGCATGCCCGGGGGCCTCTCGACCAGCAGCGTCAGCCGGCCCCGGCGGCGCCCGTACCTCATCGAGTAGGACGGCTCGAACCCGGCCTTGGTGATCGCGCGGTACGACGGGGCGTTCCCGCCCTCGACGGCGACCCACACGCGTCCCAGGCGCGCCTTCGCGGCCCACGAGCAGATGCCCGCGAGCGCGAACGGGTAGACGCCGCGGCCCCGAGCCTCGGGCGCCGTGAACGATTCGTAGACGTAGGCGTCGCCTGCCGGCGGGACCACGTACGCGCGGATCTCGCGCGTCCACGCCGCGCCGGTCGTCACCCAGCTGGCATGCAGCAGCTCGTCCCCGCGCTGGACGAAGAAGCAGTGCGTCGTGGCGGTGAGGCGGCGGCGGAACGTCGCGGCGGAGTCCGTGCCTATCGCCCGCGCATAGATCCCGGCGTCGGCGGGGCCCGCCGCGCGGAAGGCGAGGTCGCGATCGTGCCGGAAGACCGGCGCCGGAGCGGCCGCGTCGCGCACGAGCATGATCAGCTTCTCGTCTGACCGGAGCCACTCGGCGGCGCGGGCGCGGGCAAGCGTGACGATCTCACGGGGGCCGCGGCTCGCCGCGCGAGCAGCGGTCCGCAGGACGCGGTCGCGCAGTGAGGGACGGCGGTCGTACACGCCTGCGATCTAGCTGGCGCGGCCGCGGAGGCGGCTCTTGCGCTCGACCTCGGTCAGGCCTCCCCAGATGCCGTAGGGCTCCTTCGTCGCGAGGGCGTAGTCGAGGCACTCCTTCCGGACCGGGCAGAGCGCGCAGATCTCCTTGGCCCGCTCCTCGCGTGCCCGCCGCTCCACGGGGGTCTCGTTGTCGTCGAGGCCGAAGAACAGGATCGAGGGGTGCGAGAGGCAGGCCGCGCTCTCTCGCCACTCCGCGTCGAGTGCCGGCAGGGAGGTGTTCATCTACCAAAGATGGTTCCAGCCCCGATGCCCCTCGTCAACGTTCTTGAGGAGCGACTTCCCGGGCGAGGCCCGACCGATCGTCTCGACGATCGGCCAAGAGGGAATAGGGGCGCCCTTAGGATGCGACCCCATGTCCGTCGACCTCTCCGGGATCTTCAAGGCCTACGACATCCGGGGGGTCTACCCCGACCAGCTCGACGAGGCCACGGCCCGGCGCATCGGCTCGGCGTTCGCCCACTTCGCCGGATCCGGGATCGTCCTCGGCCGCGACATGCGCGTCTCCTCCCCCTCGCTCGCCGCCGCGTTCGCAGAGGGAGCGACGGCTGCGGCGGTCGACGTCGTCGACGTCGGAGAGGTGTCGACCGACGCGCTGTACTTCTCGTCGGGCCGGCTGGACCTGCCGGGCGCGATGTTCACGGCGTCGCACAACCCCGGTCACTACAACGGGATCAAGCTGTGCCGCGCGGGAGCCGCGCCCGTCGGCGCGGAGTCGGGGCTGCAGGACGTCCGGGTGCTGGCGGAGAGCGGCGTCACGGACGAGACCCGTCCCGGGAACGTCTTCGAGAAGGCCGTCCTGGACGACTACGCGGCCCACTGCCGGAGCTTCGTCGACAAGGAGATCTTGCGCCCGCTGAGGGTGGCGGTCGACGCCGGCAACGGGATGGCGGGGAAGACCGTCCCGCTCGTCTTCGGAGACCTCCCGTTCGACGTCGTCCCGTTGTTCTTCGAGCTCGACGGGACTTTCCCGAACCACCCCGCGAACCCGATCGAGCCCGCGAACCTCGTGGATCTCCAGAAGGCGGTCCGGGACGAGCGCTGCCACGCGGGGATCGCGTTCGACGGCGACGCCGACCGGATGTTCCTCGTCGACGAGACCGGCGAGCTCGTCTCGGGCTCCACGACGACCGCCCTCGTCGCGGAGCGGCTCCTGCGCAAGCATCCCGGCGAGACCGTGATCTACAACCTCATCTGCTCGTGGGCGGTGCCGGAGGTGATCGCGGAGAGCGGCGGGCGCCCGGTTCGCACCCGCGTCGGCCACTCGTTCATCAAGCAGGTGATGGCAGAGACCGGCGCGATCTTCGGCGGCGAGCACTCGGGCCACTACTACTTCCGGGACAACTTCCGGGCGGACTCCGGGATGATCGCCGCGCTGCTGGCGCTCGAGGCGATGAGCGAGTCGGGCGAGCCCCTGTCGCGCATGCTCGCGCCGTATCAGCGGTACGCGGCGTCGGGCGAGATCAACTCGGTCGTGGACGACCAGCTGGAGGCCCTCGAGAAGCTGAAGGCCGTCTACTCCGACGGCCGCCAGGACACGAGCGACGGCCTGACGGTCGAGTTCGACGACTGGTGGTTCAACTGCCGGCCGTCCAACACCGAGCCGCTTCTGAGGCTGAACCTCGAGGCGCGCACACCGGACCTCATGGCGGCGAAACGCGACGACGTGCTCGCGCTTATCCGGTCATAGCAGTACAAACCCGCAGGAAGAGCCCCATCATTTGAATTTTCTGCCATATCGGGCAAGGATTCGCCGTGAGCGGAGAGGAGTTGCCGAACTAGAAAGGACCGATCTCCTCGGAGATCGGCCCCGAAAAGGAGGAAAGTCGAGCTGACATAGGAGGTGGGAGAGATAAACAAGCGCCTGACGGCGCCGGCAACCCTCATCCTCCTCGCTCTGATCGTCTCGGTCATCCTGATCCCGGTCGCCGCTTCGGCGCACCACAAGGACGGCCACGACGCCGGGAAGGCCCGGGCGTCGACCAGCACACCTGTGGCGACCGCAGGTACCGGGGACCACGACGGCGACGCCGACCTGGACCCCGTCACTACCATCGAGGACTCGCATGAGGCAGAGGTTGGGGTCAACGACAACCAGCATCCCTCGGGCAAGGACCGCTCCGAAGAGCCGGGCGGCTCGGGCAACCAGGGGAAGTCCGAATCGGCTCCCGACGACAACGTCGGTCCGATGCGGAACGAGTGCGGCGAGAGCCCGACGAGCGACCCTCGCGGCGGATGCACCGACAAGCCGGGTGGTAGCGGCGGCATGGACCTGCAGGACCAGGACGGCAACAACGGCTGCGGCAACGACGACGACTTCGACGACGACAACAACGGCCACTGCGGCGGGAAGGTCAAGGGCGCGCCACCAGTGCAGCCCACGCCTCCGCCGACGACTCCCCCGGGGAACCCTCCGGGGAAGCCGGGGAACCCTCCCGGCCCGAGTGCGAAGCCGCCGATCGTCAAGCCGGTCCCTCCCGACAACCCGGGAGACGTGCCCCAGGTAAAGAGACGACGGATCGTGAATGAGGAACCGCCGGTGAGGATCGACGACCGACAGCCGACACCGGTGGCGGCGCAATTGCCTTTCACGGGGGCCGCGGAGACGCTGCCCTTCGTGATGTTCGGATTCGCCCTGCTGCTACTCGGCGGGGGCATGGTGCAGATCGTGTCGGTGAGGCCGACACTGTGACACCGGTAACTAGAGCGACATCAGCGGAGCGACATCGGGGGCCGGGAGACCGGCCCCCTGTTTTTTCGGCGAGAATCCTCTGCGACGGCACCGCCTAGACCCGGGAGAGGGAGCCATGGCCCTGGACGACAAGCTGCTCGAGATCCTCGCCTGCCCGAACTGCCGCGGCGACCTCGAGTACCTGGAGCGCGCCGGCGTCCTCGTCTGCCGCGGCCGGTGTGGCTACCGTTATCCCATCCGCGACGGCATCCCGGTCCTTCTGGTCGACGAAGCCGAGAAGCCCGACACCTCGACCGACGAGCAGGGAGGGCAACCCACCTAATGACCGTAGACAACGACGTGCTCGATCTCTCGCTGGCGCCGGAGGGGCGCCTGCGGATCGAATGGGCGGACCGCCAGATGCCGGTGCTCGAGCGCATCCGGGCTCGATTCGAGAAGGAGAAGCCCCTCGACGGGCTCGTGATCGCGGCGTGCCTCCACGTGACGACCGAGACGGCGAACCTCATGCGCACGCTTGCCGCCGGCGGCGCCGACGTCGCCCTGTGCGCGTCGAACCCGCTGTCGACGCAGGACGCCACCGCGTCGGGTCTCGTCGCCGAGTACGGCATCGCGACGTACGCGATCCGCGGCGTGAGCGAAGCCGGGTACTACGGGCACATCAAGGCGGTGCTCGACCGGCGCCCGGTCATAACGATGGACGACGGCGGCGACCTCGTCACGATGCTCCACCAGCAGCGGCCCGACCAGCTCCCGGAGATCATCGGCGGAACCGAGGAGACGACGACGGGCGTCATCCGCCTGCGGTCGATGGAGGCGAAGGGCGTCCTCGGCTATCCCATCGTGAGCGTGAACAACGCCCGCACCAAGCACCTCTTCGACAACCGCTACGGGACCGGCCAGTCGGCGATCGACGGGATCATCCGGGCGACGAACGTCCTGCTCGCGGGGAGCACCGTCGTCGTGTGTGGATACGGGATGTGCGGCCGCGGCGTTGCCTCGCGAGCGAAAGGCATGGGCGCCGACGTGATCGTCACGGAGATCGACCCGACGCGCGCGCTCGAAGCTGCGATGGACGGGTTCCGAGTGCTTCCGGGACGCGAGGCCGCGACGCAGGGCGACGTCTTCGTCACGGTGACGGGGAACAAGCACGTGCTGCGCGCCGACCACTTCGAGGTGATGAAGGACGGGGCGATCCTCGCCAACGCGGGCCACTTCGACATCGAGATCGACCTCGGTACGTTGCGCTCGATGTCGTCGTCGCAGCGGATCGTGCGGCACGAGGTCGAGGAGTTCTCCATGGCAGCGGGCCGCCTCGGCGAGACGCCGGAGGGAAACGGTGATCGCAAGATCTACGTTCTGTCCGACGGACGTCTCGTGAACCTCGCCGCGGCCGAGGGCCATCCCGCGTCGGTCATGGACATGTCGTTCGCGAACCAGGCGCTGTCGTGCGAGTGGCTGGCGGCGAACGCGGCGACCCTGGAGAAGAAGGTCTACCCGGTGCCCGACGACATCGACCGCGAGGTCGCGCGCCTCAAGCTCGAGACGATGGGGGTCCGGATCGACGAGCTTACGGCGGACCAGCGCGCGTACCTGGAGGGCTGGGAAGAAGGAACCTAAACTTGTCCCACCCCATGCGTAGCGTGGGGGCATGCTCGGCCTCGCGGCTCCCGATCGCTGCACCTGCTGCGGCGCGCCCGGCGCGGCCCTCTGCGTGGCCTGCACTCATGAGGTCGTGTGTTGCCCCCCGCTGGAGGCGCCGCCTCCACTGCGCCGCTTGAGCGCGGGCTGGCTCTACGAGGGCGCGGCCCGGTCGCTCGTGCTCGGCCTGAAGCTGCGGGGGATGAGGGGGCACGCGCTGCCGCTCGCGGAGGCGACGTGCCGCGCGGCGTGGAGAGATGGGATCGCCGGCGACGTGGTCACGTGGGTCCCCTGCGCGCGCGCCGACGCCCGGGCGCGTGGATATGACCATGCGGCGGCCCTCGCGCGGGTGGTCGGATCCCGGCTGGGTCTTCCCGTCACTCCCTTGTTGGACCCGAATGGGCCCAAGTCGGACCAGACGGCGCTCGGGGCGGCCCAGAGGCGGGAGAACATGAAGGATGCCTTCGTGGCCCGTCCCGTCCGTGCCCGGGTGGTCCTCGTGGATGACGTAATGACTACCGGAGCGACGATTTGCACCTGTGCGAGGGCATTGCTGCGTGCCGGCGCGTCCGCGGTGGAGGGCCTCGTGAGCTGCAGAGCATGAGCCAACGTGACTAGTAGGCATTCTTACTTAGGGCAAAATGCCTGGTCACCGTTCTACAATCCGCTGGATGACTAGTCGGCACTCCCGAACGGGAGGGGGACCTCAGTGAGCAAGCCGCCGGGCAAGATGGTCAACGAGGACGCGATCCGCGTCCTGATCGTGGACGACCATGCCCTGTTCCGCAGGGGGCTCCAGATGGTCCTCGAGGGCGAGTCCGACATCGACGTCGTCGGCGAAGCGTCCGATGGGCACGAGGCCGTCGAGCGGGCGGAGGCGACGACGCCGGACGTCGTGCTGATGGACGTCCGGATGCCCAAGCGGTCGGGCATCGAGGCGACGCGCACGATCAAGGAGACGCTCCCGTCGACGAAGATCCTGATGCTCACGATCTCCGACGAGGAGGCCGACCTCTACGAGGCGATCAAGGCGGGGGCGTCGGGGTACCTCCTGAAGGAGATCTCGATCGAAGAGGTCGCGAGCGCCGTCCGCCAGGTCCAGGCGGGCCAGTCGTTGATCTCGCCCTCGATGGCGTCGAAGCTGCTGAACGAGTTCGCGGCGATGGTGAAGCGGCGTGACGAGCGGACGCAGGTGCCCGGCCCCCGGCTGACCGAGCGCGAGCTCGAGGTCCTGAAGCTGGTCGCGAAGGGCATGAACAACCGGGACATCGGCTCCGAGCTCTTCATCTCCGAGAACACGGTCAAGAACCACGTCCGGAACATCCTGGAGAAGCTCCACCTCCACTCCCGCATGGAGGCGGTCGTCTACGCCGTCAGGGAGAAGCTGCTCGACATCAAGTAGCTCCCCGCACGGTTCGCGGCCCTTCGTCCCGGGTAGGAAAGAGCGCGTCTTTCGCGAGAATCTCGCGAGGAGAGGAGGACGCGATGGCGAAGGATCACGGGCCCAGCGTAAAGAACGACAAGCAGTACGAAGGGCTCCGGAAGAAGGGGATGAGCAAGAGCCGCGCCGCGGCGATCTCCAACTCTCCCGGGTCGTCCAGCAGAGGGGGGAAGAACTCCTCCGGGAGCTCCAAGTCCGGCAGCTCGAAATCCAGCAGCAGCGGCGGCACGAAGGCTCAGAAAGCGAAGGCCGGACGCAAGGGCGGCAAGGCGTCGAGCAGCAAGAGCTAGCCCGGCAGCTCCCGCCGTTGACGGGAATGGGCCGTCTCCCCGGTTGTTCCAGTCCCGGATGAATTCCCTCGCGCCGGGGGGATAATGGACGGCCTATGAGCATCATCAGGAAGGTCCTCGCCGCCGGGGAGGGCAAGAAGCTCAAGGCCCTCCAGGCGATCGTGCCCCGCGTCAACTCCCTCGAGGACGAGATCGCGCGTCTCGACGACGGAGAGATCCAGGCCAAGACGGCCGAGTTCCGCAACCGGATCGAGCGAGGCGAGAGCCTCGACGACCTCCTTCCGGAGGCTTTCGCCGCCGTGCGGGCCGCGGCCCAGCGCGTCATCGGGCAGCGTCACTTCGACGTCCAGCTGATGGGCGGCGGCGCGCTGCACCAGGGGTGGATCGCCGAGATGAAGACCGGTGAGGGCAAGACGCTCACCGCCACGCTCGCGGTCTACCTCAACGCGCTGCCCGGCCTCGGCGTCCACGTCGTGACCGTGAACGACTACCTCGCGAAGCGCGACTCCGAGTGGATGGGCCAGATCTACCGGTTCCTCGGGATGCACACGGGGCTGATCCAGGCGCAGATGTCGCCGGCCGAGCGGCGCCCCGCCTACGAGGCCGACATCACGTACGGGACCAACAACGAATTCGGCTTCGACTACCTCCGCGACAACATGGTCACCGACCGCGAGCGGATGGTGCAGCGCGGCCATCACTTCGCGACCGTCGACGAGGTCGACTCGATCCTCGTCGACGAGGCCCGTACGCCGCTGATCATCTCCGGCGCCGTGCAGGAGAACAACAAGTGGTACGTCCAGTTCGCTCGCATCGGCCCCCGGCTGCAGAGAGACGTCCACTACGAGGTGGACGAGAAGAAGCACACGGTTGCGGTCAGCGAGGAGGGCGTCTCGAAGGTCGAGGAGATCCTCGGCGTCGAGAACCTCTACGACCACGTGAACGTCGACCTCGTCCACCACCTGCAGGCCGCGCTGAAGGCGAAGGAGCTCTACAAGCTCGACGTGCAGTACGTCGTGAAGGACGGCGAGGTGCTGATCGTCGACGAGTTCACCGGGCGCATCCTTCCCGGCCGCCGCTACTCCGAGGGCCTGCACCAGGCGATCGAGGCGAAGGAGGGCGTGAAGATCAAGGAGGAGAACCAGACGCTTGCGACGGTCACCCTCCAGAACTACTTCCGCATGTACGAGAAGATCGCCGGGATGACGGGGACCGCCCAGACGGAGGCGGCCGAGTTCGGGCACATCTACAAGCTCGAGGTCGCGCCGATCCCGACGAACCGTCCGATGGTTCGCAAGGACGAGCAGGACCTCATCTACAAGACCGCCGAGGCGAAGTGGAATGCGGTCGCCGACGACGTGGCGAAACGCTACGAGGCGGGGCAGCCCGTGCTCATCGGCACCGTGTCGATCGAGAAGTCCGAGCTCCTCTCGCGGATCCTGCAGAAGCGCGGCGTCCCCCACAGCGTCCTGAACGCGAAGCACCACGAGAAGGAGGCGAGCATCGTCGCCCAGGCCGGCCGGCTGCACGCGATCACGGTCGCGACGAACATGGCCGGCCGCGGCGTCGACATCCTCCTCGGCGGGAACCCCGAGGGCATGGCGCGCGCCGAGATGCAGGCCGCCGGGTGGGACAACGACGCGTACCTGCTCGCGGAGTACCCAACCGAGGAGATGGCCGAGTACGAGTCGCAGTTCGACCCGCTGTTCGAGCGCTACAAGACGCAGTGCGCCGCCGAGCACGAGAAGGTCGTCGCCGTCGGCGGCCTCTACGTCCTCGGCACCGAGCGGCACGACTCGCGCCGGATCGACAACCAGCTCCGCGGCCGCGCCGGGCGCCAGGGCGACCCGGGCGAGAGCCGGTTCTACCTGTCGCTAGAGGACGACCTCATGCGGCTGTTCGCGTCGGACCGCATCGCCGGGATGATGGACCGGCTGAAGATCCCCGACGACGTCCCGATCGAGGCGAAGATCGTATCGAAGGCGATCGAACGTGCCCAGACGCAGGTCGAGGGCATGAACTTCGAGATCCGCAAGAACGTCCTGAAGTACGACGAGGTCATGGACAAGCAGCGGCAGGTCATCTACGCGGAGCGCCGCAAGATACTCGAGGGCGACGACCTCGGCGACCAGTCGTTCGACCTCGTAACCGACGTGGTCGAGGGCGCCGTCGCCGAGAACGCCAACCCCGAGCTCGATCCCGAGGAATGGGACTGGGACGCCCTGTTCAACCGCGCGCGCGAGATCTTCCCGACGTCGCTGAAGCCGGGCGACTTCGACGTGCAGAAGGTGACGTACCAGGAGGTCGTCGAGGCGTTCCTCAAGGACGCGGTGAAGGTGTACCACCAGCGCGAGGAGGAGCTCGGCGAAGCGCAGATGCGTGAGATCGAGCGGCTCGTCCTACTGTCGGTGATCGACAACCGCTGGCGCGAGCACCTCTACGAGATGGACTACCTGCAGGAGGGCGTCGGGCTCCGGGCGATGGCGCAGAAGGACCCGCTCGTCGAGTACCAGCGCGAGGGATTCGACATGTTCCTCTCGATGCAGGAGGCGATCAAGGAGGACTTCGCTCGGTACGTCTTCCACGTCGAGGCGGTCCGCGAGGACCAGCAGCGGCGCGCGGAGCCGACGAGGGTGCGCGAGGAGCGGAGGCAGATCCCCATGGCGGCGATGACGGCCGCTCCTCCGGCAGACGCCGGCAACGGCCGGGCGGCGGGCGAGCAGGGCGAGCCGCAGCCGGCCGCGATCGAGCAGGCGGTCTCGGACAAGATCCCGCGTAACGCCCCTTGTCCTTGCGGGAGCGGCAAGAAGTACAAGCAGTGTCACGGGCGGCCCGGCGTCGCCGACCTCGCCTGAAGCAAGACCGCTCC
The DNA here is from genome assembly GCA_030861725.1 of Actinomycetota bacterium. GTDB lineage: Bacteria > Actinomycetota > CADDZG01 > CADDZG01 > WHSQ01 > JALZEG01. Next base: position 56,525 of record JALZFC010000012.1, on the reverse strand, counting down.
CCGGGTGACTACGCGCCGGGAGCCGCACGGGCTATCGCCCTGGTCACATGTGACTAAATCCGCGCAGTAGTTCCGGGCATTGCCCCTTATGTCGGTGCTCTCGGTGGCCGAAGAGCCCGCATGGCGAAAAACGGTGGAATAGCGCAAAGGGGCCATGGACCTCGCGGAGGCCGTCTGTTTGGCTTCGTAGTTACCTTGGACTTAAAGCGGGTTTTCCGGATCAATCCAACTGCGGCCGTGGCGGGCCTCTTCCTCGCGCGCGTCGCGGGATCGGAGTTGTCGTGAACTTGAAGCGGGCTTTCCCGATCAATCCGGCCGTGGCCGCAGCGGCGGTCTTCGTCGCGCTCGCCGCCGGGTCCCTCAGCATCTCGGCCTTCTCTACCGGCAGCCAGATCGCTCCCGGCGTCTGCAACGAGACGGATCCCACGATCTCCGGTACCAAGAAGAACGACGTCATCGTCGGGACGCCCCAGGACGACGTTATCAAGGGCGGCCAGGGTGACGACCGTATCCGGGGCCGTGGCGGCAACGACATCATCTGCGGCGGTGGCGGGAACGACAAGATCCGCGGCGGCGAGGGTAACGACGTCGTCGCCGGCGGAACCGGTGACGACACCCTCCGTGGAGGCAACGGCGACGACGAGCTGACCGGGGGTCAGGGCGCCGACACGCTCTACGGCAACAAGGGCTTCGACCTCTGTGACGGCGAGGTCGAGCACACGTGCGAGGAGGCGACCGAGGAGCCGACGGCGACACCGAGCGCGTCGCCTTCACCCACTCCGACTGCAACCTCGAGCCCGACGTCGACGCCCACGCCTAACACGCCGAACCCGCACAAGAACAAGACGCCCGTGGCCGTGAACGACACCTACGGGACCAACGAGGATCAGACGCTGGACGTCGCGGCCCCCGGAGTGCTCGGCAACGACACCGATGCAGACGGCGACATCCTCACGGCCACACTGGTAGCAGACGCGGCCAACGGCGCCGTCGACCTCGACGACGACGGGTCGTTCTCGTACGATCCCGACCCGCACTTCAACGGCACCGACTCGTTCACGTACTACGCACGAGACGGCATCGTGTCGAGCGTCCCGGCAACGGTCACGATCAACATCGCGTCGGTTCCCGATGCGCCGGCTGCGATCGCGCAGACCACGTCGACCGACGAAGACACCTCCAAGACCGTGTCTCTCTTCGGATCCGATCCCGACGGCACGACACCGTCGGTCTTCAAGATCACGGCGCTGCCGGACCACGGCGACCTGCGCGACGGAACGGGGCTCGCCGGTCACCTGATCGTCCCCGGCGACCTGCCGTACACGCTGACCGGCAACACGACGACGTTCATCCCCGACGCCGACTACTTCGGCCCCGACGACTTCGAGTTCAAGGCGAACGACGGAGCCCTCGACTCGTCACCGGCGACCGTCTCGATCACCGTCGTGTCGATCAACGACGCGCCGACCGATCTGGCGCTGTCGAACAGCTCCGTCGACGAGGAGCAGCCGTCGGGAGCCACCGTCGGAAATCTCTCCACGACGGACCCCGACACCGGTGACATCCACAACTACAGCCTTGTCGCCGGAGCCGGCGATACCGACAACGCCAGGTTCACGATCCTCTCCGGCGTCCTGAAGACCGACGAACCTTTCGACTTCGAGACGCAGGGTCCGTTCTCGGTGAGGGTTCGCACCACGGATGCCGCGGGCCTCCTGTTCGAGAAGCAGTTCTCCGTCACACTGAACAACGTCAACGACGCGCCGGTCGTGCCGGACGCGACGTTCTCGCTCCCGGAGAACAGCGCCAACGGGACGAGTGTCGGCACTCCCACCGTCAACGACCAGGACGCCGGACAGACGCACACGTGGTCGATCACCGGGGGCAACTCCTCCGGCGCGTTCGCGATCAACCCGACCACCGGCGAGATCACCGTCGCCGACGCGGGCGACCTCGACTTCGAGGCGACACCGCAGTTCGTCCTCACCGTGAAGGCGGAGGACAACGGCAGCCCGGCGAAGTTCGACACGGGCTCCGTCACGATCGACCTGACGAACGTCAACGAGACCCCGACGGACATCGGGCTCTCCGGCGCATCTGTCGCGGAGAACGAGGCGACCGGCACCGCGGTCGGCAACCTCTCGACGACCGACCCCGACGCGGGCGACACCCACACCTACAGCCTCGTCTCGGGGACCGGCGACGGTGACAACGGGAAGTTCCAGATCGACAACGGCGTCCTCGAGACCGATCAGGTCTTCGACTTCGAGACCCAGGGGCCGTTCTCGGTCCGGCTCCGCACGACCGACGCGGGGAACCTCCAGTACGAAGAGGCCTTCTCGATCGCGGTCACCGACGTCAACGACGCTCCGGTCGTGAGCGCAGCCACCGTCGCGCTCGACGAGAACAGCGCCAACGGCACGTCGGTCCACACGGTGAGCGCCACGGACGAGGACCTCCCCGCGCAGACCCTCACCTACTCGATCACCGGCGGCAACGCCCTCGGCGCCTTCTCCGTCAACTCGAGCACAGGCGAGATCAGCGTCGCCGACACGACCGACCTCGACTTCGAGACGAATCCCACTTTCAACCTGACCGTCAAGGCCGAGGACGACGGGACGCCGGCCAAGGACGACTCCGACACGATCACGATCAACCTCAACAACCTGAACGAGGCCCCCGTCGTCAACGCGGCGACGCTCTCGCTGCCGGAGAACTCCCCCAACGGGACGTCCGTCGGCACGGCCACGTTCAGCGACCAGGACGCCGGTCAGACGCACGCGTTCGCCATCACCGGCGGGAACACCGGCGGGGCCTTCCAGATCAACGCGAGTAACGGCGAGATCACCGTCGCGGACGCGAACGACGTCGACTTCGAGACGAACCACCCGTTCTCGCTGACCGTCCAGGTCACGGACGACGGCTCGCCTGTGCAGAGCGACACTGCGACCGTCACCGTGAACCTGACGAACGTCAACGAGGTCCCGACGGACATCGCGCTGTCGTCGTTGAACGTCCCGGAGAACTCGTCGATCGGCACGACCGTCGGCTCGCTCTCCGCCACCGATCCCGACGCAGGCGACACGCATACGTTCAGCCTGGTCTCCGGAACAGGTGACACCGACAACTCCCGCTTCACGGTCGACGGCTCCGCGCTGAAGACGGCGGAGACGTTCGACTTCGAGACCCAGGGCCCGTTCTCGATCCGGGTCCGTGCCACGGACGCGGGCAGCCTGCAGCGCGAGGAAGAGTTCTCGATCGCCGTCACGAACGTCAACGAGGCTCCCGTCGTGAACGGGGCGACGGTCGGCCTGGCCGAGAACAGCCCGAACGGCACCTCGGTGACGACGGCCACCCTTACCGAGCCCGACGCGGGCCAGAGCCACACGTGGGCGATCACCGGGGGCAACACCGGTGGAGCGTTCCAGATCAACGCGAGCACGGGCGAGATCACCGTGGCCGACACCAACGACGTCGACTTCGAGACGAACCCGACGTTCGGCCTGATCGTCAAGGCGACGGACGACGGGACCCCGGCGCTCGACGACTCCGACACGATCACGGTCAACCTGACGAACGCCAACGACGCTCCCGTCGTGAATGCGGCGATCTTCTCTCTGGCGGAGAACAGCGCCAACGGGACGTCCGCCGGCACCGTCACCTTCGGCGACCAGGACAATCCCGGCCAGAGCCACACGTTCGCCATCACCGGCGGCAACACCGGCGGAGCGTTCCAGATCAACGCGAACACCGGCGAGATCACGGTGGCCGACACGAACGACGTCGATTTCGAGACGAATCCCTCGTTCTCGCTGATGGTCGAGGTCACCGACGACGGCTCGCCCGTGAAGACCGGATCGAACACGATCACGGTCAACCTGACGAACGTGAACGAGAAGCCGGCGATCACTGCTCCGTCTACGGTGAACGCCCAGTACCAGGTCGCCAAGGCGATCACGGGCGTCTCTGTCGGCGATCCCGACGCCGGCAGCAACGACATCACGATGAGCCTCGCCGTGCTCGACGGCACGCTCGACGTGGACGACACCGTCCTCAACGGCGTCGTCGCCGGCGACCTCACGGGCAACGGGACGGACGCCGTCTCGATCACGGCCACGCAGGGTGAGATCAACAACACCCTCGGCTCCGCCAACGGCCTGACGTACACGAGCGATGCCGGCTTCGCCGGCCTGTCGGACACGCTGGCGATCGCCACGAACGACGGCGGAAACACCGGCTCGGGCGCGCCGCAGGTCGACGCGAAGAACGTCACGATCCAGTTCAACACCCCGCCGGTCGCCACCGATCAGACGGTCTCGACGAACGAGGACACGGAGAAGACGATCACGCTCGCCGGCACCGACGCCGACGCCGACCCGCTGACCTTCAAGGTCACGGCGCTTCCGGCGACCGGGAAGCTTCACGAGGGGACGAGCTCGGCCGGAACTGAGATCACGGCCGGGGCGCTGCCGTACACGCTGCCCGCCGACAAGGTCACCTACGTCCCGCCGGCGAACCAGAACGGCCTCGCTCTCGAGACGTTCGGGTTCAAGGCCAACGACGGCAGCACGGACTCGCCTGCCGGCACCGTCACGGTCGACGTGGCGGCGGTCGACGACCTGCCGGTCGCGGTCAACGACCCGGCCACGGTGCTCGAGGACTCGGGCGCCAACACGATCGACGTGCTGGCGAACGACACCGACGTGGACGGCGGCACCAAGACGATCGCGTCGAAGACGGATCCGACGAACGGCACAGTCTCCATCACCAACGCGGGGGCCGACCTGACCTACACGCCGAACGCCAACTACTGCAACAACCCGCCGACGATCCCGGTCGACACGTTCACGTACACGCTAAACGGCGGCTCGGTCGGGACCGTCAACGTCACGGTGACGTGCGTCGACGACCTGCCGGTCGCGGTCGACGACTCGAAGACGATGAACGAGGACGCGGGCGCGACCACGATCGACGTGCTCGCCAACGACTCCGACATCGACGCTGGGCCCAAGACGATCAACTCCAAGACCAACGGCGCGAACGGGACGGTCGCGATCACGAACTCCGGCGCGGACCTCACCTACACGCCGGCGGCGAACTACTGCAACAACCCGCCCGGAACGACGCTGGACACGTTCACGTACACGCTCAACGGCGGCTCCGTCGGGACCGTCACCGTGACCGTCGACTGCGTCGACGACGCCCCGGTTGCGGTGAACGACACGGCGACGGTCCTCGAGGACGCGTCGGCTACCACGATCAACGTGCTTGCGAACGACACCGACATCGACGGCGGACCGAAGTTCGTCGACGCCAAGACCAACAGCACCAACGGCGGGACGGTCGCGATCACGAACGCCGGCGCGGACCTCACCTACACGCCCGCAGCCAACTACTGCAACGACCCCGAGCTCCAGCCTGCCGGCGGGAACCTCGTGGAGACCTTCACGTACACGCTGAACGGCACCCCGGCCTCGGTCGGGACAGTCACCGTCACCGTGACCTGCGTCAACGACGCTCCGATCGCCGACACCGAGACCCTCAACGGCAACGACAGCGCGCTGTCCAACGTGAGGCTCGACAACGGCACGAGCACCGCGGGGCTGGACATCGAGCCCGCCGCCTTCCACAACGTCCTCACCGGGGACACGGACATCGAGGGCCACACGATCACGCTGATCGCCGGGGCCGACTGCACCGGGACCGGCCCGTTCACGTGCCTGACCGACGGCTACGACCCCGACGGGATCGGCCCCCAGCCGGCGGAGCGCGGGACGGTGTCCCTGGAGTCGGACGGCGACTTCCACTACGTCCCGCCGCCGGGATTCATCGGAACCGACTCGTTCGACTACCGGGTCTCCGACGGCCAGGTGCAGAACGCCGAGGCCAACGGCACGGTGAACATCAACGTCGCCGGCCCGACGACCTGGTTCGTGGACGACAGCGCGGGCGCCGGTGGGAAGGGCACCTCGACGTCGCCGCTCAACACCCTGACGCCGCTTTCGACGGGCGGGACCTCGGACCACATCGACGACCCGAACGACCGGATCTTCGTCTACGAGGGCGCCTACACGAGCGGCATCGTCCTCGAGAGCGGTCAGAAGCTGCTGGGCCACCCGCACAGCCTCGACGTCACCGACACCGTGGGCAGGACGCACACCGACCTCGTCTCCGGTGCAGGGACGCCCCCGGCTATCTCGCACGCGGCCAACACCGTCGTCACGCTGGGCTCGGGCAACGAGCTGCAGGACCTCGCCCTGGGCAACGGCACGATCTCCCTGGCCGGCTCGAACGTCGGGACCGCAACAGTCCGCGACACCTCGATCAGCGTGACCAACGGGAAGGCACTCGACGTCAACACCGGCACGCTCGACATGGTCTTCTCCACCCTCACGTCGAACAACAGCCCGACCGAGGCGATCAAGCTGAACAACGCGGCCGGATCCCTTACGGCCAACGGCGGGACTTTGCAGAACGCGGCGAACGCCGTCGTGGACATAACCGGCGCCACCCAGGACGTCACGATCGCGGGGAACATCTCCGACGGCGCGGGTCAGGTGATCTCGATCGCGAACACCACCGGCGGCACCAAGGACTTCAACGGTACGGTTACGGGCAGCAACGGCGGCAGCGGACCTCGCATCAACCTCACGAGCAACACCGGGAGCGTCATCCGCTTCGACAACGACGTCATCCTCACCACGGCTACCTTGCCTGCCGTCAGCGCCACCGGCGGCGGCACCCTGCACATGCCGTCTGACGACAACATACTGACGACGACGACGGGGATCCCGCTGAACGTCGTGAACACGACGATCGGCTCCGGGGACCTGATCTTCGACTCGATCTCGTCCAACGGCGCCGCCAACGGCATCGTGCTCGACAACACGGGCTCGACCGGCAACATCAACGTCACCGGAACCGGCCCCGCGAACTCGGGCGGAACGATCACGAGCACCACCGGGGCCGACGCCTCGACGAACCAGTGCGCGAAGCCCTCGGGCCAGCCCGTCGGGGTCGGCATCCTGCTGAAGGACACGACCGGTCCGATCTTCAACGACATGCAGATCAACGGATCGTCCAACTTCGGCCTGCTGGGGCACGACGTCAACGGCTTCACGATGGACGACAGCGTCTTCAACGGCACCCACGGGGGTAACGAGAACCAGGACGAGGGCACCGTCATGTTCTGCGACCTCACCGGGTCTGCATCCCTGACGGATTCCTCCGTTCTCGGTGGTCACGAGAACGCCTTCACGGTCTCGAACTCGAGCGGGACCCTCAACGGCCTGACCGTGTCGAACACCGACTTCGCCACCGGTACCGGGTTGGTGGCGGACGACGCGTTCCACGCCGCCGCCTTCAACAGCGCGACGATGAACGTCACGATCGACACCGACTCGGACTTCACGACCGCCCGTGGGGACCTGCTGAACTACCGCCTGAACAACACGGCGACCGGGACGCTGACGCTCAACGGGAACGACTTCACGAACAACCATCCGAGCATCGTGTCGGGAGGCGGCGGCATCACGATCGCCGCCGGTGGCGGCGGGTCGAACACCGACCTCAACTACGCGATCACCGACAACGACTTCCGGGACGCGCTCGGGAACGGCATCACGATCACGACGGGCGTCGGCAACGGTGCCGGCGACTACGACGGCACCGTCACGAACAACCGTATCGGCGCCACGGGCGTCAACAACTCAGGCTCCTCGCAGGCGAGCGGCCTGACGTTCAACCACGAGGGCTCCGGCACCCACACCGCCTCGGTGACCGGGAACACGATCCAGGAGTACTCGAACCGGGCCGGCATCAGGATCGTTCCCCAGGGCACGGTGGGGTCGCCGATGCGCATGACGATCAAGGGGAACACGATCACTCAGCCGGGCACGTTCGGCGACACGGGGATCGAGGTCGACATCGCCTCCACCTCGACCACGCTCTGCCTCGACATCGGCGGCGTGGGCGGGGACGCCAACAACGTGCACGGGTCCGACGTCGGTGGAGGGGGTACATTCTTCGACATCAACCTCCTCACGAACGTCGCCTCGAACACGATCAACCTGCCGGGATACGCCGGTGGCGCCAAGGACCAGACGGCGATCGAGACGTTCCTCATCGCGAGGAACTCCGCCGGCGGCGTGCCGAACGCCTTCGCCGACACGACCGGGAACTTTGGGAACGGGGGGGCGAACTGCTCGTGACCTGACCTTCCCACCTACGTTCGGGTTCAGACAGTAGCCGCAGGAACGCCAGAGGAGGGATGCATGTCAGAACCGTTCTTGGCCGAGTGCAGGATCATGAGCTTCAACTTCGCCCCCAAGGGGTGGGCGCTCTGCAACGGGCAGCTGCTGCCGATCAACCAGAACCAGGCGCTGTTCTCGTTGCTCGGCACGACGTACGGCGGTGACGGCCGCGTGAACTTCGCCCTGCCGGACCTCAGGGGCCGCGCGCCGATACACACGGGGGCCGGATTCATACTGGGGCAGAAGGTGGGCGAGGAGGCTCATACGGTCACCGTCCAGGAGATGCCGGCTCACGTCCACACGTTCAGCGCGTCGACTCAGAACGCAGACCAGCCGATTCCGACCAGCAACATCATGGCCTCGACGAACAACGCCTACACAGCCGCGGGCAACCTCACGTCGTTGATCCCCGCCACGATCTCGAACACCGGCGGGAGCCAGGCTCACCAGAACATGCAGCCGTACACGACGTTGAGCTTCTGCATCGCGCTGCAGGGCATCTTCCCCTCCCCGAACTAGAAAGGAGCGCCGCTAGTGGCTCAACCTTACGTCGGCGAGATAAGGATGTTCGGCGGGAACTTCGCCCCCGCGGGATGGGCGTTCTGCGACGGGCAGCTCCTGCCGATCTCGGAGAACGAGACGTTGTTCCAGCTGATCGGCACCACTTACGGCGGGGACGGCCAGAGCACCTTCGCCCTCCCGGACTTGCAGGGCCGGATCCCCATCCACCAGGGACAGGGGTCGGGCCTCTCGAACCACACCATCGGCGAGAAAGCCGGCGTCGATAGCGTGACCCTGACGATCCAGCAGATGCCGGTCCACAACCACGCCCTGCTCGCTTCGTTGAACGTCGGCGGCGCAAGCAACCCGGGCAACCAGATGCTCGCGGCGGGGACGAACGTGCAGTTCTTCCGTGCGATCGCGCCGAACGCCAACATGGCGGCGAACATCGTCGGCCCGGCGGGAGGGTCGCAGCCGCACGAGAACGTGATGCCCTACCTGTGCGTCAACTTCATCCTCTCGCTGTTCGGGATCTTCCCGAGCCCCACCTAAGCCATCTCTCAGGAGGAACCCAGTGGCAGACCCGTTCGTCGCGGAGATCAGGTTCGTCGGCTTCAACTTCGCCCCCAAGGGCTGGGCGTTCTGCAACGGCCAGCTGCTTCCCATCTCGCAGAACACGGCGCTCTTCTCGTTGCTGGGCACGTACTACGGAGGTGACGGGAAGTCGACCTTCGCGCTCCCGGACCTTCGGGGCAGCGTGCCCCTGCACCCGGACAACAACAGCTATTCGCTCGGCCAGCAGGGCGGCAGCCAGACCGTCACCCTGCTTCAGTCGGAGATGCCGGTCCACAATCACCTCGTGGTCGCGAGCACGCAGAACGCCAACCAGCTGGCACCGGATCCCACCCGGGCCCTCGCCCGTACGCAGGGGGGGTTCGGCTACCAGGCCAACTCGTCGTCGAGCCTCACGACCATGGACCCCCAGTCGCTGAGCGTCACCGGCGGAAGCCTGCCGCACAACAACATGCAGCCGGCCCTCGTGATGAGCTTCATCATCGCTATGCAGGGCGTCTTCCCGCCTCGCGGCTAGAACGGCGCGACCCGATGGCCGCGGTGGCGACGATCGAGCTGCGTCGTGTGGTTCCCGACGACGGCGCGTTCCTGCGCGCGGTCTACGGCAGCACGCGCTGGGACGAGCTCGAGCCGACGGGTTGGACGGACGAGCAGAAGCACGCGTTCCTCGACCACCAGTTCGAGGCCCAGGACGTCTACTACCGCGAGAACTACGAGGGTGCGACCTACGACGTGATAGTCATCGACGGCTTCCCGGCGGGGCGGCTGTACGTGGCGCGGTGGCCCGAGCAGATCCGGATCATGGACATCGCCCTCCTGCCGGCCGCACGCGGCAAGGGCGTCGGGACGACGCTGTTACGAGAGCTGCAGGACGAGGCCGCGGCGGAGGGAAAGCGACTGACGATCCACGTCGAGCACGAGAACCCCGCGCTGCGTTTGTACGAACGGCTCGGCTTCCGCAGGGTCGAGGACCGGATCCCCTACGTGTTGATGGAGTGGCCGCCGCGGCCTATGTGAAGATCGCCTCGTAGGTCGCGCCCTTCTCGTCGCGGCCGACCGGCACTATGAAGATCTCGATCGTCCCGAGCTCGTCGTGCTGCATCCGGTACGTCCGTTGGTCGAGGAGCGGCTCGGTGGGGCCGGTGAACTCCAGACGGAACGCGACCCTCCCCCCCTCCTCGCGCTGCCAGGGGCTGGGAGCCGCCTCGGCGAGCGTCAGGTCGACCGGGGGGTGGTCGGCGAACTCGAGGCGGAACGCGTCGCCGACGCAGGATTCATACGTCTCTAGCTCGTACGGATCGGGCACTGTCCGCCTCCTTGAGTAGGAGCGTCTTCCACGACTGTGCAATTGTGTTCCAGTCGAACGACGGGTCGAGCGCGTGCTTCCGAGCCGCCTCCCCGAACCGGGCGCGCAGCGGCTCGTCCTCGTAAAGGCGCTGCAGAGTGGCCGAGGCGGCCTCTACGGAGACGACGCGGTCGCCGTGCTCCCCCTCTGCGGCGGGGACGAGCAGGGCCTTCCCCTTCCACAACTCGGCCGGAGCGGTGTGGTCGGGCAGGACTTGGGGCGCGCCGGCGAGAGCGTGCTCGAACGCGACCAGGCCCCAGCCCTCGCCCGTCGAGGTGTTGATCCCCACGTCGCACGCGCCGTAGATCGCAGCGAGAGTCGCGTCGGGGACGTCGGGTCCCCAGAAGTCGTCGGCCGGCGTCGTCAGAATCCGGCCGGCGACGCCGAGGAACTCCGCGTGTCCGGTGACGTCGGTCCCACCCCCCGGCGCCATGTGGAGGTACAGGTACGCGTCCCGCCTATCGCGGGCGAAGCGCGCGAACGCCTCGAGCGTGAGGTCGATCCTCTTGCGCGGCGAGTTCCGGTTGGCGTTGAGCACCACGAACGCGTCGCCGAGCTCCGGCCGGTCGGGGAACAGCAACCTGCGGGCGTCGCCCCGCGGCATGGCGGGGAACCGGCCGGGTGAGACGCCGTGCCCGATCGTCTCGACCGGGGGCATGGCCTCTTCGCCGAAGGCGTCGGCGATCACGCGCCTCCCGAAGCGTGTATAGGTGACCAGGAGGTTCGCCCACCGGAGCGCTGTCAGTCGCTCCGGTCTGGTCCTCTCCCACTCGATCGGGCAGTACAGAACCGTCCTCCGCCCGCGGAGGGCTTCCTGGTGCACCGGAAAGAACTCGACGTCGTGGTGGAGGAGCACGACGTCGGGCTCGTGTTCCGACAAGAGCGCGGGTAGCTGCTCGCGTCCGAACGGATCCCCCATCAGGCGGTTCGCCACCGTCGGCACCACTGGATCGGCGACGTCGCCGTCCCTCTTCGTGACGGCGAAGAGCAGGACGTCGAAGGCATCCGCCAGCCGCGGCAGCAGCTCGCGCATCACGCGCGCGTACCCGGTCGGGACGCCGCCGTGGCCGACGACGAGAAGGCGAGGGCGCAGCGGGTGCCTTAGGGGCCCGGCACGATGTTGCTGACGGTCGCGCTCAGGGTCGACGTCACCGGCATGCTCCCCTGCGCCCTGTCGTACTTCTCGTACCCCTGGCCGTAGGTCCACGAGCTGTACCCGATGAGGATGTAGTTGGTCGGGAAGCTGACGTAGGCGTCGGGGTTGGCGACCTCGCTGCCCGGATTGCAGTGCGTCTCCCAGTACTGAAGCGTTTGACCGGCACCGAGCTCGAGGAGGACGGGCAGCATCGAGTTCGTCGGAGGCATGTTGTTGTCGAGCCCGTAGCTGGCGAGGATCACGAGCTGCTGGTTGACGTTCCCCGCGAGATAGAGGTGCCGGAACATGTTGTCGTACATGTACTGGTACGTCCCCATCCAGTTCTGGCCGTACTGCAGGTAGATCCAGTCGTTGAAGAGGTAGCTGCCGGGCTTCGTGATGTCGTTCGTCGCGTCGATGACTGCGAGCCGCCATCCCACGGAGACAGCGGCGGGGCGCGGCGTGTCGGGGATCGGGTTCCCGTTCATCGTGATCTTCGGCGGGACCGGCGCCGGGAGACTGCCCCACTGCATCGGCTGCGACTGGGTCGTCACCGAGATCTCGACCTTCTGGATCGGCATGGTGTTCTTCCCTCCACCCCAGGGGGTGAGCTTGCTTCCCACCCCGTCCACGGGCGAGGGTAGACGTGTTTGCCTTGCTTCGAAAGGGGTTTTGAAGAACCCAGTTACTCGCGCCCCCCCTTTGTACGCATTTCTACTTAAGTACGGTTCGTCGTCGTCCGACGACAGACTGTAAGGAAATTTTCCGATTTTCTCGTTTAGGGGTCGAAATCCCGGGGAATCGTGGGCTAGTGTGACGCTATGTAGGCATCTAACTACATAGCGGAGCAGCCAGCGCAGCACATCGGGCAGGAGCAGAGGAGGAACCATGGGCAGGCGGGTCTCGGCGACGACGGCAGCAATGGCGGTAGTGGTGGCGCTCTTCGCGTTGCTGCTGGCGACGGTTCCAGCGGCGGCACATCACAAGGACGAGCATCTCCAGGGCGGCAACGGCTCCGAGGCGTCGCAGGACGCCAAGGACAACGACGGCGACGCCGACTCCGACTCCGGCACGGCGTACACCGAGGACGACGACACCAACGACGGCAACACCCCCAACAACGTCCCCGACGACGGCGACAACGCCCACCCCTCGGGCAAGGACCGCTCCGTCGAGAACGGCGGCTCCGGCAACCAGGGCAGCTCCGAGTCCGATCCCGACGACGACGGCCGCGGCCCCGACCGCTCCAACGGCGGCCCCGACAAGCCCAACGGCTCCGGCGGCGCCGACAAGGCCGACCAGGACGGCAACAACGGCTGCGGCAACGACGACGACTTCGAAGACGACAACGAGGGCTGGTGCGGCAAGCCGCCGAAGCCCGCCCAGGCCGTCACGCCGGCCGGTCCCTGCGACGCCGACGCCACCATGCCCGGTACCCAGCCGTGCCTGGACGCCGGCGTGCTCCCGACGGAGCCGTGCGTCGACGACGAGACGATGGCCGAGGGGGCCGAGGAGTGTGAGGACGACGACGTCCTCGGCGGCCTGATCGCCCGCCCATCCACCCCGGAGACGGCGGACGAGGGGCCGGAGGTCCTCGGTGAGCGCCTCTCGCAGCCCGTCGCAGGGGCGGCGGCCGAGGCGGCCGAGCGGGGCGCCGCGTTCCTCGGGCAGCCGCTGCCGTTCACGGGCTCGGCCCTCCTGAGCTTTGCAGCGATCGCAGTCGGGCTGCTGCTTGCCGGCGCCGGGATCCTCGCGAGCCGCCGCAGCGCTCGATGACCACTTACTAGCTCTGGGCGCCGCCGCGGCGGCCTTCACGAACCAACGCTCGCCAGTCACGGGGGCCGGTCTTCCGGCCCCCGTTGCGCGCCCGCGATCCGGCCGGCGGTCGCGATCCCGGGCGCAAAAAAAGGGCCCTTACGGGGCCGTGCGCTTCGGGGACTAGTCCGAAAGGACTACTGGAAAACTTTAGGAAATTAGTCATTCAAGACGTTGTGGTCGTTCCCAGGTTCTGGAAGACTACTACCAACATCTGGAAGCGATATCGGCAGACGGATGGATTTCCTTAAACGGTCGGTACTCCCGCCGGTCGGGCGTCAGACAGAAGGAGCCGCAGGTGTCGAAGATAGTCAGCAGGAACCAGAGGATGTCGGGACTCGTCGCGATGATCGTGGGCGTCCTGATGATCGTCGGCGGCCCCGTCTTCGCCGACTCCGGTAACGGCAACGACAAGAAGGACGAGTCGCTCCCCGCAGTCGCGTCCGCCGCGGCCTCCGAGGCCAAGGGCGACAACGGGAACGGCAACGGGAACGGTGCCGAGAAGAAGGATGGCGCCCCGGCGGCGTCCGCTTCCGCCGGCGCCCCCGGCAACTCCGAGGACAAGGGCAAGTCCGGCGAGAACAACGGCAACGGCAACGGCAGCGACAAGAAGGACGACTCGGCTCCCGCGGCGAGCAACGGCAACGGGAACGGCTCCGACAACTCGTCGTCCGCCGGCCAGGGTTCGTCGGCCTCAGAGGACAAGGGCAAAGGTTGGGAGAGCTCTCCCGGCCAGGAGGGCAAGGGCTGCGACCAGGCCGGCCAGGGCTCCGGCCCGTACGCCTCGACCTGTGACGGCTCGCCCTCCCAGAACGGCAACGGCAACGGTGGTGGCGGCGGCAAGCCTTGCGCCGGCTGCGTCGGCAACGCCGACAACAAGAACCCTCCGGGCCAGATGCCGAACGGCAGCGACCCGAACAACGGCTACGAGTGTGACGGCAACAAGGGCATCGGCAAGGGCAACCCGGCGCACACCAGCTGCACCCCCGGCACGCCTCCGCCGCCGGACTGCAAGGGCAAGAAGTGCGGGCCGCCCGAGTGTCCGGGCAACAGCTGCAACCCGTGCCCCGGCAAGAGCTGCGGGAAGCCTGAGTGCCCCGGCAACAGCTGCGGGAAGCCCGAGTGCCCCGGCAACAGCTGCAACCCCTGCCCCGGCAACAGCTGCCACACCTCGCCTCCGGAGGGACCGTGCGACGCAGACCCGACGATGCCCGGCACGCAGCCGTGCAACAGCCCCGAAGGTCCGTGTGACGCCGATGCGACGATGCCGGGAACGCAGCCCTGCGTGAACCCGACGCCGCCGCCGGGCAAGGACCCCGACGTGGTCAAGCCGGACGTCATCACCCGGCCGGGCCGCCCGAACGACCCGAACAGGCCGACGGTGCTGGGTGAGCGCATCACCCGCCCGGGAACGCCGGCGCTGGCGAAGCGTCAGCCGACCACCCCGCTCGGAGGGCTCCTGCCCTTCACGGGAGCGAACCTCCTGATCTTCTTGGGGACGGGGCTGTCCCTCACGGGCGCAGGAGTGATGCTGAACGGCAAGCGCAAGTAGCAACGAGCTCCACCTCGCAAGGGAGAGAGAAGGAGGCCGGGCAACCGGCCTCCTTCTTTTTTGGGCGTCCCGCCGAGGCGGCCCGTGCGCCTTCTTGGGGCGTCCCGCCGAGGCGGCCCGCGCGCCTTCTTGGGGCGTCCCGCCGAGGCGGCCCGTGCGCGCTCTTCTTGTGCCATCCTCTGGGCATGGCCGAAGTCGACGACCGCGTGGCGTCGCTGCGCGAGAAGCTCTCTCACGTCAAGGAGTACCTTTGACGTCGACCGCAAGCGCGCCCGCCTAGACGAGGTCAAGGCGAGGGCCGCGGCTCCCGACCTCTGGGACGACCCCTCCGCAGCGCAGAAGACCATGGGCGAGCTGTCGCGTCTCGGCGACGACGTCGGCCTCTATGACTCGATCTCGCAACGCCTCGACGACGCGGAGCTCATGTGGGAGCTCGCGGAGTCGGAGGCCGACGCCGGCACCGCCGCCGAGGTCGAGAACGAGCTCGGCGTACTCGAGAAGGAGATCGCGTCGCTCGAGGTCGTGTCCTTGCTCGGCGGCGAGTTCGACGCGAACCCGGCGATCCTCTCGGTGAACGCGGGCGAGGGAGGGACGGACTCGCAGGACTGGGCCGAGCAGCTTCTCCGGATGTACCTCCGCTGGGCCGAGCGGCGCGGCTTCAAGACCGAGGTCCTCGAGGCGACGCCGGGGGAGGAGGCGGGGCTGAAGAGCGCGACGGCGACTATCACCGGGCGCCACGCTTACGGGCTCCTCGCGGCGGAGCGCGGCGTGCACCGGCTCGTGCGGATCTCGCCGTTCGACGCGGCGAAGCGCCGGCACACGTCTTTCGCGTCGGTGGACGTGACGCCCGAGGTCGAGGACGACATCGAGGTCGAGATCTCACCGGACGACCTGCGCATCGATACCTACCGATCGTCGGGTGCCGGGGGCCAGCACGTCAACGTCACCGACTCGGCCGTACGGATCACCCACCTGCCGACGGGCATCGTCGTCTCGTGCCAGAACGAACGGTCGCAGATGCAGAACCGGGCCGTCGCGATGCGCGTGCTCAAGTCGCGTCTGCTCGCGCGGGCGCACGAGGAGCGAGAGGCGGAGATCGACGCGCTGCGTGGCGAGCGGCGTGAGATCGGCTTCGGCTCCCAAATCCGCTCGTACGTGATGCATCCGTATCAAATGGTCAAGGATCACCGCACAGACGCCGAGGTCGGCAACGTGCAGGGGGTGCTCGACGGCGACATCGACGGCTTCATCGAGGCGGAGCTGAAGCGCAAGGCGACGGTCTCGCACTCCTGAACGAAAACGGGCGCCCGCGCGCCGGAAGTGCCATCATCTCGGTATGGGCGAGACGGCGGGTACGCTCTAGACCATGATCAGGACGGTAGACGTCGAAAAGGAGTACAAGGGCGGCATCCGCGCCCTGAACGGCGTCTCGATCGACATCGAGAAGGGCGAGTTCGTCTTCGTCGTCGGGCCCTCGGGGTCGGGCAAGTCGACGTTCCTCAAGCTGCTCACGAAGGAAGAGGAGCCGACGCACGGCGAGGTGTTCGTCGCCGGCAAGAACCTCGCGAGCCTCCCGCGCTGGCGCGTCCCGTACCTCAGGCGCAACGTCGGCTGCGTCTTCCAGGACTTCAAGCTGCTCCCGAACAAGACCGTGTTCGAGAACGTCGCGTTCGGGCTAGAGGTGATCGGGCGGCCGCGCGCGGTCGTGCAGCGGCAGGTCCCGCAGATCCTCGAGCTCGTCGGCCTCGGTGAGAAGCTCGACCGCTTCCCCGACGAGCTGTCGGGGGGCGAGCAGCAGCGCGTGTCGATCGCCCGCGCCTTCGTGAACCGTCCGTTGATCCTCATCGCCGACGAGCCGACGGGGAACCTCGACCCGGCGACGTCCGTCGGCATCATGCGTCTGCTCGACAGGATCAACCGGACGGGCACGACGATCGTGATGGCGACGCACGATCACGCGATCGTCGACTCGATGCGCCGGCGCGTCATCGAGCTCGAGAACGGCGACGTCGTGCGCGACCAGTCCCGCGGCATCTACGGAGTCGGTACCTAGCCCATGCGAGTCGGCTACTACCTCGGCGAGACCGTAACGAACCTGCGGCGCAACCTGCTGATGACGATCGCCGCGATCTCGACGGTCGCGATCTCGCTCCTGCTCCTGGGGGGCGTGCAGATACTCGGCATGATCGTCAACAAGGCGACGCTCGGGTGGGAGGCCAAGGTAGAGATCTCCGCGTTCCTGCGCGACGACATCGCTCAGGGCGAGCTGCAGTCCCTCCAGGCCGACCTCTCGCACATGCCCGAGGTCGAAGACATCACGTACATCTCGAAGGCGCAGGCGTTCGAGGAGTTCAAGGAGCTGTACGCCGACCAACCGGAGCTGTGGGAGACGATCCCTCCGAACTCTCTGCCGGCGTCGGTGCGCGTGAAGCTCGTCGACGCGAAGTGGACCGAGGAGGTGGCGGCGCGCATCGACGGCGCGCCCGGGATCGACGAGGTGAAGTTCGGCGGCGAGTTCATCAAGAAGCTCCTCAGGATCAACGCGCTGCTCCGGACGATCACGCTCGTGATGTCGTTGATCCTCCTCGTCGCCGCGGCCGGCCTCATCGCGAACACGATCCGCGTCGCCATCTATGCGCGCCGTGACGAGATCGGCATCATGAAGCTCGTCGGCGCGACGAACTGGTTCATCCGCATCCCCTTCATGCTCGAGGGCGTCTTCGCGGCCCTCGTCGGCGCCGCCGTCTCGGGGGCGGTCGTGCTCGCCGCGAACACGTTCCTGTTCCCCCCGATCCGGGACTTCCTGCCGTTCCTCGAGGGCGTGTTCGCGTTCTCGGGCGGCGAGATCGCGTCGGTGCTGCTCGTGCTGTTGGGCGTAGGCGCAGGGGTCGGGATCGTGGGGTCGTCGCTAGCCCTGCGGCGCTTCCTGGAGGTTTAAGCCTCCTCGCGTTCACGCCGACGTTGAGGAGAGGGGCGCGCTCGCCCGGTTTGGGCGTTTCTGGTGTTGTTATTGGGGGACCTGTTGCTTAGGATGAGACCGATGCGGATGTTGCCGAAGCTCGGAAGGCGCGGGACCGCCGGGCTGATGCTTGCCCTGCTCGTCCTCGGGCTCGGTATCCCGGCCGCCGCCGACCCCGGGAACCTCGAAGAGATCCGGGACCGCCGGGAGCGGGTCGAGGCCCGGAAGAACGACAAGCTCGCGCGCGCCGCCGACGTAGACGACCGGGTGGCCGAGCTCGACCGCGAGCGGGACGCGGTCGAGGACAAGGTCGAGGAGCTGGACGCGGACGTGGCCGAGATCGACGCCCGCATCTACAAGACGAAGCAGAAGCTCGCGATCGCACAGCAACAGCTCGCGCTGCTCGCGGAGGAGCTCGACGGTATCCAGGCCCGCCTCGACCGGCGCACGGACCTTCTCACGACCCGCGCCATCGAGGCCTACAAGGCGGGGCCGGCGGGATACCTCGACTCGCTGCTGTCCTCGACCGACATCGGCGAGCTCGTCGACCGCGTCGAGTACCGCGAGTCGGCGATGGAGACCGACGCGGAGCTGATCGACTCGATCGAGGTCTTGAAGCTGGAGACCGAGGTCCGAGAGGAGCTCGCGGAGGAGAAGAAGCTCCAGATCGCCGAGGCCAAGCTGGACCTCGAGGCCGACCGGCGTGCCCTGGCCGAGAAGCGTGACGTCCGGGCCGCGATCCTCGCCGAGAAGGAAGCCGTGCTGTCGGAGAAGCGCACGCTGCTCGCCGACCTGCGCTCGGACGCACAGCGTCTCGCCCAGGTCGAGGCGCAGCTCGAAGCGGACGAGGCGGAGATCCTGGCGGCGCTCCAGGCGGCGCCTGCGGCCGGCCCGGCCCCCATCGGGGGCGGCCAGCTGTTGTTCCCCGCCGCCGGCCCGATCACGTCCCCCTACGGCTACCGGACGCACCCGATCTTCGGCGATCAGCGGCTCCACACCGGGATCGACATCGGGGCCGGATACGGGGCGCCGGTCGTCGCGGCCGACTTCGGGACCGTGGTCTTCGCCGGCGTGATGAGCGGCTACGGCAACGTCATCGCGATCGACCACGGCGGGGGCCTGGCGACCACCTACAACCACCTCTCGGCCTTCTACGTCGGCAGCGGCCAGCGGGTTGGCCGCGGCAGCAGCATCGGTGCCGTGGGCTGCACCGGCTACTGCACCGGGCCCCACCTCCACTTCGAGGTCCGGGTCAACGGCTCCCCCGTAGACCCCATGCCCTACCTCCAGTAGCCCTTCCCCAGGCACTACCCTGGGGGCATGCAGCAGTGGGTGAAGGTCTCGCTCGCCGTCCTGGGGGCGCTCGCCGTCTGCCTTACCGCGTTCACTCTCGGGATCAGGGTGGGCGAGCGCAACGAGCGCGGCGGGGCCGGACCCTTCTCGCTCCTCGGGGGCGATGGGGACGCCCGGGGCTTCGACCTCGTCGAGGAGGCCTACGAGCAGATCCGCTCCTCGGCCGTCGACGCACCGAGCAGCGAGGAGCTGGCCCGAGGCGCGATCAGGGGGATGCTCGAGGTGCTGAAGAAGGACGACCCCTACGCGCTCTTCTACTCGCCGACCGCCTACCGCTCGTTCCAGGAGCTGACGACCGGCGAGTTCTCCGGCATCGGCGTGTGGCTGAAGGACAAGGAGGAGGGGCTCACGATCGTGTCGGTGCTCCCCTCGACGCCGGCGGTCGACGCGGGGCTGCAGGAGGGCGACGTGATCCAGACGATCGACGGGCAACCGGTGTCGAGCCTCACCTCGGACGAGGCCGTCGCGCACATCAAGGGCCCGGAGGGGACCGAGGTGTCGTTGGGCATCCTGAGGGGCGGTGAGTCCCTCGACTTCCGCATCACGCGCGCGGAGATCGCGCTGCCGAACCTCCAGGCGAACCTGCGGGCGGACGGCCTCGGCTACATCCAGCTGTTCGGGTTCGCCCGCGGCGCCGGGGACGAGGTGCGCGAGGAGGTCGCGGAGATGCTCGACGAGGGGGCCGAGGGGATCGTGCTGGACCTCCGCAACAACGGGGGCGGGCTGTTCAGCGAGGCCGTCGACGTCGCGAGCGTCTTCATCGAGGACGGCGAGGTCGTCATCTACCGCGAGAGGCCGGAGGGAGACACGACCTACGAGGCCGAGGGCGACGCGTTCGAGGACGTGCCGCTCGTGGTCCTCGTGAACGAGGGCACCGCGAGCGCGTCCGAGATCGTCGCGGGGGCGCTGCAGGACCAGGAGCGCGCCACGCTGATCGGGACGACGACGTACGGGAAGGGCTCGGTGCAGGAGGTCGTGCGGCTCCGGGACGCGTCCGCGCTCAAGCTCACCACCGCCGCGTACCTGACGCCCGACGGGCGCGACATCAACGGGTCGGGAATCGAGCCCGACGTCGAGGTCGCCGAGACGGAAGAGCAGAAGGACCGGGCGGTCGAGATCCTGAAGGGGATCATCATCTCGACCGACGGCGCCCAGGGCTGAGGGTGGGTCCGGGGCCCGACGCCGGCGGGACGAAGCTCATCGCACAGAACCGCAAGGCGCGCCACGAGTACCTGATCGAGGACACGGTCGAGGCCGGGCTCATGCTCGTGGGCACGGAGGTCAAGTCGTGCCGCGAGGGCAAGGTCTCGCTGACGGACGCGTACGCGGCGGTGCGGGACGGCGAGGCATGGCTGCTCCAGTGCCACATCAACCCGTACTCCCACGGGAACCGCCAGAACCACGACCCGCTGCGTCCCCGCAAGCTGCTCCTGCACCGCTCCGAGATCGAGCGGCTGGACGCGGAGGTGTCGCAGGGGGGCCGGACGCTGGTGCCGCTGCGGCTGTACTTCAAGCACGGCATCGCGAAGGCCGAGATCGCCGTGGCGCGGGGGAAGAAGACGTACGACAAGCGCCAGAGCGAGGCGAAGAAGGACGCGGAGCGGCAGATGCAAAGGGAGCTGGGCCGCCGGCGCTGAGCCCGTTCTCGGTTCTTCGTCGAAACATGCTCGCATAGCGAGCGTTTTCAGCAGCAGTTCCGATGAGCTGGGCGGTCCGATCGGACGCATGCGCTGGAATATCCTTGTGGGCGGCTCGTTAGACTCCCATGGAACATTGAAAATAGCTTTGTCTTGGGGCTGAACTGGTATCGACTCTGATCAGACCGAGACAGGGGAAGCGAGCCGAGGACTCCGGGTGTGACCTCGTTAAATATTCTCGGAACAACAATAAATGCCGCTGCCTAACAGCACGGTCGCCATTCCTTAGCAATGGCCGTCGGCCCGGGATTCGCCTGCGCTCCCGGGATCCGGCGTCGCCTAGCAGGCTTACCGCCCGGCGTGTGCTCGGGGCAATGGGCGGGACATCTAACCTGAGCTAGGCACCGGCCGCCGCCGTCTGCGGGCCGGCCGGAGCCGAAGCCCAACCGCAGACTACGCTCGTAGAAGTCCTGTCACGGGGTCGGAGGACCCGGGTTCGATTCCCGGCAGCTCCACAACTTCAAGACGGAACCCAGGATCCTCCTCGATCCGTCAAAGAAGGGGCGGTCAACTAGGAGGAGGAGGACGGGTATGCGGACGGCGATCGCGATCGCGGTGGCTCTCGCCTTGGTGGCCGGCTGTGCAGAGCACGACCCGCCCCCGGTCGAACCGATCGAACCGATTTCTCTGGTCGAGGAGCTGGACCCGCAAACCGCGGAGTGGCTGGCGCGTGCGACCAACGACTTCGGGTTCGACCTCCTCGCCGAGTTGGGTGACGGGGGCAACGTCGTCGTCTCGCCGGTCAGCATCTCGTCTGTGCTAACGATGCTGCTCAACGGTGCGGTGGGGGAGACCGGACGGTCGATTGCTTCGACGCTTCACGTCGATGATCGGAGAGAGGACGAGGTCAACAGCGCCTACGCGAGCTTGCTGGCGTTGCTCGAAGGAAGCGGCGACGTCGACCTCACGGTGGCAAATTCACTGTGGCCCGACGACGGCATCGAGATGCGCAGCGACTACGTCGATAGCGTCGGAGATTCGTTCGGCGCGGAGATCGACCAGGTCGACCTCGGCGATGCGGACACTGCCGAACGCATCGACGGATGGGTTCGGCGCGAAACCCGTGGCCTCATCGACGGCATCTCCGAGGAGCTCGGCTTGCCCGACCCCCGAGCGGTGCTCGTGCTGCTCAACGCCGTGTACTTCAAGAGTGCCTGGACGGAGCCCTTCGACCCCGACGTGACGCGCGACGGCAAGTTCGCTCGCTCCGACGGGAGCACGGTGTCGGTGCCGATGATGAGCCGCGACGACGACATCCTCTACGGCCGTGGTGACGGCTTCCAAGTCGTCCGGCTGCCGTACGGCGACGACGAGCGGTTCGCCATGGAGATCTTCTTGCCCGATGGGCGGCTCGACGAGTTTCGCTTCGATGCCGCGCGGTGGGCGGACGCGGTCGCCGCGGTGAGCAAGCAGCGGATCCTGCTCGCCCTGCCTCGTCTCGAGCTTGAGTACGCGACCCAGGCCGGCGCGCTAGACGAGGCATTGAAGGCCCTCGGGATGGGGCTCGTCTACAGCCCCGATTCCGATTTCGGGAGGCTGTCTCGCAGCGATCCGTGGCTATCCACGACCGTGCACAAGACCTACATCCGGGTGGACGAGGAGGGTACCGAAGCGGCCGCGGTCACAGGTGGGGTCGCGGTGACGTCGGCACCACCGGAGTTCAGGGTCGACCGGCCGTTCCTATTCACGATCGGCGACACCGAGACAGGCGCCATCCTCTTCCTCGGAACGGTCACCGATCCGACGGCGTAAAGGGTCGGCTTCGTCGCCTCCTCTCGGGGCCGAGTGCGGGTCCGCGACCGTCCGATGGGGCCGGGCTCTGTAGACCTCCCGGGAGCATGAGCATGCGCTGAGCCGGAGTCTTCACCAACGGCCGGCCGGCGTGTAGCCGAAGACGAGTCGCGGGCCTCAGGCCGCCTGCGCCCGGCGGCGTCGCCAGAAGGCGCTGCCCGGCCACCGGCTCTCTGCGGCGTAGAACAGCGCACGCGCGCGGAGGTAGCCGTCGAACTCGGCCGCGACGAATCGGTCGTAGCGCTCCGTCGCGCCGTTACGTCCGGCGAGCGCGTCGGCCGCCGCGTACGACGCGAAGATCCCCGACCGCAGCGCCTTGAAGATGCCCTGGGACGACAGCGGGTCGAACGACGACGCAGCGTCGCCCACCGCCAGCCATCCGGGCCCCGCCGCGCGCCCGAGGCGGCGCGAGTGCATGGGCCGGACGAACGGCGGACCACCGGGACGCCCGCCGGGCACGGTGGCGCGGACGTGGGCGGTCCGCCCGAGCTCGGCCATCCAGCGACCGGGGTCGCGCAGACGCAGGTGGCGCGCGATGTCGGCGTCCGTCACGCAGGCGGCGATCCTCCGGCCTCCCGGAAGCCCGGCCGTGTACCACCAACCGTGCGCGAAGGCCTCCACGAGGGTCCGGGGATCGTCGGCCGGCGGGTCGTCGAAGAACCGCGCGAAGGCGACGAGGCGATCGACGTCGCAGCTCTCCGCCCCCATCCGCCGTGCGAGGGCCGCGGTGTGACCGGTCGCGTCCACGACGAAGCGTGCTCCGACGGATCGGCCCCGCAGGTGGACCTGCCATCCGTCGCCGCGGCGTTCGACCCCGTCGACTGCCGTTCCCCCGAGCACCGTGCCCCCCGCCCGCTCGGCCCCTGCGGCCAGGAGGCCGTCGAACGCGGCGCGATCCACGTGCCATCCCGGCCCCCGCGCCCCGAAGACGAAGTCGTTCGGGCGCGCGACGCCGTCACCCCAAGCCGCGGCGGTTCCGTGCACCTCGCGCGCGCTGCTGCGGCCGAACGCGTCCCACACCCCGAGATGATCGAGCAGCGGCCGGACGTGTGGGGGCAGCGTCTCGCCGATGCGGACGGCGTCGTATCCGGCCGGCTCGACCACCGCGACCGACAGCTCCGGCGCGTGGCGGCGCAGCGAGAGCGCGGTCGCGCATCCCGCAGGTCCGCCGCCCGCTACGACGACGTCGAAGGAGGTCAGTCGACCCGCACCGCGTAGAACGAGCCGACGAACCCGGCGGGGCTGACCCCCCCGCTTCCGGACTTGTGCGCGACCGTCCGGATGACGGAGCCGACCATCGCCGGGCGCTCGAACTCGTCCACACCGTTCGGCCATTCCGGCACGAGCCAGCCGATGTAGTCGTAGACCCACTCCTCTCCGGAGACCGCGCCGGTGCCCTGGAAGCGCGCCTGCATGGGCGATCCGTACCCGCGGGAGCCGCGGAGCGCGAGCGACCACCCATCGCCTCCGATCGTCCCCGACAGGGTGGCGTCGGGACCGTCGGCGATCACGAGGGTGCCCACGCCGAACTCGAGGTCGCCGAACGCCGTGTTGACATCCGGATCGTTGTACAGGCTCCTGTAGGTCCACGACCCTACGAACGGGTTCGAGCTCATGGCCGGCCCTCCTCGTCTTGCGTCCGCTCCACGGTTATGTACTTCGGGATGTCGGGAGAGGCGTTGTCGAGCTCACCGGGTTTCGCGTGCGGGTTGCGCACCACGAAGCCGAGCCGGCGCCACTCGGTGACCATCTTGAGATCGCCCGCATTCGTCTGGGGGATCCCGCGGCTCCAGTCGACCCAGATGTACGGTTGCGGCTTCGCCTCGGCGTCGTACTCGTACGTCTGCATCGGCCGGTGCGCCGGCCACCACAAGGTGATCCACACGCTCCGCTCGCGCGCGGTGACGTCGTCGTGCGTCCCCGAGTACAAGACGTTCCAGCGCTCGTACGTCACGTCGATGGGCTGCGTGCTGCACTCGTTGAAGTCGCTCTGCCACGGGGTCGACATGTGCTTGGTCAGGTCGCCCGGCTGCATGCCGCGCTCGAAGTCGTCGTCCTGGTCCAGCTCGGAATCGGCGTACGCGCTGTAGTCGGCTTCCGGCACGTTTCCCTTCCACGCGTTTCCCTGCGCGGCGGTCAGGCGGAACGACGAGAACGCTGGATCGGCCTTGATCCTGTACGGCTCGAGGTAGATAGCGGGGTTCCTCATGATCCAGCCGACCTCTCCTCCCGGGCAGAACGACCCTCCGAGGACGTTGGTCATCACCCCTCGGTCGAGGTCGCGCCCGGTCGCGTTGACCCATCCCGCGTACGGGAGCCACGGGTCCGGATGAGGCAGCCCCTCCACCGCCTCGTTGCGGAACAAGCCGTCCGCCCACTGCTGCAACACGAAGAACTGCAGCTCCGTGAGGCGAAAGAACTTCGACGGCAGCGTGTTCGTCAACGGGTTGTCCCCTGCGAGCAAGGGCATCAAGGGCAAGCCGTGGATGCGTCCGTCCGGGTTGCCACCGGAGCGGAAGCGGTTCTCCTCGCCGGGCCTCCGCAGCGCGTCGAACAGGAAACGCCGGTACTCGCCGTGGGGGTCGCTCGTGATGCCGGCGACGCGTTGCCGCCGGTAGTCGCGCAACAGCTTGCCGGAGAGGAACTTGCGCACGTGGTCGCTGACCGCGACCTTCAGCTCCTTCGCCAGCTCGGGGCTTGCCCCCTCGGAGGCCGCGGCCACCGCCTCGTGGACCGCGTGCTCGAGGACCTCCCTCGCCTCCGCGTAGTCGGGGGTGTCGCGATCGCCCTCGCGCCAGGCCCGCAGGTACGTCCGGTAACCGGCGCCGGGATCGCGGATCGCCGCGCTCGAGAACTCCGCGATCGCGGGCCGCACCGCTTCGAGCAGTGGCCCCAGTGAGAGGGCCCCGCCGCTCTGCTTCTCGAGAGTCTGTGCAATCGGAGTGAACGTCTCTGCGAAGAGCGCTCCCGACTGGTTCTTGGCGACCGACTCCGCGTCGACGGTCTCGAGAGCGCCGGGGTCCACGGCCGGCGGGACGCCCAGGCGGTAGGGGTCGAACCGCCCCCGCGAGGTCTGGTCGTGGGGGAAGTTCGACTGCCCCAGGATGCTCGAGAGGAAGGAGAACTCGCTCGGCCGGAACAGGATCGGCCACACGTCGCGGTAGAACCACGGCCTGAAGTCCGGGTTCCACCGCAGCCGACCCGCCTTCCACAGCGCGAGCGCGTCCCGATCCGACGCGTCGATGACCTCGGGGTCGTCGAACGTGCCGCTCTCGCCGTACAGGTCGGTGCGATAGGCGAGCTCGCGCACGAACGTGTCCTCCAGCGTGTCCGTCATCGTCACGACGTCGAGGATCTCCGGGACGTACGCGGGATAGCCGACGATCACCCACGCGGGGGACTCGACGTCTATGTATCGCGTCTGGTCCACCTCTTCGGAATGCATCACGAGGCGGGCGGTCACGGGGCCGTCGGAGGTGTCGTCGAACCACCCGTCGTTGTTCGCGTACTCGTCGATGCGCGGATGCCCGAGCTTCCCGAAGTAGGCGGAGCCCGAGCAGCCGTGGCCGCCTAGCACGAGCAACCGGCCGCGGTCGTCGGTCACGAGGTCGCCGAGCGTGTCGATCGAGCACGGCTCGAGCGGGGGTGGGAACGACGTGGCGTAGACGTCGCCTCCGTCGCGGCCGAACGAGGCGGTGCGGTTATCCGTTGCGTCGACGATGCGGGGGCCGGGGTCGATGATCAGCTGCTGCCTGGCTTCGGCATCGGTGACGTCCGCGTTTCGCCGTGGGTGCGAGGGCGCGTAGCCGTGCTCTCCTTGGAGCGCGTCGAAGTCGTACCAGGAGGCCTTCTTGTTCGCCAGGTGCACGCGCCAGTGGATGTCGATCAGCGTCCCCTGGTTCCCGCCGCCGGCGACCTTGTCCCCCAGCTCCAGGGGGCGTCCTTCGGGGCTGTCGTCGTCGTAGACGTAGACGCGAAAGCGCGCGGCCTGTCGCTTGATCCGGCCCCTGGAGTCCTTGAAGTCGTCGATCCTCCTCTCGCCCTTGCCGTCCGGCCCCGGGAACGTGTTCCCACCCTCGGTGCAGGCGATCGGAAGGACGGCCGGCTCTTCGGGCGAGATGCAGAAATCGGAGGGGCTGTCGCCGAGACGCGCTATGCCGATCCCGGGGTGGATCCTGTACCTCGGTGTCGTGGCCATGGGGTCTCCGTCCTCAATCGAGGAAGCTCAACGACACGCCCTCCATTCGGAGCACGCCGTTGTCCTCTCGGTAGTCCGCGCCGATCGCGACGAGCGTGATCCGCAGGCTCGTCGCTCCCTCGTCGATTAGGCGTCTCGCAGCAGCCGTGACCTTCACCCGGTGGTTACGCGGCGTGTCGTGGCTGCGCGGGCGTAGGTCGTACGGGCGCGCCTGTCGCGGCGGGATGTCGCAGTGGCCGGGGCCCCCGTAGCATTCGCCGTGCCCGAAGATCGCGAGGTACCCGGCGTAGTGGGGGTCGTCGATCGGCGTAGACGCGTTCGCGTCGTCGAGGTTCAAGAACACCCGCACGAAGCACGAGCGCGGCAGCTGGGGAACCCGGTGGAGGCGGACCTCGGCCTCGCGGAACGACTGCCGGACCGGCTCGGGCACGTCCAGCGGTCGTGAGACGAACCTGCCCACGGGCGTCTCAAGCCCGACCGGAAGGATCTCCGTGCACTTCACGTACTCGTACCCGAAGCGCGAGGCGTCCAGCGTGTCCCGAACCGTGTATCCCCACGGTGTCAGCACCGCGTCGAGGTCCTGTGGGCTCGAGTGGGGGTTGAGCTCTTGCCATTCGTGCCACAGCCGGTCGACGTTCGCGTGGACCGGCCAGAAGATCGGGTCGTACGACGCGGTGAGGTTGCTCAGCATGTCGCCGGTGGGCGGGATCGAGTACATGTCGTCGCGCGTGTGGAAGCGGCGCCCCGCGACCCTGCCCGCCCTGTTGCGGTTCCCCTTCAGGTCCTGCTCGAGATCGGGCGGATCGACGTAGTCGGGGTTCCACCCCCCCGACCAGATGTGCATTGTGTTGTGCGGGTTCTGATCGATGAACCCGAACGAGTCGTTGTAGAGGCTTCCGCCGCCGAAGTCGCGGAAGCTCCGCAACGACAGGATCTCGTCGATGTCCTCGGGCTTCGGGTAGTGGTAATGGACCTTCTCGTTGATCGTCTTGCCCCCGAACTCCGCCGGGTAGCGCAGCGGATACCACAGGGGGTTCGCGTCGAGCAGCGCGTCCACGAACCGGCGTCGCCGGCCCTCCTCCTTGGAGTAGTCCCGGCCGGTCAGCTCCTTGACCCGCGCGAAGAACTTGCTCGGTGACGTGAACGTCTCGCCGAGCAGCCCGCGCAGCTTGGCGGCGTCGCCTTCGTGGAGTGGGGGCCGGGCGTTCTCGAGGAAGGCGATCGACTCCTCTGTGAGGAACGCCCGGAAGGCCTTCGGGATGATCGCTCCGTCCTGAGGCTTGCGAGGCCGGTACTGACTCATGGTCCAGTCCCAGTACGGCATCGTCACGCCCGGTGAGACGTCCTGAAGTGCCTGCTCGAACTCGTACAGGTAGATCCGGTGCCACGGCAGGAACCGCTCCCACCCGTGCTGGCAGTGGTTCAGGTGGATCAACGCGAGGTTGTTGTAGCTCCGGCGGTCGTCCGGCCACTTGTTGAGGCGGTACAGCTCGTGCATCGCGTACCGCAGCTCGTCGAGCTGGGCCGGCGGTAAGCAGTCGACGTTCATGCGCTGTTTGATCTCGCCGCGCTGGTAGGCGTATTCGCCGGGGCTCGGCCCGAGCCGGCGCGCGGCCTCCTCGACGTTGCCGGGGCGGATCTCTTCGATCACCGGCTCGAACACCTGGCCGACCACGGGAAGCGTCGCGATCCTGCGGTCGGCGGCCGGCATGCCGTCGTCGATCCACTGGGCGATGAACTCGACGTCCTCTTCGGCCACTTCGGTCCCGCCCCACGGGAGCCGCGGGAACCGCGTCCCGTCGAAGGGCGCCTGGCCCCGCAGCCCCTTCACGAGAGCGGAGGAATCACCCCTGCTCCCGGTCGCGGCGCAGCCGCAGCTGCACGCGCCGCCCTCCGGCTCTATCAGGCGGATGCCGTCGAGGCGCGCCTCCTTCAGCTCCTCGAGCGGGAGCTCCCAGAACGGTTTCGTCGCTCCGTACGTCGCCGTGCTGGCGGCGGCGGCGGTCCGCATGATCTCTACGAACCTCTCGTGCCTGGTGACTGCCGTGTCCGACATGAGCCGCTCCTAGTGGTGGATGGTGCCGGTGGGATCGTGGACAAGGGCGCGCGGTTTCACGACCTTCACGACCTGCATCATCCCGAGATCCTCGTGATCGAGGATGTGGCAGTGGATGACGAACTTGCCGGTGAAGTCCGTGTATTGCGTGTAGACGGTGAGCGGCGGGGAAGCGGGGCTCTCCTCGGTGCCGGGCTCGACGACGACGGTGTCCTTCCACACGAGTTCGGGTCCGTCCGGACCTTCCCGCTCGTACTGGAACGGGTTGACGTGGATGTGGAACACGTGTGGCGCGCCGACGGGATCTCCGAGGCCCGGCAGGTCTCCCGACGTCCTGAGGCTCCACGCGTCCACCGTCCCGAGCGCCAGCCTCCGCACTCGCTGTGGGTCGAAGGCCTCGTGGTTGATGTGGAAATAGAGCTTCGATATCTCGTCGGGCAGAGGCGGTGACGGCATCGGCGTCGGCCTGGACCCCGGACCGGCGGGGATCAAGTCCTTCGTGATGTTGAACTCCGCGACCTGTATGCCCTCCGCCTCCTTGCTCAGGTCGAGGTCCCCGAACGGGGCGAGCGGCGCCATCTCCTCGTCCGTAGGGAGCTCCATGTCGAGGGGGTCGCCTCCCACCACGACCTCTGCGACGACCTGGCGGTCCTCCTCGTTGCCGCGGAGGGACTCGGAGGGGGGCTCGGACATGTCGAGCAGCTCGTAGGTCCCCTCGCTCGAGCTGGCCTGGACCAGGACGTCGCTCCGGTAACCGGGCTGCAGCGACACCGACTGTCCCGGAGCCCATGTGTCGACGCGGCCCAGGTACAGCCCGTCGAGCGCGATCTCGTGCAGCTCGTGGTCCTCGAGCTCGAGCTCGATGCCTTCGCGGAAGGCGCCGCCGACCATCCGCCAGCGCTGCACCTCGCCGGGCTGCATATGGATCTGCGGGACGATCTGGCCGTTGATGGTGGTCAGCCGGTGCGAATCCGCCCAGATGCACGTCGGCCTCCCGTCCTTGCAATCCTGCGGGTCGCCGCTGGGGAAGAACGCCTCGATTGTCTTCACCTCGCCCTGGGCGTCGTAGAGGATCGTCTGGAAGACCATCACCTTCTCGCGCTCGTTCGCCGCCGCGAGAGCGGGCGGGATCTTCTTCGCGTCGTCCTCGATCACGATCGTCCCGGCTGCCCCACTGCCGACCTGGATCGCCGTCGACCCGTGGCCGTGCGCGTGGTACCAGAAGGTCCCGGGGGCATGATCCTTCGGGATCTCGACGTGATACGGCTGTGTCGTCTGTGGAGCCACGGCGAGCAGCACGTTGTCGCTGTTGCCGCGCGGAGAGACGTGCAGGCCGTGCGTGTGGAGGTTCGTCGTGTTGAAGCTGTGGGGCACGGTCGCGACGTGCGCCACCCTCGTCTCCTGGTCGCGATCGGCCTTTATCTGGGCGCGCGACTCCTCGGGCAGGTCGTTCACGAGGGCGACGTCGAGGTCGTGGCCCGGCTTCAGACGGAGCGTCGGCCCGACGAGCTTGCGGTTGTAGGTACGCAAGTGCACGGGACATCCCGCGATCTGGGTCTTCGACCTCTTCGTATACGCGAGGCGCAGCTTCGTCTTCAGCACGCGCCCGCGCGACGAGATCTCCGGCGGGTTGACGAGCTCCTGACGCCCGTACTTGTCGACGTCGATCGGCGCGAACGCACACGGGTCCCCGGTTGCCGCTGCGGCCGAGGTCGAGTTGGAGTCCGACGCGCCCTCCCGGTCCCCGCTCCCCGCGAGCCAGATGCCGGCACCCACGGCGGCGGCGAGCAGGAGGATCGTGACGACCACTCCGGCAACGGGTGGAGCGGACGAAGGCTTGGTCTCGGCCATCATTGTCCCTTCCGAGGGCACGGACGGCGAAGACGCGCGCTCTCGAGCGACGCTCGGCGCGTGGTTCCGCCCCCCTAGTCGGATCTGCTCGCGGTCACTATGGACGCATTCAACAGCGCGCGCAACGGGCTTTAACGAGTGTGATTCGGGAAAGCGGCCGTCGTGCCGAACCCGTCGTGCTCGCCCGGCACTCGCCGGCAGGAAGGCAAGCGCCGCGCGTCGAAGCTTCCCGACATGAGACGTCGTACCCTGATCAGGTCGGCGGCGGTGCTGATGTTGGCGCTCTCGTTGCAGTCCGCCCCGGCGCGTGCGCAGGCGCCCGGACCGCTTGACGGCTGCACCCAACTACGGGGCCGCGGCGACACCCCCCTCGGCGTCACGCCGTGTCCGGGAGTCCGGCCCGGCGCCTGGCTCGAGATCTCCTTTCCCGATCGTCGTTTCATCTACAGCTGCACCCTCAACTTCCTCTTCGAAGGGAGCGACGGGCGGCGCTACGCCGCGACCGCCGGCCACTGCCCGCTGGAAGACGGTCAAGAGGGCCGCTTCACGTGGCGCTCGGGCAAGGCTCCCATCGCCAACATCCTCAAGGGTGGTAGCGCGCGGCGCGTCGGGGAGTTCGTCTACGCGGTCGTGGACGACGTGTCCGACTTCGCCTTGATCCGTCTGGATCCCGGCGTGAGGTCGAACCCGCGTATGTGCCATTTCGGGGGTCCTACGGGTCTGAACTCCGACCTGACGTCTGCTCCGACGCTCCTTCATCACTACGGCAACGGCATCGCCATCGGCTGGGTCGTGCCGGCTCGTTCGGCCGTCACCCCCGGGTTGGGCGATCGTCGCTCCGTCACCGCGTACGGCGCCGCCTACGAGATCGACTCGGGCAGCCCCGTCATCGGCGACGACGGAAGGGCGATCGGGGTCCTGGTCGCGGTCCGGGTCGGCGGGACGCCCGGCGAGCAAGGCATCGTCATCACGCGCCTGGCCCCGCAGCTGGCCGAGGCCGAGGATCTTCTTCGTATCGATCTGCGACTCCTCACCGCCCCTCTGTCCTGACGGGCCGTCGTCGTCTGCGGCCCGGTGGATCGCAGCAGGAGCCGGGTGGACGGCGACGATCCAGGCGGGCGCGGCCAAGAAGCAAACAAGACCCGTTGACCGCTTGGTTTAACCCCTCGTATCGTGGGTCGCGACGCGATCGGGGGTGGGGGACGTGGTGGACGAGACACTCGGCGGCGTGAGCTTCACGGAGGAGATGAAGGGCTACGTCGCCTTCGGCCAGACGAACTTCCAGGACGGTCTCGCACGGGGCCGCGCCGACGGCACCTACCTCATGTTCCGACTGACCATCGACACCGGCGACGTCGACGAGTTCGTGTCCAACCCTCAGCACGAGGGGACGGCGACCGGATACGTCTTCTGCGAGCGGCTCGGCGGGCGGCTTCCGGTGCAACACGGCGTGTTCAACCTGTTCGTCGCCGGCGCGAGCCTGAAGACGAAGCAGATGTTCTATCGCCTCTTCTTCGAGGACGCGCAGGGAAGGCCCCTGACGCTCAGCGGCTTCAAGAACGTGCAGACGACGTCGGTCCCCGAGCCGTGGAGGGATACGACCACGCTCTTCACGAACATCCTCTCCGGGCACGTCGCCGCATCCGACGAGCCGGACGCGGAGGTGCTGGCGGCCGGCATCCTCGAGATCCATCTGCTCGACTTCATGCATCAGCTGACGACGTTCAGGGCGAGCGCGCCCACCGCCGCCGAGCGGACCCGTGCTCTCGAACGGTTCGGGAAGCTGTTCCTCGGTGATCTGTGGGAGGTGTACGGGCCCTCGTTCTCTCCTCGCATCGACCCGTACCGGCGGGAGATTCCCGTCTACACCACGGAGGGCGTGCATGGAGCAGAGCTCTCGGTCCATCCCTTCACGACCGCGGACAAGCTGGGTCTGAGCCTGCTCCGGTTCGAGCGGGAGCCCTGCGAGGACGTCGTCGTCATCGCGCACGGCCTCACGACGTCCAGCGACATGTTCATCATGCCGGAGCATCGCAACCTCGTTCAGTTCTTGCTCGACAACAGCTTCACCGACGTCTGGACGCTCGACTACCGCATGAGCAACAGACACAGCTACAACCTGAGGCGCACGCGCTACAACATGGACGACATCGCCCTGTACGACTTCCCCGCGGCCTTGAAGGTCGTACGCGATGCGGTGGGTCCCCGGGCGCGGATCCACGTCATCGCGCACTGCCTCGGGTCGGTCAGCTTCGCTATGGCGCTCTTCGGCAAGACGATCGACGGCGTCACGAGCGCGATCTGCAACAGCGTCGCGCTCACGCCGCGCACGCCGTCGTGGTCGCAGGTCAAGCTCGCGGTGGCGCCGGCGATGTGCGACTACGTGCTCGGGATCGAGTACTTGAACCCCTGGTGGCGGCGTGAGCGTGGGTGGTCGGCGGGGCAGGTCATGTCGAGGGTCGTCTCGCTGTTCCACCGCGAGTGCAACGTTCCCGAGTGCCACATGCTGAGCTTCATGTGGGGCAGCGGGCACCCCGCGCTGTACCTCCACGAGAACATGGCCGACGTCACCCATCGACGCGCGGCCGACCTCTACGGCGGCGTCAGCGTCAACTACTACCGGCACGTGCGGAAGATGGTGAAGGCGAACAACACCGCCGTGAAGTTCGAGCCGGGCAACCCGAAGTATCGAGCGCTCCCGGACGACTACTTCCAATACGCGAAGGAGATCGAGACGCCGATCCTCTTCGTGACGGGGGAGCTCAACAGGGTCTTCAGCGACTCCAACATCGTGTGCCACGAGCGGCTCGAGAGGATCGTCCCGGGCAGGCATTCGCTTCACGTGTTCCCGAAGTACGGCCACCAGGACGTCTTCATGGGAAAGAACGTGGCGACCGACATCTTTCCGCGGCTGCTCGCGTTCCTCGAGGAGCACCGGGCGCCGCGTCCCGTGGCCGCGCGCGCGTCGTGAGCTCTTCCCGGGCGTAGCCCGCGGGTCGGCGCAGGGGGTCTTGCGTGGTGGACGGGTACGAGGCGATCGTCATAGGGAGCGGCTTCGGCGGAGCCATCAACGCCTGTCGCCTGGCGAAGCGGTGGCCGGGCAAGGTGCTGGTGCTCGAGCGGGGGAAGCGGTATCCGATGGGGTCGTTCCCCCGGACCCCCCACGACATGGCGCGCAACTTCTGGAACCTGCCCTACGAGCAACATCCGAGGCCTCGCCGGATCCCGGACGACGCCGAGGCCCACGGCATGTTCGACATCCGCAACTACCGGCGGATGGACGTGGTCCTTTCGGCAGGGCTCGGCGGAGGTTCGCTGATCTACGCGAACGTGTTCCTCGAGCCGCCCGACCAGGTCTTCGACGACCGGTGGCCGCAGACGTGCAAGAAACAGGACCTGGTTCCCTATTACCGCGTGGCGAAAGAGGTGCTGGGATCGCGGCCGATCCCGGTCACGGGAGATCCCCGCCGGCGAGTGATCCGCACGGAGCTCTTCGAGAGGATCGCACGCTCGATGGGCCGGTCCTCGGAGCTCGTCGACGTGAACGTGTTCTTCGGCAACGACCACGAGGACCCGCTCCCGATCGGCCATCAGGTCCCCAACCGGTACGGCGCGCTCCAGACGTCGTGCGTGTACTCGGGGGAGTGCGACATCGGGTGCAACACGCACTCCAAGAACACGCTGGACCTCAACTACCTGCACGTGGCGCAGGACCGGTACGACGCCCGCGTCCTGACGGAGCGTCTCGTGGACAGGATCGTGCCGCTCGACGGCGACGGCCGGGAGGACCCCGGCGGCGACGGAGCCCACGGTTACCGGGTCTTCTACCGGGACCTGACGACAAGCGGTCATCCGGTGATCGCCGACGACACCCGCCGGGTCGTCGTGGCGGCGGGAGCGCTGGGCAGCACGGAGCTCCTCCTGCGTTGCCGCGACGTGCACCGGACCCTTCCGCGGCTGAGCCCCTCCCTGGGGACCCGCTTCTCCGGGAACGGGGACTTCCTGTGCTTCGCAGTGGAGGGGAAAGACGCCGCCGACCCGAACTACGGCCCGGTCATCACGCAGCGCATCGACTTCGGCCTGTTCGAGGGGTTCGATCCCGAGAGCGCGTTCGTCATGGAGGACGCGAGCTACCCGGCGCTGCTCGCGTGGTTCGTGGAGGGCGTCGAGCCGCGCTTCCTCCGTCTGCCGGCGGTGTGGAAGGCGTTCGTCGCGGTCGTACGCCGGTACCTCATGGGACAGGAGCTCGGCTCCGTCGGCTATGCTCTCGGCGACCTGCTGAGCGGCGACCTTTCGTACCGCACGAGCGTCCTGCTCTGCATGGGCCTGGACAAGTCGAACGGGGTGATGTCGCTCGACCGGCAGGGCTGCGTGAGCGTCGACTGGCCGATGGACGAGAGCATGCCGCTCTACACGGCGATCGTCGACGCGAGCCGCCGGTTCGCGCGGACGGCCGGAGCGAAGAGGTTCTTCGTCCTGCCGACGTGGTACCGGCCGCTCCGCAAGAACGTGTCCGTCCACCCGCTCGGAGGCTGCGTGCTCGCCGACGATCTCTCGACCGGGGTCGTGAGCGCCCGCAGGGACGCGTTCGGCCAGGTCTTCGGGTACGAAGGCCTCTACGTCTCGGACGGGTCGATCGTGCCCACGGCCGTCGGAGCGAACCCGAGCGCCACGATCTCCGCGCTCTCCGAGATGGTCGCCGAGGGCATCACGGGCACGCCGCCGGACGCCGGCCTCTAGCGCGCCGGACGCACGGGGAGCCGAGATGAGCATCCGAACCGTACGGAGCCCGAAGCTCTCCCTGTTCCAGTCGCTCGTGGACGACTACGTGCTCGGCGCGCGTCCGCACGAAAGGACGTCCAGGCGACGGCCCACCCTCGACCACCCGACGGTGCACGCCGCGGCGGCGGTCGCGGAGCGGCTGCACCGAGGCGAGCCGGTCCATCGACTGCCTCCTCCGCCGGAGCTGGCTTCCTCCGGGGCAGCCGCGACCGCGTGGGAGTGCACGAAGGTCGCCGCCGCGCTGTTCCTCGCGCGTCTCGAGGGCCGCCGTGACGAAGCCGTGCGGCTGGAAGACGAGCTGAAGTACGGCACGTGCGATCCCGGCTGGCTCGACGTGATGGCCGTGTACGAGGAGCACTACGGGCTCCCCGGTCACCACCGCGTCCCTTACGTCACGTATCAAGCGATGGACGATTTCGTGCTCGACGTGCTCCCTCGGGACGCGACCATCGCGCTGATCGGTGACTGGGGCACCGGGACCGAGGAGGCCGTCGACCTGCTCGGTCAAGTCGCACGCAAGCGCCCGGACGTCCTCGTGCACCTGGGCGACATCTATTACTCGGGCACGGCGCGGGAGACGCACTCGCACTTCCTCGCGTTGTGCGACGAGGTGCTCGACCGCCGGAACCGTCCCGTGCCGATCTACACGATGTCGGGCAACCACGACATGTACTCGGGAGGGCGCGGGTTCTACGAACTCCTCCCTCTGTTGAATCCCGCGCCGCCGTTCGATCCCGGGTACGCGCAACGGGCGAGCTACTTCTGCCTGCGGACGCACGATCGGTCGTGGCAGCTGCTCGCGATGGACACCGGGTTGCACGACCACGATCCCTTTTCGGTTGCCTCGGACGTGACCTTCCTCGAGGATCGCGAGGCACGCTGGCACCTCGACAAGATCGGAAGCTTCGCGGAGCGAGGCGGGAAGACGATCCTGCTCTCCCACCATCAGCTCTTCTCGCCCTTCGAGTACATAGGGTCGGGGACGACGAAGCCGCCCGGGAAAGAGGCGTACAACCCGAAGCTCCTGGACACGTTCGCCGCCGACCTCGCCGCCGGCCGCGTCGCGGCCTGGTTCTGGGGGCACGAGCACAACCTGGGCATCTACGAGCCGTACGGCCCCCTCGTCAGGGGCCGCTGCATCGGCCACTCCGCGATCCCTGTGTACGAATCGAACGGGCCTTACGTCGTCAACCCGCGGATACCCGATCCGCCGGCGTTGGTGAGCGGATCCGACGGCCGCCCGGTCGAGCTCCCTCTCGACGCGCACGGCGTGTACGGGCACGGCTACGTGATCCTTCGCTTCGACGGCGCGGCGCGCACCGCCGAAGCGTCGTACTACCTCACCTCGGACGAGGAGCGGCCGGTCTACTCGGAGGTGATCACTTGACGCGCCGGTCGCGCCAGCGCCATCGCGATGAGCCACAGCACGAGCGCACACGCAACCAGCGCGTAGGCCGTGGTCCCTTTGAGCAGCGCGAGCCCGCCTCCCTCGAGCCCGTGCGACGTCAAGGGATCGGCCAGCAGGCCACCTCCGAAGACGACGATTCCGATCGCGGTCACGAGCCACCACGCGGTGCGGTCGCCGCGACGGACGTGCGACCAGGCCAACGCGACTGCCACGACCGACAGGGTGAGGAGGAGGAACAGTCCCGTCAACGCGTGGTAATCGGCGTGGTGGGGCCACTCCGACTCGCGGATGTGGTCGATGACTCCGGCGATCTCGACGGCCAAGTATCCGCCGCTCACGATCGTGACGATCGACGCGCCCCAGCGCGTCCTCGCCTCAGCGCCCGCCGCCACTCGCGCCATCGCGTGGTCCCCTCCTCTGCGGTCGATGTTCTCCACGGACCGCCCTCCATGGCGAGCATAGTGGAACCGCCTTCGCGCCGTCGGCCGGACGGCTACGCCGCGGAGCAGGTCGTGAGGGAATACGCTCGGCGATCATCGGGACCGGCGGAGGGAGGCGGCGATGCGGCGGATGGCTCTTGCGGTCGTGACGGCGGCGTTGGGTCTGGGTGGTGTGGTCGGTCATCCGGCACCTGCAGGTGCATGCCCCGTGCCCGAGAACCCGGGGCCGACGGATCCTTGTGCGGGAGACCTGAGTTGCCCGCAGCTTCCCGTGATCAAGGACCGCCCCTGCCCGCTGTAGTCGTACTCCGGCCGGGGTCGCTCGTCGGCGAGTACACCGGCACCTCCTAGACGCGCCGAACCAATCGGCCGCGCGCGCAGTCTCCCTTTCGTAGCCGGGCGAAGGAGGACGTCATGCGCAGGACCCGCAGGGCCGGACTCGTCGGGATGCTCGTAGCCGCCTTGGTCGTGGTCGCGTGCGGGGAGCCTCCCGAGCGCACGTCGCAGCCCGCCGATCTCCTCTACTTCTCCACCGGAAAGGGTGTGACCGTCGCCGCGGCCGGCGCCAAGACCCAGCCGCCGACGGTCCGCGGCGTCCCCTCTACCGACTGGTCCAGCGTCGTCACCGCGGAGCCACACCGGCTGGGCACCGAGGTCGAGGCCCTCGACGCCGTCACCGGCGACACGCAATGGCACGAGTCGATCAAGGGCCCGAGTCTGCGCGTGAAGGTCGTCTCGCAGGAGGCGAAGATGGTCGCGCTGACCCCGGACTACCAGCAGCACTACACCGCCGGCCGCCGCGAGACGCTGCTCGTCGTGGCGGGCCGCGGCGTCGCCCCGCGCAGGATCCGCCTCGTCGGCAACTACGAGCCCGAGGCGTTCTCGACCGACGGAAACCACGTCTTCCTCCTCCAGTACCTGCCGGCGCAGAGGCCGACGAGCTACAGGGTCCGCCGGCTCGACCTCGCTACGGAAGAGGTGAAGGGCGTCTACAGCGTCGACGCCGAGCTGCAGGAGGCGATGCGCGGCACCGCGCGCATCCAGACGATGAGCCCCGACGGGAAGTTCCTCTACACGCTCTACACGACGGGCGGCGGGAGCCTCGGCCCGCGGCGTGCGTTCATCCACGTGCTGAACCTCGAGGAGCTGTGGGCGCACTGCATCGACCTGCCGCCGGAGTTCGGCAGCGCGCGGGAGGTGCAGGTCTCGGTCAGTGTGACGCCGGACTCGAAGCGCCTCTACGTGACCGATGCCGGTTCGTTCGCGATAGCCGAGGTCGACACGCAGAGCCTCGAGGTGCTCCAGACCGGGACGGCATCGCTGCTCGAATCCCGCTCGAACCCCGTCACCGCGCACGACGGGAGGCACACGCTGTACGTCGGCCTCGGCCCGTTCGTCTACGCAGTCGACACCCGCGACATGAGCGTCGGCGACCGCTGGACGCTCGACGCGGCGATCTCGGGGCTTCAGA
The DNA here is from genome assembly GCA_030861725.1 of Actinomycetota bacterium. Taxonomy (GTDB): domain Bacteria; phylum Actinomycetota; class CADDZG01; order CADDZG01; family WHSQ01; genus JALZEG01. The sequence continues at coordinate 17,346 of JALZFC010000012.1, read as the reverse complement.
TCTCCGCCGACACTTCCAAGCTGTACGTTTCGGTCGACGGGAAGCTCGTGACGATCGAGGTCGCGACCGGCGCGGAGAAGCCCATGCTCACGCCGCCGGGCGTCGGACGGATCCGCGAGGTCGGCCGCGTGATGCACCGGGTCGAGGACCCGCTCGACAAACTCACCTGCGCCTGCTGACGTCATCCCGCTAGCCCCTTCGCCCGCGTCGTGCGACCCTGGTGCGGTAGCCGACGAGGGGGAACGGGTGGAGGAGCTCGACAGGGACGTGCCGGGGACACGCGGCCGCACCTGGGGCCGCGCCCTCGCCGCGGTCGTCGCCGGGGTGCTGCTCGTCGGTGGGACGGGCGTCGCGGTCTTCTCGCTGGCCGAGGTCGGACCCGAGCAACGCTCCTCTACGACGAGGGCCGTTCCCACGGCGTCTCCCTCGGCGGTGCCGGCCGGTAAGAGGACGGAGCCGAAGCTCGTCGTAGGCGCCCACGCGCCGACCGTCTACGACTCGATCGACGAGGTGCCGGCCTGCGCGACCAGCCGCGCGCGGTTGCCCGGGCCGGGCGTCGACGACGGCTTCGAAGACGACGTCGAGAGGGTCTCCCGCAGTGTCGAACGGATCCGCAAGCTCGACTTCAGGAAGCCGGTCGACACGCGGGTCGTCCCCGCCGAGGAGGTCGGCCGCCGCTTCGCCGCCGGGCTCGCGCGGCAGTACTCGCCGCTGCAGGCCGCTGCGGACCGGCGCTGGATGAGCCTTCTCCGGCTCGCCCCCGAGGACATCGACCTGCACACGCTCGCGGTAGACCTCGCGAAGCGGACCGCAGCGGGGTTCTACAACCCGCGCAAGAGGCGCCTCTTCTCGCGCTCGACCGGCGGCGCGCTGACGCCGGTCGACGAGATCGTGCTCGCGCACGAGATCGACCACGCGCTCGTCGACCAGGTGCTGCGGCTCCCCGGCACCGTCTCGCAGGACCCCATGCTGTCCGACGTGATGCTCGCGCACCAGGCCCTCGTAGAAGGCGACGCGACGCTCGCGATGAGCCAGTACGGCGCGGGGACGCTCGACCGCGCCGCGCTGGACGGGTTCCTCCGCCGTTTCTCGAGCCCCGAGATCGCCGGCTATCCCGGCGTCCCGTGGTACCTCCAGCGCACGAGCGGCTTCCCCTACTTCGAGGGCCTCCTGTTCGCGTGCGACGCGTGGAGGGACGGCGGGTGGAGGGCGATCGACAGGATGTACCGGAAACCACCGGCGTCCACTGCCGAGATCGTCTTCCCCTGGCGCTACGAGCAGCGCGCCGCCGGCGAGCTGCCGCCGTCCGCGCCCCGTCCCGGGAAGAGGTGGAGCGAGCTGACGGTCGCCGCGTTCGGCGCGTTCGACCTCATGTTGATGCTGGAGAACGCCGACCTCCTCGCCTCCGGCCGCGCCGTCCCGGGGAGCCGCGTCGACGACGTCAGGGGATGGAACGGCGGCGTGATGAACGTGTGGTTCAAGGGAGCCGCGACGTCGCTCCATCTCTCGTTCGTCGATGCGGGCGTGGTCGAAGACGGCCGGCGCCGGCGCGAGCTCTGTGGCGTGCTTCGCGGATGGGTGGGGCGGACCTTCCCGTCGGCGCGGCGGGTCAGGCCGGGCCGGGATCTGTGGGCCCTCGACGAGGACTTCGCGGCCCTTCGTTGCGCGGGGGCATCGGTGCAGCTGGCGATAGCGCCTGGTCGCGGCCGCGTCCGGCGGATCCTCCACCCGTAGACCGTCCGCGGCGGGGCCGCGTTAGTGTCGGGGACTTCTCCCGCTCCCCAGGAGGCCTCGATGCAGGAAAAGATCGACAAGACCGAAGAGCAGTGGCGTGAGGAGCTCACGCCGGAGCGGTACGCCGTCCTCAGGGGCAAGGGCACCGAGCGTGCCTTCACCGGCAAATACGTGCACACGAAGGACGACGGCATCTACCGGTGCGGAGCGTGCGGCGCCGAGCTCTTCGCGTCCGGCACGAAGTTCGACTCCGGCAGCGGCTGGCCGAGCTTCACCGAGCCGGCGAACAGCGCGAACGTCGAGCTCCACAGAGACACGAGCCACGGGATGATCCGCACCGAGGTCACCTGCGCGCGCTGCGGCTCCCACCTCGGCCACGTCTTCGACGACGGGCCCGGTCCCGAGGGTAAGCGCTACTGCATCAACTCCTGCGCCCTCGAGCTCGAGACGCAGAACCCGGGGTGACCCGCAGGTATCGGCGCAAAGGGAACGAATAGGACAGAGATGACCGTCGTACGCTCGCGCCCGCTGCTCTGGATCTCCGTCGCGGTCGCCGCAGGGCTCTTCCTCGGCTCGCTCCCCGGCGACGTCGGCGCGACGCCCGTGTGCTCGGACGAGCTGCGCGCCGCGTGCGGCGGCCGCATCTTCCCGGAGGCGGAGGGCTCGGCGTCGTTCGTCCAGCACGACAACGGCGAGTACGAGGCGGGGCTGCTCGCGCTCGAGGAGGAGTTCCCGCGTTTCTTCCGCGCGACGACGTTCTCCGAGCTGCGAGGCGAGGAGTCGCTGTCGGTAGAGGGCCGCGAGATCTGGATGGTCGAGATCACGGACTTCAACGCTCCCGAGAAGGGCAAGATCCCGGTCGCGGCATCGTTGTCGGTGCACGGTCCCGAGCGTGCCGGGCTCGAGGGCGGCGTCCGCTACATGGAGGACCTCGCCCGGTGGGCGGCCGAGGAGCCGTCGCACAAGCTCCGCAACGGCACCGAGCCGGACTCGATCGCGGTCCCGGTCTCGGAGGTGATGAAGAAGGTCCACTTCTACATCTCGAACATCAACCCCGACGGCTGGGCGAAGGGCGACATCCAGAACGGCGGCGTCTTCCGGCGCGGGAACGGCAACGGCCAGGACCTCAACCGGGAGTACCCGACGGTCGGGTGGACCGACCTGGGTAACACGCCGATGTCGGAGCCCGAGACGAGATGGTGGGTCGAGCTCATGCGGCGTGTGGACCCCGTCGTCGCGACCGACATCCACGGGGAGCTGACGTCGGCGAACAACGCGTTCGCGGACCTGATGCTGCCGGCGGGACAGTGGGATCCCGTCGAGCAGGCACAGGAGGAGAGGCTCGCGCGGCACATGGCCTCGAACGTCGAACGGTACTTCGAGCAGGAGAACATCGACACGTCCGAGGTGATGGGCGAAGAGGGCATGAAGCCGGCCGAGTACGCGACCGGCTTCGACGTCGTGGGCTACGACGCATCGGGCTTCATGGGGGACTGGTTCACGCAGCAGGGCGCGGTCGACATGGACGTGGAGCACTTCCTCTCTCACATGGCGCCGAACTCCACCTGGGTCGCGGCGCTCGAGAAGGCACACATCGCCGCGGTGAGGGGCGAGCTCGAGACGCTTATCGTCGAGGCGCTCGTGACGCGGCGCGTGAAGGTGTCGCCGAACCTGGGGCGCGTGAGGTACCTGGCCAACGGCAAGACCGTGAAGAGCTCCGACGGGTACGGCGGCCCCAAGCCCCCGAAGAAGGCCGACCCGGCTCCGTACCACGCGAACCGGATCCGGTACTTCCGCGACCTCTCGAAGTACGCGCGGCGGCCGCTGCGCGCGCTGAGCCCGCGGGCCCTCGTGCGCAGGGGAGCCGGGCGTCCGCAGACGCTGGTCGTCACGGGGGCTTTCGGCAGGGCGTTCCGCAAGACGGCGAACCCGAAGAAAGCGCGGCGCGCCGCCACGAGGAGCGTGAAGAGGTTCGTGAGGCGCGGCGGGAACCTGGTCCTCACCGACGGCGCGCTGAGGCTCCTCCCGAAGCTCGGCGTTGTCAAGAAGGGGGCGGTGGGCCGGCGCGTGTTCACCGCGGGCCACGTGACGCCGACGGCGTGGGACGACCCGTATCTGAGGAAGGTGCACCACACGGCGAGCCAGACGTACTACGAGGTCCCGCTCGGCTACTCGCTCGACGACGACACGTCGCCGCACTGGGTGGTCGCGCAGGAGGCGTGGGAGAACGCCGGCGGCAAGAGCATCGCCTACGCCGGCGAGGAGACGGACATCGCGCTCGGCCGCGTGAAGATCGGGCGCGGCGCCGTGGGGATCTTCGGCGCGATCCTCCCGGACCCGACGGAGAGGTACGACCACATGTACGGGCTGGCGGACTACGCGGTGACGGTGGCGGGAGGGCAGATCCTGAACAACATGATCGCCCTTGGCCGCCGTTAGCGCGCTACTCCGGCACCCTCTCGAGCCTCGCCTCCAGGTGCGGCTGTAGCTCGGTCTCGCCGAACGCCATCCCCAGCTCGTACGCGAGGACGTCTCCGGCGACCGTGAACGTGCGCGTCACCGCCTCGACGACGTTCGCCGTCGTCGCCGACGTCAGGCTCCGGCTCCGCAACGTGATCGTCGTGCCGTCGAGCGTGCCCTCCTGGATCTCCGCGATCCCGAACGCGTGGGCGAGCACGACCTCGACCCGGCCTTCTCCCGCCGGGCGCCAGTAGCCCATCTCGGAGTGCATCGGCGCGCCGTTCCGAACCGACCACGTGCGCTGCGAGTACGCGAGGACCGGGCGCCCGTAGTGCCAGAACCGCACCTCTTCGCCGTACTCGAAGTCTTCGATCCGCGGGTACCTACCCGATCCCGCCCCCCGCCACGTGCCGAGGAGGAACGCGAGGGGCTCGAGGCCCGCGTGGAGCGCCGGAGCATCCGTCACGCCCTCGACTCTACCGAGCGATGGTGGCGTTACTCCGCGGGCGTCGCGGCCGTCTTGCCCAGCCGGGGGCGCACGATCCGGAACAGCGCGTACGCGACCAGCGCCAGCACCAGCAGGGGGAGGAGGAAGCCGGCCCCCACGATCGCGCCGGAGACGACGGCGACGAACGTGTCGCGCGCGTTCTCCCACGCCCGCGCGAACGGTCCGGGCTCCGCGGCGACGGCTCCGGCCTCCGTCACCGAGACGGAGATCGTGCTTAGGTCGGTGCGGTCCTCGAGGTAACGGAGCCGGCCGCGCAGACGCTCGATCTCGAGCTGGACGTCCTCGAGCTCGCGCTGCACGCGGATCGTGTCGGCGATGCTCTGGGAGCGGTCGTACAGACGGAACAACACGCCCTCCTGCGCGGTCGCGTTGCGAAGGCGTGCCTCGAGGTCGACGAACTCCTGCGAGACGTCCTCCCCGCGCACGTCCTCGCCGGCGATGTCGCCGAGGGCCTCCAGAGCCGAGAGGGCCTCCTCGAAACGGCCGGCGGGGACGCGGATCGTGAACTCCCCGCTGCGGCGGTCGGTGCCTTCGATCGACGTCGCCAGCAGGAAGCCTCCGGCCGCCTCGGCGATCTCGCGGCCTTCCCTCAGCGTCCGTCCGATCGTCCCGTCCTCGACCTCGAGCCGCAGGTCCGCCGTCTTGATCACGCGTTCCTCCGCGAGCGGCAGGTCCGGCTCCGCTGCCGGCGGGTTCACCTGTCCGACGGCGTCGTAGGTGGTGGCGGAATCGCCCGCCGCGGTGAGGGCGCGGGCGGAGCCGTGGGACCCTCCGCCTCCGCCACCGTCTCCGGAATGTTGCTCGGCAACGGCGGGTTCGTCGGCACCGGACGACGCGTCGCCCGACGAGTCCGAGCACGCGGCCCCCGCGACCACGATCAACGAGAGGGCCAGCGCGGCCCATGCACGGTTGCGCATCTTGGATCCCTCCTTCGTTGCGGTTTGGAGGGTCAGACGGACGCGCGGCTTCGGAAAGTTCCACCCTCCGCGGGAACCATCGCGCGCGCCCTCGCCGTCCAAGACTGCGACAGGACGACGAACCTAAAGGAGAGACGTCATGCGCCGGTGGGTTATGGGTCTGATCGCGGTCGCGGCCGTCGTGACGACCGCGGCTCCTGCGTGGGCATGTGGGGGCCTCGTCGCGCCGAACGGAACGGTCAACCTCCTGCGCACGACGACCCTTGCCGGATACCACGCGGGCGTCGAGCACTACGTCACGTCGTTCGAGTTCGCCGGCGGCGGCGGCGAGTTCGGGTCGATCGTTCCGCTCCCCGGCATCCCGTCGGACGTCGTGCGCGGCGGGGACTGGACGCTCCAGCGCCTCGTGCGCGAGGTGGCGCCGCCGGTCGTCGCGCTCGAGGCGGCGAGCTCGGCAGGCACCGCGTTGCGGTCGAGCGCCGACGTGATCCTGGAGAAGCGTATCGACGCGCTCGACATCACGATCCTGAAGGGCGGCGCGGACGAGGTGGGGCGGTGGGCGCTCGACAACGGGTTCGAGCTGCCCCCGGACGCTCCCGAGGTCCTGAAGTTCTACGCCGACCGCAGCCCGATCTTCATGGCCGCGCGCTTCGACGCGACGGCAGCGGCACGGCTCGGTCAGAAGATCGGTGACGGGACGCCGATCCACCTCAGCATCCCGACGCAGAACCCGTGGGTGCCGCTCCGGATACTCGCGCTCGGGCGCCGCGCGTCCGAGACGATCCAGGCCGACGTGTTCCTGCTCACGGACGCGGAGCCGAACCTGCTCCCGCAGGCGGGGCCGACGATGACGCTCGAGCGCAGCGAAGAGGCGTCGCAGAGCCTCGTCGACGACCTGCGCACCGACAAGGGCATGGACTGGATCCCGGAGTCCGGGATGTGGCTCAGCTACCTCACGATCGACACCGCGGCACGCGACCTCGACCACGATCTCGCGATCGATCCCACCGGCACGGGGACGCCGTCGCCGGTCGCCGCGGGGCTCGCCCTCCCGCGCGCGGTCGCCGACCTCGCCGCCGACGGCGCGCCGCTGTGGGCGTGGCTGCTCGGGCTCGGGTTCGTCGTCGCCGTGCTCGGCGGCGTCAACCGGCTCGTCGGGGACCCGCGGCGCCCGGCCGCTTCCTAAGCGAGCCCGCCTATGCTTCTCCGACGTAACTGCGCCGGGGGGAGGAAGCGACGCTCGAAGACTACGAGCTGGTCCTGCGGATAGTCCTCGCAGCCGCTCTCGGGGGGCTCATCGGGTTCGAGCGCGAGCTCTCCGACCAGCCCGCGGGATTCCGGACGCACATGCTGGTGTCGGTGGGCGCGGCGCTGTTCACCGTCGCCGGGGCGTACGGGGTCGAGGACCTCTTCGACGAGCAGGCGAGCCGCGTCCGCTACGACCCGACGCGTATCGCCGCGCAGATCGTGACCGGGATCGGCTTCCTGGGGGCGGGGGCGATCATCCAGCAGGGCTTCAGCGTGCGCGGGCTCACGACGGCCGCTTCGCTGTGGGTGACCGCCGCGGTCGGGCTCTCCGTCGGCCTCGGCTACTACTCGGGCGCGGCCGCGACGTCGGTGTTCACGGTCCTCGCGCTGTACAGCCTCAAGCGCATGAGGAGCGTCCTCTTCTCCCGGTTGAGGAAGGGGGAGTGCCGGATAACGGTCCGCATGGGGGAGAACCTGCGACTCTCCCAGCTGGTCGACGTCCTGGAGCTGCGCGGGTCGACGGTCGAGTCGATCAAGTTCGCCGAGGACGAGGACGAGACCAAGCAGCTCGTGGCGAAGGTCAAGCTCGGCCCGGACGTCTCGCCCGAGGAGCTCGTGACCCGCGGCTCGGACCTCCCGGACGTCCGGACGATCGAGTGGTTCCGCTAGGAGCGGCGCGCGAGCGGCACGACCATCGTGAACGTCGACCCCGCGTCGGGTGACGTGTCGACGTCGAGCGATCCTCCCGATGCTTCGAGGACCTGACGCGCGATGTAGAGCGACAACCCCAGCCCCCCCACGCGCCGCGTCGACGACGCGTCCGCCTGTCCGAACGGCCCCCGCAGCAGACGCTCGAGCACGTTCGCCTCGAGGCCCGGTCCGTCGTCCGAGATCGACAGCCGCGCGCAGCGCCCGGATACCGAGAGCGTCACGCGGACCGGTCCCTCGGTGAACTCGAGCGCGTTCTTCGTCAACGCGAGCGTCGTCTGCACGATCCGCGCGCGGTCCCCCACGACCTCCGCGTCCGCCGCCTCGTCCATGATGACCTCTCGTCCGGGGAACGTCCGGGCGAGCACCGCCGCGGTCGCGCGGGCGACCTCACCGAGCGAGAACCCGCCGCCGGCGAGGCCGAGGTCCCCCCTCTGGATCCCCGACACCGTCAGGATCTGGTCGACGAGGTGCGCCAGCCGGTCGCATTGCCGGTCGATCTTGTCGAGCAGCTCGAGCTTCGTCGGGTCGTCTATCCCCGCCCAGCCGTGCTGGAGCGTGCGGACGCCCGCCTGGATCGACGTCAGCGGGGTGCGCAGCTCGTGCGAGACCACCGACACGAACTCGCTCTTCATGCGGTCGAGCTCCTCGAGCGAATCCGCGCGCTCCTGCTCGTCCCGATAGAGCTCGGCGACGTCGTCGATGACACCGCGCGTGACCTCCTTGTCGAGCGCGCCCTGGCCCACCGCGACGGCTTCGAGCGAGTTGAGGAGCTCCTCGGTCGACCCGCCCTTCAGCAGGTATCCCGAGGCTCCGGCCTTGATCGACGCGGACACCAGCGCCATGTCCCCGAACGCCGTCAGCGCGAGCACCTTCACGTCGGGGTGCCGCTGGATGATCGCCCGCGTCGCCTCGACGCCGTTCATCACCGGCATGTTCATGTCCATGAGCACCACGTCGGGGCGCGTCCGGTCGACGGCGTCGACGGCCTCGCGGCCGTTCGCGCCCTCGCCCACGACCTCGTACCCGGGCCGCAGCTCGAGCAGCTGGCGCAGGCTCGCCCGGATGGGCGCGTGGTCGTCCACGAGGAGCACCTTCACGGACCCTTCTTCGGCGCGCCGCCGCCGGCGATTCACCCACCCGCGGAACTCTGTTCCAATCGAGGGAGTGTCCCGACTCGACGAGGGAGGGAGGTGGTGTGCGTGTCAGAGGAGGTGAGGCTGACCTCGTACTCCCACGGCGGGGGCTGAGCCTGCAAGCTCGGGACCGCCGAGCTGGCGCAGGTCCTGCGTCACGTCAGCAACACGCATACCGACCCGGCCCTGCTCGTGGGGCTCGACGCCCCGGACGACGCCGCCGTCTACCGGGTGGCGGACGACCTCGCCCTCGTGCAGACGGTCGACTTCTTCACGCCCGTCGTCGACGACCCCTATGACTGGGGGCGCATCGCGGCCGCGAACGCGCTCTCCGACGTCTATGCCATGGGCGGGCGTCCGGTCACGGCGCTGAACCTCGTGGGCTGGCCGCGCTCGCTCGACTTCGCGCTGCTCGGGCGCGTCCTGGAGGGCGGCGCTGCGACGTGCTCGGAGGCGGGCGTCTCGGTCGTCGGCGGACATTCGGTCGACGACCCGGAGCCGAAGTTCGGCCTCTCGGTGACGGGCCTCGTGGATCCGGAGCGGGTAGTCCGCAACCGCGGCGGCCGTGCGGGGGACGTCCTGGTGCTGACGAAGCCGCTCGGGATGGGGATCATCTCGAGCGGGATAAAGGAGGGACGCACGTCACCGGAGACGGCTCGCCGGGCCGTCGCGGTGATGGCGACGCTGAACCGGGCGGCCGCGGAGGCGATGGTGGCGATCGGCGTCTCGGCCGCGACCGACGTGACGGGGTTCGGGCTGATCGGGCACCTGATACAGATGCTCGGCCCCGAGCTGGGGGCCGAGCTGTATCTCGACGCGATCCCGGTGCTGCCGGAGGCGTTCGAGCTGGCGGCCGCCGGCGTGCTCCCGGGCGGGAGCAAGAGGAACATCGAGGCGATGGCGGCGCGGGTAGAGGCCGACGGGATCGACGAGGCACGGCGGGACGTGCTGTTCGATGCCCAGACGTCGGGCGGGCTGCTGATCGCCGCCGCGGAGGGCTCCCGGGAGGCGCTGCTCGCGGCACTGGAGGAGGGCGGGGTCGACGAGGCGGCGGTTATAGGGCGCCTGGTCGACGGCGGCAGGATAAGCGTGACCTAGATGGACAAGCCGGATCTGCAGATGACGAGGGCGCTCGCCGACGAGATGATCGAGCACTGCCGGGCGTGGTACCCGAAGGAGGGCTGTGGCCTCCTGGCACAGAAGGACGGCGAGATCGTCAAGGTCTTCCCCACGACGAACACGAAGAACAGCCCCGTGCGTTACGCGATCCACGGCAAGGAGCAGCTCGCGGCGGAGAACACCATGAGAGCGAACCAGTGGGACCTCGGCGGCATATTCCATTCGCACACGCACACGGAGGCGTATCCCTCGCCGACCGACGTCAAGGACGCCGTCGAGGTGGTGCCGTACATCATCGTCTCACTGGCGGAAGAGCCTCCATCCATCAGGGCATTCCTGATCAACAAGGCCTTCCCGGCCGACGAGGAGGGTGACGTCGTAGAAATACCTGTGGTCGTGATCGGTTAGGCCTTCTATAGGCTTCCCCTTACCCGACAAGAGGAGACTGCTCGTGGCCGTATCCGTGCGCATCCCCACGGTGTTCCGCAAGTTCACCGACAACGCCAGTGTCGTCGAGGTCGAGCCCGGCACGATCGGGGCGATCGTCGACCAGCTCGACAACCGGTATCCGGGGCTCAGGTCCCAGCTGATGACCGAGTCCGGCGAGCTCCACCGCTTCGTCAACGTCTACGTGAACGACGAGGACGCGCGCTACCTCGACAAGCTCGACACGAAGGTCTCCGAGGGCGACACAGTCTCGCTTCTCCCCTCGGTCGCAGGCGGCTCCTCTCCGGAGTGAGGTACGGCTCGATCCTCGAGACGATCGGGAACACGCCTCTGGTAGAGGTCCCGCGTCTCAGTCCCGCCCCGAACGTGCGGCTGTGGGTCAAGCTCGAGGGCGAGAATCCCACCGGGTCGATGAAGGACCGCATCGCGCTTGCGCTGGTCGAGGCCGGCGAGGCCTCCGGCGAGATGCACGGGGGGGTGACCCTGCTCGAGCCGACGTCCGGGAACACGGGGATCGCGCTCGCGATGGTCTGCGCGACCAGAGGCTATCGCTTCACCGCGGTCATGCCCGACAACGCGAGCTCGGAGCGCGTGCAGATGCTGCGGGCGTTCGGCGCCGACATCGTCTTCTCGCCCGGCGCGAAGGGCAGCAACGGCGCGGTCGCGCTGGCGCAGGAGATCGCGGCGGCCGACGACTCGTACTACATGCCGTTCCAGTACGGGAACCGCGCGAACGCGGATGCGCACTATCACGGGACCGGGCGCGAGATCGTCGAGGACCTCGCGGACGGCAATCTCCGCGCCTTCGTCGCCGGCCTCGGGACCGGCGGCACGCTGATGGGCGTCGGACGGCGCCTGAGGGAGCACGATCCGTCGATCAAGGTCGTCGCCGCGGAGCCGAAGCTCGGCGAGACGGTCTACGGGCTGCGCTCGCTCGAGGAGGGCTATATACCCCCGCTGTTCGACCCCGACGCGATCGACGGCAAGGTCTTCTGCGCCGCGCGCGAGTCCATCCTGTGGACGCGCGCGCTGCTCACCAAGGAGGGGATCTTCGCCGGCATCTCCGCCGGAGCCGTGATCTGGGTCGCGCAGAGGGTCGCCGAGCGTGTGTCGGCCGACGGCGGCGGTGACGTCGTGTGCCTCCTCGCGGACGGGGGCTGGAAATACCTCTCGACGGAGGCGTGGACGCAGGACATCGAGACCGCCGAGACGCAGGTCGAAGAAGTGCTCTGGTGGTAGCCGAGGGCGCGCACCGGCCGATCGGGATGTTCGACTCGGGCGTCGGCGGCCTCACGGTCGCCCGGGCGGTCATCGACCTGTTGCCTCACGAGGACCTCGTGTATTTCGGAGACTCGGCGCGCTGCCCGTACGGCCCCCGCAGCGCGCAGGAGGTCCGCAGGTTCACGTTCCAGATCATGGACCTGCTCGTCGAGCAGGGCGTGAAGCTCGTCGTGATCGCGTGCAACACGTCGGCGTCGAACGCGCTGTCGGAGGCGCGCCATCGGTACGACGTCCCGGTCATCGGCGTGATCGATCCCGCCGTGCGCAGCGCGATCGCGGCGACGAGGAACCGCCGGATCGGCCTCATCGGCACCGAGGCGACGGTGAGGTCGAACGCCTACGATGACGCCGTAGCCGCGACCAAGGCCAACGTCACGCTGTTCAGCCGGGCGTGCCCGCGTTTCGTCGAGTTCGTCGAGCACGGCGACCAGGCGTCGGACGAGCTGCTGGAGGTCGCGCACGAGTACCTGGACCCGCTGAAGGACGCGGGCGTCGACACGCTGATCCTCGGGTGCACGCACTACCCGTTGCTCTCGGGGATGATCCATTACGTCATGGGAGAGGAGGTCGTCCTGGTGTCGAGCGCCGAGGTCACGGCCGCGGACGTGTACGCGAAGCTGCGCGACGACGACCTGCTCAAGCCCGGCGACGCGCTGGGGGAGCACCGGTTCATCGTCTCGAGCGAGGAGGGCATCTCCAGCGAGCTCGGCACGCGGTTCCTCGGCCCCGAGTTCCAGAAGGTCGAGTACCGGCCGTGGGCGGACCGGTGACGTTCCGCGTGACGGTCCTGGGGAGCTCGGCGCGGTTCGCGACGCGCGAGCGCGCGTGCTCCGGCTACCTCCTCGAGATCGACGGCCACAAGCTCTGGCTCGACGCGGGAGCCGGTACGTGGCAGAACCTGCTGCGCCACTGCCGCTTCGAGGACCTCGAAGGCGTCGTGCTGACGCACCGGCATCCGGACCACGCGACCGACGTGTACCAGCTCCAGCACGCGTTGCTGTTCGGCCCGGGAGGACGCCTGCCCGAGATCCCGCTGTGGGCGCCGGCCGAGACGATCGACCTCCTGAGCGCGTACGACGACCTCTCCGACGCGTTCGTCACGACCGCCGTCGCAGGCGGGTCGAGCATGACCTTCGGGGAAGCGACGATCCGGTTCTTCTCGATGGCCCACCCCCCCGAGACCGTCGGGGTCCGCGTGGAGTCGGCCGCCGGCGTGCTCGCGTACTCTGCGGACTCCGGTGAGGGTGCGGACTTCCGGGGGCTCGCCGGCGACGCCGCTCTGTTCCTGTGCGAGGCGTCGAACCAGGATTCCGACGAGCTGTGGGAGGGACACCTGAGGGCCGCGCAGGCAGGCAGGATCGCGCGCGAGGCCGGAGTGCGGCGACTCGTGCTCACGCACCTCCCGGTGGACCGCGACCTCGAGCAGTCGCTGGCCCAAGCGCGGCGCGAGGCCGGAGACGTCCCGGTCGAGCTCGCCGCCGACGGCGCGGTCTACGAGGTGGGGGCATGACCCGGCTCGACGGGCGCGCGCCGGACGAGCTGAGGCCCGTCTCGATGCAGCTCGGCTTCATGTCGTACGCCGAAGGGTCGTGCCTGGTCGAGATGGGGGAGACGAAGGTCATCTGCACCGCGACGGTCGAGCAGAGCGTGCCGCGCTGGATGCAGGGGCGCGGCAAGGGCTGGGTGACCGCGGAGTATTCGATGCTCCCCCGTGCGACGACCGAACGCGTGCCGCGCGAGGTGAACAAGGGGCGCCCCTCCGGCCGCACGCAGGAGATCCAGCGGCTGATCGGGCGCTCCCTGCGCGCGGTGACCGACATGAGCGCTCTCGGCGAGAGGACCGTGTGGCTCGACTGCGACGTCATGAAGGCCGACGGCGGGACGCGCACCGCGTCGATCACCGGCGCGTTCGTCGCGCTCGCGGAGGCGTTCCGGTGGCTCGAGGAGCAGGAGCTGGTCAACTCGTCGCCGCTGCTCGATTCCGTCTCCGCGATCAGCGTCGGGATCGTCGAAGGCGTCCCCTGCCTCGACCTCAACTACGCGGAGGACTCGACCGCGCAGGTCGACATGAACGTCGTGATGACCGGTGCCGGGAAGATGGTCGAGGTGCAGGGGACGGCGGAGCAGGGGGCATTCGAGAGGTCCGAGCTCGACCGGCTGCTCGATCTCGCGACGAACGGGATCGCGCAGCTCACGTCGCACCAGGCGCGCGCGCTGGGGGCACCGGCCGCGGGGTGAAGGCCGTCCTCGCGTCGCGCAACCGTCACAAGGCCGAGCAGGTCGCGGCGTTGCTGCCGGGCCTCGACCTCGTCCCGGTGGACGACGTCGCCCCCGGCCTCGAGCTCGAGGAGCCGTTCGACACGTTCGAGCAGAACGCGCTGGCGAAGGCGCGTGCGGTGACGCACGCGACGGGGCTCCCGGCGATCGCCGACGACTCCGGTCTCGAGGTGGACGCGCTCGGCGGGGATCCCGGCGTGCGGTCGGCCCGCTACGCGGGAGACGGCGCGACCGACGACGCGAACAACGCGAAGCTCGTCGCCGCGCTGGAGGGGACGCCGGAGGACGAGCGGACGTGCCGCTATCGCTGCGTCGCGGTGTACGTCGAGCCGGGCGGCCGGGAGCTGGTCGCGTCGGGGTCGTGCGAGGGCCGCGTCGTCCTGGAGGGCCGGGGGACGCTGGGGTTCGGATACGACCCGCACGTGGTCCCTGCAGGCGAGACGCGGACGATGGGCGAGATCCCGCTCGCGGAGAAGCTGCGGTTCAGCCACCGCGGCAGGGCGTTCCGCGCTCTCGCAGGGATGCTCGACGCCTCCGGATGACCGGCCCGGAGGAGTTCCCGGAGCTCAACGAGTCGATCGCGCGGCTCCGGCGGGACCACGCCGTCACGCCGCTGGAGCCGGACGACCTCGATCCCGACCCGATCGTGCAGTTCCGCCGGTGGATGGAGGACGCGCTCGCGGCGGGGCTCCTGCTCCCGAACACGATGACGCTCGCGACGGCGACGCCCGACGGCCGTCCGTCGGCGCGGATGGTCCTGCTGAAGGGGTTCGACCACAGGGGCTTCGTCTTCTACACGAACTACGAGAGCCGCAAGAGCCGCGAGCTCCTCGCGAACCCGGTCGCGGCGCTCGTCTTCCACTGGCCGCGCCTCGAGCGGCAGGTGCGCGTCGAGGGCCGCGTCGAGAAGGTGCCGCCGGAGGAGTCCGACGATTACTTCGCCACCCGGCCGTTCGCCAGCCGCCTCGGCGCGTGGGCGTCGCACCAGAGCGCCCGGCTCCCGTCGCGCGACGAGCTCGACCGGCGGCTGGAGGAGCTGACGCGCGAGCATGCCGACGGAGACGTCCCGCGGCCCCCGCACTGGGGGGGCTGGCTCGTGGCGCCGGGCGCGATCGAGCTCTGGCAGGGACGGCCGGACCGGCTGCACGACCGCTTCCTCTACGAGCGGAGCGGCGACGGCTGGTCGGTGGTCCGGCTGTCGCCCTAGGCAGGCTGCAGCAGCCGCAGGACCTCGTCGTGCAGCGCGCCGTTGCTCGTGACGCAGCCGCCGCGGTCGGTCCACTCGTTCCCGTCGAGGTCGGTGATCCGACCGCCGGCCTCGGCGACGATCGGCTGCAGCGCCGCGACGTCCCACACCGACAGGTCGGGCTCGACCATCACGTGCGCCGCTCCGCGCGCGACGAGCATGTGGCCCCAGAAGTCGCCGAACCCGCGGCTGCGCCACGCCCTGCGGACGAGCTCGTCGAACCCGGCGGCGCGCTCGGTCTCGCGCCAGCCCTGCGCGCTTGCGAACACGAGCGTCGCCGTGGCGAGGTCGGCGCGCGTGTCCACGCGGATCGTCGCGTCGTTGCACCGGGCCCCCGCTCCCACGGCCGCGTCGTACATCTCGCCCAGGGCGGGCGCGTGGACGACGCCGGCGACGCTGCGGCCGTCCACGCGCAGCGCCACGAGCGTCGCCCAGATCGGGATGCCGGCCATGTAGTTGTTCGTGCCGTCGATCGGGTCGACGACCCAGGTGGGCGCGCCTGCCCGCGAGGGACCTCCGCCCGCGGCCGTCAGGCCCTCCTCCTCGCCGAGAACGTTGTGGTCCGGAAACGCGCGGGCGATGCGGAGCCGGATCTGCGCCTCGACGGCCCAGTCGGCCTCGGTGACCCACGTCCCGTCGGCCTTGCGCTTCGAGGAGAGCTGCGTCCGGTAGTGGCCGAGAGCGACCTTGCCGCCGGCGAGGGCGAACTCCCGTGCGGCGGCGAGCTCGGGCGCGTAGTCGGTCATGTCTTTCCGACCATAGTTGGCTCGCCGCGGCGAGGCGACGGTGATGGGGTTGATGGGGGTGATGGTGCATCGCGGAACCATCACCCCCATCAAGATCGCGGCCGCCGCCGCGCGTCAGACGCGCGCGCGGACCCTCTCGCTAGCCCGAGAAGCCCAGACCGACGCTCTGTGGGAATGCCCCCCCGAGCGCCTCGCTGTCGGGGGTCGATACCGCGTCGGTCGCCGGCAGCGCGGGGTTGCAGCCCGTCGGCGCGTCCGGCGGCGCCAGCACCCAGAAGCAAATTTGGACGTAAGCCGATATCCGTGCCGATACCTCCGGCGTGTCCCTTACCATCTGGGTGATCCTGACGCCGGTGAACGGAATGCCGTCCAGGCTGCAGGGCGCGGTGGGTTCCCTGACGCAAACCACACCCCGCACAGTGAGCGTGGTCGGGGTGTCGCGCCAAGCGAGATCTGTCCGCTCGATCACCCTTACGCCGGTGCACTGAAACGGGGTGCACAGGCCGACGACGCCGCTGTCTTCGCTCTGATCCGGCAGGTCCTCATCGTGGCCGTCGATGACGTGCGATGTGCCGAAAGGTATGTCGATCGCATGAGCTGAGGGAGCGGCAACCAACAGCACTGCCAGAGCTCCCACGGTCGCGGGGGACCACGCCGCTCTATCGTTGGGTGCGAGAGGGGGGACTCGAACCCCCACGTCCGAAGACACCGGCACCTAAAGCCGGCGCGTCTGCCAATTCCGCCACTCTCGCGACGCTGCGATGTTAGCGGGAGCCCGGCCCCGTCAGCCTCAGGTCTCCCTTCGTCGTGATCACGAACACCTGCCACGAGTAGTACTCGTAATAGCTCGCCGGGCGGCGCTTCATGCGGTCCGCATACAGCAGCACCGCGTCCACGTACGCATCCGAGTGGTTGTACGCGTAGAGCGCGGCCCGGTAGTCGTTCGGGGCCCCCGAGGCCCGCAGGTAGTTCGCCGCGCCGAGGATCGCGTCACGGGCATCGTGGACGTCACCGCCGAGCCCGTACGCCTCCCACGTCGACGCCAGGAACTGCATCGGCCCTTGGGCTCCGGCCGAGCTGCTCGACCGTACCCGGCCGAACTTGGTCTCGACGTAGTTCACGGCGGCGAGGACCTCCCACTCGACGCCGAACCTGCGCTCGGCCCCTTTGTAGTAGCGCAGCAGCTTCCCGGCAGGCTCGGCGGGACCGGTCTTCAGCCGGACCGGGGGCTTCAACGGCGTCACGAGCGAGCGCAGCTTCGCGCCCGCCGTCACGCTGGCTGCGGCGTCTCGCCGCAACTTCCCTTCGAGCCGTGACGTGACCCTGCGCGCGAGGCCCGGCCTGCGCGCGAGCAGCCGGTAGATCCTCTGCTGGTAGAGGGCCTGGAGCGTGACCCGCCGGGGAGGCCTCCCCTCCGACGTGCCCCGCTCGACCCACGTCTCGACCGAGTCCTGCAGCGCCGGCGAGACGAGCTCCAGCCGCCGCGCGAGCGGACCCGCGCGGCGGGGCAGGGGCGCGC